>CAYYAY010000061.1:0-35897 GCA_964470155.1 uncultured Lamprocystis sp. | reverse complement strand
CCCAAGTTTAACACCTCAGATTATTTCTCTCTTAAGATCATCCGCTTACAGCGGAAAAAATCGCTCAGTGGCACTACATTCGTGAAATTTTGTGAAACCGGACGATTCAGACAATCATTTTCTGTATCCCTCCCGGGCTGGGATCGCTGCCCAGCGCCTGGATGATCGCCAGCTGCGCCGGCTCGGCGCGGGTCGCCTTGCGCACATGCAAGGTGCGCCCATCCGCCCGGCGGAAGGTGGCGGTCACCCGGCACTGGCCGGCGAGGATAGCGCGCAGGGTCGACCAGCGGTCGCTGATGCCGTGCGCGTGCAAGCGGCGACGGATCAGTTGGACGAATTGATAGGCCAGCACCGAGATGAACAGGTGGCCGTCGACCCGCGCCTCGGTGCGGTGGTCAATCGGACGCAAGCCCAGTTCGGATTTCAGGGAGCGGAACACGGCCTCCAAGTCGGTGAGCATGGTGTAGGTTCGCCACAGTTGCTCGGCGTCCCAGGTCAATTCATTGGTGCGCAGGCAGTAGACCCCGGGGTGGGTCAGCATGGTCCCGGCGACCGGCTGGCGTTCCCAGCGGATCGCCTGAGCCGTTTTGCCCGTGGCGTCCGCATCGATCTCGATGCGGTAGTGCTGACCGACCCCGTGACTCTTGGCCTTCAGGCGTCCGATGCGTTCCCAAAGCTTATCGATGTGCTTGGTGGTGCGTGGTCGCGCCAAGCCCTCATGCAGGGCTTGCAAGTCGGTTTCGAAGCGCTGGGTGAAACGCTCGGAGATCCCCTTCTCCTTGCCGGCCCGGCATTCGGAAAAGCAATACAGCCGCACTTCCTCGCCGTCGTCGTCAAGCACCCGTTGGATGGCCAGCGCCTCACCACTGGCCGTCGTCAGCGACGTGGCCGCGGTGGCATCGAACTGACGCTGGCGCTCCCGGCTGACCACCAGGTAGCGGTAGCCCTGGGTGCGCAGCCAAAGGATGTTGTCGGCGGTCACGATCCCGGCATCCATCACCACCAAGGCGCCACGCGGCGCCCCCAAGCCCTGCAGCATGCCGTCCAAGGTCGTGCCCTCCGTCACCGCGCCATCGAAGGTCTGGGAGCGGCGCACAAAGCCGCTGCCATCCAGCACCAGCCCCAGGGTCACCAGCGGGCAGTCGCTGCGCTTCTCCTTGGAGTGTCCGCGCTGGGCCTTGGGGTTGCCCGCCGCCGCCCCCTCAAAGAAGGTGTTGGTCAGATCATAGAGAGTGACCGTCCAGTCCAGTCCGAACAGGTCACTGACGCGCGTAAAGACCGTCTGCTCGATCACCGCCCGGTGCCGCATCAGCAGGTCCGCCGCCCGGTAGAACGGCGCCAGGGGGAGGGTCTCGAAGTCGACCTCCAGCAATTCCCCCAAGGCACTGCGCGCGCTCAGCCAGCGGTGAGTCGCCCGTTCCGAGCCTGGCGCGGCCATGCGCCCAATGATGGCGCCAACGATCAGCGCCCGTTGGGGACCACTCAGCCCCAGGTGTTCGAGCAGCGCGACAAAGTTCACTTCCGCCATCGCCCACAGCGCCACCGACTCCACCCCCACGGTGCGCGGGCGGCTCAGCTCCAGCGAGTCGACATCGACCGCCTGCACATCGCCCCCGTCGGTGCGGCCGGCGGTGAGTGGGGCCACGCCCTGGCGCGCCAACAACCGGGCGAACAACCGCTGCGCCTCCCGTTCGACCGGCCCGGAGCCGGCCAACAAGGCACCCTGGCCGCTGCGCAGTTCCTCCAACAGCGCACAGAGTGCCGGCCACTCATCCTGGGGCAGCGTGAACTGGCGGCCCAAGTTCAGCAGGGTGACCTGGCGCACCCGGCTGCCCACGCGCTCGGACTGCACCAGGCGGTGGGTGGTGTAGCGCTCCCCGGTGGCGCTGTTCGTGGTATGGGTGCGACGGATGTACATCCCGGTACTCTACGACACCCGGCGCTGGCTTTACTCTGCTCCTATTGAATAACTTGGCACTACATTGCGATTTTCGGAAGGCGTGTACAAAAGGATCAGACGGTTAGGTACCATCTGGGGGTGCTTATCAATGGGGTCATGTTAAAGATGGGCTAGGGGTCACATGCAGGCGGCTCGGGTAGCCCCGTGATCGGTCGGGGGGCACCGCAACATTGACCGGCAACCCGCCCGGAGGATTGGGAGGATGCCGTTTTCACCCAGGGGGCGGTTACTCTGCGATCAAAGCGGCTCTCGAAGAACGCCGCCGCACCCGCGGCCCCAACAAGCGCCCGGTCAAGGAGCAGGTGGCGATCCGGCTCAGCCCAGAGCAGAGGTCTTGGCGGCGTTTCGAGCCGACGGCCCCGGCTGGCAGACGCGCATCGATGCGGTGTTGCGGCAGTATGTGGAGCAGCAGCGGTCGGCACCATGACCATGCTAACCATCGGAATGAAATGAAACCCAATCGGTGCGTCGGCTGCGGGATCGGGAGGGCCCTTCACGCAGTCATCCTGGAAAGGACGCTGAGGCTCCAGCGGCGTGCCGCTGGCATTGTCGCGCGCTTGCGGGTTCAATGGCCGACTCAGTCAGCCGACCTTGGCCTCAACAGTGGAATCAGTCGATATCCTCAGCGTGTTGTTCCTGGTGGCCTTGCTGGCCGGGTTCGTGGACGCGATTGCCGGGGGCGGCGGACTGCTGTCCATCCCGGCGTTGCTGTGGGCCGGCCTGAGCCCGGTGGAAACCCTGGCGACCAACAAGGCGCAGGCGGTCTTCGGCAGCGGCACGGCGGCGGCGAATTTCATCCACAAGGGTCAAGTGGATCTGCGCGCGGCAGCCTTCGCGGCGGCCTGTACCTTTTTCGGTTCCGCCGCCGGGGCGCTCCTGGTCCAGCGTTTGGACAGCGCCGTTCTCGGTCAGTTGATCCCGCTGCTGCTGATCGGCTTCGCCCTGTATTTTCTGTTCTCGCCGCGGGTCTCGGAGTTGGACAGCCGGCAACGCCTGGCGGCGCCCCTCTTTGCCCTCACGGTGGGGTTCTGGGTGGGCTTCTATGACGGGTTCTTCGGTCCCGGTGCCGGGACCTTCTTCGCGATGGGTTATGTGGCCTTGCTCGGGTACAACCTGCGGCGCGCCACGGCGCACAGCAAGCTCCTGAACTTCGCCAGCAATCTGGCGGCATTTCTGATCTTTCTGCCGGCCGGGCAGATCCGCTGGCCGGTGGCGGCGGTGATGGCGGTCGGCCAGTTGTTGGGTGCCTGGCTGGGCTCTCATCTGGTGTTGCGCCACGGCGCGGCCCTGGTGCGGCCGGTGCTGGTCGCGTCCTCGCTGCTGATTTCAGCCAAACTCTTGTTCGATCGTTGGGGCTGAGCGCGCGTCAGCAGACAGGGTTCGAACGACTGCACCATCCCTACCGGCCACGGTCCACGAGAGATCCACCAGGGCTATCACATCAACGTATTAGCGAATACTGTTGGATAACCAACTCGGTCACCCCCGTGCGTCTCGGCTTTTGAGTCTTGAGGAGATCTCACGGTGTGCAACTTGAGTATCGAGCGATCAATTGGGAGTCATTTTGCGGCGCTGGACAACCCGCGCAGTGCGCTCCAAAGCCGGCACAAGTTGATCGAGATGATCGTCATCGCCATCGCCGCGACTTTCAGTGGCGCTGACGGCTGGGTACTCGCGCTTGAGTTCTTCGCGATCGGGGTAGAGGGCGACGGCCGCGACCACGCGCCTGGCGGTGAGACGCATCCCGCGGATGCAGGGCTGGCCGCTCATGCGAGCGGGATCGCTGGTGATGCGGTCGAATCGGTGGGCCATGGTCGCGCACTCCAAATTGGCGGCAGGATCGGTAAGAGTATGCCCGATGACGGTCAGGTTCCAGTGGATGGACAGGAGCAGGGTGCGGCCCTGCGCCGACCACTCGCGCAGCAGGTCGACCACCGCGCGCACCTGATGCAGGTTGGGCCCTCGAAGGGTTCGTCCAGGCTCAGACCACCATAGCCGAGCCCGGCCAGGGCGCAGACCCCGATCACCGGGATGACGCCGCGCCGACGAACGCGACCACCATGATCAGTGGTCCGGGCGTGGTCTCGCCCAGCGCCAGGCCGTCGATCATCTGTCGGCCGGTCAGCCAACCATGGGTCTCTACCCCGCCCTGGTAGACATAGGGCAGCACCGCATAGGCCCCACCGAAGGTGACGAGCGCCGCCTTGGTGAAGAACCAGCCCATCTGGGTCAGTGGCCCAGCCCAGCCGACGTTCAGGTACAAGGCCCCTTCCGCCAGGCCCCAAATCCCCACCCCCGCGTAGCTCAGGGTGCGCGGCCAGGAGAGGCCGACGTGGGCCGGCGGCGGGCTGTGATCGTCGATCAGGGCCGGCCCATAGGTCCTTGAGCGCCCGCCACAGCCGCACTCGCCCGGTGCCTACGGAGCGGCCAGGGAGGCTGAAGGACAGCAACAGCCAACGGGTCTGCGAGGGTTCGGTCATGCAACGCAAATTGCATCATGCCGCACCAGCGACGCTCGGCTGCACAGGTCCAGCGTCGGCTCGCAAGTGCTAGTTACCGATCCGGGCGCGAACCTCCAGTGCGACCTCCAGCGCTTTCAGCCCGATGGCGCCGTCCACCAATGGCGGACGGCCGGTGCGGACCGACTGCACAAAGGCGGCCAATTCCCGGTCCAGCGGTTTGACCGCTTCGACCTGGAGACGCTCACGCACGATCTCGGGGCGGGCGGCCCCCGGTATCTCTTTGAGACCGGCGCTGTCGATGGTTTGCGCGATGAAGTCCAACGACAGGTAGGCCCCCGGTTGGAAGACGCGGATGCGGCGGGTCTGTTTGTCCGAGACACGGCTCGCGACGACATTCGCCACGGTCCCGTTGACGAATTCGAGACGGGCGCTGGCGATGTCCACATGGGGGGTCAGCACCGCTGAACCCACCGCGGAGATGCTGCTGATCGGCTCCCCCACCAGCGCCAGGATGATGTCGATGTCGTGGATCATGAGATCCGACACCACGTCTACGTCGGTCGCGCGCTCGGTGAATCCGCCCATGCGCTGGGCCTCGATGTAGCGCGGCGCCGTGATGCGCTCGGCCAGCGCCATGACCCCGGCATTGAACCGCTCCACATGCCCGATCTGGACCAGTGCGCCATGGTCGCTGGCCAGTTGCACGATCGCGGCGCCGTCCGCCTGGGTCGCGGCGATGGGCTTCTCGATCAGCACCGCGAGGCCGCGCCGCAAAAACGGCTCGGCGGCCGACCAATGGAGCGTGGTCGGGACCACGATACTGACCGCATCGACCCGGTCCACCAGATCCACCGCGCGGTCAAAGACGGCGCAGCCGGCCTCGGTCGCCACGGCCCGGGCGCGCGCCGGGTCCGCGTCGACCACGCCGACCAGCACGACATCGGTCATCCGCGAGTAGATCAGGGCGTGAAAACGGCCCAGATAACCGACGCCGATCACGGCTAAACGCAGTTTTTCCGGCATGGGGAGGCGTTCTGCCGTCTGGCGATCAGCCACCGACCGCGTCGGCACCGGGCGCCTGCTTGGCGATCGGCACCGCATCCGCGCCGTAGTAGATGTTGATCTGGTACGCAAGGGTTGCGGCCATACCGACGACCACGACGATCAGCAGGAGTGCGAACAGATCGGGTTTTCGACGGTTGCGCTTGTAAGTCATGGACGTACCGAAGAACACTGCAAGTGAAGTTCTGGGGGTGAGGAACGAAAACCGGGCGAAACAACAATCAACATCGCGCAACGAGAGCGGCGAGAACGGACCTGTCCGGTCACCGAGACCGCCTCCCGGTTCGCATTATCCCGCGTTGCAGCCCGCTTGTCTGCTTCCGTTCACGCACGCTGCACCGCGGTGTCGGCGTGCCGAAATTCCGACCCGCGACGCGCCGCCGCGGCTGCCGAACTTCCTGGAGTCGGGCGCGTTAAGGTACCCTTGACGGCTTGAGCGCGGTCAGTCATTCCACTGCAACGATTCTAAGGAGTCCACATGAAGCATCACTCGATCAAGGTCGGTGCCCTCAGCAAGTTCCAGCCCGAGCAGTCCTCACCGGCCGACGGACGCTATGTCTTTTCCTACACCATTACCATCGAAAATCAAGGCGACGAGGCCGCGCGCCTGCTCGACCGGCATTGGGTGATCACCGATTCGAACGGTAAGGTTCAGGAAGTCCGCGGGGAGGGCGTGGTGGGCGAGCAACCCTATCTGCAACCGGGCGAGCGTTTTGAGTATACCAGCGGCACCATCCTGCCCACCCCGGTCGGCAGTATGCATGGGAGCTACGGCATGATCAGCGACGATGGCACCCGCTTCGACGCCGCGATCCCGGCGTTTTCCCTGGCATCCATGCGCAGCCTGCACTAGCCGCGACACCGTCGGCACGCGCATGCCCACCTACGCCATCGGCGATATCCAGGGTTGCGAACTGGAACTCCACCGCCTGCTCGAACGCATCCGTTTCGATCCCGGCGCCGACCATCTCTGGTTCGCCGGCGACCTGGTCAATCGGGGACCCGGCTCCCTGGGCGTGCTGCGGCTGGTCCGCTCGCTCGACGCCTGCTCGGTCGTCGTCCTCGGCAACCACGATCTGCACTTGCTCGCCCTGGCCGCCGGCAACCAGAAGCACGCCCAAAAGAGCACCCTCCAGGCGGTCCTGGAGGCCCCTGATCGCGAGGAACTCCTGGATTGGCTGCGCCGCCGCCCCCTGTTGCATCACGACAGCGCCAAGGGCTACACGTTGATCCATGCGGGACTCCCCCCGCAATGGACCCTGCGCGACGCGCGCGCCTGCGCCGGTGAGGTGGAAACCGCCCTGCGGGGACCGGACTGGCGCGACTTCCTGTCCGCCATGTACGGCAACGAGCCGAGCCGCTGGAGCCCGGCGCTCACCGGCATCGACCGGCTGCGCTTCATCACCAACTGCCTGACCCGGCTGCGCTATTGCACCGCGGACGGCGCTTTGGCGCTGAAGGAAAAGAGCCTGCCGGCCAATCGTCCGGCCGGCTTGTTCCCCTGGTTCCAATGTCCGGGCCGACAGACCCGCACCGCGCGGATCATCTTCGGGCACTGGTCCGCGCTGGGCTACTGGGATCAGGACAACGTCTGGGGAATCGACAGCGGCTGCCTGTGGGGCGGCAGCCTGACCGCGGTGCGGGTGCGTAAATCCAAGCCCATCGAACCGCTGCATCTGCCCTGCGCGGGCTACCTGACGCCGGGCGAGAACGGCGACTGAGGCGACGCCCTATCAGGTCATCTGATACTCGGATTTGGAACCGGTCAGGTCCCAGGCAAAGGTACAATCCAGATGCGACAGCACCGCGATCATGCCGCTCTCGCCATCCTCCACCATGACGGCGATGGGTGCACGGCGGCCAAACTGCCTGTTCCCGCGCCTGACCCACAGGTTGCGCTGCTCCGGATTACGCGGAAAGTAGGTGTGCAGCGCCTCCTCGATCCGCACCAGATAGGCGATCCGACGATTCACCCGCGGGTCGTCCGGCAAGGGCTCGGCCTCGCGAAAGCGCCCGACCTGCCGCGCCTTCACGGTATCCGGCAAGTCCAGAATGTCAACGATCGCCTGCGCGGGCAGTGCCCAGAGCGTGAGCAGGTCCATGATGCGCCGGGTCAGGGCCAGGCGTTCGTCAGCGGTTTGATCAGTCATAGCGGGCACCCTGGGCAATGCGAGGTCGTCGATTCGACCGCACGCCTGGACATGGCGACCGCGCCGCGGCGCGACAAGCCCCGTTGGTCGGGATGCCGATCCGCGGTACCGTCCCGAGCACCAACGGTTGCCCCGGTCCCCGACATCTGGCCGTCGGACGTGCGATCCGCACGTAGAGGCGGGTTTCAAACCCGCCTCTACCAGGGACTGTCCGGATTTCAGGTACGAAGGCTATACTCCCAAGATATCCAATCGAGACAATCCAGCACGGATCGACAGCGCAGCACAGTATGACCCAGATCACCGACATCGACGCCTATATGGCCGAGGTGGGCCGGCGCGCCCGCTCGGCCGCGCGCGCCCTGGCCCGCGCCGCCACGCGCGACAAAGACGCCGCCTTGCGCGCCATCGCGCGGCGGATCGACCGGGCGCGCGACACCATCAGTGCGGCCAACCGCGCCGATCTCGACGCCGGCGCCGCCAAGGGGCTGGATACCGCCGCGCTCGACCGACTCGAACTCACCCCGAGGCGCATCGACGCCATGATCGAGGGCCTGCAACAGATCGCCGCCCTGCCCGACCCCATCGGCGCCATCACGGACCTGAACTATCGCCCGTCGGGCATCCAGGTCGGCCGCATGCGGGTGCCGCTCGGGGTGATCGGGATCATTTACGAGTCCCGCCCCAACGTGACGGCGGACGCGGCCGGACTGTGCCTGAAATCGGGCAACGCCACGGTGCTGCGCGGCGGCTCCGAGTCGCTCGCCTCCAATCAGGCGATCGCCGCCTGTATCCGCGAGGGACTGGACGCGGCCGGGCTGCCGGGCGACGGAGTGCAGGTGGTCGCCACCACGGACCGCGCCGCGGTGGGGATCATGATCGCCATGCCGGAAGCGATCGATGTCATCATCCCGCGCGGCGGCAAGAGCCTGATCGAGCGTATCAGCCGCGAAGCGCGCGTGCCCGTGATCAAACACCTGGACGGGATTTGCCATGTCTATCTCGACGCCGCGGCCGACCCGGAGAAGGCGTTGCGCATCACCCTGAACGCCAAGACCCAGCGCTACGGCACCTGCAATACCCTGGAGACCCTGCTGGTGGACGCAGCCGCGGCGCCGACGCTGCTGCCGCCCATCGCCGCCGCCCTGCGGGAGAAAGGCGTGGAACTGCGCGGCTGCCCGCGCACCCGTGCGATCCTGCCCGCGGCCCTGGCGGCCACCGAGGCGGACTGGGCCACCGAGTACCTGGCACCGATCCTGTCGATCCGGGTCGTGGATGGTCTGGATGCGGCCATGGAGCACATCGTCCGCTATGGCTCGGCGCACACCGACGCCATCGTCACCGAGGATTACGGCCGCGCCCGCCGCTTCCTGCGCGAAGTCGACTCCAGTTCGGTCATGGTCAACGCCTCCACCCGTTTCGCCGACGGCTTTGAGTATGGTCTCGGCGCCGAAATCGGCATCAGCACGGACAAATTCCACGCCCGCGGACCGGTGGGTCTGGAGGGGCTGACCTCGCTGAAATTCGTGGTCCTGGGAAACGGCGAGGTCCGCGCCTGACGGACACCTGGCCGGAGTCCAAGGCTTCAGCCTTGGCTTCCCCGCCCCAGGCGGCGGCTCAGGCGATCGCTGCGGAATCGCCTAAAAAGTGCCGCCATTCCAGCCAAACAAATGCCTGGGCGGGGCCGCGAACTCGATGTACACCCGCTCGGCCGGGACACCCAGCGTCTCATCGAGCAGGTCGCACAACACGCGCGAGTAGTGGGCCGTCTTGAGTTCCGGCAGACCCAGGCTTTTCAGTTCCAGATAGGCGGCGGGTGCCGCGGAACCGGCAAAGATCAGGTCGCGCCCGTCCTCCAGAATCACCATCACATAAGACTCCGGCTTGCCGAGCAGCTCAGCCACGGTGCCGGAGGCGCGTTTCAGCAAACCGGCACGGACTTCGGCCGGGACTTGGACATTGGTCAGAATGCGCAGCGTGGGCATGGCGGGCTGGGCCTCGACAGTCGGTGAATTCCACAATGATAGAGTGCGGGCGAAGACTTGTCGTCGGGAGTAGAGCGCACTGGACTGCGCCACGCTTGTCCACCCTAGGATGTCGCGTGGCCGGAACCATGATCAACGCCGCCTGCGGGTGACGCGACGCTGCCGTTTCTGCTAATGTTAGCGCAACGAAGCTGATTCACCGTCCCTCGCCTAAGAGTCAGGAGACCTTGCCCAAGGCCCTTACCGATCAACCAACCGGAGTCCGGAACGCCGCATTGCCGGTCCGTGCGACAGCAATCCGTGTCCGGCTCCCACGCGTCCGCCGCCGTGCGGTTCGCCAGAGGCATGCGCTTTAGTCCCGCCACCGCGTCAGCTTCCGGGTGTCGTGGCGACGGCACCGCACGGCGATGATCGGCATCCTCGGCGGCACCTTCGACCCGATCCATTTTGGGCATCTGCGCCCGGCGCTGGACTGCCTCGAGTCCTTACGGCTCGACCAGGTCCGTTTCATCCCGCTGAATGTGGCGGTCCACCGCCCCCAACCCGAGGCGCCGGCGACACTGCGGCTGGCGATGCTGGCGGCGGCCATTGCCGGTCAGCCCGAGTTCGTGGCGGACACCCGTGAACTGGAGCGGCCGGGAGGGTCCTTCTCGTATGACACCCTTCAGTCCTTGCGGGCCGAACTGGGGGTACAGGTGCCGATCTGTCTGCTGGTCGGAGGCGACGCCTTCCGCGGATTCCTCGACTGGTACCGGCCACGCGAGATCCTGGACCTGGCCCATCTGGTCGTGATGGATCGGCCCGGGGTCGGCCGCATCTTAGAGCCGGGGTTGCAGACGCTATACATGGAACACGGCTGCACCGGCCCGCACGCACTGCGCGACCGACCAGCGGGCGGCATCCTGTTCCATGAAGTGACCCAGGTCGCTATCGCGTCGACCCGGATACGCGCACTGATGCGTCAAGGATTGAGCCCCCGGTATCTGGTTCCGGACCCGGTGCTTGACATCATTCGGGAGGCCGGGCTTTACGGACCGGTCGCCGAAAGCACGGTTGAACACTGATCGCTATCGATCACTGTCTTTCGGGTTCGCCGTGGATGGCGGACCCCGGCGCCGACCCCCGAGTCAGCGCGCCGCGCCGGGCGAAGACGTTTGCACCGTCTGCGTCGGCACCCCGCACGGACGTTTTGAATCTCGTGAAACGGTGCACCCGCACCCCTTGAATCCGAAGCAGAGGAGATCGCATGCAGCTCGAAAAACTCAGGCAACTGGTGGTGGATACCCTGGACGACATGAAAGCCAAAGATGTCCAGGTGATGGATGTGCGCGGCAAGACGGCCATCACGGACTACATGATCGTGGCCTCGGGGACCTCGGACCGGCACGTCAAGGCCATCGCCGAGACCGTCGCCTACCGCTCCAAGGAAGCCGGGGAGGCACCCCTGGGCACCGAAGGGCTGAACGAGGGTGAGTGGGCACTGGTCGACCTCAATGGCGTGGTCGTCCATGTGATGCTCCCGAAGGTGCGCGACTTCTACAACCTGGAACGTCTGTGGTCCGCCCCCGCGCTGGTCCCCGAAGCCGCCGCCGCGACCTCCTGAGTTGCCGCCCCTGCTGTGCGTGGTTGCCGCCGTCGCCGCTAACGGCGTCATCGGCCGCGGCAACGCCCTACCCTGGCACCTGCCGGCGGACCTGGGTCATTTCCGGCGCCTGACGCTCGACAAGACCATCGTGATGGGCCGGCGCACCTGGGCGTCCCTGCCGGGACCCTTGCCGCGACGACGGCATCTGATCCTGACGCAGGATCCCGCATTCCAGGCCGCGGGTTGCACCGCGGTCGGATCACTGGACGCGGCCATCGCCGCGGCGGCGGGAGAAGCGCAACTCATGATCGTCGGCGGGGCCAGCCTCTATGCGCAGGCGTTACCGCGAGCGGACCGACTCTATCTCACCCAGGTGCACGCGGTGATCGACGGCGATACCTGGTTTCCGCCCTGGGACACGGACGCCTGGCGGGAGATCAGCCGCACCCCACACCCGGCCGATGCGCGCAACCCCATCCCGATGACCTTCTTGGAACTGCACCGCGCGCGCGCGTGATCAGAAGTGATGGGGCCAGGTTTTTCGGTAGCGCTGCACCACGGGCTCCAGGCGCGAGATGGCATACGATTGGCCGGAAATCGCCTTACTGCTCCGGGTAGTCGATCGGAAATCCGTGCCTGGCCCAGGCGATGATGCCGCCGCGCAGGTTGATCACCCGATCCCAGCCCTGCTGCATCATATAGGCACAGACCTGGTAGGACCGTGCGCCGCTGCGGCAGTAGATAACCACATCCTGATCCTGCGGCAGTTCATTCAGCCGCAGGGGCAGCAAGTGCATCGGCAGCAATTGCGCCTGCGGAATCACCCCTTGGGCGACTTCAGCCGGAGTGCGGATGTCGACTAACAAAATGCCCTCCCCGGCGGCGATCCGCTGTTGCAGCGACTCTGAATCGATCTCGTTGACCACGCGCTCCACCTATCCGCATGCTAAGTATTTAAGTATATTACGGTCTTTAGACTGACAACTCAACGGCCGACCTGGTGCCCGACGTCCATGACCCTTGAATTCCTTCCAGTCTTTCTCTCCGTTGCGGACCGACCCTGCCTGGTGGTGGGCGGCGGCGCGACCGCGCAGCGCAAACTGACGAGTCTGCTGCGCGCCGGTGCGGCCGTGACCCTGGTCTCTCCCCAACTCACCGAGACCCTGACCCGTCGGGCCCAGGCGGGGGAATTCAGGCACCAACCCCGTCCCTTCGAGCCCACCGATGTCCGCGGCATGACACTGGTCGTTGCCGCCACCGACGACCCGACGGTGAACCGGCAGATCGCCGCGCTCGCCAAGGCGCAGGACATTCCGGTGAACGTCGTCGACGACCCGGACGCCTGCACCTTTCTGCTGCCGTCCATCATCGACCGGGCGCCGGTGATCGTCGCCGTCTCCAGCGGCAAGACCTCCCCGGTGCTGGCGCGCCTGCTGCGCACCCGTCTGGAGGCGCTGATCCCCGCCGGCTACGGCCGGCTGGCCGACCTGTGCGGCCGCTACCGCACGCGGGTCAAAGACCGTTTCAGCGACCAGCGCGACCGTCGTCATTTCTGGGACCGGGTGCTGGAAGGCGCCGTCGCCGAACGCATCTTCGCCGGTCAGGTGGACGAAGCCGAGGCCGCGATCGAGCGCGAACTGGCTCCCGGCGCACTCGATCATGACCTGGGTGAGGTCTATCTGGTCGGGGCCGGCCCCGGCGACCCCGACCTCCTGACCTTCCGGGCCCTGCGGCTCATGCAGCAGGCGGACGTGGTGGTCTACGACCGGCTGGTCGCCGAACCCATCCTCGCGATGACACGGCGTGACGCCCGACGGATCTATGTGGGCAAGGAGCGCAACAATCACGTGATGCGCCAGGAAGAGATCAACCGGATGCTCGCCGATCTGGCGCGCGACGGGCACCGGGTGCTGCGGCTCAAGGGCGGCGACCCCTTCATCTTCGGCCGCGGCGGCGAGGAGATCGACACTCTGGCCGCCGAGGGAATTCCGTTCCAGGTCATCCCCGGCATCACCGCCGCCTCGGGCTGCGCCGCCTATGCCGGCATCCCCCTGACGCACCGCGATTATGCCCAGTCGGTGACCTGCGTCACCGGTCACCTCAAGGACGGCAGCATCAACCTCAACTGGACCCAGCTCGCGCAGCCAGGCCAAACGATCGTATTCTATATGGGCCTGGTCGGACTGCCGATCATCGTTCGGGAACTGATCGCGCACGGTGTCTCCACCGCCATGCCGGTGGCCCTGGTGCAGCAGGGCACCACCCACATGCAGCGCGTCTACACCGGCACCCTGTCCGACATTCTTGGCGTCGTGGCGGCGGACCCGCCCAAACCACCGACCTTGATCATCGTCGGCGAGGTCGTCAAACTGCGCGATAAGCTCTCCTGGTTCCGCACCTTCGAGGACCCGCGCCAGGGTGCCACGACGCCGATCCTGGCCGGGGACTGATCATGCATGAACTCTCTGTTTGCCAGGCCCTGCTCGATCAGGTCGAAGGGATCGCCCGCAACCACGGCGCCACGCGGGTGGAGCGCATCCTGCTCAAGGTCGGTCCGCTCTCCGGGGTCGAGCCGGTCCTGATCCAGCATGCCTACACCCTGGCCGCGGCGGGCACGATCGCCGAAACCGCCGAACTGGTGATCGAGACCGCCGCGGTGCGCGTCCACTGTACGGTCTGCGGCGTCGAATCGCCGGCCGCCCCCAATCGCTTGCTCTGTGCCGCCTGCGGCGGTTTTCAGACCCGGCTGGTGAGCGGCGATGAGCTGCTGCTGGCGCAACTGGAGATGACCATCCCGGACACCAAGACGGAACCGTCCGCCTGACGCGTGCACCAAGCGCGCGGCGCGAATGCGTGATACCCGTCGTTGTTGGTGTCGCGTTTCTCGTTTTTCCTAGCCCGATGCTCGATAATTTTTAACGCAAAACCGAAAACTCAAGACCATTCCGGATAGACTCACAGATTCAGGTCCGGGATTCGCCTCCGGCCGACCACCGACGCGGAATATACCAATATGTGTGACACTTGCGGCTGCAACATCACCCCCGGCAACGCGCATCTGGTGCGCGCCGACGGCAAGCTCGGGCGTACCGAGGACGGCCGGGCGGCGGTCACTGTCCTCACCGGACTCCTCGCCGAAAACGACCATCAGGCTGCTCATAACCGGGAACATTTCGATCACCACGGGGTGCTGGCGCTGAACCTGATGTCCTCCCCGGGGGCCGGCAAAACCAGCCTGCTCGAGGCGACTATCGACGCCCTGGGCAGCCAATTGCGGATCGCGGTAATCGAGGGCGATCTGGAAACCGAGAACGATGCCGTGCGCATCCGCGCCAAGGGCGTTCCGGCCATTCAGATCGCTACCGGCAGCGCCTGCCACCTGGATGCGCACATGGTCCACGATGCACTGCACCACCTGGACCTGAGCGGCATCGACATCCTGTTCATCGAGAACGTCGGCAACCTGGTGTGCCCGGCCAGCTTCGACTTAGGCCAGCACCGCAACGTCACCCTGCTTTCGGTTCCCGAGGGCGATGACAAACCGGCCAAGTATCCGGTCATGTTCCGTGCGGCGGATCTGGTGCTCTGCACCAAAGCGGACCTGCTGAGCGTGCTGCCCGAGTTCGTCCCCGAACGCGCCGAGCACTATTTGCGTGACCTGGCCACCGCGGCGCCCTTCGCGGTCGTCTCCACCCGCGGCACCGATCAACTGGAACCCTGGCTGCACTGGCTGCAAGACGAACTGACCGCCCAGCGCGCCCGTCTGGAACAAGGCCGCACCCTGCGCCCCGCCATTCAACCGGACGGGTCGCGACTACACGCCGCGGCTGCGGAGTCGGTAAGCGGTCATGAACACACGCATCCTCACCATGATCATAACCACCACGGGCACGCACACCGGCATGGGCACAACCATGACCACCACCACGGCCGGGATTGAGTCGAATCAGCGTTGACCCACTGCACGCTTGAGTGTTAGAAACGTCTGGATGTCGGCGGCGGCCCTTGATCATCGTTCCGACCAGACCTTCCGCCGTGGCCCGGTGGCGAAACGCTGATTTGTGGATAAATCCGAATCGTCGCTTGGACCGGAACGATGATCGATGCCGCGGCCACTCGTCCATAAAGCAATAACCCTGGAGGAAGCTCGCCGTGACCCTAGCCTTCGCCAAGATGCCGTTTGCCAAGACACTCTGCGCGCTCCCGCTCGCTGCCCTGGTCGGCTCCAGTCTCTATACGCCGATTGCGCAGGGATTCGATTTCGGGGACATGATGAACCCCGGACGCTGGATGGGGGGTAACCGCGATCGTTACGACGATTACTATGATGGCCCCTGGGGCGGTCCTTACGGCGGCTATGGCGGAGTGCCCTGGGGAGCGCCCTATGGGGCACCGGGTTATGGCTATCCGGGTTACGGCTACGGCGCACCGGGTTACTTCGGGGCACCGGCGCCGACACCACCAGCCGCGGCACCGGCGCCGACACCACCGGTCGCGGCGCCGAGCGCGCCGGCCGCGGACAATTCGGCCAGTCAGCATGAAATCGATGCACTCAAGCGCCGCATCGAAGAATTGGAGTCGGCCCAGCGACCGGCCAAACCGCCGGCCTCGGCACCAACCATGGAATGGCCCTCGGCTCCCGCGTTCCGGCCGATGAATCAATATTGAACCGAGCCTCCCGACAACCCGCGTCGATCGCGAGGACGCGGGCTGCCCCGACCGCCCCCGCCCACCAGTGCAACTGAAAGGTCACCACTCATGCAGAACCCCGCGCGGCGGCTGATCCTCTTGATCGTGGTCCTGATCCCGACCTTGGCCGCGGCCGGACCCGGCTATGTCGTCTACCCGAGCCAAGCCGGATTCGACGATGTGCTCGATGCCCTCAAGCTGGCCATCGAGGAACGGGGCATGTACATCAACAATGTCATGCACCTGTCCGAGATGCTGGAGCGCACCGGCAAAGACCTGGGTCAGGAACAACCCATCTACCAGCGCGCCGAGTCGGTCGAGTTCTGCAGCGCCGTCCTGTCGCGCGAAATGACCAGTGACGACCCCGCTCGCCTGGTCAACTGCCCCTTCATCATCGGCCTCTACACCCTGCCCGGCGCATCGGGAACGACCTACGTGGTGCACCGCGAAATACCCCAGGAGCAGGTCGCGGGCAGCCCGGTCATGGCCCGGGTCGCGACCATGTTGAAAGAAATTGCCGGGGCGGCGGCGAGTTGGTAGTCACTCCGACCCACATCACGAGGAATTCCGCATCATGGATCTATTGCTCGATACCGATTGCGTCGTCGCCGCCTGCGTCCCGGAGGCCGCGTCAAGTCCCGACGCGGCGGCAACGATTGCCCGTTGTTTGGATGAGGGCGGTACCGTCTGGCTCTATGCCGGCGCGGCGCAAAGCTACGAGGATGGCGTCCGGCGCGCCCTGCAGGACACGGCGACAAGCCTTGCTGCTGAAGCGCACCCGCGGCTTGCCGGGCAACGGCTCGCTGGCTTCACCCGGAACAAGCAATGGCTTGCGGCCCTGGCCGGCGATTTCGCGCGCTTCGACGCACCCGATCCGGCTCGTGATCGTCTATTGAATGCCTTGGATCGCTTGCCCCGTGGAGGAACGAAAATCCTGACGCGGGATGAGAACTTCGCGGCCGCTCATGCGCAACAGGTCATCAGTCCCGCCGGCTATCTGGCGCTTCCGCCGGCCGCGCGGCGGATCGACTTCATTGATCTGCCCGCCCAGCAAGCAGCCATTCGCCCCCAATTGGAGGCGCAGATCCACCGGGTGCTGCACCACGGCCGCTACATTCTGGGGCCGGAGATGGAGGAATTGGAACAGCGGCTGCAAGCCTACACCGGCGCCGCGCACTGCATCAGTGTCGCCTCCGGAACCGAGGCGCTCCTGATCAGCCTGATGGCCTTGGGCGTCGGCCCCGGTGACGAGGTCATCACCACGCCCTTCACCTTCGTGGCGACCGCGGAAGTCATCTGTCTGGTGGGCGCGCGGCCGGTCTTTGTCGATGTCGAACCGGACACCTGCAACATCAATGTCGATAAGCTCGAGGCCGCGATCAACTCGACCACCAAGGCGATCATGCCGGTCGCGCTCTACGGCCAGCCGGCGGATATGGACGCCATCAACACCATCGCCGCGGCCTATGGACTGCCGGTCATTGAGGACGCGGCCCAGAGTTTCGGCGCCAGCTACCGGGGCGTCAAGAGCGGCAACCTCTCGACTATCGGCTGCACCAGTTTCTTCCCGTCTAAACCACTGGGCTGCTATGGCGACGGCGGCGCCATCTTTACGAACGACGGAGAGTTGGCGCAGGCCATGCGCGAATTGCGCGTACATGGGCAAGCGCGGCGCTATGTTCACACCCGTGTCGGTGTCGGCGGGCGCATGGACACCCTGCAATGCGCGGTGCTCCTGGCGAAACTCGACCGCTTCGACTGGGAGATCGAGCGGCGCATCGCAATCGGCCGGCGCTATTCGGAATTGTTCGCTGCCGCCCCACGCATCGCGACCCCGGTCATTCGCCCGGACCGCACCTGTGTCTTTGCTCAATACACCCTGCAGGTCCCCAACCGGGACGGCGTGGTCGATGCGCTTCAGTCACGCGGCATTCCGAGCGCGGTGCACTACCCGATCCCGCTCAATGTGCAGCCCGCGTATCAGCATCTCTGCTGCCCCGACTGCACGCCGGTTGCGGCCCGACTCGCCGCCAGCGTCATCAGCCTGCCGATGCACGCGGACCTGAGCGAGTCCGCGCAGGACCTTATCGCGGAGGCGGTAATCGCCTGCGTGCGGGAGTGATGCCGTGACATCAAGCCCTGTGGGAGCGGCGTCCCGCCGCGACAGGTCGGGCGCGAAGCCGCAGTGTTTAAGGTCACCGCGGCACCGTATCGCGGCGGGACGCCGCTCCCACGGGGGACATGCATAGCCGTTTACTGAGCGTCGACGAAGGCCCGATAGGTCCGCTCCAGCCCCTCTTTCAATGGGACGCGCGGCTGCCAACCGAGTGCACCGAGCCGTTCCGTATTCAGGAGCTTTCGCGGCGTCCCGTCGGGCTTCGCGGGATCATAGCGAATCCGCCCGGTGAAACCGACCGTGGCACAGATCAGCGCGACCAGTTCGGCGATAGTCAAATCCTCGCCCGCGCCGACGTTGATGTGCGATAACATCGGCTCCGTATGGGTCGCATAAGTCGCCTGATCCAAGTCCATAACGTGCACGCAAGCGGCAGCCATATCCTCAACATAGAGAAACTCGCGCCGCACCGTCCCGGTCCCCCAGATCACCAGTTCATCCAGTCCGCCGCTCTTGGCCTCGTGGGCACGGCGCAGCAGCGCGGGGATGACATGGCTGTTGAGTGGGTGATAATTGTCGCCCGGACCATAGAGATTGGTCGGCATGACACTGCGATAATCGGTTCCATATTGCCGGTTATAGGACTCGCAGAGCTTGATACCGGCGATCTTGGCAACGGCATAGGGTTCATTGGTAGGCTCCAGTACACCGGTCAGCAGCGCCCCCTCGGGGATCGGCTGCGGCGCCAGCCGCGGGTAGATGCAGCTCGATCCGAGAAACAACAGGCGCTGCACCCCGGCGCGCCAGGCCTCGTGAATGACATTGGCCTCGATCATCAGGTTCTGATAGATGAACTCGGCCGGAAAGCTGTCATTGGCGTGAATCCCGCCGACCTTCGCCGCCGCCAGATAGACCGCGGCTGGCCGCTGCGCCTGAAAGAACGCGCGCACCTGGGCCTGATCCGTCAGATCCAACTCGGCATGGGTCCTGGTGATCAGGTTGTGATAACCGCGTCGGCGCAGTTCCTGCACCAGGGCGGCGCCGACCATGCCGCGATGTCCGGCTACATAGATCGCCTGTCCGGTCTCCATGCTCGACCTCATTCGTGATGGTTGAAGGTACTGTAACCGTGTTGTGTCACCAATTCATCGCGTTGCGCCTGCTTGAGATCCTCCCGGACCATCTCGGACACCAGTTCATGGAAGCTGGTGGCGGGCGCCCAGCCGAGCCGCTCGTGTGCCTTGCGCGGATCGCCGAGCAGGGTTTCCACTTCAGTGGGCCGAAAATATCGGGGATCGACGGCGACAATACAGCGTCCGGCGGCGTCATACCCCTTCTCATCGACACCCTCGCCTTCCCAGCGGATCGCGATCTCCAATTCCTGTGCGGCGGCGGCCACGAAGTCGCGCACGCTGTATTGCACGCCGGTGGCGATGACAAAGTCCTCCGGCTGCTCCTGCTGCAGCATCAGCCACTGCATTTCCACGTAGTCCCGCGCATGGCCCCAATCGCGCTTGGCGCTCAGATTGCCGAGATAGAGGCAGTTCTGTAAGCCAAGGGTGATGCGCGCCAGAGCACGGGTGATCTTGCGGGTCACGAAGGTCTCGCCGCGCACCGGGCTCTCGTGATTGAAGAGAATGCCGTTGCAGGCATAGATGCCATAGGCCTCGCGGTAGTTCACCGTGATCCAGTAGGCATAGAGCTTGGCGACGGCATAGGGGCTGCGCGGATAGAAGGGCGTGGTCTCGCGCTGCGGCGTCTCCTGCACCAGACCGAAGAGCTCGGAGGTACTCGCCTGATAGAAACGCGTCTTGCGCTCCAAGCCGAGGATGCGGATCGCCTCCAGCATGCGCAGCGCGCCCAATCCATCGGAGTTGGCCGTATATTCCGGCTCCTCGAACGACACCGCGACATGACTCTGGGCCGCAAGATTGTAGATCTCGTCCGGCTGCACCAGTTGGATGACCCGGATCAGGCTCATCGAGTCGGTCAGATCGCCATGGTGGAGAATAAAGCGGCGGTCAGTCTCATGGGGGTCCTGATAGAGATGATCGATACGATCGGTATTGAACAGCGAGGACCGCCGCTTGATGCCGTGCACGACATAGCCTTTGTTCAGCAGGAATTCCGCCAGGTAGGCGCCGTCCTGTCCGGTGACACCGGTAATCAAAGCCGTTTTCATACGCTTATTTCACTCCTGTTCATTTGCTGTAAACGAAATCTTTCTGGATTCGAGCAGTTCGCGATACACCCCAAGGGTCGCCGCATGGATACGCACTGAGTCGAAACGCGCCTCCGCGATCATCCGCGAACGCGCGCCGAACCGCCGCCGCAGATCCGCGTCGCCGATCAAACGTTCAAGCGCGTGCGCCAAGGCCAGCGGGTCATGGACCGGGACCAGCAGTCCGTTGCCCTCGACCTCGACGGCCTCCCGACAGCCGGTCGCATCCGTGGTGATCAACGGCAGCCCCGCGGCCGCGGCCTCGATCAGAAACTTGGGCAGACCCTCGCGATAGTAGGACGGCAAACAGGCGATGTGCGCCTGCGCCAGCACGGCGGGCATGTCGGCGCTGTGACCCCACCACTCGATACAGCCCTCCTGATGCCAGTCGCGCAGTTGCTCCTCCGCCACCGAGGTCGGATTGCCGGGGTCGGGCTTGCCCACCAGCACGCACCGCGCCGGGCTGCCCCGCGCCTTGAGCAGGCGGGCGGCGCTGACGAAATCCCCCACGCCCTTGTCCCACAGCAGCCGCGAGGCCAGCATCACCACCACCGCCCCCGGCGGGTCCGCGCGCGGGACGAAGCGTGTCACATCCACCCCGGAGCCGGGGATCAGCACCGGCTCCACCCCGGTGAGCCGCAGAACCTGCTGTTGATCATCCGGGTTCTGCACCAGGACCCGCACGTTCGGCGCGGCGAGCAGTGCGCGATAGGCGCCACCTACCAATCCGCGCACCAGGCGGGCCCGCGGGTCGTCGGAGGAGAACAGATAGCCCATCCCCGCCACCCCGTTGACCACCGTCGGCACCCCCGCGAGACGGGCCGCCAAGGTGCCGTAAAGCACCGGTTTCTGCGCGATATTGTGCAGCAGGACGGGCTTCAGGTCCTTAAGGATGCGCGTCACCCGCGCAATGCTGCGCAGTTCGTGCCACGGATGCATCCCCTTGCGCGAGACCTCCAGCGGAATCAGGTCGAGCCCGGCCGCGCGGATGCGCTCGCCATGGGTCTCCACCCCGGTGATGACCGTGACCGCAAAGCCGGCAGCGCGCACGGCCTGCGCCAGCGCGAGATAGTGATGACAGAAATACCAGTCCACGGTCACAAAGAACGCGACCCGCCGGGTGCCGGCCGCCGTCATGGCCGGCGACTCGCGGACGGCGCGGCCCCGGCCGCATCCAGCCACGCCTGGAACATCAGCAAATCCCACAGGTAATAGGACCAGTTGCGCCGCCCCGCCAGGTGGTCATCCCACTTGGCGCGGATGGGGTCGGGCCTCAGGATGCCGTCGGCCAGCAGCCGATCGCGGGCCAGCAGGGCCTCCGCCCAGTCACGCAGGGGCCCGCGCAGCCAATGCTCGATCGGTACCCCGAACCCCATCTTGGGCCGATCCATGAGGGCACGCGGCACATGCCGCTCGACAATGTGCCGCAGCGGGAGCTTGCCGAGGCGCCCGCGCACTTTCCAGCGCAGCGGCAGTGACCAGGCGAACTCGAAGACGCGATGATCCAGCAGCGGCACCCGCGCCTCCAGCCCGACCCCCATGCTGGCCCGGTCGACCTTGACCAGGATGTCATCCGGCAGATAAAGGCAACTGTCCATGAACATCATCGACTCGGTGATCGACCCGGTGCGCGGGCGACGCGCCGGGTCGGTAAGCACGCTCGCTGGTTCTTGGGCATCGATCACCAGCGCGGCCGGGTCGCTCCAGTGCGAGACCATGCGCAGATAGAGCGCCTCGGGTGAGTCGCCGGTCAGGACATCGATCGCCTTATGCAGTCGGTCCCCGGGGTTGGCGATGGCGAGCGGTCCGGGCAGCAGCCGGCCGAGAGGCCGCAGGAGCCGGTCCCAGGTGCCGGGGGCGATGGCGGTGACCGCACCGGCCAGCGCCCGGCGCAGCCCCAGGGGCACCCAGCCGATGCGCCGCCAGGTCTCGCGTGTCCAGAGATACCGGGAATAGCCGCCGAACAGCTCGTCGCCGCCGTCACCGGACAGGCACACGGTCACATCGCGCCTGGCCATCCGGCTTACCAGCAGCGTCGGGATCTGGGACGAGTCCCCGAAGGGTTCGTCCCAGAGCCGCGGCAGGTCGACGATGGTGTCAATGCCGTGCTGGGCGGTGACGTACAGCTCGGTATGCTCGGTCCCCAAATGCGCGGCGACCTGCCGGGCATGGGGTGCCTCATCGAATCCGGGCTCGTGAAATCCGATGGAGAAGGTGCGCACCGGCTTGGCCGACTGGGACTGCATCAGGGCCACCACGGCGGTGGAGTCGATGCCGCCGGAGAGGAAGGCGCCGAGCGGGACATCGGCCTGCATCCGCAACCCCACGGCATCGCTCAGCAGCGACTCCAGCGCGTCCAGTGCCTGCGCCCGCGATCCGTCAAAGGGCGCGGCCAGACCGCGCTCGACGGCCTCGCGCGCAGTCCAATAGGCGCGGATGACCGGGGTCTGCTGACCCTCATCCAGGGTGGCGGAAGTCCCGGGTTCGAGCTTGTGGATCCCCTGATAGATGGAATGCGGCGCCGGGACATAACTCAGGCGCAGATAGGCCGCCAGCGCATCCCGATCGAGCGTGCCCTGCCAGTGCGGATGGGCGGTCAGCGCCTTGAGCTCGGAGCCGAACAGGAAGCGCCCGCGGTTCCAGCCATAGTAGAGCGGCTTCTCCCCCAGGCGATCGCGCGCCAGGGTGAGCCGGCGCTCCTGCCGATCCCATAGGGCGAAGGCGAACATGCCGTTGAGTTGCGGCAGCGTCACCGCCACCCCGCGCCGGCTGATCCAGGCGAGCAGCACCTCGGTGTCCGAATGCCCGCGCCAGGGCACGGTCTCACCAAGGTCGCGGCGCAGGGCCAGGTAGTTATAGATTTCGCCATTGAAGGCGAGCACATACCGGCCGCAATGGGAGACCATCGGCTGATGCCCCAGGGGCGAGAGGTCGAGGATCGACAACCGCCGATGCCCCAGCGCGACCCCCGCCGTGGGATCCAGCCACAGGCCCTGATCATCCGGTCCGCGATGCACCAGGGTGTCGTTCATCCGCCCGACGGCATGACGCAGGTCGGACTCGGTGGGGGCATCGGGGTCGATCAGGCCGCACAGACCGCACATTAGCGATTCCCTCGGTTCAATGACAGGTAGAGATCTGCGTAGCGCGCGGCGATCAGCGGCAAGGCGTAGTGCGCTGCGATGCGGGCGCGGGCGACCCGGCCGCGGTCGGCCAGCGCGTCCGGACCCTCGGCGAGCAGAGACCCGATGGCCGCGGCCAGCGCCGGCGGGTCGCGCGGCGGCACGGTCCGTCCGGTCTCGCCGACGATCAGGGCGGAGTCGCCCACATCGGTGACCACACAGGGCACGGCGCAGGCCATGGCCTCGCCGATCACGTTCGGGAAGCCTTCACCATAGGCCGAGGCACTGACCAGCAGGTCCAGGGCGGCAAAGACGTGCGGCGTATCGGCGCGCGGACCGAGCAGGCTGACCGCGTCACCCAGGCGCGCGTCCGCCATCCAGCCCATCAATTGCGGGTTGGCCGCATCCATCCCCGGACCGCACAGCAGGAACCGGCAGTCGGGCCGCGCGGCCCGGACCACGGCCGCCGCCCGCAGAAAGGTCGGCAGATCCTTCTGCGGGTCGAACCGGGCGACGAGCCCGACCAGCGGCGTTTCAGCCGGTATCGCCAGGGCATCGCGCAGCGTAACGCGAGCCTGCGCATCCGGCCGGAAACGCTCCAGTTCGAATCCGTTCGGGATCACGGACAGGATGCCGTGCCGATAACCCAAGGCCAGATGGACCTCCCGCGCGCGTTCGGAGCAACAGAGAATGCGGTCCGGCGCGAGACGGGAGAGCCCGGCATTGAGCCGGGCCACGATCCGGGTGGCGCGGCGGGTCTGGCGCGGGTCCAGGTCGCTCTGACGGATATTCCAGACCAGCCGCGGACGCCCGGACCCCGCCCGCACCAGCGGCAACACCAGCCCGCCGAGCAAATCCGCGTGATACATCCAGGTCTGGATCAGATCGGGCCGAAAGGCGCGCAGCAAACGCACCAGACGCACGACCGCCCCGGCCGTCGGCAAACCGCGGCGCAAGTCGAGCGTTTCCACCCGGACCCCCAGCGCGCCGATCCGCGGCCCCATGGGTCCGGGTGGGATCAGTGAGATCACCAGCGGCTCAAAGACCGCCCGGTCCATGGTGCTCAGCAGCTTGAACAGCATCATCTCGGCGCCGCCCAGTTCCAGGCCGGTGATGACATGGGCGACTCTCATCCCCCGGCCCCGGCCGGATCGCCGACAGCGCGTAGGATGGGCAGAGCGAGAGCGATGCCCATCCGGCCACCGCGACGCTTGAGGATCGGCATCGCGCTCGCTCTCTCCATCCAACCTAAAGACTTGGCCCACAAAAACCACATCACGTCCGATCACACCCCGGCGCAAGTGCGCCGCATCCCAACACCTCCAGATAACGGCGGGTCACGGGTTCAAGTCCGTAATCCGCCGCGCGCGCCTTGAGGCGCTCCGGTTCCGGCGGATGCTCCAGGGTCAGCGCCATCGCCGCGGCCAGCGCCTCGACCGCGCCCACCGGAACCAGCGGGCCGAAGCGCCCGTCCGCCAGGACCTCGCGTGGTCCACTCGGACAGTCGGTGCTGACCACCGGGGTCCCGCAGGCCATGGCCTGAATCAGCACCCCCGGCAACCCCTCCCAAGCCGATGACAGCACGAACAGGCTGGCGCGGCTCATATAGGCAAAGGGATTGTCCCGGAATCCGGGCAGGGCGACCCGGTCGCCGAGCCCCAGTTGCTGAATCAGCGACTCCAGCGCCGCCCGCTCCGGCCCCTCGCCGAGGATGATCAGACGCAGATCCCGCCCGGCACTCAAGGCCGCGAAGGCGCGGATCAGCGTCGGATAATCTTTCTGCGGGGCCAGCCGGCCGGCGGCCAGGATCACCGGTGCTGTTTCCGGTTGCAGCCAGGGATGATCGGCCGGCGCGGCGGCAAGCGCGGCCAGTTCAGGCGTCACCACCGGATTGGGAATGACCAGGATGCGCGCCCGACCGGCGCCGAGCAGCCGGTCGAGGTCATCGGCCACCCCTTGCGACACGGCGATGACGGCATCCGCGCGCGGATAAAACGCGCGCGCCAGCCGCGGCATCCAACGCCCGGCCAGGAACGGCGAATGCGCGGCCTCCTGCGACAGATTGCTGCGCACGCTGACGCAGACACGCGTCGGCACCCGCGCCAGGGCGCGCGCCCACAAGGCGACCATGTTGGCATGATCCATCGCCGCCAGCAGGGCCCGCGGCCGGCGCCGGCGCAGATAGCGCACCAGTCCCGGCAAAGCACCCAGCACCCGCGCCGAGCCAAGGTCGACCAGCGTGCAGCCCGGCGGCACCAGCGCCAGATAAGGCCCCGCGGCCTGCCCAACCACGAGATCCACCGCAACCCCAGCCGCCACCGCCCCCTGGGCCAGATTCAGCATCATGCGTTCCGCACCACCGCCGGCCAGCGAGGGTAGAAAGATAGCGAGCGGTGTACCGTACATCAATCACCCTGAGGCAAGCGCTGATCTGATCGATTCTCCGACAGCAATCGCCTCAGGATCGCGATCGAGCCGATCGGCCGCATCAGGCGTGTTCCGGACGGGCGGAGTTTAACATCCTCGGGAGAGGGGGTGCCGATCGGGTCAGCAGTTCCAAATCGCTGTTGGCACTGCTCGTGTCATAACAACTCGTAAACAGCCCGAAATTATATTGAGCCCTTGCCTTTTGCTTCGTGTCAGGCAAAAGGCAAGATCTGACCCCTTGACTGTTTAACCTGCCGTTGCGATGGCTAAAAGCCTCGCCGAAACGGACGAGCCGCCTGTCCGGGCGCTTGTAGCAAAGGACCCAGGCCGGCGAACCCTTGACCCGCGCAACAATTTGGCCAATGCCGCCAGCCCGGGGCAACGTCTACGGCGCAAAGGTCGCCTTCACGCTCTTGGCCGCATCCATCGTCACCGTGCAGACATCGGTCCCGGTGCAGGCCCCGCTCCAGCCGGTAAAGGCATAGCCGCTGGCCGGAGTGGCGTTCAGCACGACCACGGTGCCCTGGACATAACTTTCGGTGCAGTCGCTGCCGCAACCGATGCCGGGCCCGGTCACTGTGCCGCTGCCGCTCTTGGTGACCGTCAGCTTGCGCAGCACCGTGAAGGTCGCCTTCACGCTCTTGGCCGTGTCCATCGCCACGGTGCAGACATCGGCCCCGGTGCAGGCCCCGCTCCAACCGGTAAAGGCATAGCTGCTGGCCGGAGTGGCGCTCAGCACGACCACGGTGCCCTTGGCGTAGCGTTCGGTGCAGTCGCTGCCGCAGCCGATGCCGGGTCCGGTCACCGTGCCGCTACCGGTCTTGGTGACGGTCAGCTTGGGCAGCGCCGTGAAGGTCGCCTTCACGCTCTTGGCCGCGGTCATCGCCACCATGCAGACATCGGTCCCGGTGCAGGCCCCGCTCCAGCCGATAAAGGCATAGCCGCTGGCCGGAGTGGCGGTCAGCACGACCACGGTGCCCCTGGCGTAGCCCTCGGTGCAGTCGCTGCCGCAGTCGATCCCGGTTGCCGTCACGGTGCCGCTGCCGCTCTTGGTCACGGTCAGGGTGAACAGTCGCGCGAAGGTGGCAACGCAGGTGGTGTCCTCGATGAGGGCAAAGCTGTCGCCACAGGTGCTCGGCTCCCAGCCGGTGAACACGGATCCAGCCGCGGCGGTGGCGGTGGGCGTGACCATGGTATCGGCCGGATAGGTCCCGCCGCCGCCGACGGTCCCCGATCCGGTGCCGGCCGCACTCACCGTCAGGGTATAGTCTGGGCTTGTCACCGTGACCGTCTCGGCCGCGGAGATCGCCGCGTTGAAGTTGTCGTCTGCGGCCTTGTTTGCCTGGACACTGCAACTGCCGGCACCGGTGGCGGTCAGGGTCGTCTGGCTGATCGAGCAGACAGCGCCGATCGAGGCAATGACGGCGTAGCTGACCTCACCCGTCCCGCTGCCGCCGGTGGCGCTGAGCGCGCTGCTGCTGCCGCTGGTGATGACCGCCGGGGTCGCTAAGACCACCAGCGTGTCTTGATCGGCCTTGTCGACGGTGATGGTCAACTCGGGGCTGGTGCTGGGGGCATAGATCGCATCGCCACCATAGGCGGCGGTCAGGGTGCGTGTCCCCGCGGCCAGCGAGGACGTGGGGAATGTCGCCGTGCCGTTTTCCAGGGTGCCGGCGCCCAAGTCCGCCGTGCCATCCTTAAAGGTCACCGTGCCCATGGGCAACGGCCCCCCACTCGTCGGACTCACCGTTGCGGTGAAATCGACGCGCTCCCCAAAGCGGGGCGAGTTGGTGGAGGTGCTCAATGTGGTCGCAGTGATGACGTTCCCGCCGGCATCCGGGGTGTAGATCTCGGCGGTGGCCAGGGTGATACGGGAGGAATCGGGGCCACAACCTTCTCCGCCCGCAACGAGGACGCTGCCGTTGGGCAGCAGCGTGGCTGTGGGCCAATAACGTCCATCGGACAAATAGCGGGTTTCGGTCCAACTGCTCGCAAGAAAGTCGTAAAGGACCGCAAGGGGCGCACCACACCAGCCCATTCCTCCAGCGACGAGAACTTTCCCGTCCGGTAGCAGGGTGGCCGTGGTGGCTGCCAGGGTATAGGGCATGGAAGCGGTCGTAGCCCAAGTCTCGGTCGCTGGGTCATACAGGGCGGCGCTACCTTGGACGTCTACGTACCAATTGCTCCCCCCCGCAAGGAGCACTTTACCGTTGGGGAGCAAGGTGGCCGTGAGGAAATCCCGACCCGGGCCGGGTATCGAATCGATCTCGGACCAGGTTCCAGTTGCCGGTTCGTACAGCAAGGCGCTGGCGAGGTAGTCGCCGCTACCGCCGCCACAGTTGCAGTGTCCCCCCGCGACCAGGACTTTACCGTTGGGCAGCAGGGTGGCGGTATGCCCCCACCGCGGCGTCGGCATCGAATCGGTGGCAGCCCAGGTTCCGGTTTCCGGGGTGTACAACTCCGCGGCTTGCGCGTACATCCGGTCTTCCCCCCCCACGACGAGGACTTTGCCGCTGGGTAGCAGGGTGGCGGTGTGGAGGTCTCGTGCAGCGGTCATCTGGCCGGTGGCGGCCCAGGTTTCGGTCGCCGGGTCGTACAACAGCGCGCTCGCGAGGGTGTAGGGCTCGCCCCCCTCCCACCACCCCCCGGCGACGAGGACTTTGCCGTTATCCAACAAGGTCGCGGTGTGGAACACTCGCGGCTCAGGCATTGGACTGGTGGCGGTCCAAGTGCCGACCGCAGGATCATAAAGCACCGCGCTGGCAAGGGTGCCCCGGGTGTCGTCCCACCCACCCGCGACGAGGACCTTGCCGTTGGGCAACAGCGTCGCAGTATGACCATACCGCGCATCTGGCATGACCCCCGTGGTTGCCCAGTCGGCGGCCTGCGCACAAAAAGAAAAAATCGCAAACCCGGCCGCGAATAACCAGGCGAAATACTTGGGACGAAGGTTAGACATGATTCTCCCCTTAAGAACCTGCGCGCCTTCGCAGTGGGGGTGCACCCCGGGGCGAGGCAGTATTTGCCCCAACATTAGCAGGTGAACTGCGACGAGGGTAGCGCGTTCCGACGGAATGCTGCCGCCTGGCGCTGACCCGGATCATGCAAAAAGATCGACAGAGGATGGGACAGAGGATGGGGTCAGACAGAGGATGGGGTCAGGTCTTTCCTTTTGCATTCGCCGTTCTTCCTCAACGCGTTGCGACCGCCGGAGGTGCGCGTGCTCTGGCGCGATGAGCGCGGCTACACCCAGACGCAGCGGGCCTGCGACATCCCCGGCGTGCTGGAGTTTGCCGAGCATGGGGCGCTGCTCGGCCATCTGTGGATGAAGGGTCAGCTCGGCGTCGGCGATCCGCTAGTGAATCAAGGGGCGCCGACCAGGCCGTTGAAAGGCGGGCGGCGGGCATGACGACCGCGCATTTCGACTACGCTCTGGAGATTCCGATGAGCCCACTCCCGTTCGATCCACCGCCGCATTCGGGATCGCCGACCGAACCCCCACTCGTCAATGGACCGCACTTCACTTACCGCCTGCCGCCAGGGTGGACCGTCGGGGAAGAAGACAAGTTCTCACTCGTTCTGCGTTCGCCGGATTTCATTGCCGCCGTGATCGTGTTCGGCCAGAGCGGGATGATGCAGCCGCTGTCGCCGGAGCAGTTCGCTTACCACGCGATGACCGGGGTCATGCGAATAGCCCCGGATGTGCAGTTCGGCCCTTCGCGGCCCATCCAACCGATGCCCGGCTATACACACTCGGCGACCTTCGAGACGACCTACACGCTCAACGGTCCTGCCGGAGCGGTGCCGGTCCGCGGGGTGGTCGTCAGCAACGTGTCCATTGGGTACGGGCAGTGCAACGGGGTGCTCACCCTGGCCGGTTCGGACGCTCGCCAGTGGCCCCACTACTCGGGCTGGTTGCCGCGGGTGGCCATGGCCGCGCTGAACACCGGGCCGGACCCGTACGGGCGCCACACGGTGGCCGGGATGATCACCGACATCGGCCGGCAGGAAGGCGAGTCTTATCGACAGCACCAGGCGTGGTCGCAGCAACTGTGGGGGCAAGTGACCGCCGACCGGAACAGGTCCATCGACCACCAGCAGGGGGCATTCGGCTCCGTGCTGACCGGACAAGAGTGGATCCCCGACGGCTTCGGCGGGCAACCAATCCGTCGATCGACCACCCCGGCGTGCATCTGGCGGCGCCGTGACGGTCGGGAGATTCCGTCGGACGATCCGGCATTCGATCCCCGCACACCCGCGGACGTCGATTGGGTCCGCGTGCGGTGAGCGGGATAAAGTGAAGTGGAGTCAGGTCTTGCCTTTTGCCTCGGGTCAGACAAAAGGCAAGACTTGCCCCCTAGACCCCTTTAGGTGATTTCCGGGAAAAGATGTACTCATGTGTAGGGGCGACTTTAGTCGCCCCTACAGCCCCTCTGCGGATCTTGCTGCACCCGCACAACAGACAATAGGTCGAGGTTTCAGCCGAACAAGGCGCCGCCGCCCGCTAAAGCGTCGGCCTCCGGTTGCGTCGCCCCGGTCACCGGCGGTTGCGCCCGCGTGGTATAGACGTGCTTCGGAAATCGCCTTCATTTTCGTCGGTGACAGAGTCTCTCTGTGAGAGCTGCTGCTTCTAGGTTCAGACCCCCGCTACCGCAGACTGTGGTCTGAACGGTCACGCTTCCCCGTGCCCCCAATCGCCCCCATCTCCGCGCAACTGTACCCAACCGGAACCCGCGCTCCCCCCCGCCCCATGCTCGACATCGCCAACCTCTCCCGCCGGTTCAACGGCCGATCGGTCCTGCGGGACATCTCACTGCGGCTGCAACCGGGCGAGTACGTCGCCATCGTGGGCGAATCCGGCGTCGGCAAATCCACCCTGCTCAATCTGATCGCCGGGCTGGACCGGCCCGACGCCGGACGCCTGGCGCTCGACGGCAGCGACTATGCTGCTTTGGATGAGGACGCGCTGACGCGGCTGCGGCGGGATCAGTTGGGCTTCGTGTTCCAGGCGTTCCATGTGCTGCCCCATCTCACCGTGCTGCAGAACGTGGCCCTGCCGCTGTGGCTCAAGGGCTTGGCTGGTGCGGCGGCGCAGGAGCCGGCGCGGCAACTGCTGACGGCCGTGGGCCTGGGCGAGCGGGCCGCGAGCTGGCCGCGCGAATTGTCCGGCGGCGAATTGCAGCGGGTGGCGATTGCCCGCGCGCTGGTTCATGCCCCGCGGCTGGTGCTGGCCGACGAACCGACCGGTAACCTGGACCCGGCCAACGGCGCCAGGGTGCTCGCGCTGCTGGCCGAGCGCATTCGCGGGGTCGGCGCGATCGGCATCCTGGTGACGCATTCACTGGAGGGCGCCAAGACGGCGGACCGGGTGCTGCATCTCACCACCGAGGGGCTGCTGGCGTGAGTCTGGCGCCGGTCTTTCTCGGTTCACTCGCCCGGCGGCGGACGGCGACGCTGTTTTCCATGGCGGCGATTTGTCTGGGTGTGGCCTTGGGCATGGCGGTGCACGCGATCCATGAGGCGGCGCTCACCGAGTTCGGGCGCGGTCTGCGTTCCATGGCCGGCGAAGCCGACCTGCAAGTCAAGGGCCCACGAGGCGGCTTCGACGAGGGCCTCTATGCCCTGCTCGCCGCCCGCCCGGAGGTGACCGCGGCGAGTCCGGTGGTCGAGGTCGAGACTCAGGTCACCGGGCGCGACGAGACCCTGCAATTGCTGGGGGTCGACGTCTTCACCCTGCCCGGCGTGACGCCGGCCCTGCTGCCGCGCCCGGCTGACGCGGCCGACACGTCGCAGCGCACTGACCGTTTCGCGATCCTGGCCGAGGACACCGTCTTTCTCAGCGCGGCGGCGCAGTCCGCGCTCGGGCTCAAGTCCGGCGACCGGCTGCGGCTGCGCGCGGGTGATCACACGCTGGATCTGCGGCTGGCCGGCGACCTGCCCGGCGCCGCCGAGAACCGCCGCCTGGCCGTGATGGATATCGCCGCGGTGCAGGCCCGCTTCGCCAAACTCGGGCGGCTCACCCGGATCGATCTGCGGCTGGCCGCGGGCGTGGCCCCGGAGACGGCGCGGCTTGGCTTACAGGCGATTCTGCCGGTCGGGGTGCTGCTCGAGGCACCGGAGGCCGCGGAGGATCAGGCGGCCAACCTGTCGCGCGCGTACCGGGTGAATCTGACCCTGCTGGCGGCCATCGCGCTCTTGACCGGCGGGTTTCTCGTGTTCTCGGCGCAGGCACTCTCAGTGGTGCGCCGCCGCACCGAGTTCGCCTTTCTGCGCGCCATCGGGCTGGCCCGCCGCGACCTGTTCACCTGGCTGCTGGCCGAGGGTGCGCTGGTCGGGCTGGCCGGCGGCCTGGTCGGCGTGGCCCTGGGACATGGGCTGGCCTGGGCGATGCTGACCCTGCTCGGCGGCGATCTGGGCGCCGGGTATTTCGCCGGGCTGACCCCGCAACTCCAGTTCCAGCCGGGCGTGACGGCGGTCTATGTGGCGCTGGGCATGCTGGCCGGCGTGGCCGGCGCCTGGCTGCCGGCCCGCGAGGCGGCCACGGTCTCACCGGCGCAGGCGCTGAAAGCCGGCGACGACGCGGCGCTGCTCGGCGGGCCGGGACATCCGCGTCTGGGCATCGCCATGCTCGCCGCCAGCCTGCCGGTCTGCTGGATTCCGCCCGTGAACGGGCTGCCGGTGGGCGGTTATCTGGCCGTTGCCGGCCTGCTGGCCGGGAGCGTCCTGTTGCTGCCGGCCGTCGCCTCCGCCGTCGCCTGGCTGCTGCCGCAACGCGGTCCGGTACCGGCCCGTCTCGCCGCGGCGCGGCTGGGCGCCGCCCCCGGACATGCCGTGGTGGCGGCGGCCGGAGTCCTGACCAGCGTCGCCCTGGCGGCGGCGATGGCGATCATGGTCGCGTCCTTTCGGGAGTCGGTCGACGAATGGCTGAGCGAACTCCTGCCCGCCGACTTTTATCTGCGGGTCGGCACGATCCAGAGCGGCAGTCTGCTGGACGCAGCGCTGCAAGCACGGATCGGCGCCGTGCCCGGCGTTGGCCGGGTCAACTTCACGCGCCACGAGAGTCTGCGGCTCGCCGCCGGCCAGGCGCCGGTGGGTTTGATCGCCCGGCCGGTGGCGGCCGACGGCCGGGATCTGCCGCTGGTCGGCACCGCTCAACCGCCCGGCCCCGGTGAAACAGCGATCTGGGTTTCCGAGGCGATGCAGGATCTCTACGGCTGGAGGCCCGGCCAGCGCGTGGAGGTGCCGCTCGCCGGACGGCCGGTGCCGCTGCGGGTGGCCGGGGTCTGGCGCGACTATGCCCGCCAGACCGGTGCGCTGATGATCGACCTGGCCGACTACCGCCGCCTGACCGGTGACCCGCTGGCCAACGACGCGGCCATCTGGCTCGCCCCCGGTGCGGCGGCCTCCCAGGTGGCCGCCGCGCTCACCGCCGTCGGCGACCCGGGCACGCTGCAATTGGCCTATCCGGGCGAGATCCGCGCCATCAGTCTGCGCGTCTTCGACCGCACCTTTGCCGTGACCTATCTGCTGGAAGCGGTCGCGGTCGCCATTGGCCTGGCCGGGGTGGCGGCCAGCTTCGCCGCGCTGGCGGCGGCGCGGCGGCGCGAATTCGGGATGCTGCGCCATCTCGGGCTGACGCGCCGCCAGATCGGCTGGATGCTCGCCCAGGAGGGCGCGCTGGCGGCCGGGGTCGGGGTGCTCGGCGGACTGCTGGCGGGCGGAGCGATCGGGCTGGTGCTGATCGAGGTCGTCAACCGGCAGAGTTTCCACTGGAGTATGGATGTGCACGTCCCCTGGGGGTCACTGGCCTTGTTCGCGGGTGCGCTGATCGCCTTGGCGGCCGCTGCGGCCGTGCTCGCCGGCCGGCAGGCCATGCGACAGGACGCGATACTGGCGGTTCGTGAAGATTGGTGATATCAGAATGAATCGACGTACCTGTCTCCTCGCCTTGGCGAGCCTGCCGGTCTGGCGCAGCGCCGCGGGCCAGTCAGCGGAGCCCGACCAGACCGAGGGGGCGGCAATCACCTTCGCCCCGGTGCTCCCCGACCGGACCCTGGTCTTTCCCGACGATCACGGCGCCCACCCGGCGTTTCGGACCGAGTGGTGGTATGCCACCGGCTGGTTGAATCTGCCGGACGGCAGCCCGCTCGGCTTCCAGACCACGTTTTTCCGCGTGCGGACCGGTCTCGGAGAGCAAAACCCGAGCGCCTTCGCGCCGCGTCAGTTGATCATCGCTCACGCCGCCATCGCCGACCCGCGGCTGGGCCGGCTGCGTCACGATCAGCGCGCGGCCCGGATCGGATTCGGCCGGGCCGGGTCCGAGACCGGGCGCACCCAGGTCTGGATCGACGACTGGCGATTCGCGCAGACCGGCGACCGCTATCAGGCTGACGTCCGCGGCGAGGAACTCGCCTACAGTCTGTCGCTGGTACCGGACGGCCCGCCGCTGCTCAATGGTGCCGCCGGGTTCAGCACCAAGGCCGCCGATCCGCGCCATGCGAGCTATTACTACAGCCGCCCGCACCTCGCGGTCACCGGCACTGTGACCCTGGATGGCCGCACCCAGGCCGTGACCGGTCAGGCCTGGCTGGATCACGAATGGTCGAGCGAATACCTGCCGCAAGGCGCGGCCGGCTGGGACTGGATCGGCCTGAATCTCGATGACGGCAGCGCCCTGATGGCCTTCCGGATGCGCGATGACGACGGCCGCGCCCTCTGGTCGGCCGCCACCGTCCGATCGGCCGGGGGCGGCGCGCGGGCGCTGCCGCCGGACGCCGTGACCTTCACCCCCCGGCGCCGCTGGCGCTCGCCGCGCACCGACATCACCTACCCGGTCGCCTGGCAGGTGGGTATCGGCGGGCGGCTGCTCGATCTGCACCCACTCATGGACGACCAGGAACTGGACAGCCGGCGCTCCACCGGCGCCGTCTATTGGGAAGGGGCGGTGCGGGTATCTGAAGACGGCCGGGAGAGCGGACGCGGTTATCTGGAGATGACCGGATATGGGGAGACAATCAAGGTCGGGTGAAGAAGCCCAGGGGCCTTGCGGAATTCGTCGCCCGCGGGGGAATAATGCAATCCGCTACGCGCCCCCACCCGCCCTGCCACATCCACCCTTTCGCACATCCATGCCCCACGACCCCACGACATGAGTAGAGGGATGCCGCTCAAGCCCGTTCTCTCGCAAGCGAGCCGGTTGTTCCGGCAGAAGATGGAGAAGATCCCCGAAGAGGCGATCTATTCCCCGCAGATCCCGGCCGGCTTCGACCTCGAATCTCGGTACGATCGGCTCGATGCGAAGCGCGCGGAAGCGCTGCTTCTGGCAGACGGATCGATTCAGACCAGCGTGTCGGCCACTGCCTTCTTCGCCCGCGCGACCGGAGACGAGCGCGCGCTTGCGTATTTGCGCAGAGTGGTCGAGCTTCTTGAGCCGCAAGTCATAGCCGCGCGCGCGGCGGTTCGCCGCCTGCGCGGGGCGAGATATTTCAGCGGCTCTGCTTGCTTCTCTGCTGTGCGCGGGGCTCGGAGTACCGGCGCGGGTTGCGACTGTCCTGGTCGACATTATCGTGGGTCTGGACCACGCCTTCGAAGATGCCGGGTCGACGGGGATCGGGATGGAGATCCTCCGCAGCATGGATACAGCCGTCGGCGATGGCATCCAACCGCCCGCGCATGAGGCCTTGTCGATTCCAAGGGCGACCGCGTCGCTTCTTGCCGCGGTGGCGGTTTATGGCGGCCGGGCGCTTGTCGAGCCGGAGCGCGGCGCATGGACGAGTTCGTGGCGATACAGGATTCACGCGCACAATCGTCAGCAGGTCATGCAATGCGAAGAAGGGCCCACGCAGGATCTTCACTGCGACCGGACCCTGGCCCTCACTGCCATTAAGTTAAGCGCCGACAGCACGGCTTCTCGTTCCCACGCTCCGCGTGGGAATGCCGGGCGGGCGCTCCGCGTCCGGTCTTGGCGCCGGACGCGAAGCGCCCGCACGTGCTCCCACGCAGGAGCGTGGGAGCCAGGATGGCTTAACTAAATGGCAGTGACGCTCCAGCGTGGGAGCGAACGACGCATATCGCTGTGAAAAATCCGGCTATCGATGCCGCGGAATTGCACGGCAAAT
>CAYYAY010000060.1:0-36183 GCA_964470155.1 uncultured Lamprocystis sp. | reverse complement strand
AAGTCGTAGGTCGTTGTTTTTATTATAGCCTGCTACTTCGCCGGGAATTGCTGGTCGCGCACCGACCGCCTCGATCAGAGCTTCCTGGCCGAACACCTCCAAGGCGCGCGCAGCTACCGGCGCATCGCCGGCTACTTCACCAGCTCGCTGTTCGAGGTCGCCCACGAGTGGCTGGAGTCAGTGGCGGACGTAAAGATCGTCTGCAACGTGGACCTGACCCCGGAACACCTGAAGGTCGCCCAGGTGCGCGAGGCGCGGATACTCGGGCGCTTGATCGCGGCCGAGATACTTCAACCGCAAGCGTACGCGTCCACCCTGGGGTCGTCGGCCGCGTCGAGCCTGACAATGCGAGTATGTGGCAAACGGGGAGATCCGGCCATGAGCGTCGACTGAGCGGTGTACGCGCGCGCAAGTTGATAACACGCAAGCGGATGGGCCTGATCTGTCGGAAGTCGGAGGTGCCCATCGTCGCGTAGAAGCCCGATCTTTCTGGTCGGGTACTAAGCGCTTAGCGTGATACGCAATGCTCTGCGGTGGGTCACGATTCTCTTGAAGCACGGCTGCCGCGCCGCCTAATCGGCGGCTGGTGGCGGACAACATTTTTTCAGGGTCGTGGTCGCACAGGCGGGTGTCTCCCGCGCAAGTATCTTTCATGGTAAGCTCTAGAATAGAGGGTTGATCGGCTAAATGATTTTCAGGCTCGGATTAATTCTTGTCTTGCCTTCCCGAAATATATTCCAGCCTGTATCCTTTTCCTTCTTACTTTATCACTGGAGCTACACCGTGAGACTGCTGCCATCTAATCACCATGGTTTTCAATGGAGCCTATGGGAGAAAGTTGAAAGCTCAAATGGTTGATCTGAAATCGCTGAGGCAGCGATTGCGTCGGGCGCGCTTTAGAAACGTTGACTTGCGGCTCATCCGAGTCCCTGGTGGCTTTTTTCATTCCAAGTTATATCTCGTCCAGAATCGACGTTGGCCGTACTGGTTCGTTGGCATTAAGACGCAGGGCGTTAGAGCTTTTCGTTGGACCGGCAGCGACGATGACGAATATGACGAGTAGGAGCAATAGGCGGCATTATCTTTTGGTAAATAAAGATTAAAAAAAGTTAAACACTTTTATTTAGAAAAACCATGTTAAACGATAACGTCATTCCCTTTGGTATCTGGAATAAATCCAGGTGATCGTTCTTGTCGGAGCGACGATCACGGCCCTCTCGGGTATCATCACAATGACAATGACAACGACCGGGACGCCAAAGGCGTTCTCGAATGGACTTGTGTCGCTTATGAGTGAACGGTTGCTATACCTGCAACACACACAAAGGCACCAGCAGTTCAGTCGCACTCAGGCCGCCATGCTGGCCGATCAGCGCACGGGGTTCCTCATAGGGCAGCAACTGGCGCAGGATGCGGTGGTCCCGCGGCAGCAGGCAATAGTCGCCGATGCGCTCGGCAAAGCGCGGGTGGGGGCGGCCCCGACCAAAATAGCCGGCCGCCACCAGTTCGGCGCTTGGGCAGACATCCACCAGCGCGCCGAGCGGCCCCCGGCAGTATTCCAGAAAGGCCGACTCGCGCCCGGCGCGCAGGTAGCAGAAGGCGGCCCGCGGTTCGCCGCATAGCGGCAGCAGCAGGCACTCGGCGAGATCCGGGTGGTCCGCCAGGTCGATCAGGTCCGCGGGACCGGTGTCCACTTGGCCGTGATCGGCGGTGACCAGGATCAGGGTATCGGTGCCGGCGGCGGCCGCCAGGAAATCGGTGAGTGCCTGCTCGATCTCCCGCAGGTGGATGGCGGCGGTCGGGCTGTTCATGCCCTGGTGATGGCCGATGGAGTCCAGTTCCGGCCAGTAGCAATAGAGATACTTGCGCCCCCGATCGCGCCGCAGGGCGCGTGCGGTCTGGCGGAACAGGTCAGGCAGATCCGCGTAGCCCAGCACCTGGGCTGGCCCGCTGTGCGCCTGGTTGAAATCCGATCCGGCAATGCGCTTGGGGGTGACGATCAGCGAGCGGGTGCGGATGCGCTCGGTCAGGGGGCGGCTCCAAAACAGCCGCCGCGGGTCGAGGCCGGCACGTCGGTAGGGGACTCCGCCATAGCGCGGTGTTCCGGGCAGCACCGTCATCACGCAGGCGAGTTCCGCAAACCAGGTATACCAGCCGGTCAGGCCATGCTGGAGCGGTCCATCGCCGGTGAGAAAGCTGGGGATGGCGGTGGCCGTGGTGCTGGGAAAGGTCGAGGTGAGAGCCCCGCGCCGGTGGCGGCTGAGCAGCCCGTCCGGTGACCGATGCCGCAGCCAGGCATCGCCGAGCCCGTCGATCACCAGCAGCATGACGTTGGTGGCGGTGGCCCAATCCGGCGCGGGCAGCAGGGTCGCACCCGGATAGGCACTGCGCCCGCCCAGTGCGCCGCTGATGGAGGCCATGAGATTGACGATGCCGCCGCCGGCATAATCCGGCTTCAGGCCGGGGACCGGGTTGGTCTGGACGTTCTGGGTCATCGGACGTTCAAGGTTTCGACGCTCAATCTGGTGGCTTGGGAACCGTTCACTCATGCGCTGAATAAGTCCATTCCGGGTTGCGTAGTCAGGGCTTCCAGCCCTGACTGTTCCAGCCCCGACGCCGCCAGGCCAGGATGGCCTGACTACGCACTTTCAAGGTTCAGCCGTGCGCCAGAGCACGGGTCGGGAGCAACTATCCCAGCCCCAGCGCAGCCAGCGTAACAGACGCAAGGCCAGCCAGAGCGCCCAACCGAGCATGAGCCCGCGATACACCCACATGGGGACGCTCACCACCGCGATCTCGGGCAGGGCGCCGCTGGTGCGGTCCTGGTACCAGTTCAGCAGCGTGCCGGTCGAGCCGTTGCCCATGATCTGCATCGCCGGCCGACCGAGCAGCCCCTGGGAGACGGCGCCGACCAGGCCGATCAGGGCGGCGAGCGTCAGCGCGGCCAGGGCGGCCTGCGTCAGGTTATAGCGCCAGCGCCGCACGGCGCCGCCGCTGCGGCGCCGCAGGCCCAGGGCGAACAGCCAGCCGACCACCAGTACCAGCACCCAGATTTCCGCGAGACTGAGCCCGATGCCGAGCAGCAGCCAGTCATGCGTCTTGAGCGGCGTCAGCCGGGTGCGTCCGAGCGCGAACGCGAAGCCGGTCAGGATCACCAGCACACCCCAGAACACCACGACGGGACCGATCCGCGGGCCGCTGGTCCAGAGCACCCAACGCTCCGGCGGCACGCGCAGCGCCAGATTCAGATTGACCGCGGGTTGCCCCAAATCCGGCAGCACCGGTGCGACCCGCGGGCCGGTTCCCTCGGGCACCCGCCAGTGGACCGACACCGACTGTCGCCCCGGTAACAGGGGGATTTCCAGGGGTGCTCCGGCGCGCGGCAGCGGCAGGTCCGCGCCGTTGCTGGTCAGGCGGGTCGGCTCGGCCCCTTCCGGTAAGGTGAGGGGAAAGGTTCCGCCCTGGGTTCCGCGCAGCCGCAGCATCAGTTCGTGCTCGCTGGCGCGGCGTCCCAGGGTCACCAGCAGATTCACGCGGTCCAGCGTCAGGGTTCGGCCCGGCACGGCCACGGGGCGGCTCAGCGTCAGCGTCAGGGCCTCGCCCGGCAGCGGCCGCCAGGTCGGCAGCCAGCGCTCGGCGGAGGTCACCTGATTGATCGGCGCCGGACCGCCCCACTGCAGGTGCCAGCGGGGGCTGAGGTCGAGCGTCCAGGATTCGCTGAGTCGCGGGTCGACGCCGGCCTGGAGTCGCAGGGCGGCGGCGCCCGGTTCCAGGGTCGAGGTCCAGCCGGCCGTCGTCTCGCCGGGGGCCAGATTCACCAGGATCTGTCCGTCCTGGACCGGGACGCCCGCGGTCTGGACCGACTCGCCGGGCAGCAGCGCCACCGGCAGCGAGACCGGCGAGCCCGCGGGTGACAGGCGCCGGATCAGCGTCTCCACCCGCCAGTCGAGTGCGATCCGCAGGGTGCGCTCCACCCGCAGCAAGGGGGGCAGTGCGCCCTGATCCAGCGGGCGCTGATCCGGGTCGCCGGTCGGCGCGACGCGGACCAGGCGCAGCAAGGCGCCGGGCCGGCCGGTCGGGTCCAGACCCTCCAGGGTCCAGCCGGTCAGGGTCGAGCGCAGTTGGCGGGGCGGCAGGGGCAGGGGGAGCTCGAGTTGCGCGGCGTCCGGCAGGGGGCCGCCGAGGTCCAGGCGATGGCGCCCCGCCGGCACCGCGACCAGGAGTTGGTCATCCGCCCCGCGGCGCAGCCCGTCCAGCGGGGCGCCGTCCAGTTCAACCGTCTGCGGCAGCCAGCCGCCGGGTCCGCCCGGCACCGGGGCCGCTGTCGGCACGGCGGCGTCCAGGATCAGGGTCAAATGCAATTGCTCCGGATCCGCCGCCAGCGCCAGCTCGGCCAGGTCAACACAGTGCGGCAGGCAGTCCGGGGGGGCGAGCAGGCGGGCGCGTAATTCCGTCAGCAGCGCCGCGTCGGGTAGTTCAGCGGCGTCGGCCGGCGCGGCACCGGGGCCGGTCAGCGCGGCGGTGCCCAGCACGGCGGCCAGGAGCAGCGCCGCGGGTCCGGCCTGCGTGCTCTGGTCCCGCGACCGACTCACCTGGGGGACGGGCGGTGATGTCGGGTCGTCCGGCGTCCCGGCGGCCGGGGGGCGGCCGATCAGACCGGCCATGCGCAGCCCCAGGAGCACCGTGAGCAGGGCGCCGAGCAGTGACCACACCAGGTGCCAGCCGGGCCGCAACACCCACAGGTCGACGGTCTCGGCCGGCGCCACCGGTCCGTTCCAGACCAGATCGAACCGATTCCACTGCCAATCCGGAATTCCCATCCCGCTCTGCACCAGGGCGTCCGGGTCCGGCCGCTCGGACGGCGGGACGGCGGGAGCCCGCTTGGTCGGGGTGGTGTAGGACTTCATCCGGCTCATGATCCCGTCGTCCGCGTCGTCGCGCATGACTGACTCATCCGCCGCGGGCGCGGGCGCGGCATCCAGCGCGGATTCCGCCTGGAACGGGGGTTCGATCCGCTGTTCGAACTCCCCGACGAGGCCGCCGGGGGAGGCGGAGTCGGCATCCTGTCCCGCCCCCAGACCGACCGCGGGACGCTCGAGATGGGGGAAAAGTCCGGTGCGGACCTGACCAGCGATGAAGGGCAATCCGATCAACACCAGGGATAAAAGACTCAGGCGGAAATACCAGTTGACCGGTCCGCGCAGCCGCGCGGTCGCCGTGCCCGGCGGGCCCCCCGGCAGCAATTGCAGCAAGGCGGCGCCGATCAGCACCGCGATCCAGACCAGCCGGGGGGCGTCCGCGACCTGCCAGGTGAGGGCCAGCGCGGTCAGGGCCAGCACACCCCAGGCGAGGCCCCACAGCCGACCCACGCCCAGACTCAGAATCAGCACCAGAAACAGATCGAGCAGGGTCCAGCGGCCGATCCAACTGTCCGGCAGGTTGTCGGTTCCGGACGTCGCCAATAGGTCCCAGCCGGGCGGCAGGAACAGCCGGGTGTGGATGCTGTTGAAGTCGAGCCCCCAGCCGGAAGCCGGCAGCGACCGCGGGTTCGTCTGCTCTCCGGCCTCGATCCGGCTGTCGGCGACCAGGTCCAGCCGGTCGCGGCGGACCTCCACGCCGGGGGTCTCCTGCTCGGTGAGGCGCGTGATCAACCGCGGTGTGCCGTCCACCTGGACCTGCCCCAGGACCAGGGGCGCCGTCGCGGTCAGCCGCCAACTGCGGGTGAGGGTGCCCGCGATGCGGTCGCGCAGGCTGTAGCCGTCGCCGTTCAGATCCAGCCACAGGTCCCGCTCCAGGCGCAGCCGATCAGGCCCCGGATCCGGATTGCCGCGGCGCCGCTCCTCCAGTGTCAGCGCCTGTCCGGCGGCCAGACGATAGGCCGGCAAATCCAGCCAGTCGGCCGGGACGCCGGATTGACGCGGGTCCACCGCCGGCGGCCCGCCCACCGTCACCTGCCGCAGGTCGGGCCGGGCGGCAAAGGACCAGATCTCGAATTCCGGCCAGGGAACCCCGGCGTCCGGTCCCGCGGCGGGGCGGGCCAGGGACTGAACGGACCCCGCGACCTGGGACTCCAACTCCAGCACCCAGTGCCCCGGCCGCACCTGGACCCGCAGCGTGTCGCCATCGACCCGGGCGGGCAGGGGGCTCTGCACGCGCAGCGGGATCGCCCCCGGCAGCAGCACCGGGCCGATGCCGACCTGGCGGGCGCCGCCCGCGACATCCAGTTCCAGGCGGGTGGTCACCCGTAACGGCAGATCATCGTCGATCCGTCGATACACCGTGAGCCCCAGCCGGTCACCGCTCTCGCCCGCGGTCGGGGTCGGATCGGCCAGCCAGAGCCGACCGTCGCGGTCCACGCGGGGGAAGGGCACCGGCTGTCCGTCGCGGACCAGGGACAGCAGTCCGACCAGCGCCGGCAGCGTCAGCCCATCCGGCGGGCTGGTCCAGACGAACCGGCCGCTCAGATCATGAGCCCCCGCCGCCAGCCAGGCCGCGGGCGTCCCATCGCGCACCAGCACCGGCAGGGCTTGGTCGCCGTCACGCACCTCCTGGGGCCAGGTCTGCGTATCGCCCGGCAGCGGCACCCAGGTCGGCGCGGCGACCTGCCAATGCTGCGTAAAGGTTCCGCCCTGCGCGCCCAGATCGAGCGCCAGCCGGCCCGGCCAGGTGCAGATGCGCGTGCCGTCCGGAGCGGCGCTCAACGCGCAGTCGCGCTGATCCTGTGGATGCAGTACCCAGGGAATCCAGTCGTACAGGGCCGGCGGGACCGCCGGCTCGGCCGCGCCGGCCGGAGCGGGAAGCAGGACGAGCAGTGCAAGCAGGGAGGGCAGAATCAGGTGCATGGCCGGACTCGCGGTGGGGTGGGGGAACCGGTGCATTAGCTTAGCCGATCGGACGATCGGATCACGGGTGACCTGAGTGCGGGGAATAGTGCACGCCTCGGGGGCAGCGGCCGCAACGATAGGTACGACCGAGGAACCGGATGCGGTAATACTGCACGTCCGGGTCTGTGGCGGGGGCTCCGGGCCACCGGAGTCCCGATGCCGGAGGCACCTTTCCATCGACGTTCATTGCATAAGGGTACGGAACCCTTTTCCTTTCACGAATTTCACCTTCGCTTATTCGGCAACGTTGCTTCTACCTGAAAAACGCCATAGGCGAACTCAGACTTGGAAAATCCGTAGTAAACCTCGGCGCCCCGCATGCCGCCGATCTCTTTCATGGCCAGCATGAGGTCTCGAAGGCGACCAGTCTGCACTTAGCCCGCCAGGTCAAACAGGCCGCCGCCGTCGTCATGGCGGCCGAGGCGTCGCTGGAAGCCGCGCGGGCCGCCGAGCGCGCGTATCGCGCACAGGTTCCCCCGCCGCGCGGTCGCCCCCGGCCTTCGCGGCCCGGATTGACGCCGCCTTGACTGACCTGGTTCAAGCCGAAGCCGAACAGACCCAGGCATTGGCGCGACAAACGCAAGCCCGTGAGCAGATCCGTGAACTGGGCACGCTGTATCATCCGTATGACCTCGCGAGCGGACAGGCGCAATCCGTCGAGCGTGTGGCCGCCCGCTTCGCCGACGTGTGGGCGCGTCTGGCGCACCTTGCCGACGCGGCCGACTTGCCCACACGGGCGCGCGCGCCTCGCCAAGGCGCAGCGCCTGACGGTCCAGTGGCTGGCCACCTTGGCCTTCTTCTGGGGGACCGTCCAGAGCCGGATCGACGCCCTGGACCTCGCGCCCGACCTTGAGCAGGCGGTCCTGACCCAGTTAATTCCAGCCCTCTATCTGGAGCGGGTTGCGGGGCGCCGCCCCCACGCTGCGGACCGCCATCGACTCACGGCGCTGAGCGCGCAGTGGCTTGAACCCCTGCGCCAGCCGACCCATCCGCCCGCGCGACGGCGACGACCACGACCGGTCAAGCGGCCGGCGCTGGCGCTGGTGGCGGCTTAGCGGGGGTGGGCGGAGTTATGATCAAGGCCGCGGATCGTGTTGAGAGTAGTGTCTGCGCCAGAGAATGATACCTCAAGATCGGCACTAATCAGCGGTACTGAATGGCGCGTTCTACACTTTTCGCTTATTTAACACTTGGAAAACACCACACCTTTTTTGGTTGGCGCAATCCCAAGGGCTTGTTGCGGATATCGCCACTCTTCACACTTTGACCGCCGCCACCGACTGCTGACATGCCATGCGCACGCAGCGAGAGACTCAACCAACGGCGCAGCGCTCAGCCACGGCTCGGACCTGACCCCACGGAGCAACCCACCATGACCGCTACGGCGCATGCGATTCCCCTGATCCCGGGCCTGGACATGGTTGGGCGCGGCGTCTACTTGCGGCCCCAGCAGCCCTTCGAACTCAAGGAAATCCTGTTCCGTCACGCCGACCATCAGGTATACCCCTCCAAAGAGACCGCCGCGAGTTATCTGGTGCCTGCCGGCTACGAGGTCAACGACAGCCCGCCGATGCCCGCGGCCCAGGCGCTCAACCAGATCATGGTCGAGGAGTCGTGGGAGCGCTTCGAGAAGCAGACCAGCCTCGACCTCTCCGCCGCGGTCGGCAATGGCCCCTTCAGCGTCGATGTGAACGCCAGCCAAACCGCGCAGTTGCGTTCCGAAGAAGAGGCCTATTACGCCCTGCGCAACTCCTTCATCCCGCTATGGACGGTGTACATCCCCGATACCCATCGCTTCGTCCAGGACGATTTCGACCTGCCGATTCCCACCCCCTACGATCCGGCCCAGCGGCGCGTCTATGAGCGCTTCTTTGAGCGCTACGGTACCCACTATATCAAACGCGTGTGGGTGGGCGGTAAGGCGATGCTGGCCTTCATCATCGCCAAGTCGTCCAGCATGAGCACGGAGGACATCAAGGCCGGCCTCAAGGCCAGCCAGCCCGGACTGGGTTCGGTGGCCGCCGCCGGCAGTGCCCACAGCGCCAAGGAGAAGCTGCAGAACAATTCCGAATGCACCGTCTTCGGTAAGGGCGGCAACGAGCTGCACCTGGCCACGCTGAGTTCACTCGACGAGGCGCACTACAACGCCTGGCTCGCGACCATCAAAGACAATCCGCAGGTCATCGAATTCGATGCCGCCGGCATCTGGACGCTGATCGTCGACGAAGCCCAGGCGGCGGCGCTGCGCACCGCCTATGTCGAGGCGACCGTCTTTACTCCCCTGCGGGTGGTCTTCAACCTTGACCAGCGCCTGCACTTCTTCCGCGGCAAGCAGTGCTTCACCTACCACCCGGATACGGGGGAAACCAGCCAGTTCCGCCCGATCAAGGAACACTGGCCGATGTTGGGCGAGGTTGGGTTCGCACAGGTGGATGCCGCCTTCCTCGGCAAGTATCTGGTGTCGGCGAGTGGCGAAGCACTCGACCGCAAGCTCTATTTCTTCAACCGTGATCAGTATATCCGCGTCGACGTCGACACCCGGACCATCGATCCCGGCTATCCCCGGAGCATCGCCGCGGGCTGGCCGGGGGTTCCCTTCGCGCGCGTCGACGCGGCGCTCAACGTCTCCCCCGAAGAGCTCTATTTCTTCCTCGGCAGTCAGTACGTCCGCTTCGACATGCGCCGCAACCAGGCCGCGGACGGCTACCCGCAGCCCACCGCCCAACGCTGGGCGGGTGTCACCTTCGACCGCATCGACGCGGCCGTCTATTCGGGCAACGCCAAGGTCTATTTCTTCCGCGGCAACCAGCATATCCGTTACGACATGGTGACCTACCGCGCCGACCCGGGTTATCCGAAATTCATCTTCGGCAATTATGTCGAGGATTGGCAATTCTTCGACTGACGGTCAACCGTAGGGGAACCGATGACCACCACCACATCCACCACTGACCGCGCGGCGCAAACCATCAACCGGCATGCTCTGGCCGCCCTCGGCGTCGGCCTGGTGCCGCTGCCCTGGATCGACCTGGCCGCTTTGGCGGCGCTCCAACTCAACCTGGTGCGCCAACTCGCCGGGCTTTACGGGGTTGAATTCTCAAGCCAACTCGGCAAGTCGGCGATCGGCGCGCTGCTGGGCGGGGGCGTGCCCGTGTCGTTTGCCGCCAACCTGGGCCACCTGGCGAAAAGCCTGCCGGGCCTGGGCTGGGTGATCGGCGGGGCCAGCGTGGCGCTCTTCGGTGCCGCCTCCACCTATGCCGTTGGTAAGGTCTTTGTCCAGCACTTCGCATCGGGTAACACCCTGCTCAGCTTCGACCCGGCGCAGGTCCGGGCCTATTACGCGCAGCAATACGCGCAGGGCCAAGCGGAGGTCAGGCGGAATTTCGCGGGCCTGCGGCCCTGAAGGCAGGCGCGCGGCCGACCGCGCTGAACGTCTGCCGGCATGGTGGTGTCGGGCCGTCGCGGTGATGCGGCTGCGCACCAATCGACTGATGCAGGAGAAATGACATGTCGTTGCAGGTTCCTCCGACTGACCGGCCGGGCAGCGCCGCGCAGCCGTTACCGATCGCGCCGTCTGGGGTACCGGTTGCCGGACAGCGTGCCTTGTTCCGGGTGGTCCGCGAACAGGACGGGCACCGGATCGCCGCGGCGCGGCTGGTCGGCCGCGACGACCTGCTGCACCAGACGGCGGCTTGGTGCACGGCAGGCGCACTGGTGGTCGCCACCGATCCTTTTGCCTACCGGGGCATCGATCAAGTCATTCCGCTGCAGCCCGAGCAGCTGTTCGTGCTGGATGAACTGCAACTCGCGCGCTTGCAGGGCGCGCGGCTGGTCGAACTCGGGGTGGGGTCGGGGGTGCTGAGTATCGGTGCGCTTCAGGCCGGTGCCGCGCGGGTCGTCGCGCTCGAGATCAATCCGCGGGCGATCGCCTTGTGCGGCTTCAATGCCGTGGTCAATGGCGTCGAGGACCGACTCGAGGTGCGCACCGGTTCGCACGACACGCCTTTTGCGCCGCTGGCCGGGGAGCGTTTCGACTATCTGATCGCCAATCCGCCGTTCGAGCCGACGCCACCGGGGCTCGACTACTATCTCAACTCCAGCGCCGGCGGCTATGGGCTGGACTGCATCGAGCGGATTTTGCCCCGCTTGGAAGAGGTCTTGACCGCCCGGGGGCACGCCCAGATTGTGACCATGGCTCCCGGTACGGCCGTGTCGCCGACCCGCCTGCTGGCGGCACTGGAGACCTATCTGCCGGGACGTGCCGTGACGGTCCGGCTCGATCGCCAGCCGATCGGCTATGGTGAGTTCCTCAGCCGCTTCGATTCCTGGGTCGGCGCGGGACCGGCGGTGCGCGCCCCGATGTTCGCCCAGGCGGGTCGCGACGGGATTACCCACCTGCACCTGTGCATGATCCATTTCACCGCCGGGGAAGCCGGGACCTGCCGCGTGGTCCCCACCGAGCGGCGCTACGAAGACTGGACGACGCCGCTCGGATCGGGCCTCGTGGACGCGCGGCTCGGGGTGTCGCGTTGAGACCTTCAGGGCAGGTCCGCGCCGGTGCTGAACGGGCCGGGGTTGGTGCCGGGACGCTCCACCAGATAGTCACCGATCACCAGGGCGTCCAGTTCGGTGCGCAGGAAGGTGCGCAGTGCGTGGTGGGGACGGGGGCGAGGTGCGCGCGATGAGTGACCGGCTCGCCGCCCCGCAGCGCCTGGAACTGCCCGCCGATCGCCCCCACCCGGCGGTGCGCAGCCACCACTGCGCGCGCGTCACGAGCCGCCTCGCCCCCGACCTGACGCACGCGGTCACGGCCTTGGGACGCCGCGAGGCCGTTTCCCCGGATTTGGTCTTGCTGGCCACCTTCGCGGTGCTGCTGCATCGCTACAGCGGCCAGGACGAACTCGCGATCGGCTGCCCCGGCGCGGACTGCAGCCAGGTCAGCAGCGGTTGCGGCGCCCCGCTTCCGGTGCTGCAGGCCGGTTTTGCCGGCGTCACCGACTTCACCGAACTGCTCGCCCAGGTCAGTGACGGTGCGCCCGCCACCGCGGTCGACGGGGCCGTGACGCCGCCCGGGGAGGGGCTTGAGCGCGCGTGTCGCTGGGGCCGGGGCCTGCCGTTTCAGGTCATGTTCGTGTCCCAGCGTAGTACGCCGCAGGCCCGCGGCCTGGCGGGGCCGCGCCCGGACGCCGTCGCCCACGACACCCGGAGCGCCGAGATCGACTTGACCCTGTCGGTCGTTGCGGACGGCGAGGCCCTGCGGCTGCATTGGGACTACGCCGGCGCGCGCTTCGACCGCGCGCGCATCGCCGATCTGGCCGAGCACTTCGCCCTGCTGCTCCAGGGGATCCTGGAATCCCCCGCCGTCGACCTGGCGCGCCTGCCCTTGCTGACCGCGGCCGAGTGCACCCGGCTCGCCCAGTGGAACAGTACCGCAACCGATTTTCCCCTGGACCTGACCGTGGTCGATCTGTTCGAGGCGCAGGTCGCGCGCACGCCGCACGCCATTGCCCTGGTGTGCGCGGGCGAACGGCTCAGCTACCGGGAACTCAACGCACGGGCCAACCGTCTGGCCCATGCCCTGATCGCGCGCGGGGTGGGACCGGATGTGCTGGTGGCGCTCTGCGTCGAGCGTTCGTTGGCGATGGTGGTGGGGTTGCTTGCGATACTGAAGGCCGGTGGAGCCTATGTCCCGCTCGATCCGGAGTATCCGGCCGAGCGCCTGGCCTTCATGTTGACCGACAGCGCGGCAGCGGTGCTGCTGACCCGGCGCGCGCTGCTGGCGCGGCTACCCGCGAGCGGCGCCGCAACGGTGTTGGCGGACGACGACGCGGCCTTCGCGGCAGCGCCGTTGCACAATCCGCAGCGGCGCAGCGCCCCGGCGGACTTGGCCTATTGCATCTACACCTCGGGATCGACCGGGCGACCGAAAGGCACCCTGTTGACGCACCTGGGGTTGGCGAATTATCTCCAGTGGGCCCGCGCGCATTACGACCCGGCGGGGGGCAGCGGGGCGCCGGTGCAGTCGTCACTCGCGTTCGATGCCACGATCACCAGCCTTTATTTGCCGTTGATCGTCGGCGGGCGCGTCGTGCTGATCCCCGACGGCGACGAGATCGAAGGACTGGCTGATCTGCTGAAGCAGTCGCCGGACTTCAGCCTGATCAAGATCACGCCGGCACACCTGGAAATACTCAACCGACAACTGTCCGAGCGCCACTTCGCCGATGCGGCGCGGGCACTGATTCTCGGTGGCGAAGCGCTCGTCGCCGCGCAGCTTCGGCCCTGGCTCGACCATGCGCCGAAGACCCGTCTCATCAACGAATACGGACCGACAGAGGCGGTCGTCGGGTGCTGTATCTACGACGCATGCGGACAAACCGGCCTGGTCGGCGCCGTGCCCATCGGCCGGCCCATCGCCAACGCCCGCATCTACATCCTTGACCGCCAGCTCCAACCGCTGCCGATCGGCGTGCCCGGGGAACTGTGCATCGCCGGGGTCGGCCTGGCGCGCGGTTATCTGAACCGCCCCGAACTGACCGCCGAACGCTTCGTCGAGGCGCCGCTCGGCGGCCGCACCGAGCGCATTTACCGCACCGGCGACCTGGCGTGTTGGCGGCCCGACGGCAATCTAGAGTACTTGGGCCGGCTCGACCGTCAGGTCAAGCTCAGAGGCTTCCGCATCGAACTGGGCGAGATCGAGTCCGTACTGACCCGGCACCCGTCGGTGCGCGAAGCGGCAGTGGTGCTCCATGCCGGGCCGGGCGGTCCCCTGCTGGCCGCCTATCTGACGGCGGCCCCGGAGTGCAGCAGTCCCGCGGCCGCCCAGCGGGAGGCGTTGACCACCGAGATCCGCACTTGGCTTGCAGCACGCCTGCCCGAGCATATGATCCCAGCCGCCTGGGTGCTGCTGGACGCCCTCCCGCTGACGCCCAACGGCAAGGTGGACCGCCGCGCGCTGCTGCCGCCCGCCGATACGGCACCGGACGCCGCTGACCGGGAGTCGCCGGCCACACCAACCGAGGAGGGGGTCGCCGCGGTCTGGTCGGACCTCCTCGGGCGCGCGCGGTTGGGCCGTCACGAGGATCTCATCCGGCTGGGTGCGCACTCGCTCTCCGCCGCCCGCGCCGCCGCCCGGTTGCACGAGCGGTTCGGCCTGGAGTTGCGGCTGGGCGAGCTGCTCGAACGGCCCACCGTGGCCGCGCTCGCCGCCCACCTCGATGCGCTGCTCGCGCAGCCAGCGCGGCGGGCCGCAACGGACTCGATTCGGCCGCTGGCGCAGGCCGACGCGCCCGTCCTCTCGCTGGCCCAGGAACGGCTGTGGCTGCTGGATGCGCTGGGCGCCGCCGCCGCCTACAACCTGCCCTGGGCGCTGCGCTTGACCGGCGACCTGGACGTGGCGGCGCTCGGCGCGGCCCTCACGCAGGTGGTGCACCGACACGCCGTACTGCGCACGACCCTGACCGAATGCGATGGCCGGCCCAGTGCGGCCTGGCGCGACGCGGCGGTGCTGGACCTGCCGGTCACCGACCTGCGCCGGCTGCCCGCCGACGCACGCGAGGAGGCGCTCGAACGGCTTGTGCGCGCCGAGTCGGCTCGGCCCTTCGACCTGGCGCACGATCTGCTGTTGCGGGTCAGGTTGGTGTATCTCACCGCCGCGGGCGGACCCGCGCAACCGGCGGAGCAGGTGTTGCTGGTGGTGCTGCATCACATCGCCGCCGACGGTTGGTCGCTGGCCGTACTGATGCGCGAGCTCGCCGTGCTCTACAGCGCCGGGGTCCGCGGTGCGCCCGCGCCGCTGCCGCCCCTGCCGATCCAATACAGCGACTTCGCCGCCTGGCAGCGCGAACACCTGGCCGGGGCGGCGGCGGCGGCCCGACTCGCGCGCTGGCAGACCCGGCTCGCCGGAGCCCCGGCGCTGATCGAGCTGCCGACCGATCGCCCACGCGGTGCCGCGCGGTCCTTCCATGGCGCCACCCTGCACCTGCGCCTCGACGGGGCGCTGGTCGGTCGGTTGGCGGCGCTCGGCGCCGCGGCCGGGGCCACGCCCTTCATGACCCTGCTCGCGGCCTTCGCGGTGCTGCTCGCCCGCCATAGCGGTCAGTACGATCTGGTGGTGGCGGCGCCTAGCGCCGGGCGCCCGCGCCGCGCGCTCGAACCGCTGATCGGCTACTTCACCAATACGCTGCCGTTGCGCATCGACCTCGCCGGTCACCCGACCTTCCTGGAACTGCTCCAGCGGGTGCGTGACACGACCCAGGCCGCCCTGACCGATCAGGACCTGCCGTTCGGGCGGCTGGTCGAGACCCTGGCGCCGCCGCGTGTCGGAAGCCATGATCCACTGGTGCAGATCGCCTTCGCGTTGCAGAACATCCCGTTCGCCGCCGCGGACTTCGAGGGGATCGCGGCGCGTCCGCTGGACCTGGATCTGCCCGGGGTGCGCGCGGAGCTGGAACTGCATCTGTGGGAGCGGCCCTGGCTGGAACCGCCCGGCACGCTCTTCGGCGAGATCTGTTACAGCACCGCGCTATTCGACGCCGCGACCGTCGCGCGTCTGCTGGAGCGGTTCCAGGTGCTGCTCGCCGCCATCGCCGCGGACCCCGGGGTGCGGATCGGCGCCCTGCCCCTGCTCGGCGCGCATGAGCGGCGGCAGCTCCTCGAGACCTGGAACGACACCGCGACCGCCTTTGCGCCGGTGCCGTGCGTCCAGGCCTTGTTCGAGGACTGGGCGGACCGGACGCCGACGGCGCCGGCGGTCCTGTACGAAGACGACGCTGGGGGCGAGCATACCCTCGACTATGGCACCCTGAACGCGTGCGCCAACCGTCTCGCCCGGCAGTTGATCGCGTTCGGCATCGGGCCGGAGCAGACGGTCGGTCTGTGCCTGGAGCCGTCCCTTGAACGGCTGGTCGGGTTGCTCGGGGTCCTGAAGGCCGGCGCCGCTTATGTACCGTTGGATCCGGCCTATCCGGCCGCGCGCCTGGGCTTCCTGCTGGAGGATTGCCGGCCGGCGCTGGTCCTGATCCAGGCCTCGACCCGGGACCTGGTTGCGGGGCACGGCGTGCCGGTCCTCTGTCTGGACCTGAACCCGGATCTGGATGCGGACCTGGACGGGCCGCGGCGCGCGACCGCCCCCGCGGACAACCCGCCGCGGCGGGTGGGTCCGGACGGGCTCGCCTACATCGTCTACACCTCCGGCTCCACCGGGATGCCCAAGGGCGTGCAGGTGGAGCATCGGGGCCTGTGCAATGTCGCCCAGGTGGCGGTTCAGATGTTCGGCTTGCGGCCGGCCGACCGGCTGCTGCAATTCGCGGCCTTCGGTTTCGACGTCGCGAGCTATGAGATCTGGTCGGCCTTCGCCGCGGGGGCGACCCTCTATCTGGCCTCGCGTGAGCGGATGGCGCCGGGTGAGCCGCTGCTGGCGCTGCTCGCCCGCCGCCGGATCTCGTGCCTGGCGCTGACACCCTCGGCCCTGCGGGCGCTGCCGGTGGCCGCACTGCCGGCCTTGCGCGTGCTGCTGCTGGGGGGTGAGCCGAGCCCGCCGGACCTGGTGGCGGCCTGGCGCCACGGCCGGCAGGTGGTCAACGTCTATGGCCCCACCGAGGCGACCATCTGGGCGACGGCCAGCCCCTGCGCCGATCCCCACGAACCGGCGGTCATCGGCTGGCCGATCGCCAACACCAGTGCCTATGTCCTCGACGACCTGGGCGAGCCCGCGCCCATCGGCGTGGCCGGGGAACTGTATCTCGGCGGGGTGGGGGTGGCGCGCGGCTATCACGGGCGTCCCGCGCTGACCCGCGAGCGCTTCGTGCCCAACCCCTTCGGCCCCGGCCGACTCTACCGCACCGGCGATCGGGCGCGTCGGCGCGCCGACGGCCAGCTGGAATTTCTCGGCCGGGTCGATCGCCAGATCAAGATCCGCGGCGTTCGCGTGGAACCGGGCGAGGTCGAGGCCGCGCTGTGCGCCGACCCGCGGGTGACGGCGGCAGCGGTCGTGGTGCGCGAGGACCGCCCCGGCGACCGCCGTCTGGTGGCCTATGTGGTCCCGGCCGGCAGCGAGGATGCCGGGCCGGCCCTGCGGGCGCAGCTGCTGATCCGGCTGCGGACCCGGCTGCCGGACTATCTGGTGCCGGCCGCGATCATCGCACTCGCGGCCTTGCCGCTGACCGCCAACGGCAAGCTGGATACCGCGGCACTGCCCGCGCCGACCCTGGCCCGCGGTGGGGGGGGCGGTGGCGGGGGGGCCGGTGGTCAGAACCCGCCGCGGGATGCCACCGAGGCCGCCGTCGCGCGGGTCTGGCAGGAGGTCCTGGGGGTGAGCGCGGTCGGCCGCGACGATGATTTTTTCGACCTCGGCGGACACTCGCTGCTGGCGACCGCGATCATCTCCCGGCTGCGCGCGGAGTTGGGCGTCGGCCTGCCGCTGCGCGCCCTGTTCCAGTCACGCACCGTCGCCCGTCTGGCGACGCTGATCGGGGTCGCCCGTGACGCGCGGGAGGTCTACCGGACGGCTGCTCCCGGCGCCGCCGCCCGCGACGAGCGCGTGTTGTGAGCCGCGCCCTGCGCCATTCGCGACGATTGCCAACGCGACCGTGGAAGCCGTCATGCTGAAGATCGCACTCATCAATATGCCGTTTGCGGCCGAACACCTGCCCTCGCTGGCCTTGACCCAATTGCGCTCCGTGCTCCAGAGCGAACTGGGCGGGCGGGTCGCGGTCGCTATCCACTATCTGAACCTGGAGGTCGCAGAGCGGATCGGGCCCATCTATCACGAGATCGAGGACTCGATGGAACACCTGCACACGGGGCTCGGCGAGTGGCTGTTTCGGCAGGGCGCCTTTCCCGCGGTGCCGGACAATACCCAGGAGTATTTCCGCCGCTGCTATCCCCGTCACTCCCCACAGGTGGCAGCCCTCATGGCGCGCGTCGGCCCCTTGCGTGCCACGCTCGATGCCATGCTCGACGAACTGATCGACACCTATCGGCTCACGGATTACGACCTGGTGGGTTTCAGTTCGCTCTTTGCCCAGAACCTGGCGAGCCTCGCCATGGCGCGCAAGCTCAAGGCGCGCGCTCCCCACCTCATTACGGTGATGGGCGGACCCAACTGCGAGTATCCGATGGGCGCGGTCCTGGTCCAAGCGGCGCCGCAGCTCGATTTCGCCTTCTCGGGTCCGGCGCTCAAGAGCTTCGTCCAGTTCGTGCGCCACCTGCTCGACGGCGAGCCGCACCGCTGCCATGGCATCCACGGTGTCATCTCGCGCCACAACCGGGAGGCCTTCGCCACTGCGACCGGCAGCCCGACCCTCCCGGCCCACCTGATCGGCACCGGCGCCTTCAGTCCCTCGAACCAGGTCAAGGTCGCGGCGCCCGCCGGGGCGGGCGGCGCCGACCGAGGCCGGCTGCAGCCGGTGGGAGAGGAACGGCCGATCGAGGCGCCGATCACACTCGATTACGACGCTTATCTGGAGGCCTTCGAGCGCCACCCACCGCCCCACGCCAGCCGGCCCACCCTGCTTGCGGAGACCTCCCGCGGTTGCTGGTGGGGGGAGCGCTCGCACTGCATGTTCTGCGGCTTGAACGACCTGACCCTGGGCTATCGGGCCATGAGTGTCGCACAGGCCCGCGCCCAGCTTCAGGACCTGTTTCGCTATGCGCCGCGCGCCGCGCGGGTGCTGGTGGTGGATGTCATCATCCCCAAGGAATTTCTCACCGAGCTGCTGCCGGGGCTCGCGACCCCGCCGACCATGGAACTGTTCTATGAAACCAAGTCCAATCTCACCGAGTCGCAGGTGCAGAGCCTGGCCGCGGCGCGGGTGAAGACCATCCAGCCCGGGGTCGAGGCACTCGCCACCCCGGTCCTGAAGCTGCTCAAGAAGGGCAGTACGGTGTTCACCAATATCACGCTCCTCAAGCGCTGCGCTATGTACGACGTGATACCGGGTTGGAACCTGCTGCTCGGCATCCCGGGCAGCGGCGAGGCCATGTATCGGACCTATGCCGACCTGATCCCGCGGCTGCTGCACCTGCCGCCCCCCTCGGACGCGCTGCAGGTGCGCTTCGACCGCTTCAGCCCCTATTTCAACCGGGCCGCCGACTACGGACTCACGCTGGCGCCGATGGAGCATTACGGCCTGATCTATCCGCTCACCCCGGCGCAGCTTGCGGACCTGGCCTATTTTTTCCGCGACACCAATTATGACGCGGACTATTTCGTTCATTTGGCCGACTGGTTTACGACCATGAAAGACCTGGTGGCACAGTGGCACCAGCGCTGGCCGCAGAACGACCCCGGCGGGCGCGCCCAACTGTTCGTCGCGCGCCGGGACGACGGACTCGCCATTCACGACTCGCGCACCGGGCAACCCCTGGAGTATCCCATCACGCCGCTTACCTGGTCGGTGCTCCAGGCCTTCGATGAACCCACCACGGCGCCGGCGGTGCAGGCCGAGCTGGGCCCCCGCCACCCCGCGCTCGACCTCGAGCGCGAATTGGGCTTCCTGATGGCCAAGGGCCTGCTCATGCACGAGGGTGGGCGCTATCTGAACCTGGTGCTGCCCGGCCGCGCCCCGCTGCGCGCGGGTGAAGACCTGCGCGGGTGCGCACTGTCCGTCCCGCCGGCCGCGCCGCGGACCGTCATCTCGCTGTAACCTGGGGCCGTATTTGACCATGGATAACCTGCTCGATCTGCTTGCCCAGTGGCGCCGCCAAGACCTCCAACTGTGGGTGGAGGGGGGAGAACTGCGGGTATCCGCGCCTCCCGGGGTGCTGACCGAGCAACTCGTGGAGGTGCTGCGGGCGCGCAAGCCCGAGCTGATCGCCGTCCTGACCGGACTCGGGACCGCCGCCGATGAGGGCCCGGTCGCGGTCCCGCGCGATGCCCCGGTGCCGGCCTCGTTCGGGCAGGAGCAGTTGTGGCTGCTCGATCGGCTGGGTTACCGCACCGTCTATCACATGCCGCTCGCCTTCGAGCTCTGCGGCCCCCTGGACAGCGCGGCCCTGGCGGGCGCACTCGCCGACCTCGAGGAACGCCACGAGGGCCTGCGCACCAGTTTCGTGGAGTCGCCGCAGGGGTCCCTGCTCCAGGTCATCGGTGCGGCGGGGAGGCTGCCGCTCGTGACCCATGACCTCAGCGCACTGGACCCGGCGGCGCGGGAGTCGGTGCTCGCCGAGCTACTGAGCGCGGAGCGGGAGCGGCCCTTCGACCTGAGCCGGGGTCCGCTGGTGCGGGCGCTGGCGATCCGTACCGGCGCCGATCGACTGGTGCTCTTGCTCATCCTGCACCATAGCGTCGGCGACGGCTGGTCGCTCGGTGTGCTGCTGCGCGAGCTGGCGGCCTGCTATGGGGCCCGGGTGTCCGGCGGGTCCGCGGGGCTCGCACCGCTGCCCATCCAGTTGGCCGAGGTGGCCGTCTGGCAACGTCACCGGTTGGCCGGGGAGCGGCTGGCGCGGGCGCGGGATTGGTGGCGCGCGCAGCTCGCGGGGGCGCCGACCCTGCTCGAGCTGCCGACCACGGCGGCGCCGCCCGCCCCGCGGGAGGGCGGGCAGCCCGTGCAGCCGCGGGGGGCGCGACTGGAGTGTCCCATCGCCGCGGACTTGACCCAGGGTCTGCGCGCGCTCGCCCGCGCGCAGGGCGCGACCCTCTTCATGACCCTGTTGGCGGCCTTCCAGGTGCTGCTCGGCCGGGTCAGCGGGCAGGAGGATCTGCTGGTGGGTACGCCCGTGGCGGGTCGGGTTCACCCCGCGCTCGAACCGCTGATCGGCTACTTCGTCAATACGCTGGCGCTGCGGGCGCAGTTCGCCGACAACCCCGGTTTCAGCGATCTGCTGGCACGGGTCCGGCAGACCACGCTGGCCGCCTACGAGCACCAGGAACTGCCCTTCGAGCAGGTCGTCGAGGCGCTCGCGGTGGAACGACTCCCGCACCGCAATCCGCTGGTGCAGGTCCTGTTCACCCTGCAGAACGCCGGGCGTCTCGAACTGGCCCTGCCGGGGATCAGTGCCCGGGCACTGGACCTGCCGACGGCGGCGGCGCGCATGGACCTGGAGGTCGATCTCCTGGAGGACGGCGAGACGCTGCTGGGTCAATGGGTCTATGACAGCGACCGCTTCACGCGCGCGGACATCGAGCGCTTGGCGCTCGCGTATCAGACCCTGCTCACGGCCATCGTGGCCGATCCGCACGGCCGTGTCGGGGCACTGCCGCTGCTGCCGCCCGGGGAGCGGCAGCGCCTGCTGATCGACTGGAATGACACCGCCGCGGAGCTGCCCCCGGCGGGGGCCGTGCAGCGGCTGTTCGAGGCCCAGGCCGCCCGCACGCCCACGGCGCTGGCGCTGTGCTACGACGGCCGCCGGGCGAGTATGAGCCTGACCTATGGCGCCGTGAACGCGGCGGCCAACCGGTGCGCCCAGCGCCTGATTGGGCTGGGGGTCGGTCCCGGTCAGTTGGTCGGTCTCTGTTGCGAACGCTCCCACCTGGGGGTGGTGGGGATGCTGGCGGCGCTCAAGGCCGGTGCCGCCTATTGCCCGCTGGACCCGGCACTGCCCCCCGAGCGCCTCGCCTGGCTGCTGGCCGACACCGGGATCAGGGTGGTCCTGACCCAGGCGCACCTGGCCCCACGGTTAGCGGACCTGCCCGGCAGCGCGTCGGGGACCCGACCGCGATTGGTCTGTCTCGATGAGGAGACCACCGACGCCGGACTCCCGGCGCTGCCGGACCCGCAGCTCCCGGTGGACCCCGCGGGGCTTGCCTATGTCATTTATACCTCGGGTTCCAGCGGCGAGCCCAAAGGGGTGCCGATCACTCAGCGGGCTCTGTTGGCCCACTGCTGCGCCTATGTGGAGCGCCACGCCTTGGGCCCGACGGATCGGGTGCTGGCGCTGGCCGCGTTCCATTTCGACGCCTCGGTCGAGCAGATCTTTCCGGCCCTGATGGTCGGCGCCGGGGTGGTGGTGCCGGATTGGGAGCTTGCGCCCGCGGAGTTCTCCCGCCAGCTCGCCGCCACCGGGATCACCCTGCTCGATACCTCCGGCTTCCACTGGCGCGCCTTGGTCGAGACCTGGCTGGAGTGCCCGGCACTGGCCGCACCGCTAGCGCTGACCCGGGTGGTGGTCGGCGGCGACGTGATGCCGGCCGAGGTGGTCGGGCCCTGGCGTCGCACCGGGCTTGCGGGACGCGCCCGACTCTTCAACGTCTATGGCCCGACCGAGACGACGGTGGCGGCCTCGCTGTTTGAGGTGACCGCGGACTTCGATCCCGGGCCGGGACGGGTACCGATCGGCCGACCGCTCGCCAATCGCACGCTCTACGTGCTCGACCATCGCCGGGAGCCGGTCCCGATCGGGGTGACCGGTGAACTCTTTATCGGCGGACTCGCCGTGGCAGCGGGCTATCTGAACCGCCCGGAGCTGACGCGGGAGCGCTTCCTGCCGGTGGCGGCGCTGCCGTTCGCGGCCACGCTACCGGCCGCGGCCCGGACCGGGTTCGTCTATCGGACCGGCGATCTGTGTCGTTGGCGTGCGGACGGCAACCTGGAGTTTCTCGGGCGCGCGGACGATCAGGTCAAGGTCCGGGGCTATCGGGTCGAACCGGGCGAGATCGAGGCGCAGCTGCGCCGCCAGCCGCTGGTGCGCGACGCGGCGGTCGTAGTGCATGAGCGCGACGGTCACCGCTCGCTGGTCGCCTACGTGGTCCCCGCCGTGGTGCCTGAGAACGGACCTGATCCGGCGCCGGCGGGCGCCCTCGCGCAGACCCTGTCCGCGGCCCTGGGGCGTGTGCTGCCGCAGCACATGGTGCCGACGCGCTTCGTCCCGCTCGCGGCCATCCCGCGCGCCCTGGGGGCGAGCGACAAGGTCGATCGCCGAGCACTCCCGGACCCGGACCCGGCATCCGACGCCGTACCGGTCGCCCCCGGCACGCCTACGCAGGCCCAGGTGCTCGCCGTGTTCGTCGAGGTTCTGAAGCGACCCGGGCTCGGCGTCTTCGACAATTTCTTCGACCGGGGCGGGCACTCGCTGCTCGCCACGCGCGTGGTCGCGCGGGTCAACCGGGTCTTCGACCTGGAACTGCCACTGCAATCGGTCTTCGAGCACCCGACCCCGGCGGCCCTGGCCGCCGCCATTGATCGCAGCCTGTTGTCGCGCAACCTGAGCGCGCCGGGGGCGGACCTGGGTCTCACCACCGACGAAGTGGGTGAACTGTGAGCGCGCTCGAACCGCTGCTGGCCGAGCTCCAGTCACTCGGCGTCCAGCTCTGGCTGGAGGGTGAGCGGCTGCGCTATCGGGCGCCCCAGGGGGTGCTGACCCCCGCCCTGCGCGACGCCATGGGTACACGCAAGGACGAGATCCTTGAGTTTCTGCGCCTCGGACTCGCCTGGCGCGGCGGCGTTCCCGCCCTGGTGCCGGTGCCCCGGGACGGCCCCTTGCCGCTGTCGTTCGCCCAGCAGCGGCTGTGGTTCATGGACCAGCTGGGCAGCGGCAGCGCCTACCACATGCCGCTGGCGCTGCGGCTGGCGGGGCCGCTCGACGCGCGGGTCCTGGCACTGGCCTTGAGTGCGATCCAGGCGCGGCACGAGCCCCTGCGCACCACCTTCGAGAGTCGCGAAGGCAAGGCCCGGCAGGTGATTCATGCGCCGCGGCCACTGCCCCTGCCGCTCCTGGACCTGACCGCAGTGGCCGAGGCCGCGCAGGACGCCGCGGTCGCCCGCACGGTGCAGGAGGAGGGAGAACGTCCCTTCGACCTGGCGACCGACTGCCCGCTGCGGACCTCGCTGCTGCGTCTGGCCGGGGAGCCTTCACCGGTCCATGTGCTGGTGATGACCCTGCATCATATCGCCGCCGATGGCTGGTCGCTCGGCGTCTTCAAACGCGAGCTGCAGCTACTCTATCGGGCCTTCCTCGCGGGGCAGCCGTCACCGCTGGCGGCCTTGCCCATCCAGTATGCGGACTTCGCCGTCTGGCAGCGTCAGTGGCTCGCGCCCGCGGTCATCGCGCCCCATCTGGCGTACTGGCGACGGCAACTGGCGGGCGCCCCGGCCGTCTCCTGCCTGCCGCTGGACCGGCCGCGGCAGCCGGGTGCCGGCGGCCCCTGCGGGATCGTCGCGCTGCCGGTCGGGTCAGCCCTGACCGCGGCCCTGCGCGCGCTCGGACAAGCGACCGGGACCACGCTCTTCATGACGCTGTTGGCCGCCTTCCAGGTCCTGCTCGCGCGCCACAGCGCCCAGGACGACCTGGTGGTCGGCACCCCGATCGCCGGGCGCGGGCGCGCCGAGCTGGAGCCGCTCATCGGCTTTTTCGTCAACAGCCTGCCGCTGCGCGTGGACCTGACCGACAACCCGTCCTTCCTGGACCTGCTCGGGCAGGTCCGGCAGACCACCCTGGACGCCTATGCCCATCAGGACCTGCCGTTCGAGCGGCTGGTCGAGGAGGTCGCGCCGACGCGCAGCACCACGCATCACCCGATCTTCCAGATGGCCTTTGCCTTCCATAACGCTGAGGACGAGGACGGGCTCGAACTGCCGGGGCTCGCGGTCACGCCGCTCTATCCCGACTCCCAACAGGCCCGCCTCGACCTGGAACTGCATCTGGATGAGCGCGCCGACGGACTCGACGGGACCCTCTTCTACCACACCGGTCTGTTCGAGCGCGATACCATCGAGTCCCTGGCCGGCCGGTTCCAGACCCTGCTGGCCGGCATTGCGCGGGACCCGACGCGGCGGGTCGCCGCGCTGCCGCTACTGAGCGCGGACGAGCGCCGGCAGGTGTTGGCCGCGGGGAACGACACGGCGGTGGCGGGCGAATCCTGGCCCTGCATCCACCAGTGGTTCGAGGCCCAGGCGCGGCGCCAGCCAGCGGCCCCGGCGCTGTGCTTCGACGACGGCAGCGGGGCGCGGCGGCTGAGCTACGGGGAACTCGACACGCGCGCCGGGCAGCTCGCGGACGTCCTGGCCGCCCGCGGGGTCGGACCCGACACCCTGGTCGGACTCTGCCTGGAACCCGCGCTGGAGCGCGTGGTGGGGATGCTCGGCATCCTGAAGGCGGGCGGGGCCTATCTGCCGTTGGACCCGGCCTATCCGCCCGAACGCCTGGGCTTCATGCTCGAGGACGCGCGCCCGGCACTGGTGCTGACCCAGGAACGGCTCGCCGCGGGGCTCGCGCGCCATGGGGTCGGCCTGCTGTGCCTGGATCTGGACTGGGACCGCGACTGGGATGCATGCATCGCGACCGCCCGGCCCGGGGGCCGGACCGCGCAGGAGCCGGGTCCGGACCACCTGGCCTATGCGATCTATACCTCGGGTTCGACCGGGCGGCCCAAGGGTGTCCTGCTGCACCACCGGGGACTGTGCAACGTCGCCGCCGCGCAGCAGCGGATGTTCGCCCTGGGGCCCGGGGATCGGGTGCTGCAGCTCGCGTCCTTGAGCTTCGACGCCGCCACCTTCGAGGTCTGGATGGCGCTCGCCGCCGGCGCCACCCTGTGCCTGGGGCCGCGCGAGCAGCTCCTGCCCGGCGAGCCGCTGGCGCGCTACCTGGCGCGGCAGCGGATCTCGCAGCTGACCCTGACGCCCTCGTCCCTGGCCGCGCTGCCGATCGTGGACCTGCCGGACCTGCACACGATCGCGGTGGCCGGGGAGGCCTGCACCCCCCGCCTGGTCGAGCGCTGGTCGCCGGGTCGGCGTTTCTTCAATCTCTATGGACCCACCGAGGCCACCATCTGGTCGACGGCGATGCGCTGCACGGCGCCCGCCGATGCGCTGAGCATCGGGCGTCCCATCGACAACACCCTGGCCTATGTACTCGACCGCCACGGCGAGCCGACCCCGCCCGGGGTGCCGGGGGAGCTGTACCTCGGCGGGATCGGGGTGGCGCGGGGCTATCTGCACCGCCCCGAGCTGACCCGCGAGCGTTTCATCGCCAATCCATTCGGCCCCGGTACCCTCTACCGCACCGGGGACCTGGTGCGCCGCCGGGGTCCCCACGACCTGCAATTCCTGGGGCGCATCGACCATCAGGTGAAGGTCCGCGGGATACGTATCGAGCTCGGGGAGATCGAGCACGCCATCACCGCCGACCCGCGGGTCCGGGAGGCCGTGGTCCTGGCGCGGGAGGACCGCGCCGGGGAATCGCGCCTGGTCGCCTATGTGGTTCCGGAATCCCGCGATGCGGCGGCCGCGTGCGACCATGTCGCGCAGTGGCAGGCACTCGACGAGGAGACCTACGCCCGGCCAGCCGCGGGGACCGACCCGGGCTTCGACCTCGGCGGCTGGAACAGCAGCTATACCGGCGCCCCGATCCCCGCCGCGGAGATGGCCGAGTGGGTGGCGGCCACGGTGGCGGAGGTGCGCGCGTTCGCGCCGCGGCGCATCCTGGAGCTCGGCTGTGGCTCCGGCCTGCTGCTGACCCGGCTGGCCCCGGACTGCGAGTGCTATGTCGCCACCGACCACGCCGCCACGGTGGTCGCCCGGATCGAGCACCTGGCGCGGACTACCGCGAGTCTGGCCGGGGTCAGGGCCCTGGTGCGCCAGGCCGACGACTTCACCGGGATCCCGCCGGGTGATTTCGATCTGGTGTTGATCAACTCGGTGGTCCAGTACTTCCCCGGACCCGATTATCTGCTGCGCGTCCTCACGGGTGCCGTCGCGGCGCTGCGCCCCGGCGGTGTCCTCTATGTGGGCGATGTGCGCAATCTGAGGCTGTTCGGTGCCTGTCACGCCTCGGTGCAGCAGAGCCGCGCGCCGGACGACCTGACGCGGGAGGCGCTCGCGGCCCGGGTCGAGGAGCGGATGCGCGACGAGGAGGAGCTGCTCGTCGATCCGGCTCTGTTCCACGCCTTGCCGGGCCGGCTGCCGCGGATCACCGGGGTACAGATCCGGATCAAGCGCGGACGCTGCCACAACGAGCTGACCCGTTTCCGCTACCAGGCGGTGTTGTGGCTGGATGGCACGGCGTCCGCGGCGGCGCCGCCGGACCCGTCCCCGCCCCGGCACTGGGGTCACGAGGGCTGGACCGGCGCGACGCTGCGGCGGTGGCTGGAGGAGGTGCAGCCCCCGCGGCTCGACCTCCAGGGCGTACCGGATGCTCGGGTGAGCGAGGCCATGGCGACCCTGGACTGGCTGGCCGGCACCCACCGGGAGTGCGTCGCCCAGCTGCGCCGGTCGCTGCCGGCCGCCGCCGGCCTGGACCCCGAGGACCTGTGGGCACTGGCGCAGGAACTGGGCTACGCGGCGGAGATCGCCCCCGCGGCGACCCCGGGCCTGCTGGATGTCACCCTGCGCCGACTGCCGCCGGGCCCCGAGGGCGCGCCGCCGGGGCCCGCCGCGCCGCCACTGGACCTGTCCTGGGAGCGCCTGACCAACAACCCGCTGCTCGGTAAACTGCATCGCCGCCTGACGCCGGCCTTGATCGAGCGGCTGGGCGCCTGCCTGCCCGACTCTATGGTCCCCACGGCCTGGGTCACGCTGGCGGCCCTGCCGACGACCCCCAACGGCAAGGTCGATCGCGCCGCACTACCGCCTCCGGCGGCACCCTATGAGGCGGCCGAGCGCCCCTTCTCGCCCCCCCGCACGCCGACCGAGGAGGCCATCGCCCGGATCTGGTGCGAGGTGCTGGGGTTGCCGCGGGTCGGGCGGGAACAGGGCTTCTTCGCGCTCGGCGGCCATTCGCTGCTGATCGCGCGGGTCGCGGCGCGCGCACGGGAGACCTTCACGACCGAGTTACCCTTGCCGATCCTGTTCGAGTACACCACGGTTGCAGCGCTGGCCCAGTGGCTCGAGGCGCACACCGCGGCCGCGCCCGGGTCCCGGGGCGACGACCCGGACCGCATCCGTGCGGTACCCCGTGGTGAGCCGCTGCCGTTGTCCTACGGTCAGGAGCGGCTGTGGTTCCTGCAGCAATTGGAAGGGGACAGCCCGGCCTACAATATGCCGCTGGCCCTGCGCCTGGTCGGGCCGCTCGACACCGCCGCACTGGGGCAGGCCCTGGCCGAGATCCTGCGCCGCCATGAGGGGCTGCGCATGCGCATCCGCACCCTGGCCGGGCACCCGGCGCAGGTCGCGGCCCCGCCCGATTTCAGTCTGGCCGAGATCGATCTCAGTGACTTGGCGGCGGTCGAGCGTGAGTCCGCGCTCGCCCGATTGGTGGCCGAGGACGCCGCCCGGCCCTTCGTGCTGGACGGCGGTCCGCTGGTGCGGGCGACCCTGCTGCGGGTGCGCGAAGGCCACGAGCATGTGCTCCTCGTCAACATGCACCACATCGTCTCGGACGGCGAGTCCATGGGGGTCTTCGCGCGCGAATTGCGGACCCTGTATGGGGCCTATCGGGACGGTCAGCCGTCGCCGCTCCCGGACCTGCCGCTCCAGTACGCCGATTTCGCCGTCTGGCAACGCGCGCGCCTGGCCGATGCACGCCTGGCGGCGGATCTCGACTATTGGCGCGCCCGCCTCGACGGGGCACCGCCGTCGCTCGCCCTACCGCTCACAGGTCCCCGCCCGGCCCACCCCTCGCCGCGGGGCGCGACCGTCGTCTATCGGCTGCCGGCGCCCTTGCACCAACGCCTGATCGACTGGGGCCGGCAGCATGACCTGACCCTCTTCATGGTCCTGCTCGCGGCCTTCAAGCTGGTACTCGCCCGGTGGGCCGGGGACCCGGACATCCTGGTCGGGACGCCCACCGCCACTCGTCACCGCGTCGAGTTGGAAGGACTGATCGGCTTTTTCTTGAGCGCGCTCGTATTGCGCACCGACCTGTCCGGCAATCCCAGCTTCGTCGCATTGGCGCAGCGGGTGCGGCGGACCACGGTGGAGGCCTTCGCCCACCAGGAGGTCCCGTTCGAGAAGCTGGTCGCCGAGCTCAAGCCCCCGCGCCAGCCGAATCTGAGCCCGTACTTTCAGGTGCTGTTCAACCTGTTGCCGCCGGACCTGGAACTGCCGCGGCTGGCGGGGCTCAGGGTCACGCCCGCGGTAACGCAGCCGGATGAGTCGGTCAAGCTCGATCTGACCCTCTATGTCCGCGCCGCCGATGCCGCGGGACCGCTCGAACTGCGGGCGCTCTACCGCGAGGAGCTGTTCGACAGTGCCGTGATCACCCAGCTGCTGGAGCAGACCCGGCTGGTCCTGGAGCAGGGGCTGGCCGACCCCGACCGCCCCATCGACGCCATCTCGCTGATCACACCGGCGATGGCACAGCGGCTGCCCGATCCGTCGCAGCCCTTGGCGCGGCCGGACTTCGCGCCGGTGGCGACGCGCATCGCGGCGGTCGCCGCCGCCACGCCGGCCGCGGTCGCGCTCGTCCAGGGGACACGGCGCTGGTCCTACCGGGAGCTTCAGGACCAGGCGGCGGCGCTCGCCGAGGCGCTGGCGCGGGCCGGGCTCGGCACCGGCAGCGTGGTGGCGGTGGGCGGGCCGCGCCGCTGTGCATTGGTCGCGGCACTGCTTGGCGTCTGGGCCGCGGGGTGCGTGCTGTTGACCTTGGACCCGCGCCTGCCGCAACGACGGCGCACCGCGATGTTCACCGAGACCGGTGCCCGGGCGCTGATCGCGGTGGACGCCGCGGCGCCGCGACCGGAGTGGTTGCCCCCGTCAGCGGCTTACTTGCGGCTCGACCCCGATCACGGGCTGCCGACCCGCGAGCGGCCGGCCACCCTGCCCCCGGCGCCGGCCGGCGACGCGCCCGCCTACATCTTTTTCACCTCCGGCACCACCGGTACACCCAAGGGGGTACTGGGGACCCACCAGGGACTCGCGCATTTTCTGGACTGGCAGGGCCGCACCTTCGGGATCGGGCCGACCGAGCGTGCCGCCCAGCTCACCGGACTGTCGTTCGACGTGGTGCTGCGCGACATCTTCATTGCCCTGGTCAACGGCGGGACCCTGGTCCTGCCCCCGGACGACGAGCCACTGGACGGACGCCGCTTGTTCGACTGGCTGGACGCGTCCGCGGTCACCCTGCTGCATGTGGTGCCGTCGGTCGCCGAGGCCTGGCTCACCGACCTGCCGGCGGGGTACACGCTGCCCAGACTGCGGATCGCCTTCTTCGCCGGTGAGCCGCTGTCGGACACCCTGGTGCAGCGCTTCCGCGCGGCGGCCCCGGGTTGCCGCATCCTCAACCTCTATGGCCCCACCGAGACCACGCTCGTCAAATGTGCCTTCGAGGTGCCCGACCCGCCGCTGCCCGGGGTGCAGCCGGGCGGTTGGCCCTTGCCGCAGACCCAGGCGTTGGTGCTCGCGGGCGAGCGTCCCTGCGGTGCCTTGGAGCAGGGAGAGATCGTCATCCGCACGCCCTTCCGCACCCGCGGCTATCTCGATGACCCCGCGTCGCAACAGCAGCGGTTCGTACCCAATCCGTACCGCGACGATCCGCAGGACCTGCTCTACCGCACCGGGGACCTGGGCCGCTATCGGCTGGACGGGTCGCTCGAAATCCTCGGGCGCGCTGACGCCCAGGTCAAGGTCCGCGGGGTGCGCGTGGAGCCCATGGCGATCGAGGCGGCGCTCGTGCGTCTGCCGGACCTGAGTCAGGCGGCGGTGGTGGCGGAAGGCGCGGGCGCGCAGCGGCGCCTGGTCGCCTATGTGGTACCCCGGCGCGGTGCAGCGGGGGAGGACCCGCCCCGGGTCGATCCGGCCCGACTGCGTCGCGCGCTGGCGGAAGAACTGCCGGAGGCCATGGTCCCGGGTGCCTTCGTGAGCCTGGACGCGCTCCCGCTGACACCCAACGGCAAGCTCGATCGCCAGGCCCTGGTGCAGGAGGCGGCCCGGGCAACGCCGGCCGGGGACCCGTATCTGCCGCCGCGGACGTCCATGGAGCGACAGCTGGTGCAGGTCTGGGAGTCGGTCCTGGGTCATGCACCGATCGGGGTGCGGGACAACTTCTTCGACTTGGGCGGGCATTCGCTGCTGGCCGTGCGGCTGCTCGGCCGGATCCAGGACGGCCTGGAGCAGCGCCTGCCGCTGGCCTGGCTGTTTCAGCATCCGACCATCGAGTCCCTGGCCCGGCGCCTCACCGACCCGGCGGACAGCGATCCCTGGGCACCGCTGGTGGCGCTCCAGCCCGCGGGGACCCGACCGCCCTGGTTCATCGTGCCGGGCGGGCACGGCAATGTGCATTCCCTGTGCCTGCTGGCCCATCACCTGGGTCGCGACCAGCCCTGCTATGCCCTGCAACCGGTCGGGCTCTGCGGACACCAGGCCCCGGATTCGACCATGGAGGCCCTGGTCGCGCGCTATCTGGCCGAGATCCGCCGGGTACAGCCGCGGGGTCCCTATCGCCTGGGCGGGCACTCCTTCGGCGGCAAGGTCGCCTTCGCGCTCGCCCAGTCGCTGCACCAGGCGGGGGAGGAGGTGCGCCTCGCCGTGCTCGATTCACTGCCGCCGGAGGCCTCCCGGCCGGCCGGCCCCGACTGGGACGAGGTGGATGCGCTCCACGAGATGGTCATGGGCCTGAACGAGGTGAACGGCGGCGACCTCGAACTCTCCCGCGCGCAGGTGGAGGCCATGACGCCGGCGCAGCGCCTGGTGTTTCTGCGGCGCTTTCTCGAGGACTGCGGACTCTTGCCGCAGGGAACCGATGACGCGCTGGTGCATGGGCAACTGGCCGTCTTTCTGGCCGCACACCGCATCGCCTATGCGCCCCGCGACCCGGCGCCGGTGCCGCTCCTGTACCTGGCCGCCGCCGCGGCCGGCCCGGAGTGCAACGCGCACAAACTGGCGGGCTGGTCACGGCTGGCGCCGCTGACGGCCGTGACGGTGCCGGGGGGCCATACGACCATGCTCCGGGAGCCCCATGTGCGCACCCTGGCGCGGGTCCTGGCGGGGCATGGACTGTCCGAACCCGATGCCTCATGCCCTGCATAGGTGTCCTGGGCGGGATGGGACCGGCGGCGACGGTCGATTTCATGGCGAAGCTGGTGCGGCTGACACCCGCTGGCCGCGACCAGGATCATCTGCCGGTGGTCGTGGCGAATTTGCCGCAGATTCCGAACCGCAGCGCGGCGATTCTCGGCGATGGCCAAGACCCGCTGCCCAGTCTCAAACAGGGCCTGGAACTGCTGAATCGGGCGGGCGCCGGGGTGATCGTCATCCCTTGCAACACCTCGCATCATTGGTACGACGCGCTCAGTGCGGCCAGCGCTGCCCCGATCCTGCATATTGCCCAGGCCGCGCTGGAGCGGATACCCGGCACCGACCGAACGCTGATTCTGGCGACCCGCGGGACCTTGGTCTCCGGCTTCTACCAGCGGGCATTGGCGGCGCGGGGGGTCCCCTTCGACCTGCTGTCGCCGGATGACGAGCAGCCCCTGATCGACGACTGCATCCATTTGGTCAAAGCAGGGCAAACAGGGTTGGCCGGGGTCTGTCTGAACCGGCTGTTCCGCATGATCGCCAGGCGTGGGGTGCAGACGGTGCTCATGGCTTGTACGGAGCTGCCCCTGGCCGCCACCTGGTCCCGACGGCAGGACCTGCGCTTGATTGACTGCACCTGGGAACTCGCGCGCTGCACTGTGGATTACGCCCTGCGACGGGGGTGGAATTGCCGCTGACCCTGACATTGCCGACGGCTCGCCGGCGGCGCAGTCGAGCCGTCGCTATCGTTTCGACCGCCCGGAGCATCGCCTTCATGTCCATTGCCATCTTGAGCGAGGACGAGGTCTTGGAACTCATTGCGCGGATGTCTACCGATGATGCTTGAACGCCCGACCATTTGCTTGCAACGCAGTGCGGCGCACCGCGGTGTCGACCGCGCCGGAGTGGCGCGATGATCCCCCTGCTGCTGCTGCTTCCCCCGCTGCTGGCCGGCGGAGCGGTGGCCGCGGGGATCGGCAAGCTCAGCGGGCGCAAGGCCAGACGGATACGCGCCGCGCTTGTCGGGTCGGCCGCCCCGGACACGCCGTCCGTGCGCGCCGCGCCGCCGTCCCCGACCGGGGACAACCCGCTGCGCCGTCGCCTGGCGGACTGGGACGCCCGCTACCAGGAGTTGATCCAGACCCGCGTCGATCCGCTGTTGGCGGGGCGGGAACGCAGTCGCCAACTGGCCGAGCTGACCCACGGTCGATCGCGCGCCCCGTCGCCGGCCGAGCGTCAGGCCAACTATGGCCTGGGTCTGGGCGTCGGTGCGCTCGCGGCGCTGGGCCTGGCGCGGCTCACCACCCTGCCGCTGCGTCCCCTGGTCCTGGGTATCGGACTGTTCAATCTGTGGCCGTCGGCACGCGAGTGCTGGCGGATTGCCGTGCAGGAGCGGCGTCTGAGCGTGCTGCACCTGGGACTGCTGTACATGAGTGTCCTATGGTTCGGTGGTTATTACCTGATCGGCTCCATCGGTCTGATCCTCGGGCGCATCGCCCACAAACTGGAGATGCAGACCCAGCAGGTGGCCCGCCATAGCCTGACCCATCTGCTCGGCGAACAGCCCGAGCGCGTCTATGTGCTCTGCGACGGGGCTGAATTGGAGATCGCCCTGGAGCGCCTGCGGGTCGGCGACATCCTGGTGCTCGATGCCGGCCAGCCGGTTCCGGTGGACGGTACCATCGTGCGGGGGGCGGCGACCCTCGATCAGCACCGCCTGACCGGCGAATCGCGGCCGATCGACAAGGGCGTCGGCGATGCGGTGTTGGCCGGAACCCTGGTGCTGGGCGGGCGGATCAACGTGCAGGTGGAGCAGACCGGAGCCGCCACCCTGGCCGGACGTATCGCCGCGGTTCTGGATCGGACAGTCGAGCGTCAGCAGGTGCGCATCGCCGATATGTTCGCACCCCTCGAACGCACCCGCCTGCCCATGCTGGGCGGCAGCCTGCTCGCCTGGCTGGTCGGCGGCCCGACCGCCGCCGGCGCCGCGCTCGGCTGCAACTATCTGTTCAGTTTGATTCCGCTGCGCCTGCTCACGCTGCTCAACGGACTCAATCGCGGCGCCCGCCAGGGTCTCCTGATCAAGGATGGGCGGGCCCTGGAGCGCCTGGCGAAGGCCGATACGGTGCTGTTCGACAAGACCGGCACCCTCACCCTGGAACAGCCCCGGGTGGTGGCCGTTCACGGCTGCGCCGACCTGGCCGAGGACGCGGTGCTGCGGCTGGCCGCCGCCGCCGAGCAGCGTCAGTCACACCCGATCGCGCGCGCCATCCTGACCGCGGCCGCCGAGCGCGGTTTGGAACTGCCGGTGATCGTGTCGGCGCACTGTGAATTGGGCCTCGGGTTACGGGTCGAGCTGGCTGGGCAAGCGGTACGCATCGGCAGTGCGCGCTTCCTGGCCGCCGCCGGACTGGCCCTGCCGCCCGCGCTGGAGGCGGTGCAGGTCAGCGCCGACACCCACGGGCATACCCTGGTGTTCGTGGCGCTGGACGCGCTGGTCGCCGGCGCCATCGAGCTGGCGAGCAGCGTGCGCCCGGAGGCGGCCTGGGTGATCGGCTGGCTGCAGGGCCAGGGCCTGGCACTCTACCTGGTCTCGGGGGACCAGGAGGCGCCGACCCGGGCGCTGGCCGAGACCCTTGGAGTGACGGGTTATTTCGCCGATGCCCTGCCGCAGCAGAAAGCCGACCAGGTGCGGGCACTGCAGGCGGCCGGACGCCGCGTGTGCTTCATCGGGGACGGCATCAACGATGCCGTGGCGTTGCGCGAGGCCGCGGTCTCGGTGTCGCTGCGCGGTGCGACCACTGTGGCCACCGATGCCGCGCAGGTGGTGCTGATGGACGGCGACCTCACGCAATTGCCGCGATTGTGGGAGTTGGCGTGGGCCTACGACGCGAGCATCACGCGCAATACCCGCCTGGCCGAGCAGTTCAGCCTGCTCGCGATCGGCGGGGTTCTGCTGTTGCCGTTCAAGTTCTGGATCGTCGAGCTGCTGTGGTTCACCCAGGCCATCACCGGTCTGCGCATTGCCACTGCGCCGCTGATGTTGACCGAAAACGACCCGGCGGACGCCGCTGCCGGGGACCCCGCGACGTGAGCGGTTGCCGCGGCGATTGCCGGAAAACGCCTATGCCTGCAACACACACCAAGGCACCAGCAGTTCAGTCGCACTCAGGCCGCCATGCTGGCCGATCAGCGCACGGGGTTCCTCATAGGGCAGCAACTGGCGCAGGATGCGGTGGTCCCGCGGCAGCAGGCAATAGTCGCCGATGCGCTCGGCAAAGCGCGGGTGGGGGCGGCCCCGACCAAAATAGCCGGCCGCCACCAGTTCGGCGCTTGGGCAGACATCCACCAGCGCGCCGAGCGGCCCCCGGCAGTAATCCAGAAAGGCCGACTCGCGCCCGGCGCGCAGGTAGCAGAAAATTGCTGGCGTTCCTTCATCGATTTCACGTACCAATTCCGCCGCTATACTCCGCGGGGTCTGCGGCAAAGAGTTTAGCAGTTCAACGACCGCTTTCCTTTCGTCCTCGAGCCGAGCTGAACCCGGTCCGAGCGGGCATGGTCGCCGACCCGGCGGAGTATCCCTGGCCGAGCTACCGGCATCACGCTCTTGGTGAACCAAACAGCATCCTGTCGCCACATGAACTGTACACGACGTTGGGTCGTGGCGCCGTCGCTCGGCAACAGGCCTACCGAGACTTGTTTGTCACCGGCCTGGGCGATGAACCCATCAAGGAACTCCGAATGGCGTTGAACCAGAATCAGCCCATTGGGAATCAACGGTTCTACGCCCAGATCGAAGCAGCGACTGGTCAGCGGCGCGAACTAAGAAGCGCGGGCGCCCGCAGCGGCGAAAAGGCGATGAATCGCCCCCCGAGGGAGAGCAGGGAGAGCTAGCGCTCTAATTTAATTGAGCCTGGCCCCTTTTCCCGGCCGGCCCCTTTTCCCTCTGGACTGACCGCAAGCCCTACGATGAGACCAAATACCTCTTCGCACTGAAGCGTCGAGCGGCGGCGCAGGGCACGTAAGCACCGCTGACCAGCCTTGGCTGATTCGCGCAGTCATTGGCAAACGCCAACCGAATAGCCAGTGGATAAGCTGTGCGCTACCTGTGGGCGCGCAGTGACTAAATTTTGCCGTTACCCTTGACAGACCGACTCAGGGCGTATGCTAGGGCTCTTTTGCGTTAACAGACGAGACCCTTTTGCCTTCTTTTGTGACTCTCATAAGAAAGCGTAACGCCTCGTTCACCGAATTCGAGTCCGGAAAAGCGGACGCAACATCGGGCGCAAGAACAACGCCATGCTGTGGAAACGAACTGCGATCCGGCCCGAATTTCCTAACGCGGAGACTCTTCAAGTCATACTCGGGCAAAAGATCATCTTTCGGAATTTTATTTTTCTTCATAAGCTTGCCGCTCCTTGTTGGACGGAGCCGCTACCGCGGCAGATGACCGCCCGCTGATACTTTCCTCG
>CAYYAY010000059.1:0-36494 GCA_964470155.1 uncultured Lamprocystis sp. | reverse complement strand
GCATGAGGTCCAGTGCCAGTTGGGTATGCACGGGGAGCCAGTCGAAGCCCCAGCCAGAGGTCACCCAGCCAGTGCGCCATCCGGGCGGCGGGCGATGAAACGAAGCGAGTGCCCGCGCAGAAACTCCTGGCGACTCGCCAGGCGCAGGATGCGGCCACTCAGGTCAGGGCAAAACCCACCGCCAATTATGAAATCTGCGCCAGCATCTAGAGCAAGCTCCATCTCCCTAGAAAATACTTGTGCAAGTCCAAAATCTGCAGGGGCGCGATGAACCCTCGCGTTCATGGCTGGAGCAGCAGCGAAGGTTTCATCCGTTGATGCATGATCTACGACCTGAATGCAACAATCTATACCTATTCGCGCAGCCTCCCCCATAAAGCTGTCTACAACACCTCCTATAGTTTCCGATTCATTGCGAGCGGGTATTGTAATAAGCAAGATTTTCAATATGGTTTCCTCCAGTTATTCGCAAATATAATAGGGGTAAACATCATAGAGAAAACAACTCCCGACCGGTGCCCCTCAAGGCAAATAAACAAATTGCGGAACCAGCCCTTTTAAGGTGCAGAAATACAACATGTTTGATCAATGACTTGCGCGTGGCTTCGTGCCCTGCTTTTGCAGATAACGCGCCCCATTGATCGTTCAAACTATTGAATTTGGAGAAGGTCTTTACGAATACTTTTCGAGCACCTTAAAAGGGCTGGACGCCGTGCTCGGGCGCAGCGCCCGGCTCGCGGTGGTCTGGTTCTTCTTCCGCTCCGACTGCCCCTACTGCGAAGCGCAGGCCCCGCTGCTGGATCGGATGTCTCAGCGTTACGGCTTCAGCGTGCTGGCCATCTCGCTGGACGGGCAGCCACTGCCCAGTGGCGTCTTCCCGAACTTCCGTGCCGATGGTGGTCAGGGCCGCGCACTCGGGGTGCGCGCCACGCCGACCATGTTCCTGGTACGCCCCGATCCCGACGGACCGCAAGTCGCACCGGTGGCCCAGGGCCTGCTGTCGCTGGCCCAATTGCAGGAACGCTTTGTGACGGCCGCGGTCACGGCGGGCTGGATCACGGAAGCCGACGTCACGCCGACCCGGGCGGTGACGACCGAGGTGAGCGCCGCCGCGCTCACGCGCGCGGGCGAACTGCCCGACGACCCCGCCGCCCTGGTGGCACGCCTGCGAGCACTCATCCATGACTAACGGGCAACCGAGAAGAGCACCTCGCCGTCAACCGGCGCGATCACCCGTACCCGGTAAAGCGCCTGGACGGGCCGACGTCGCCCGGACGGCGTCACCGATCCACGGCACTTCGTCCGAACGCGGTCTAGCTGCGCCCGCGCATGGCGCATTACCTGGCGGTCGCCCGCCAGATTCGCGCGGTCATGGCCACCTGTACCCCAGTGGTGGAACCGATCTCCATCGACGAGGCCTGTCTCGATGTGAGCGGACTCGGCCACCTGGTCGGTCCGCCGGAGGTGATCGGCCAGCGGATCAAGGCGGCGATTCACGCTGCGGTCGGCTTGACGGCCTCGGTCGGTATCGCCCCGAACCGGCTGGTGGCCAAGATCGCCTCGGACTTCGGCAAGCCGGACGGGCTGGTCGTGGTCCCCCCGGAACAGGTCCTGGACTTTCTGGGCGGGCAGCCGGTCGGCATCCTGCGCGGGGTCGGCAGCCGGACCCTGCCCATCCTCCAACGGCTGGGCCTGCGCACCGTCGCGGACCTGCGCAGTTAGCGGGTGAGGTCGCCGCCGCCGCTCGGCAGGAGGGGATCGCGGGGCGTACCGTCACCCTCAAGGTCCGCTTCTGCGGCTTCGAGACCCACTCCCGCCAGCGGCGGCTCCCGCGGCACAGCCACGACGCCCGCACCCTGTTCGCGGCCACCTGGTCGCTGTACGAGGCGGGCCGCTGGCACGGCACGCCCGTCCGTCTGATCGGCCTGGGCATCGCCGATCTGGGGCCTCCGGGGCCGGTCCAGCCGGATCTCTTCGACGGCGCGCCCGAGCACCCCGCGGACAGTGAGCGGGAGCGGCGTCTGGCGATCGCAGTGGACCGCATCCACGCGCGCTTTGGCGCCGGCGCCCTGCACCGGGGGCTCTCCGTCACGGACCCTTTGGACCCGGCCCGCAGCCTGGACGAAACGCCAAAGCGCCCGAGATAACCCGCCGTCAAGACAGACTTGCTCGAAAGTCCGACGAGATCAACGTTATTAGTTCGGAAAATTTTGCACTATCCTGTCGCGGTATACCCTAATTTGGTCTCCCTGATGTCCACAGCCTCCAGCGAAGGCGAGATCCTCACGATCAAGCAAGTGGCAGAGTAATGCTCGCGCGCCTGGAACGGCTGGTCGACGATCTCGCTGCCCTGCACAGCAAGCTTGTCTTGCTGACAGGTCCGCCCGGAAGCGGCAAGACCGCACTGCTGCGGGCCTTCGGCGACCGCACGGGGGCATCAACCCTGAATTTGGGCGCGGAGTTGGGCCGACGGCTTGCCGCGGTCCCCCACCGTGAGCGCCAGCTCCAGGCGGGCAACCTCCTGCGCGAGATCGCGAAGCCCCATGGCTGCGGGGATTTGCTGCTGATCGACAACATCGAGATCCTGTTCGATGCTTCGCTCGCCCTCAACCCCCTCGACCTGCTCAAGCGCCAGGCCCAAGCCCGACGAGTGGTGGCGGTCTGGCCAGCCGCACAGCGGCATAGCGGCACCGGGCCGCGACTGACCTACGCCGAGATGGGGCACCCGGAATATCGCGACTATGGCCTCGACGGCTTGGTCGCGCTCGACCTGAAACAATAGAAAAAGGGACAGGAACGCATGCGCTACGGGGATCTCATCCAATTCGAGCCGATCGAGTCGGTCATTCAACTGCTCGACGCGAACCGTCCCGACGAGGGCCAGAAGATCGTCTCGACCTATGTCATATCCGACGACATGGCCGAGCGCATCGCGGGGGCCATGATCCCGCAACTCTCGTTCGACGAGTCCGTCGACCACAAGGGCGTGCTCGTCGTCGGCAACTATGGCACCGGCAAATCTCACCTGATGTCGGTGCTCTCGCTGGTCGCGGAAGACGCCAGCTACTTGTCCGTGCTTCGCCACCCCAAAGTTGCCGCGGCAGCCGGCGCCATTGCCGGCCGGTTCAAGGTCCACCGCACCGAGATTGTAAGCGAACTGTCGCTGCGCGAGATCGTGACGCGGGAGTTGGCATCCTTTCTCGACAAAATCGGCGTGGACTACCGCTTCCCGCCCGCCGACCAAGTGGTCAACAACAAGGCCGCCTTCGAGGCAATGATGGCCGCCTTCGACGAGGTCTATCCGAACCAGGGTGTCCTGCTCGTGGTCGACGAGTTCTTGGAGTTCCTGCGCTCGCGCAAGGACCACGACCTGGTGCTCGATCTGTCCTTCTTGCGCGAGATTGGCGAGGTCTGTAAGCACCTGCGCTTCCGCTTCGTGGCTGGCGTCCAGGAGGCCGTCTTCGACAGCAGCCGCTTCCAGCATGTTGCAGACAGCCTGCGACGGGTGAAAGACAGGTTCACCCAGGTGCTGCTCGCCCGAGCGGATGTGAGCTTCGTGGTCGCGGAACGACTGCTGAAGAAGTCCGCCGACCAACAAGACAAGATTCGCACCTATCTGCGGCCCTTTGCTCGCTGCTACGGCAGCATGAACGAGCGGATGGACGAGTACGTCCGCCTGTTTCCGGTGCATCCGGACTACATCGGCACCTTTGAGCGTTTGATCTTCGCCGAAAAGCGCGGCGCGCTCGTCACCATCCGGGATCAGATTAAGGCCATGCTTCCGGATGAAGTCCCCGCCGACCGGCCCGGACTGCTCGGCTATGACCGCTTTTGGGACACCGTCACGGCCAACTCGGTGCTGCGTGCCGACCCCGCCATCGGTCCCGTGGTCAAGGTCTCCGAGGTGCTGTCCGGACGCGTCCAACAAGCCTTTACCCGCCCGGCCTACAAGCCCATGGCCCTGCGCATCATTGCGGCACTGGCGGTGCACCGGCTGACCACCGGCGGCGACATCTATGTACCCCTGGGGCCGACGGCCGAGGAACTGCGCGATACCCTGTGCCTGTACCAGCCGGGCATTGAAGATATGGGCGGCGACCCGGCAGCCGATCTCCTCTCGCTGGTCCAGACGGTGCTCCGCGAGACCGGCAAGACCGTCAACGGACAGTTCATCTCCAAGGCGCCAGGCACCGATCAGTACTACCTGGATCTCAAGAAAGACATCGACTACGACGCGCAGATCGAAAAGCGCGCTGATGCCCTCTCCGACGATGCGCTGGACCGGGCCTACTTCAGCGCGGTGCGCCAGCTCATGGAGCGTACCTTTGATCCCACCTACGTCTCCGGTTTCCAGATCTGGCAGTACCAGATCGAATGGCAGGAGCGGCGGGTCGAGCGCGTCGGTTATCTCTTCTTCGGCGCCCCTAATGACCGCCCTACGGCCCAGCCGCCGCGGGATTTCTACATCTACTTTATCCAGCCCTTCGACCCACCACGCTTGCGCGACGAGCACCTGGCGGACGAGGTGTTCTTCCGCCTCAAGGGGCTCGACGAAGACATCAAGCACTACCTGGCCACCTACGCCGCGGCGCTCGATCTCGCCTCCACGGCCAGCGGCAACCCCAAGGCCGTCTATCTCTCGAAGGCCCAGGACGCCCTGAAGGCCATGAGCAAGTGGCTACAGGAAAAGCAGATGACCGCCCTGGAAGTCACCCACGCCGGCAAGACCAAGCCCCTTGCGGACTGGGTGCGGGGCGTCTCAATGCGCGACAAGGCCCGCCTGGGGGCAGACGATCGCATCAACTTCCGCGATATCGTCAATGTGGTCTCCGGGCTCGCATTCGGCCAACATTTTGCCGACATCGCTCCCGAGTATCCCACCTTCTCGCTGCTCGTCACCGAGACCAACCGCAAGCAGCTCGTGGTGAGCGCGCTGCGGTGGCTGGCCGGCGGCGCGCGTACCAAAGACGCCGTGGCAGTCCTGGACGCACTGGCGATGCTCGACGGCGACCGCATCGACGCCGCTCGCTCGCCCTATGCCCAAGAGGTGTTGACCCGCCTCAAGGCCAAGGGTCACGGTCAGGTGCTCAACCACGGTGAGTTGCTGACCGGCGCCTACGACAGCGAGCACTTCGCCCCCGCACGGTTTCGCCTGGAGCCGGACCTGTTCGTGGTCGTCCTAGGCGTCCTGGTCTACAGCGGCCACTGCGTGCTCGCCATCACCGGCGACAAGATTGACCCCGGCACACTTGGCCAACTGGCGGAACACTCGCTGGACGAACTGAAGGCGTTCAAGCACATCGAGGCCCCGAAAGAACTCGACGTGGAGGTCCTGCGCGCGCTGTTCGAACTGCTGGGCCTGTCGCCCGGCTTGGCCCAACTGGCGACGCAAGGCTCAGATGAGCCGGTCAAGCAGTTGCAGCAGGCTGTCGGCGAGCTGGTCAACCGCGGCCTCAAGGCGACGACCGATATGCCGGGCCGCCTGGCCTTCTGGGGTCAGTCACTACTGCGCGATGAGGAGCTACGCGACTGGCGCACGCGACTCGACGCCCTCAAGACCTTCACTGAGGCCCTCTCGCCCTACAACACCGTCGGCAAGCTCAAGAACCTGCGCCTCGGCTTGGAAGACATCAGGGCCCAGAAGCAGAACCTGGAAGTGCTCTGCGCCTGCGAGGCCCTGCTGGCGCTGGTCGCCGAGTTGGGCCCCACGGCCGCGTATCTGTCACAGGCCGAAATCGTTCTACCGAGCGACCACCCATGGATCGCGCGGGCCCAGACCGAGCGGGCCGCGACCGTCGCCAAGCTCAGCGGTGCCCGCGGTGGGACCCCTGATGTGAGCCCCGGTGTGGTCAAGGCTGGAACGATTAGCGCTCAGATCGCCGCCGACTGCCGCCAAGCGCTGGTGAAGTTGAAGAAGGACTATGTGACCGCCTACATCGCGAGCCACAGCAAGGCGCGTCTGGGTGTCACGGAAGACAAGACCAAGACCGCCCTGCGCAAGGACCCCCGGCTGATCGCCCTGCGCGCCTTGGCGGGTATCTCACTGATGCCGACCAGCCAGCTCGCCGCCTTTGAAGACCGGCTGGCGAATCTCAAAAGCTGCTACCAGCTGACCGACACCGAGCTGGTCGCAAGCCCAATCTGCCCCCATTGCAGCTTCAAACCGGCCAACGAATCGCTTGCCTTCGGTCCCGCCGCCAACGCCCTGACCAAGCTCGACGATGACCTGGACCGGCTGCTCGCCGCCTGGCAGCAGACCCTGCTGGACAACCTGGACGACCCGATCATCCGGGCCAACTTCACCCTGCTCAAAGCGGCCGACCGCCACACCATTGAGGCATTTCTCGACGCCCAAGTCCTACCGGAGCCGATCCCCCCGGGGTTCGTGGGCGCCGTCGCCGAGGCCCTGTCGGGGTTGGAGCCAGTGACCGTGACCTTAGATGCCATCAAGCAGGCGCTACTCGCGGGCGGCTCGCCGGCCACGCCGGACGAACTGCGCAAACGCTTCGAGACCTTCATCAATGACCGCTGCAAGGGCAAGGACGCGGGCAAGCTGCGGTTTGTGGTGGAGTGACATGACACAGGACGACTTGCTCGTCCGTCTGCGCGGCTTCGAGTGGAACGACTTCGAGTGCAAGAAGGCGTCCCGCGGAGTGCCGGACGATGCCTACAAAACGGTCGCGGCCTTTGCCAACACGGCAGGCGGTTGGCTGGTGTTCGGCGTCAGCGAGCACAACGGCCAGCTTGAAATCACCGGCGTAGACGAGCCCGACCGGGTACAGAACGATTTCTTGAGCACCCTGCGCAGCGGCCAGAAGCTCAACCAGATCATCCGTGTCGAAGAGCAGCGCTACAGCATCGACGGCAAGATCGTGTTCGCGTTTCATGTACCAGAGAGCCCCCGCTTCGACAAGCCCATCTATTTGAAGGGCGATCCGCGCCAAACCTATATCCGCCGTGGTGGCGGGGACGAGCACTGCACGGCGCGCGAATTAGGGCGCTTTCTGCGCGACCACGACACACAATCATTTGACGGCGAATTGCTCGCTGATCTGGACGTGCAGCGCTGCTTCGACGAGGATACCGTTCGTTGGTACAAGGCCCAGTTTTTCCTCCGTAACTCCGATCAGTCCGACATCGCCGATCCGGTGGCCTTCCTTCACCACTGGAACTACGTCACCGAACAGCAAGGACAGATGCTCCCCAGCCGTGCGGGTGTTTTGCTCTTCGGCAAACGCCAATACGTTGAACAACTCCTGCCGCGCCCGGTGCTGGACTATCAGCGCATCGACACCGCGTTCGACAACTGGTCGGCCGATCAGCGTTGGCATGACCGCTATGTGTTTGAAGAGAACATTTTCTCGACGTGGCGCGGGTTGGTCGCCCGCTATATGCGCATTGCCGAGCATCCGTTCTCGCTCGACCCCGCGACCCTACGCCGCAACGACGATCCACCCGATTACGTCGCCTTCCGCGAGGCGGCCATCAACCTGCTGGTGCATCAAGACTATGGCGACCCTGGCCGCAAGGCAGCGATCAAGCTGTTCACCGACCGCACCGTCTTCTGGAACCCCGGCGATGCCTTTCCTTCCACCGCGGCATTGCTGGAGCCCACCGAAAAGGATGTGCGTAACCCGGCGCTGATCAAAGCCTTCCGGCGCATCGGCCTCTCCGATCAGGCCGGCACCGGCATCCGCGCCATCTTCCGCAACTGGCACGAGCTGGGCCGCGTGCCGCCGCGGATTCGCAACGACAAGGCATCCAAGGAATTCGAGCTGGTGCTTGTCAACAAGCCCCTACTGACGGTCGCCATGCAGCGGTTTCGGCAGTCCCTCGGCGTCGACCTCTCCCCGGAGCAGGCCGACGCCCTGGCGCTGGGATTGGAAAAACCGGCAGGTGAATCGCTCAGTCTGACCGACATTCGCGGTCTCGGGCTCAGCACGACTCAGCAGGCCAAGGTCCTGGCTGATCGCTTGGTGGCCCAGAAGCTGCTGGAACCACTGTCAGAAACGCGGTTTCAGGTGCCTGAGCCGATTCGCCAACGCTTTGACTTGGAGACTGCACAAGTCACCGAACAAGTCGGGACCAAGTCGGGACCAAGTGAGGACCAAGTCCGAACCTGGTCCCAACTGACAGCAGAGCAGCAGGGACTCCTGACCAAGATGCACGCCGAGCACGCCATCACCGAACTCATGGAGTTGGCCAAGCGCGTCAACCGCACCAAGTTCCGTGATCAGTGCTTGACGCCCCTCCTGGAACTAGGACTTGTGACGATGACCATTCCAGACAAACCGCAAAGCAGCAAGCAGCGCTACCGCCTGACCGAGCGCGGGACAGCCGTGCTCGCCGGGCAACAACAGACGGAGACGGCCCCATGAACGACCTGTTTGACGACCCGGGTGCCGCAGCCGGCGGCCCCGTTGACTGCCTGGGCCAGACCTTCCCGAGCGACACGGCGCGCCGCGAGTATTTCCTCGGGCTTTTGCGGGAGAAGTTGCAAGACCCGGAGTTCCGCAAGATCGAGGGGTTTCCAATCGGCACGGACGCGGACATCCTGGCCATGTCGGACCCGCCTTACTATACCGCCTGCCCCAACCCCTTCCTCGAAGACTTCGTCCGGACCTACGGCCGACCCTATGACCCCGAGGCCCCGTATCACCGGGAGCCGATGACCGTCGATGTCTCGGTGGGCAAGACGGACCCGCTCTACAAGGCCCACGCCTACCACACCAAGGTCCCGCACCTGGCCATAGTCCCGTCCATCCTGCACTACACCGAGCCCGGCGATCTGGTGCTGGACGGCTTCGCCGGCTCCGGCATGACCGGGGTCGCCGCCCAATGGTGCGGCGCCGCGCCAGCCGCCGACCGCCTCCGGTTGGAGGCCGAATGGAAGCGCCAAGGCAAGGAGCCGCCGCAATGGGGAGCGCGCCGCGTCATCCTGAACGACCTGTCGCCGGTCGCGGCCTTCATCGCCGCCAACTACAACCTGCCATTCGACGTGACCGCCTTCGCCGCCGCCGGTCGAGGACTGCTCAAGGAGTTGGAGCAGGAACTGGGTTGGATGTATGAGACCCTGCACACCGACGGTAAGACCAAGGGGCGCATCGAGTATACCGTCTGGAGCGAGGTCTTCGCCTGTCCCGAATGCGCCGGACAGATCGACTTCATCGCTGAGGCACTGGATGGGGAGACCAAGCGGGTGCGGGATAGCTTTCCCTGTCCCTACTGCGGGACCGACCTGAACAAGGACCGCCTGGAGCGCGTCCTTGAATCACGAATCGATCCGGCGACCGGCGAGCCCTGGCAACGCGTCAAGTTTCGTCCGGCGCTGATCTCCTATGTCGCTGCGGGACAGCGCCGGGAAAAGCGACCGGATGCGCACGACTTGGAGGTGCTGGAGCGGATCGCGGCCCTGCCGTTGCCGCCGGAAATGCCAACGGCGCGGTTTCCCATTGAGGCCATGTATCACGGATCGCGAATCGCGCCGAAGGGATTCACGAATACGCATCACTTCTTCCTGCCGCGTGCCGGGCAGGCGCTCGGCGCACTCTGGCAGATGGCGAAAAAGAACCCTGACGAGCGCATCCGGCAGATGTTGCTGTTCTTCGTCGAGCAGGCGATTTGGACCGCATCTCTTTTGAACCGATATAGACCAACCGGCTTCTCGCAAGTCAATCAGTACCTCACTGGCGTTTATTACGTCGCATCGCAGCACGCTGAATGCAGTCCCTGGTACATCCTCGACGGCAAGCTGTCCAGGCTCACCGCGGCCTTTCTTGCTTATCGGACAACCCCAGGCACCGCCTTCATCTGCACCGTCACGGCCGCCCGTTTACCCTTGCCAGATAACGGCATCGACTACATCTTCACCGACCCCCCATTCGGTGAGAACATCTTTTATGCTGACCTGAATTTCCTCGTCGAATCCTGGCATCGGGTCTTTACCGATGCCGCACCCGAGGCGATCATCGACCGTTTCAAGCACAAGGCCCTGCCCGACTATCAACACCTGATGCAGCGCTGCTTCGCCGAGTACCACCGGGTTCTCAAGCCGGGCCGATGGATTACTATCGTTTTCCACAATAGCGAACCCGCGGTGTGGAACGCCATTCAGGTTGCATTGCAATTAGCAGGATTCGTGGTAGCCCAGGTCACGGTACTTGACAAGATACAAAGAAGCTATCGTCAAGTGACTTCCTCGAATGTTCCAAAAGAGGATCTTGTGATTTCCGCCTATAAACCAAATGGCGGATTGGAGGATCGCTATCATCAAAATGGCGCCACGGTTGAGTCTGCTTGGGATTTCGTAAAAACGCACTTAGGGCAACTGTCGTCCGTTAAGACCACCACCGGCGACTTTCCGGAAATTGTGAGCGTGATCGAGCGTGATCCTCGCCGAATCTATGACCGCATGGCATCATGGTTTATCAGACATGAGGCAGTCATACCAATCTCGATGCCGGAGTTCTTGGCGGAGCTTCCGAATCGATTTCGCGAGGCAGACGGCATGGTGTTCTCGCCGGAACAATTGGTCGAGTACGAGAAGGCCCGATCGCGGATTCCAAGAATAAGGCAGGCCGAGCTTTTTGTTTCCGATGAACGCAGCGCCATCGACTGGCTAACCAACTTCCTATCGAAGCGTCCATCCACTCGGTCCGAGATACATCCGGAGTACATGCCGCAGATCGGTGTAGCCAAAAAGAAGGGCGAGATCATCCCCGAGTTGGGCCAACTGCTGGACGACAGCTTCCTGTGCTACGACGGCGCGGGCGAGGTCCCGAGCCAAATCCACAGCTACCTCTCCACCAACCACAAGGACCTGCGCGGTCTCGCCAAGGACCACCCGGCCCTGGTCGCCAAGGCCCAAGACCGGTGGTATGTACCCGACCCGAACAAGGCCCAGGACCTGGAGAAGAAGCGCGAGAAAGCCCTGCTCAAGGAGTTCGCGACCTACCAGGCACACACCGGCCGGCGCCTGAAGGAGTTCCGACTGGAGGTCCTGCGCGCCGGCTTCAAGGCCGCCTGGGCGGCCAAGGACTACCCGACCATCGTCGCCCTCGCCGCGAAGATCCCCGAAGAGGCGCTGCAAGAAGACGAGAAGCTGCTGCTCTGGTACGACCAGGCGCTGACCCGCTTGGAGTCAGAGAGATGATTATCGGATTGACGCTGCGCAATTTCAAAGGCATTCAATCACTCAATGCGTTGCCGCTGTCGCGCTTTCAGGTGTTGGTGGGGCCGAATGGCGTCGGCAAGACTACCGTATTGGATGCGATCGACTTTGTGCGCGATTGTCTGGCCCACGGGCCTGGTGCGGCAGTGGAGTCGCGCGGTATCGCGGATTTCAACGACCTGACTTGGATGCGTCATGGCGGCTCGGTTGAAATCGAGTTGTGGCTGGACTTGTCGGCGGATTTACCTACGCAATCCGAGAATGTGTTGCAGTATCGCCTGGCGGTTCGCCAAGACGCCAAGCTCGGCGTCTGCATTGAGGACGAGGCCCTACGTCAATACTCCAGGGCGTGGTTGCCCAAGAGTGGGGAACTGCGCTTCAGTGCGGCCGTCAAACCCAAGCGACTGCTTGGCAAGACGTCAAAGGGCACGGATTACTATTCGCGTGAAACGAGCAGCTATCAGGATTCTTTCAACTTCGGGCTCGATAAGCTGACCCTGGCCCTCACCCCCCCGGACGAGGAACGCTACGCAACGGCCAACGCGGTGCGCCGCTTCCTGATGCAGGGGGTGCGCTATATCCAGCTCAACAGCCGCGCAATGCGCCTGCCGTGCCCGGCGACACGCGGGACTGACATGGATCTGGATGGAACGAATGTGGCCCGGGTGGTGGGTCGGTTGCTGGGTACCAATGGCGGACCCGGACCCCGCTGGGCAGAGCCCAACTCGGCGGTGACCCGCTGGGTGGAGCATCTGCGTTACGCATTGCCCGATCTGGTCAACATCGGCTGGGACCGGCGCCAAGCCGACAACGCCGAGTTTTTGGTATTGCGCTACGAGAACGGCTTGGACGCGCCGAGTTGGGTCTTAAGCGACGGCACCTTGCGCATGTTGGCCCTGACTCTGCCTGCATTTCTCCCCGCCGAGTCTGCGCTTTACATGGTCGAGGAGCCGGAGAACGGGGTTCACCCCAAGGCCCTGGAGATCATCCTGCGTTCGCTTTCGAGTATTCCGGGCGGACAGACGCTACTCGCCACGCATTCACCATTCGTGGTGCAGCAATGCGGCATCGAGTCCTTGCTCTGCTTCTCGCGGGACCAGTCTGGAACTCACATTACCCCCGGCCCCAAGCATCCAATGCTGAAGGAGTGGGACGGCACACCCGATCTCGGGGTGGTATTCGCCGCCGGACTCTTGGAATGACGATCAAGACGATGAAGGATTTGCTGGTCAACACGGCAGATGCCGATGCCCTGGGCCTGATGCGCTCGGTGCTCGGACGACCTGATGCGCTTGGCATCCGCACCATCGCCTTCGACATCGAGCGCCACCCCCAACGCGATGCCGGTATGGTGCAGAGCGGCGCCGAACTGGCCCGGATGAAGAAGGGTGGTTATCACAAGGCCCTGTTGCTTTGGGACTTCGCCGGTTGCGGTCGCGAACATCGGATGTCTGCGCAAGAACTTGAGATAGAGGTTCAAGCGCGACTCGACAGTTACTCCTGGTCCGGGCGAAGTGCGACGACCGCCTTGGTCCCCGAGGTCGAGGTCTGGCTTTGGTACTGCGAGTCGGCCCTCGCCAAGCATTGCGGAGTGACGGTCGACGCGATCGGCCTCTGCCTGCAAGCCTTCGCGGTCAAGCAGGGTAAGGCGCTGGAGATATTGAAGCAGGATCAGCCAAAAGAGCTGTTCGAGCACCTCATGCGCGAACACCTGCGCCGCACTATCTCACCGCGTGATTTTGAGGAGATCGGTCGGCACGCCAGCATCAAACGTCTCCGGGAATGTCCTTCGTTCGACCGCATCGTCGGTATTTTGCAGGGCTGGTTTCCGCCATGACGGTGCCAGCCGTCGGCGACTGGGTGCGCCACGCCCGGCACACCACCCCCTGCCGGATCATCGACCAACAGACCGTCTGGGGTGAGACGGTGTTTCGCGTGTGGCTCCCGAGCAAGGATGCGGTGCTGCGCGCCCGGGCGTGCGACCTGTCGGCGCTGTCCGATCTCTGTCCGACCATGGAGCAAATCCTGCACACCGCGGCGGCGGCCAAGCTACTGGACGCCCTGGAAGACAACCTGCTGCTAGCCCCGATCCAGTCGAGCGTGGTCCCGCTCCCCCATCAGATCCATGCGCTGAATCGGGCGATGAGTCGGGAGCGCATCCGTTATCTGCTGGCGGACGAGGTGGGCCTGGGCAAGACCATCGAGGCCGGCTTGATCCTGCGCGAACTGAAACTGCGAGGCATGGCGCGGCGCGTGCTGGTGGTCGCGCCCAAGGGCCTGGTGCGTCAGTGGCAGGCGGAGATGCGCCTGCACTTCGGCGAGCAGCTTCAGTTCATCGAACCCGCTCAACTGACCGCATTCCGCCAATGGCGGACGGGCGCCGAGGGCGACGAGGACAGCCTGTGGCAGCTGCACGATCAGGCGATCTGCTCGCTCGACTCGGTGAAACCGCTCGAAGGCCGCCGCGGTTGGGGCCCCGAGCAGTTGGCCACCTACAACCGGGAACGCTTCGAGGATCTGGTCTCGGCGTCTTGGGACCTGGTGATCATCGACGAGTCGCACCGGTTGGGCGGGAGTACAGACCAGGTGGCCCGCTACAAGCTCGGCGCGGCGCTGGCCGAAGCCGCGCCCTATCTCCTGCTGCTGTCGGCCACGCCGCACCAGGGCAAGACCGACCATTTCCTGCGGCTGATGCAGTTGCTCGACCAGGAGTCGTTCCCGGATGAGGGCAGCATCACCGCGGAGCGCGTGCGTCCGTTCCTGATCCGTACCGAAAAGCGGGCGGCCATCGACGCCGACGGGAACCCCCTGTTCAAGCCGCGGCTGACCCGGCTCCAGGCGGTCGCGTGGCAGTCGCGACACCTGGCCCAGCGGCGGCTGTATGGGGCGGTGACCGAGTATGTGCGGCATGGCTACAACCAGGCGATGGCCACGCAGCAGCGCCACATCGGCTTCCTGATGATCCTGATCCAACGCCTGGTCACGTCGAGCACGGCAGCCATCCGCACGACCCTGGAACGGCGCCTGGCGGTGCTGGAGGGGGCGCCGGAACAGGCGTCGCTATTTGACGCCGCGGACTTGGACGAGTGGGCGGAACTGGACGGGCAGTCCCAGACCGAGCTGGCCGTGCAGGCGGCCGAGACCCGCAACGGTCTGGCACGGGAACAAGCCGAGGTGCGCACGCTCCTCGCCCTGGCCCGCGAGACCGAGGCCGCCGGCACCGACGCCAAGGCCGAGGCGTTGCTGGAACTGATCTACAAGCTCCAGCAGGAGGAGGGGGACCCGGCGTTGAAGGTGCTGGTCTTCACCGAGTTCGTGCCGACCCAGCGGATGCTGACCAACTACCTGGAGGAACGTGGATTCTCGGTGGCCATGCTCAACGGCGGCATGGACTTGGACGCCCGCGCCCAGGCCCAGCAGGCATTCGCCCGCGAGGTGCGGGTCTTGATCTCGACCGATGCCGGGGGCGAGGGGCTGAATCTCCAGTTCTGCCATGTTGTCGTCAACTTCGATATGCCCTGGAATCCGATGCGGCTGGAGCAGCGCATTGGCCGCGTCGACCGGATCGGGCAAGGCCATGCGGTGCGCGCGACCAACTTTGTCCTTGAGGACACGGTGGAATTCCGTGTGCGTCAGGTCTTGGAGGAAAAGCTCGAGGTCATCGCCCGCGAGATGGGCATCGACAAGGCCGCGGATGTGATGGACTCGGTGGAGGCAGACCCGCTGTTCGACACGCTCTTTATCCAGGGACTCCAAGACCCGGTGTCCATCGATCAGGGGTGCGAGGCAGTGTTGGCCGAGGTTCGCGAGAAGATCGCAGAGACCAGGAAGGACAACGGGCTGCTGGCCGAGGGCCATACGTTGGCAGCGGACGACGCCCGCAAGTGGCGGGACCATCCGGCGCAGTTCTGGCTGGAGCGTGCGATTACGACCGGGTTGCCGATCCGCGGGGGGGCGGCTGTCAAGGATGGGGATGCCTGGCGCATCCGCTGGCTGGATGGAAGCACCTCGGCCCAGGCGTGCTTCGATGCCCGCATGGCTGAGCAACATCCTGAACTTGAGTGGGTGACGCTGGAAGACCCGCGGGCCCGCGCCCTGATCGGTGAGTTGCCGCGCTGCGTGGCGGGCCAACCGGTCCCGCTGGTGCGAATCAGCGGACTACCCGACAGCGTAGCCGGTGTCTGGTCCCTGTGGGCGATCAGCCTGGCCGCGGAGGGGTTCAACCGTCGGCGCTTCTTGCCGGTGTTCGTCAACGCAGACGGCCGGGCCTTTATGCCCACCGCCCGGCGCATCTGGGACCTGCTGCTCTCCGAGCGCATCGAACTGTTGCCCCCCCAGCCGGCGAGCGAAGCCGGCTGCTGGGAGTCGTCATCTGCCGCCGCGAGCGCGCAGGGCGAGCAACACTTCTGCGAACTGTTGGAGGCCCATCGCACGCGCATCGCGGAGGAACGCGAGCGGGCGCGGTACGCCTTCGAGGCGAGGTCTGCGGCGATCGGGCGCATCGGCCTGCCGGCGGTACGGGAGTATCGGCGCCGGCGCCTAGAACAAGAACACCGGGTGCGCCTGGCGATGCTGGATGATGCGCAGCCTTGCGTTCCCGATCTCTACGCGGTGGCGATATTGCGTGTCGGGCCGATCGCCAACCGACCGGATCGCCGCGAAGACGCCGGAGTCACGACATGAGCGCCTGGGTCGATCGCATCCTCGGTGCGTTTCCGTCCGACCTGGCCCGTCTGTGGATCGCGGCGGACCCCGACGCTGTGTTGCTGGACGAGCGGATACTGGCTGGGTTACGCGCCCGGGGGTTTGAGGTGCTGCCCTTCGAGGACCCGATTGCCTTTCGGGCCGAGTACGAGGAGCGTTACCGGCAGGCGTGGGACCGCGGTGAGGAAGGGCGGGCCTTGAGTCTGGTATTGCATCTGCGTTCCGCGGAACCGGACTCGCTGCCCTGGGATTATCTGCGTCAGGCGCGGACGGTTCACCTGAGCCTGGCGAACCTGTTTCCTTCTTTGAGCTACGGTGTGGTCAGACAAGTCGCCGCGGCGCATCTGGACGCACTGTTCGATGCGCACACCAAGCACGCATCTGGGTCGCTCGGTGAGGCGGCAACCAAGGACTTCATCCTGACCCATGTGTTCCGCCTCGCCCCGCACCTGATCAGCCGCGCCGACGACCTCTGGCGGGAACTGCTGCGGCTACATCACCGGGATCTCGTACTGCCCCCGATCCTCATCGAGCACATGGCCCGGATCATCGGAGCAAACGACGCTTTCACAGGATTACCGATCGATGAACTTTTGTCTTCGAAGGCAAGCACACTGCGATGTGTTCAGGACGCCTGGTATCGGTACCTGAAAGACTTGGGTGTCACCGGCTCACGCATCGCGGAGGCAACGCTGCCGGGGCACGGAGTCAGGATCGCGATTGACTTCGCTCATCCGGATATTCGGGGCCTGGTCGATGCGATGTTCCTGGACGGGACCCTTCATCCCCTGGCCGTGCAATACCTTCCCGCCGACCTGCCGGCCAATGTCTCCAAAAGCATCGCGATTGGGATCGTCAAGGACCCGGCAGCGCTGCGCAACCTGGTCGTGGACAGCCTGAAAGCCCTGGTCGAGACACTGCCGACCACAGCTGCCACGCACCGGGACTGGGGGGCATTCGCACGACGGTTCGGTGAGGCCCTCGCCCGTTTCCATAGCCTTGATACCGCCCGCGCCCAGGGCCTTAAGGAAGACGTTGCGCAGTTGCAGCGTCTCGCGGATGAACGTCTGCTGGCCTGGATGACCGAACACTATGCAGACCTGCCGTCCCTGCCGGCGGCCAATGCTCCGGCCATGGTGCACCAGATCCCGCGCTTCCTGGCCCTGCGCCGCAACGCTGGAGAGCCACGGGTGGCGCTGCTGGTGTTCGACGGGCTGGCCTTTGACCAGTGGGTCCAAATCCGCGAGGCGGTCACTGCGCGGGCGCCGCGGTTCGCGTTCGCGGAAGGGGCCTGCTTCGCCTGGCTCCCAACCCTGACCGCCGTCTCTCGGCAAGCCTTGTTCGCCGGGTTACGGCCCCGAGAGTTTGCGGACTCGTTGGAAACTACCCACTGGGAAGCGGCCTTGTGGTCCCGCTTCTGGCAGGACCAGGGATTGCGCCCAGGTGAGGTGCTCTACCGCAAGGGCGTTCGCCGCGTCGAGCAGTTCGACGAGTTGAGGGTCGCCCTGGCGAACCCGGCGATCCAGGTGACGGGGATCGTCGTCGATACCATCGATGAGATCGTGCACGGGGCCATCCTGGGCAAACGGGGGATCGCGAGCCAGGTCGCGAGTTGGTGCGAGTCCGGCTTTGTCGACGGGCTGTTTGCGCTGTTGCTCGATCAGGGCTTCCACGTCTACTTGACCGCCGACCATGGCAATTGCGAGGCCGTCGGCGTCGGGCGGCCGAATCAGGGTGTGATCGCGGAGACCCGCGGCGAACGGGTGCGGGTCTACCGTAGTGCGCTGTTACGGGCCGAGTCCGCAGGGCAGTTCCCCGGCACCTTAAGCCTTGAGGTTCCGGCTTGGCCTAAGGACTTCCTGCCGTTGTTTGCCGCTGGGCGAACCGCCTTCGTCACGCCGGGCGAGGCGCTGGTGTCGCACGGTGGCTGCTCGATCGAAGAGGTGATCGTCCCCTTCGTGAAAGTGAGTGATGGACGTTGAAGAACACCCCGGCCCTCGCGCCCCGGATCGGTTTCGATCGTTTCATTCCGCTTGAATGGGCGATGTGCGCACTCGCGGTACGCGGTGGGGGTCAACCCACTGAGGCGATCGACGCGCTGCTGGATGCCGCGAGGTTGGGGATACCGTCCAGGACCAAGACCCGCAGCGTCCTCAACGGTCTGTGGCTGGACCCACGCGCCGAGCTGATAGGCTTCGCCCAGCGGGGCCTTGGCATTTGGCAGGAGTTCCCCGAGGTGCCCGTCCCGGCCCTCTGTTGGGGGATGGCTATCGCCGCCTATCCCTTCTTCGGCAAGGTCGCCGAGTTGGTGGGCCGTCTCACGACCATTCAGGGCGATTGCACGGCCGCCGAGATCCATCGCCGCCTGGCCGAGACCTACGGCGAGGGTGAAGTCACCCGTCGTGCTGCCAACCGGGTTCTTCAGACCCAGGCCAGTTGGGGAACCTGCGAGCGCGTCGACAAGGGGCGACGTGTGATCCGCAACCCGCCCACGGCCATCACCAACGAGGCGTTGATCGCCTGGCTCATTGAGGCCGCCATCCGCTGCACCGGCCGCGCCATCAGCGTCTCCGGACTTCCGTCCGCGGCCGTGCTCTATCCGTTCCGGTTGGACCACTCGCTCACCCTCGTCGTATCTCGCAGTCCAGCCCTTGAACTCAGATCTGAGGGGACAAGCTCACAGATGGTTCTGCTCCGATGAGGAAAACAACTCAGCAGGCTTATAACTCACATTGATAAATATGCGCTTTATCTCTACACGCTGTCTTCGGGAGGCAGCAGTCGCAGGTTCAAATCCTGTCACCCCGACCAAATTTCCCGCTTTCGATCAGCCGGCTATTGCCGGCTTTCGCTTTTCCCCCGCGACCGCGGCGGGCGAACGCGAGAATCCGCGGCACGTCGCCTATCAGCCCAGTTCGAAGCTCGTGACGCCGAAGATGCGCTCGTGCGCAAGCTCCGGTGGCGGACCCAGATACATCCGGGCACAGCCGAAGACCTCGACCATCTGGTGTTGGTGCACGAGCGCAAGCGCGGCGGGGTTGTTCTCCGGCCTGTCGAGGAACAGCGGACCGCCGGCAGCGAACACGGCTTCGTCGCCGTGCGGATGCATCTCCCAGTTGTTCCAGTCTTCAGAGCACCTCAACGCGACTTAGTGCCGATATAGAGGGTTTGTGATTCAACGACCTTCACGCGGATGGTTCGGGCGAAAATGAGGTCACGGGTGCGCTCTTCAAGCTTGCTCAGCGGCGGCAGGTCTCCGTCGCCCAAGAGGAGGAGGTTCACCGTTCCGTCCGCCGTTTCGGCATCAACCGACATGAGCCGGTATCCGGAACCTTCGAGCCACTCTTGTCCAAGGGCGTAGGTTCGCGCGGAGATCTTGTTAGTGACGATCAAGTTATAACTGGTCACCGCGAGTGGAATCACGATGATCAGTAAGGCCACAAAGGCGATTGCCACCGCGCGGCGTCGTGCCCTTGCGTCGAACGGCGCCGTCGCGGCCTGCCGGAACCCCATCACGACGAAAACAAGCGAGCCGGTGAGCAGGATCGCCACGTAGTTCGTGACGAAAAGCAGCAGACTGCCGGAGGCGAGATTGGGTTCGCCAAGAGCTAACAGAATGCCCACATTCGCCAGCGGCGGCACCAACGACACCGCGATGGCTACGCCTGGCAGCGTGTCGGAAACATCCCTGCGCGATATCGCAAAAGCTCCTGCCAAGCCGGTGGCAAGCGCCGCCATCAGGTCGAGCAGGTGCGGTGATGTGCGGATCATGATCTGTTGGATTGCCTCGGGATGCGTGACCCGTGCGATCGGCAGCGTCAGGACGAATCCCACGGCCACCGCCATTGCAATTCCGGCAAAGCTTACGAGCAGCGTGCTGACGATTTTTCTGCGGTCGCCAATGCTCACGCTGAACGCCAGCCCCATGATCGGCAGCATCAATGGGGCCACGATCATGGCACCGATGACAACTGCCAGCGAATCGCCCAGAAGCCCAAACGTTGCGATGCTTGCAGCGAGAACCAGCAGACTGGCAAACCTAAGAAACTTGGGCCATCGCTGTGCCCGCTCGAATATCAATGTCTCGCTGACTCGTCTTACCTCTTCCGCGTCAACGGGTCCCCCGTGCAAAATCTCAGCGAGTGATTTGGACATGGTTCGCCAATTTCAATGTTAATGTCAATAACAAGCAGGTAGTTGATATAGCGGCCGTCATGTTAGCTTTAGTTGTTCGTCAGGTCATTCAATGATCAGCAGCCCTTTGAGGGACTGCTTAGGGCTGAGGCCAACAAATGAGGTTCCCTCGGTTTTTCGTCTTCCAGGGGCAGGGGTTCATGCGACCTGTTTTTCTTCCTCCCGAGTGTTCGCTGATTATTCATTGTTGAGCTAAGTTCCTAACGCGGCGAACTTGATACTTTCTGACATCTGTCGCAAGGGGATGATTAGGTACAAGCCGAAGATGGGTCAGCGAAACAACGAAATTCTCTTCAGTTGCGAAGGGAAACTTCAAACTACAGACAACCCCTCCTTCATCCCCAAAGTAATCAGTATCGATAATTTCCAGAAGTTGATCGACTTTGAGTTTTATATTTCTCTTCTTCAATAATGAGACGAACTCTTTCGAAGGATAGGCGAACATGGGTAGACAATCCTTCATCTTTTTTACCAGCCCCATCGTTTCTTGTTCATCATCAATCATGATATTAAACGCTTATTTCAGTATTGCTCGGACTTTCCGGGATAAAAGGTCAGACTCAATAAAATTGGCCGAGCGATCAACCAATTTGTATGCATCCATTTTTCTGGCGACAGTAGCCATAATTCTCTCGACCATGGTGGAAGGCTTGCAACTTGCTCATCCTACCTACCGGCATGGGTTAAGCGACCCGGACAGCGCGCGAGGTTAGGCCATTTCTCATTCATCGGAATGCTACAATGCGAAACCTGACCCCATTCCGGGCGTGACCCCATTCCGCTACCGAGGTATCCCCTCGAATCTAATCGACAGATCAGCAAGTTGGCGGCAGTCCAGTCGGGGAAAACGTGGTCTTTCCCCTATTCTTCTCCGTCGAGATCAGAGGAAAGTCTTCAGGCTTGCGAATTGATTCAACCGAAAGATCGACGTCAAGTTTTGGCCAATATAGATGGTTTTCCGTTGGACGTTCAATCTCGGAGAGTTGCTCAATGGTTGCCGACTTAAACCACGGGAACTCTGAGAACCGTATAGCCAATTCCTCATCGTCCAGCAAAAGCCAGAAACAATGCTTAGATACATTGGTGACTTCAGCAGCCAAAGTGGCGATGCCAGGCATCTTGAATCTCCTTAATATGCGCTTCAACGACTGCTTGCGCTTGACAAATTTGCATATTTGAAAGCCCGATATTCACTGCCAAGTGTACCGAGGGAGTCAGCCAGAATTTCGCTTCACCATCCGGGTGTGCAACGTGGACATGGATGCGGGTCTCCTCGCGAGTTTTGAGGCGTATGTCAGGCAATTTTCCTATGAGTGACGTCGAAAGTTTGGAGATGAGGCAATGGCAGGGTTTCTTCCATCAGAAGGTCTAGAGCTTCCTGACCGTTCTTAAGCGCCTCTTCGTAGGTAGCGCCGTGCGTTAGCGCATAAGGCCCGAACTCCGGGAGCGAAGCGATGTAAGCCTGATCTGCTTCGGACCATTGAATTAAGATACTATAGTGTGCGTTCATTTTTGTATGACTCCCTTTTGCCTTTTCAGACGTACATCCACCCTTTAGCAAAATCGCTCGTAGCTGTCTAATTTTCTTTGGCATTGCGGCCGCCTTTCATGCAGGGAGTTAAGTAAGCTGTCCCCGGAATTGGAGGATACTACAATGCGAGACCTTATCCATTCCGCGCCATTCCGTGGCGTTAGGCTGCTTTCAGTAAAGCTTCCTGCAACGCAGCAGGGATTTGGATAGGGAAAAAGCGATCTTTACTATAGCCATAATCTTCTCCGCTTTCATCAATTACGCGAATGTAACCGCAAGGGACCGGGGTCACGCAAGGGACCGGGGTCACAAGGGACCGGGGTCAGGTCTTGCAATCACGCATTCTTCACGTGACCAAGGAAACGACGATTATGTGCTGGATTGCAAGACCTGACCCCGCCCCCTCGTCGCCTACGTTGAAGAGCCCAACGTGAAAGGCCAAGGCGGCGCGCGCCTGCACGACACAGGCCAGTTAACTTCCTAAAGGGCTCTGACCCCTTTACCACCTTTAGCAGTCGAGTGTTCTGCGCTTTCTGTTCGATCGGATCGAGAAGCACTAGCATCTCCTGCTGTATGTTTGGAACGGAGGTACCGGACGAGGGAATCTAAATCGTAGCCGTGCTCTTTGGCGATATCGTCCTTAATTTTCCAAAGCTCTTTCAGCGTCTGATCAGTCATATTCGGTAACTCCCATAAGCTCAGTTGGAGTTGCAATTTCCGGGCACTGTAAGCCGTGCGTCAGGCATATATTTCTGACCTTCGGCCTTGTCTCAGCGTTGGCGATATGCCGACAGTTCCAGGTTAATAGATAGCCGACACCATGAACGGCAGCAATCGCTATGTGCAAAGCGTCATCTATCGCTTTTTGGGGCAGGCCGCCTTCGCCGATTAGGGCTTTGGACAAAATAACGACCTGTTCGTTCAGTGGCAAAACCTCTACGCCGGCCAACTTGGCAAGACGCCTTCTCGCAGCGCCCTTGTCTCCCCGTCCCGCTTCCTCTATTACGAGGTCAGATACGCACAGGGAAAACCTGTGTCGTTGAGATTCCCACCAATCAGTCGTCTCCTTTTGCCAAGCAGCGGCAATCAGGTTGCTGGAAGGCCGGGCTGTAAGGTAAGAAACGATCGAAGTTTCAATGTAGACCTTGGCCATCTATATTTTCTGTTGTCCAAGGAAAGGTTTCTAACAAGCCTCTGCCGTAGGTACGCCGGTTACCCGGCGCACCTACGGCAGAGGCGATTTCTTCATGATTCGCCGTAAAGGGCTCTGACCCGAATGGCACTCTGTGCGCGCCTTACCTATCGGCATGAGTTAAGCGATCCGGACAGCGCGCTAGGTTAGGCTATTTCTCATTCATCGGAATGCTACAATGCGAGACCTGCCCCCCTTCCCTCGCGGGAGCGCCGACCCGCCAGCCCGTGGCGGAGGTGGCGCTATTGTTGGGCTCGTCTTGGTTCTCGAAGAAAGCAATGATCTCATCCGTAGCCATGTCCGACAAAAGATTTGCGTGTTTGTCTCGAACGCTTCGGAAAAAGTCGACAGAATGAAAATCGCTATTCTTGCTCATAAGAGATAACCTCGCGCTGAGAGTATATTGTGAGAGGCTTGTATCCCTGCTCCAAATTTACCGCGTTGAACAAGCGAATCTTGTCTAGGCGGCAGCAATTTCTCTTGCGCCGACATTTGACACCACCGCCTCGTAGCGGCCGGCACGAAAATCATTTACTAGCGCTTTCGACCATTCTTCGAACTCAATATCGAAGTAACCGCCCACAACCGATGTATCAACGCAGACTCGCAGTTTCTTCATGGATTCCGTCGCCTACGTTGAAGAGCCTAACGTGACAGGCCAAGGCGGCGCGCGTCTGCACGACACTAGCCAGTTAACTTCGATTCTCATGGCGCGCGCGCTCTTTAGGCCGCCCGTTAGGCATTTCTTGAATTCATAATTGAGCCTGGCCCCTTATCGCAGTCCCCTATTACTCACGTGGTCTGTCCCCTATTACTCACGTACATCCAGCCTTTAGCAAAATGGCTCTTAGCTGTCGCATTTTCTTTGGCATTGTGGCCGCCTGTCATGCGGGGAAACGTAAGTAAACTGTCCCCGGAATTGCCCAAAGTTAGGCCATTCTTTGTCTTCTTTGCCGCCGGGGCAGGGCTTTCAGGGGGAAACCGTGGTCTGCCCCCTATTGCCCCGCCCCCCAATAGCGCATTCAGTAAACTGTCACCGTAATTTTCCCCTTTTCCTGCCCTGTGCCCTATTGCTGTGCAACTTAATACCGCCGTATCTAGAGATGCAACCGAGCATCTTGCCCCCACTGAGCCATCTCTTCTGCTTGGTCGCGGAGCCAAGCGTGTTCCTCGAATTCATAGTCGCGACCGAGATCCCGACCGAGATTCCGCTCTTCGGCGCTCCACGCTTCGAGAATGTGGAGATTATCTGTAGCATGTCGGCGGATGGCGTCAGCGTTTCCTGCCAACACAGCCAAAGCAAGAAGCATGTTTCCAGCGTCGCGCGCCCCTGCGTAATTTGCCGCTTCCCATTGCGCTCGGCGACACTCGACACAGGTATTTTCGTCAAGCGGCGCGTGCATGGGTGGCATGTACTGGAAGAGGTGGGTGTGTCTCCGTGCCCACTCCACGGGCATTCCCGCCGAAACGAAGGCGAAGGCAATTCCCTCCTGAGCAAGCCGGTACAGCGCGCGCTCTCTTGCTGCTCGCGGAAGTTCCTCGTTCCACCCGCCTATTAGCTCCCTCTGTCGCTCTTCTCCAAGCGCATCAATCAGCAGAAGCCTTAGGCTGGCCGTTGCCGGTGTTGCGACTCCGGGATCTCCCTCGCCGAGGATATGGAGCGCACGGTAAACGGTGCGAAACATCCCGATCCTATCCTCCTCTTCAAGCGGTTTCATAGCCTGTCCTCTTTTTGTTTGTTAACCATCGGATAAGCGGATACGGGACCAGGCTCTATTAAATCGGCCAAGCGGATAAGAACTTTATTGAGCCTGGTACCTTTTCCCCCTGAATGCAAAATTCATGCGCATGACCGGCGAATGAATACCCAAAAGCAATCTCATGCGCTATATCTTGGTTGCTGCAACATGCTGGAATAATAAATCTCCTACGTAATTACCTCGAAACTATTTGCCTTAGCCGTAGGGACGCGGATCATCCGGCGTCCCAGACGCTGTCCCGGACCTGCAGTTGTCCAGCATCCTATTCCTCAGTGAATTATCAGGGGCAGATTACGGTTTGCCTAGCCAAGTCATAGAAACCGTGGTCTTTCCCTGAGGTATCCCCTCAAATATAATCGACAGATCAGCAAGTTCGCCGCAGTCCAGTCGGGGAAAACGTGGTCTGTCCCCTATTACTGTTCCTATTACTGTTTAAGTCATAGAAACCGTGGTCTTTCCCTGAGGTATCCCCTCAAATATAATCGACAGATCAGCAAGTTCGCCGCAGTCCAGTCGGGGAAAACGTGGTCTGTCCCCTATTACTGTTTGTCCCCTATTACTGTTGCTCGGTCATCCGCTGGGCATCGTTCGGATTGAGACCGAGTTCCTCGGCAATCTGTGCGTTGGATAGATTCAAGCCCATGAAATATAAACATAGAATCCATGTCTTTAACGGCTGATGATGGCCAGCCAACACGGTCCCGGTCAGATCGTCAAAATAGCGCAGGCAGGCCCCACAGCGGTATTTCTGCCGCGCTGGCTGGGTCGTATCATGTCCCTGCTTCGTAATCAGCGACGCCTCGCAGTGGGGGCAAAGAACACCCTCTGGCCAACGCAACTGACGGAGTGTGTCGTAGCACTTGGCGTCGTCCAGCAGGTCTTGAAGGTTGATCATCGGCGGGAAACTGTCGGTCAGAGTGGTTGAGTCCTGACGTGTAGTGTACGCTTGGACCACCCGAAGAGCGAGCTAGACTCAGCAGTCCGGAACCCATATTGAGCCTTCTAGATTAGATTAGGATACAAATACTCAAGATAGCATTAGGATGCTAGTGTTCTAGGTCGCTTTAGGACGTTAGTGATCTAGACTACGCCCAGACGAACACCCGAGTATCCTACCGCACGCACGCCCCACCGCCAAGTGGGTGTCCAGTCGATTTGTGTCCGCTGCCTACGCGTTACTCTTGATCATCTTTCCGGCCACTACGTCTGGCAGGGGTACCGTGCGCTTGCGAACCGCACCAACACCCGCGGGGCGCCGTGCGGTTCGCTCCTGACACGGTGGCGAGTTCGCTAACTCATTGAATCACAGTGCCTACAAAAATGTCACAGACGTTTTTCTTCATCTGTGACATCTGTGACATCTGTGACATCTGTGGATAAATCCGAGTGGTTGCCTGGGCCGGAACTGCGATCATGGCCCAACCGCTGCCTGCTGATGGTAGTGAGGGGTTCCATCTTAATCTTGCAAGTCCGTACTCGCTGCGAGCTACCATCCATAGCACCGGATTCCGGCATCCTGCCGGAATGACGGTGCAGGCTCAACTCTCCCACTCAGCCCCCCGCACCAACGCCAGCATGTCGTCATAGCTCAGCCGTCCGCCGTCTCCGGTGCCTTCCAGTAGGTCGTCGGCGAGATCGCGTTTGGCGGCGTGGAGTGTCAGGATGCGCTCTTCGATGGTGTCCTTGGCGACCAGTCGGTAGACGGTGACCGGGCGCTCCTGGCCGATGCGGTGGGCGCGGTCGCTGGCCTGGTCTTCCACCGCGGGATTCCACCAGGGGTCCATGTGGATCACATAGTCGGCGGCGGTGAGATTCAGGCCGAAGCCGCCGGCGCGCAGACTGATCAGGAAGAGTTCGCCCTCGCCCGCTTGAAACGCGGCGACGGCGGCGCGGCGCTGGGGCTCGGGGGTGCTGCCGTCCAGGTACTGGTAGCGGATGCCGCGGGCGTCCAGGTGGGCGCGCAGGATGCTCAGATGGTCGACGAATTGACTGAACACCAGCGCTTTGTGCCGGTTGTCCAGCAGTTCGTCGACGATGTCGCTGAAGGCGTCCAGCTTGGCGCTGGGCAGGGGGCTGTCGGGCAGGGCCAGGCGCGGGTGACAGCAGGCGCGGCGCAGCCGCATGATCTCGGCGAGCAACTGGAACCGCGCCTGGCCGGGATTGGCGGCGGTGGCCTGGTCCAGCCGTTCGATGGCTTGCTGACGCAGGGCCTCGTACAGGGCCTGTTCGCCCTCGCTCAGTTCCAGCCGCAGGGTGATCTCGGTGCGCGGGGGCAGCTCGCTCAAGACCTCGCTTTTCAGCCGCCGCAGGATGAACGGGCGCAGCAGTTGCCGCAGGCGCTGACGGGCCAGCGGGTCTTTGTCCAGTTCGATGGGGTTGGCGAAACGCTGGTTGAAGCGTTCCTGAGATCCGAGCAGGCCGGGGTTGATGAACCGGAACAGGTTCCACAGTTCGCCGAGCCGGTTTTCGATGGGAGTGCCGGTGGCGATCATCCGAAAGCCGCCGTTCAGCCGCATGATGGCCTGCGAGCGTCTGGTGAGCGCGTTCTTGAATGCCTGGGCCTCATCAGCGACCACGGTTTCCCAGGTGACCTCGGCCAGTCGCTCCCCTTCGGTTTGCAGCAGCCCGTAGCTGCAGACGATCAGATCGAAGGGGCCGGCCGCTGCGAGCTGGGCCGCGCGATCTCCGGGGCCAAAGCGCTGCGGCCGCAGGGTCGGCGCGAAGCGCCGCGCCTCGTCGATCCAATTACTGCAGACCGACATCGGCGCCAGCACCAGGGTGGGACCCTGGGGTGCGCGGGACAGGATCAGCGCCAGCGCCTGAACGGTCTTGCCCAGGCCCATGTCGTCCGCCAGACAGGCCCCGGCGCCCCAGTGGGCCAGCCGGGCGAGCCAGCGGTAGCCTTCCGCCTGGTAGTCGCGCAGTTCCGCCTGGAAGGTGGAGGGCACCACGGGCTCCAGATCGCGCGCGGTGGCCAATCGTTTCAGCAGCGCCTGCCAGGCGGGGACGCCGCTGACGTCCATGCCGTCCAGCAATTCGGCGACGACTGGGGCTGCCAGGGGGTGGAAGCGCCCGTTATCGGTCAGACCGCGCAGGCTGTCGAGCCGTCGGCGCAGCGCGTTGCTCAGCACCAGCACCTCATGCTCGCCCAGCCGCAGGTAGCGACCGCGGCTGGCGAGTGAGCGTTCCAGCAGTTCACGCATGGCCAGCACCCGGCCGTCGGCCAGCTGCAGCCCGCCGCCGATGTCGAGCCAATCGCCCTGCTGTTTGATCTTGATCTGCATCTGACCCAGTTGGGTCTCGGCGGTCAGGGCAATGCGCTTGCCTTCCGGCCAGTCCAGGGCCACCGTGTCGCCCAGCGCCTGGAGTTGCTCCAGGGCGCCGAGGGCCAACTCCGGGTCGTCTAGATTCCAGGTCCAGCCGTCCGCGCCGTCCAGGATCGGGCAGTCGGTCAGCACCCGCCGGGCGGCGGCCAATTCGCCTTTGAGGTCACGGGTGCAGCGCACCGCCCGGCCGGCCAGCTCGGTGAGCAGGGTCGCACCGCCCTGCCCCGGCCGCAGTTGCGGACCGCCGTCGCCGCACGGATGGACATGCAGGTCCAGCCCGAAACCGGCGCCATAGGGCCGCAGATGGATATGCGGACGCGGGTCGGCCGGGATCTCTTCCGCATGGTCGGTCAGACCGCCGATATCGGAATGCACGGTCAAGAGCGGCGCCACGCCGGCCAGCCCTTCCAGCAGCCGCGCCTGCGCGTCCGCCGGCACCCGCAGGCCGTCCGGACCCAGGATGCGGCCGATCTCCCGATGGCGGGCATCGAAGTGGATCAGCCGGATGCGCTGAGGCGTCTCATTCACCGCCGCGACATTGCGCTCAACAGGCGGAAAGGGTGTGATGCCGACCAGGATCTCTTTGTCGCGGCGCACCACCGACAGGGTCGGGCCGCCGCGAATCAACTCGATCGGGCGATCGACGCCGCCGACCCGCCGCAACAACGGATGGCCGATGCAGGTCAGCAGCGCGCGATCCTGATCGAGCCGGTAGAAGGTCCGCCCCGGCGCACCGTAATAGGCGCTGCGCTCCTGCTCCTTGACGATGCAGGCGCACAGCTCCCGATCCTGGGGGCTGAGGTCGGGCATGCTGTCCGGATCGTCGGCGAGTTGTTGCAGCGGCACCGCCCGCCCCTGGGTCCAGCCGCCGCGCTTCATGCGCTTTTGCTCGCGCGGCTCCAGCGTGGCGAGCCCGTCGTTCACATCGATCAACCAGACCAGGCGGCGGTCCGGACCGGGGGCCGCGTCGGCGCTGGCGTCGCCGCTCGCCGGCGGCGCACCCACGCCCTTGAGCGCTTCCAGGGCGATCTCCCAGGCCGATCGGGGGCCCAGCAGCCGGGTCATCAGGACCAGGTCCGCGGGAGGCTCGCCCAGGATGGGAAACGCACCCGTGAAGCCGCCGGCCTGCAGTGCCGCCCTGGCCTCGTGGGCATACCAGAAGAGACCGGCCTGAGTCGCCTGATGGCAATGGGTGGCCAGCCGCGCCGACAGCGTCCCCACCGGCGGCAAACCAAACCAGTAGCGCGCCAAGGTCTGGAGCAACGGCGGCAAGGCACCGCGCAGCACCAGGTCGGGCTTCAGGTGGTAGCTGGTATCCGCCGTACAACGGCCGGTAAGCACCGGGGCCAGATCGCGGATCACCCGGTACGTCGGTTCGATGACATCGGTTACGGGCGCGCGCAGACAGAAGCCGACCTGCTCCGCCACCTGCTCGAAGTCTTCCCGCCGCCCGCGGCGCAACAGGGCCAGCAGATAAAGGGCACCGGGGAGGCCCGACAGCGCCACCTTCCGCTTCCGGGTCAGCTTGCGGGTCGCCTGCAAGGCAGTCTCGAAGGTCGCGATGGCGTCGTCATAGTCGCCCTGGAGAAACCGCAGCCAGCCGCGCCGAGCCAAGCCCTCGGGGTCGGTGCGGCCGGCGAGCAGTTCGGCCACGCCGGCCAATTGGCCGCGCAGGAGGCGCTGCTCGGCCAGAGTGTCGGCGGCGTCCGGATGATCCGGCACCAGGGGTGTCAGCACCTGCTCGGCCAACTCATCAAGGGCGGCGTCGGCAACCAGATCCAGCGCGCTCTCGCGCAGCATCGGCGCCAGCGCCAGGAGTCTGAGCCGGGGGCTCAAGCCTGCCAGCCACTGCGCATCGGGCGAGCGGGTGCAGACCTGAGCCAGCCGGGCCACCTCGACAAACCGCACCTGACTGGCCGATGCGCCCGGGGCCACGCCGGGCAGCAGCGCGAGCACCTCGGCCTCGCGCCCGGCGTAGAGTGCGTTGCGCAGCTTGCGGGTGGCGCGCTCCGCGGTGGTCTGCTCCCAGGCCGGACCGCCGCGCGTCGGGACCACGGTCTCAGCGGCCGCCACAATCGCCGCGAAGGTGCCGTCGGCGACAGTTTCCCTGGTCAGCGGCTCGGCGAGCTCCGGGTAGCACACCATGCCGCGGGGGTTTTGTTCGATCAGATGTTCAGCCAGCAGCAGCAAGCGCAGATCCTTATCCAGGATCGCGCGCAGCGGTGCATCCTGGTGACCGCGCCAGCGCAGCGCGTCCAACACCTGATGGAACACCGTCAGACCAACCGGCTCGCAGATCACCGACAGCACCCGCAGAATGCGCCGCGCATCCGTGCCCAGTGCCGCATAGCGGGCCAACAGATCAGCCACGAGGCGCCTCCGGCAGAATCAGATCAAGCCGGACCAGACCCTTGCGGAAGGCTTTCAGCTTGGACTCGGGGACGCAGAGCAGCCGCGTCCCGGCCCGCACACAATGCGGCCCGGTCGCCGGGTCCTCGGCCAGCATGGCGGCCAACCCCTCATCGCGGCACTGCACCAGTCGGGCGGGACCGATATCGGCCAGAGCCGTGACCCGTTCGGCGATGGCGTCGAGCCGTCGGGCGAGGGGCGCCGGCAGGTCCCCGCCAAAGGCGGTGGTCAGAAAGTCGCGGATGCGCGCGCGCTCGCCGGTATCGGTGCTGCATTGCAACAGGGTCTCGGAATCCAGGTCCCAGCGCGCCCCGGCCTGGGGACGGGCGATGCGCTCCAGGATCAGGCGTTCGGCGGGCTCCGGTTCGCGCAGCAGGCGCAGCCCCAGTTCGCCCTCCGCGGCGAGCAGCCTGGGCCTGGCCGGTTGCAGCGGCCGGTACGCGGGGACGAGCCCGAGACAATAGGCACCGAGCGGATTGATGCGCAGATACCGCAACCCATCGTAGCGGCTGAGGAACATCAGGCTGTCGGTCCCCCAGGCGTCGCCGTAATCGTCGCGTGCGCCGTACGGCAGGGTGTAGGCCACATCGATCATCCCCAGCGTGGCCAGGTACTCGAACAGATAGACAAGACAATAGCGGGTCTGCAGGATCTCGACGACATAATCCCCGAGACCGCCATATTGAGGGTCGGCGATATACAAACTCCAGGGGTTATGGCTGACTGTAAAAGACCGCCCCCGGTACTGCAGCTGCCGAAAGAACTCATTCAGGTCGAGCCAGCAACCGACCGGGCAGTCCCGCAAGACCGCGGCGATGACCGCCCGGCGGTCGGCCGTGGCGGACAGTTGCGCACCCTTGCTGGTCTGACCTTTGATGACATCCACCCGGCGCAACTCATCCGGGCTGCCTTTCGTTTGCCAGCGCTCGAAGAGACCGGCCACCACCTCGGCCAGCGGCAGCGACAGCGCCTTGGTGCCCCGCGGTGTCAGCGCAAGCTTGTTGACGTCCAGCTTGGCAAGCCCCCCGGCCTGCAATAGCACGGTCCAGGCGAAGGGACGGATGGGCCGGATCGGTCCGCCTTCCCAGCGGTCGATCGCCTGAGCATCCTCCGCCGCATACCAATCCCCGCCGAGCAACACCGACTCGATGCGGGTGACGGCGGCGCCGCTCGGCAGGCCGGTCTTGGGACCGACCGCGACGCCGCCCTGCCCGATCAGCCGCAGCATCGACGGCAGATCGTGCGCCACCAGCGTTTCGGTCGCGACGCGCCGCAAGGGTTGGGGCTCCTGGTCGTCGGACTCGGCGTGGGCGGACGCGGGAAAAGATGCCGGGAGTTCGTCGTCCGTCAGGGTCGTGTAGGTCAAGTCGGCCGGCACCGGGGCGAGCGCGGCGAGGCGCGGACGGAGATCCTCGGGAATGCCGTATTGATAAAAGAACAGTGACAGCAGATCGCGCCGCTCCGCCGTCTTACCGCGCTCCGACCAGATGTCATAGGTCGACTCAAAATGCTGCGGCAGGGATCCGTAGCGGGCGCTGAAGCGGGCGTGGTTGAAAACGCCGTCCCAGTAGTGGACCGTCTCGGCAACGGCACTGATCTCCAGTTCCGACAGCCCGGACCAGACGCTACTCAGATCGCCGGTCAACAGAAAGCGGGAGATCGTCGCCACCAGGTCCGCCTTGCGCGGCGACGGCGGCGTGACCGGGATCAGCGCGCAGCGTTTCTTCAGGTCATGGACAGTCAGCAGTTCAAGGGTTTCGCGCAGCTTCATCGTTGGTTTCGGTGTGTCGCTTGGTGGATTCGATCAGGGTTGCGGCCATCGGCCGCCGGTCCGGAGTCTAAGGGTTCAGCCGTGGCTACACCATTCAATACACTTAGAGGATATCCGGCAAGGAACATCAAGCCACCCCGGAAGATGAAATTCCCCCGTGGGAGCGGCGTCCCGCCGCGATGCGGTGCCGCGGTGACCGCGAACGCCGCGGCTGCGCGCCGGGCCCCGTCGCGGCGGGACGCCGCTCCCACAGGGCCGCTGCGCGACTTTCACCATAAATCCGTGTCGGAGCTGATGGTTTTCTTCGCCCTACTTCTTCCCCGCCCGCCGCCGATCCAGCCGCTCGACAAACTCGCCGATCAGCCGTCGGTAGAGTTCCTCGCCCAAGACCAGGTCCTCCACCCCGGCATCCATGCTGGGGTTGTCGTTGACCTCGATGACCACCGGGCCGTCGGGGGTCTCTTTGAGATCCACGCCATAGAGCCCGTCGCCGATCAGGTCGGCGGCCTTGAGCGCCATGCGCACCACGGCGGGCGGGGTCTCGGCGATGCTCAGCGTCTCGAAGCCGCCCTCGGTGTGGCGGCCGTCGGACTCGTGTTTGACGATCTGCCAGTGATCGCCGCTCATCAGATATTTGCAGCAATAAAAAGGCTTGCGGCCCAGCACCCCGATCCGCCAGTCGAACGTCGTGTAAAGATACTCTTGGGCGAGGATCAGATCCGATTCGCGGAACAGCCGGCCGGCGATCCGGGTGAGTTCAGCCCGATCCGCCGCCTTGAACACCCCGCGTGAGAAGGACCCCTCGGGAATCTTCAGCACCACCGGATAGCCGATCTGTGTGGCCGCATCCATCAGGTTCTCGCGGCGCAGGACCAGGGTCTTGGGGCGCGGCACCTTGTGCGCGGCCAAGAGTTCGGCCAGATACACTTTGTTGGTACAGCGCAGGATGGACTCCGGGTCGTCGATCACCACCATGCCCTCGCTATCGGCCTTCTTGGCGAAGCGGAAGGTGTGGTGACCGATGCGGGTGGTCTCGCGGATGAAGAGCGCGTCGTACTCGGCGAGCTTGCTGTAGTCCTTGCGCTGGATCAGCTCGACGTTGACCCCCAGCGCCTTGCCCGCGCGCACGAACAGCGCCAGCGCCTTCTTGTCGGAGGGCGGCAGTTCCTCCGCCGGATCATGGAGCATCGCCAGGTCATAGCGGTAGGCGAGCCGCGCCCGCGGGCGGTGCCAGCGCCGGGTCAGATAGCCTTCCATGGCGCTGAAGAACGAGGCCTCGCCCTCCTCCAGCACCGCGGTGAGCGGCAGGGCCTTGATGGCGCCGATGCGCCAGGTGCCTTGCAGTCTGAACTCCACCTTGAGGATCGGACAGCGAAAGGTCTCGAAGATCTGGCGCGCCAGGGGTTCCAGGCTCGGCACATCGCAGTGACCGAAACAGATCGTCAGCTCATAGGCCGTCGGGGTGAGCGCACTGGCCTTGCGGCGGCGCAGCAGTCGCTGCGCCAGCGCGTCCAACTCCTCGGTCTCCAGGCTGTAGATCTCGCGGCTGGAGAGTTCCTGAATCGTCCGCACCGACGGGATCACCTTGTGCCCGCGCGCCTCCGCCAACAGCGAACAATAGTAGCCGACCGACAGGTAGCGGTAACCGCGACACAGATTGATCACCCGCAAATCCTTGCGCTGGGCCAGTTCCCCGCCCGCCAGATAGTCGCGGGCGCTGACCACCGGCAGGCGCGGAAAGGCGGGCTTCCAGTCGGCCTCCTGTTCGACCAGCAGGAGATGCTCAGCCATCGGCGCGGGTCCCGGCCGGCAGGGACACCAGCACCACCGCCTGCAGACCGACCCGGCCGTAACGGCTCATCCGACTGAATTCGCCGCGCTGAATCGGCATGTTGATCGAGTCCAGAGTACTCTCTCCGTTTTTGTAGTCGACAAAGGGGTCATGAACATAAACAAAGTGGGTATCGAAACCGGTCACCACCACCCAATGCGGAAATTTTTCCTGATAGATGCGATAGGAAGAAATCAGCACCATGGGGACAGCCCCGGCGTCGAAGCGCACGGCCAGGGCGTCGAGCGACAGGGTGCGATAGTGGACCGGAATACCGAGCCGGGTCACCTCCTCCTGCATATCCTCGTGGACCAGGCGCATCACCTCTTTCTTGTCCGGACTGCGCACCGAGTCCACCAGCGGGACGCCCGGATCGTTGATGAAGACCTCCACCGCGAAACCGCGCCGCTGCGCCGCGAGGGCCAGACCGAAAGGGCCGCAACCGCCGTGACCCGAGGTCATGAAGATGGTGGTCGCCTCCCGCCAGATGCGCAGCTCCAGCGTGCGGTCCAGCACCAACTCGGGGCTCAGGGCGTGCATCGCCATCATCAGGCACGAGGAGCCGCAGGTGAACTCCAGCGTCTGCTCGTAGAAAGGCACCCGCTGCAGCTCGGGCTTGAGGTCCGGGGCCAGCGTCTTCTCATAACGCAGGGCCTCCATATGGTCCTCGTAATAATCGCTCAGGACCCCGAACCGCCGGTAGCCGGCGCCCTCGAACAGGGCCTGCGAGGCCGGATTGTCGCGGCGGATCTCCAGTCGCATATAGGCGCGTTCCGCACGCCAGACCACCGCCTCCGCCGCCGTCACCAGGGCCCGCGCCACCCCCCGGCCGCGCGCCTCGCGCGCCACCGCGATCGAATAGAGCCGCGCCACCGAGGTCCCGCGGCTGAGCAACACCAGCACATACCCCAGGAGGGCGCCATCGGCGTCCGCGGCGGCCAGGGTGTGCGCATGGCCGCGCGTCAGCATGTAGCGAAACTGCCGGCGGGTCAGGCGGTCGCTATCGAAACAGGCATTCTCCAACTGCACCAGGGCGCGCAAATCCTCCACCTTGGCCTGGCGGATACAGGGAGTAGGCCCGGCTTGCGCGGACCAGCCTTCGGGTTCGGTACCCTGCGGAACATGGGCGGATGGGCTGGGCACTGGGTTGGGTCCGGGTAGCGGGCGAAGACAATTGGCGAAACAGAATCGACCGGATCGGGCCGGATTTTCGTTTGCCTGCAAGGCGGTCGGCGGCGCCCGCGGTAACGGTTTACCGAAAAAGGTATCCCAAGTTTAACACTTCAGACGCTTTTTCTCTTGATATCATCCGCTTGCCGGCAGTTTCAGATAAGGCATGCGCCGCTATCGCAACACACTCAAGGATCTGGCTGAATGACAGAGCCGGCCTGGATCAGGACAGACTGGGTGTGATCGGAAGTGATGGGGCCAGACCTTACCGGTAGGATGGGCAGAGCGGGAGCGATGCCCATCCTCAAGCGTCGCGGTGGCTGCTCGGCGCTGCTCGCGGTTGCTCGCAGTGCCTTAGTGAGCTGCTGGTAGTAATCGGACGTATACCAGTCCGCGCACCACTCCCAGCAGTTGCCGTGCATATCGTACAGCCCCCAGGCGTTGGCCCGTTTCTGCCCGACCGGATGGAGTCGGCCGCCCGCATTCTCGCTGAACCAGGCGTAGTCGCCCAACTCAGCCGCAGCGTCGCCGAAGGACCAGCGGGTTCGGGAGCCGGCCCGGCAGGCGTATTCCCACTGCGCCTCGGTAGGTATTCCGTAGCGCTCGCCGGTCTGTTCGCTCAGCCACGCGCAGTAGACGCGGGCGTCCGCCCAGCCGATGCCGACCACGGGTAGGTCCAGCGCCTCGCGGCCGATGCCGCGCTTCGCGTAATGGTCGTCTTTGCCGGTCTCTAAGTGGTACTGGCTGCCCTTTTCCAACCATTCCGGCCAGTGGCTGTCGGTCGCCTCGCAAAAGCGCAGGTAGTCGCGCCAGGTGACCGGGGTGCGCCCCATGGCGAAGGCGGGGACGCTGACCGGATGGAACGGCCGTTCGTCGCTGTCGCCTTGTTCGTCGCCCATCTGGAAAGTCCCGCCGGGGAGATAGACCATCTCCGGGGCTGCGAGTGCCTGCGCGGCGCCGTCCTGGCGCACGTTCTCCAGGGGATCGCGGAAAACCTCATAGGGCGCGAAGCTGGGCTTGATGGCTGGAACCGGCGGCTCAGGTGGCGCTGAGGTTTGCGCGCCGACAAGGGTAAGAGGGTAAGAGTGCCAAGGGCCAGTCCTCGAAAGGCGGAAACCGAGGATGATGATGCGGAAGGACGGATGCCTGTTGTTGCGGCACGCCGAGCGGCAGATGTCGGCGGTGAAGATCCAGGAGCCGCCGCGTATCACCCGGCTGGAGCCCGTCTTCGGACCACTGGGATTCTCACTGGCGGGCTGCTGCGCGCCACTCGCATCTGCTGCAGCAGACTGCGAGTGGGCCGTAGGGTGCGGTGAGGAACGAACCGCACCGCTGGGGGCTGGTGCGGTTCGTTCCTCACCGCACCCTACGTCATAGTTGCCCGCGTACCAGTCCTGACACCATTCCCACACATTGCCGTGCATGTCATGCAGGTG
>CAYYAY010000058.1:0-37349 GCA_964470155.1 uncultured Lamprocystis sp. | reverse complement strand
GGATAATTGTAACATTTTGTCTTGCTTATGAAAAAATTTTGGGCGGGAATTGCTGTTACTCAATTATTAGCTCATCAAGACGATATTAAGTGGAAGTCTAGGCGTAAGAGGGCGTTCGTAACTACGATTGTGCGCGTTTGGAACGGGCTTCGCAGAGCAGACTACAGTGCCGCCGACTACCTACCTAGCAACGCAGCGCGGCTCGACAGGAATATAGGGTCTAACAGATTGGGCGAGAAAATTGAAACCGACCTATGTCTTGCACGCATCCCGGATTTCGTTCACCGCTACGTCTCTGGATACGATTTTTTTGAACTCCCACATTTTCGGCAAGATACGCGAGCGTGGGATGGTTTCGTCGATTCCTGGGGGGAGTCTATTGTGCTGGAAGCAGCCAAGCCTATTACGTGGATCGAGGGAAATCAGGGACCGCGGGGATCGCTGGTCACTTGGGCCATCGGCGTCGCTCTTAAAGAGGTAAAGGGTTTCGATCTGAAGGAGATGACAGCAGGCGACATCACAAGTACGCTGCGCAAATACTGGACCAAGAAGATCCCAGAAAAGAACGTGACGCTCGGGGAGTACGTTTCCCATTATTTCAAGTCCGGAAATACATGGTAACTGGCGGTGGTCTTGTCCTTGATGACGCGGGTGTGAGAGCATTTCCCCCGGCTGGCTAAGGTCCGCGCAGCGGACCCTACGGACCGCAGTGCAATAACGACCATTGGTGAGGTATTTGATGTCCGCAATCAAAGAGCAAATGGCGGAAGTGATCCGCAAGCAGCCGGATGACGCCTCGTATGATGAGATCATGCGCGAGCTGGCCTTCGAGCAGTCCATCACCCGCGGACTGGATGACTCGCGCGAGGGCCGGGTGATTTCCAACGAGGAACTCAAGCGCAGGATTGGGGAATGGCGGAGCTAAGATTGACAGATGAGGCGGTCACGTGGCTTGAGGACACTCGCGATTATATCGCTCGGGACGACCCGGCAGCGGCCCGCCGTGTTTGCTTACCTGGTCAAGCACGAGGCCGCGGAGATCCTCGGCGGATTCCACGGCGCCATGAGTATCGACCGCTATCTGCGGCGATAGCAATCCGCTGATGGGCCTTGCTCATCGGTCCAGTCTACGAGGCTGTCGACAGCCTCGACCGGGACGGGGGGATTCCCGTGTCCCGAACCTGCCAGGTCGTTCCCATCTCTCCTTGGGAACCCATCCGCGAAGCACTGCTTCGCGTGGCGTCGGCTCGGGAAGCGGAGCTTCCGCGTTTGGGTTCCCAAGCGGAGCCTTGGGAATCAGGGACTAGTGCTGAAAGGCAATTAATCCGGAGTGTGAACCATGACGACTGCAGAACTTGTGTACGAGCATCTCAAGCAACTGCCGGAGCCTACACTCGGCACAGTGTTGGACTTCGTGGAGTTCCTGGAGCAGAAGGAGCGGCAATCCGGCCGCGCGGGAGGCCCTGAGGCGGCCGACGGACCACGTCAGCCCGGCTCCGCGCGGGGGCAGGTCTGGATGGCGCCCGATTTCGACGCGCCGCTGGAAGACTTCAAGGACTATCAATGACCCTCTTGTTGGATACGCATGTCTTCCTGTGGTGGGTCAACGGGGAACCGATCCCACCCCGAGCGACGAGTCTGCTGGCAGCGCGGGAGCAGGAGGTCCTGTTCAGCGCTGCCAGTGCATGGGAAATGACGATCAAAGCCAGTATCGGGAAATTGACCCTGCCGGAACCCGTGGCCGCCTTTGTCCAGAAGAACTTGGCACGCAACAGGTTCCGCTGGCTCCCGGTCGAGCCCGCGGCACTGGCCGTCTTGCAAGACTTGGAGTTCAATCACCGCGATCCGTTCGACCGGCTGCTGATCGCTCAAGCCATTGCCTTAGGCTGCCCGCTACTGAGCGCGGACCCTCTGTTCAGCGCCTATCCGGTCGAGTGCATCTGGAAATGACGCCCGCCCCCCACGGCCTGGCCTTGGACTTCAACCGCGACATCTACAGCATCTCGCGTCTGACCAGCGAGGTGCGGGCGGTCCTCGACGGCAGTTTCCCGCTCCTGTGGGTCCGCGGCGAGATTTCAAACCTCGCCCAGCCGGCCTCCGGTCACATCTACTTCAGTCTCAAAGATGAAGCCAGCCAGGTGCGCTGCGCCATGTTTCGCGCCAAGCGCCTGCTGCTCGGTTTCCGGCCGGAGAACGGCCAGCAGGTGCTGGCGCGGGTGCGGGTGACGCTCTACGAGCCGCGCGGCGATTTCCAGCTTGTCGTGGAGCACCTGGAGCCGGGCGGGGAGGGCGCCTTGCGCCTGGAACTGGAGCGCCTCAAGCGCCGATTGGCCGCCGAGGGGCTGTTCGCCGAGGCGGCCAAGCGCCCGCTGCCGGCCTTCCCGCGCCAGGTGGGGCTCATCACCTCGCCCTCCGGCGCGGCGGTGCACGATCTGCTGACGGTGCTCGGGCGGCGCTGTCCGGCGCTGCCGGTGTTGATCTACCCGGCCCAGGTCCAGGGTGCCGGGGCGGCCGCGACGCTGATCCAGGCGCTGGCCGCCGCCAACCGGCGGGCCGAGTGCGACGTGCTGATCCTCGCCCGCGGCGGCGGGTCGATTGAGGATCTGGCCGCCTTCAATGATGAAGCCTTGGCTCGCGCGATCCGCGCCTCCGCGATCCCGGTGGTCACCGGCGTCGGGCATGAGATCGATGTGACCATCGCCGATCTGGCCGCGGACCGGCGCGGCGCGACGCCCTCGGCGGCAGCCGAGTTGGTGGCGCCGGCGGCCACGCATCTTGGCCAGCGGGTCGCCGCTCTGCAGGCGCGTCTGCGGCATCTGGAAGGCCGTGTGCTCGATGGCGCCAACCAGCGTCTGGCGGCGGTGCTGCGCCAGTTGGCCCTGCTGCACCCGGCCGCGCGTCTGGAGCGCCGGGCGCAGCGGCTGGACGCGTTGGAACGGCGGTTGGTCGAGACCATCAGCCGCCGTCTGAGTGCGGCCCGGTCGCGGTTGGAGCCGCGGCGGATCGCCTTGCTGGCGGTCTCACCCGAGCGCCGGATGGAACGGGCCGCCGCGGGCCTGAATGATCTGGTGCGCCGCTTGCTTTGGGTCCAGTCGCGCGCTTTGGCCAAACGGCACGAGCGGCTGGGGCGGGCGATCACCGGCCTGGATGCCCGTAGTCCGCTGGCGACCCTGGCGCGCGGTTACGCCATCGTTACCCGGCTGCCGGACGGGGTGATCCTGCGTGATCCGGATCAGGCACCGCCCGGCACCCGGATCGCCGCGCGGTTGGCCGCGGGCACGCTGCACGCGCGAGTGGAAGCACCGGAGCCGACTGCCGAGCCGCGCCCGCGCCCTGCGGTGCGGAACCGGCGGGTCAACACGCGCGGCGACGACCCCGTTGACTCCTGACCGCGCTCAGAGGAGTTTCACCAAGGCCGCGATGGCCGCGACTTGGGCGAACATCAGCGGAACGATCCATTTCAGGAGGTCGATCTTGGTCCGCACCACCTCGCCGCGGACCCGCTCGATATCGAGCTTGAGTTCGGCACGCACCTCTTGAATTTCTTTCTGCAGACGCAGTTCGGTCGCTCGCAGGTCGGCACGGACCTGCTCGATCTTGGCCTCCAGGTCGGCACGGACCTGCTCGATCTTGGCCTCCAGGTCGGCACGGACTTGTTCGATCTTGGTCTCCAGCCCGGCCCGCACCAACTCGACCTTGGTCTCCAGATCGGCCCGCACCAACTCGATCTCTTTTTGCAGGCGTAGCTCGGTTTCGCGCAGATGGCCCTTGGTGGCCAGGTCCGCCAGGTGCGGATACCGTTCTTCCAGGCGCTCGAAGGCCTCGGCGATCAATCGGGCGCGGGTGCGCTCGTCGGGAGCCGTGGTGAGTGCGTCGTAAAGGGCAACAACGGATGTCATGGTGCAACTATGGGAGCATTTGAACGCGTGCGCAAGTGACGAACGGCGCATCCGTCGGATAGGCACCGGGGTCTCAGCCTGCCAACCAGGTCTTGGCCTGCTCCGCCGCGACCGGCCGCGAGAAATAATAGCCTTGCCCATAGCGGCAGCCCATGGCCTGCAGGAGCGTCGCCTGTCCTTCGGTCTCGATGCCCTCGGCCACCACGTCAAGCCGCATGGCCTGGGCCAGCGCGAGCACGGTGCGCACCAGAATCTGCGACTGGTCACGGGTCTCGATCTCGGTGATGAATGAGCGGTCGATCTTGAGCACGTCGAACGGCAATTCGTTCAAGTAGCTCAACGACGAATAGCCGGTGCCGAAGTCGTCCATGTATAAGGGGATCTGCCGTTCGCGCAGGGCGGGCAGCACGCTGCTGGCGGCGTCGATGTTGGTGATCACGGCCGTCTCGGTCAGCTCCAGCCGTAACTCCCCGGCGAGCAGGCCAGCGCGCGCGATGACGCCGTCGATCTGTGCGAGCAGCTCGCCGTCCAGCAACTGGTGCCCGGACAGGTTGACGCTGACATAAAAGCCCGGACGCCAGCGCCCCTCGCGCTTCCATTCCTGGATCTGCCGGGCCGTGTGCTCCAACACCCAGGCGCCGATCGGGACGATCAATCCGGTTTCTTCCGCGACCGGGATGAAGTCCGCCGGCGGCAGCCACCCCTGTTGCGGCTGCTGCCAGCGGATCAGTGCCTCCATGCCGGCCGCCCGCCGGTCGGCCAGCGCCACGATTGGCTGGAAGAAGACTTTGAACTCATGACGACCTAGCGCCTCCACCATCGCCTGCTCCAGGTGAAAGCGTTTGAGGGCGGGCGCGCGCATCACGGGCTGGAAATTGACGTAGCGATTTCCGCCGCCGACCTTGGCTAAATTCAGCGCACTGTCGGCATCGCGCAGAATGTCGATGATCGCGGCGTTTTCGGCCGGGGCGCAGACCACGCCCATGCTCGCCCGGACATGCACCGAGCCGCCATCCAGGGCGATGGGCTCGCGCAGGTGCTCCATGATCCGCAAGGCGACCCCTTGCGCGTCGCCGCTCCGGTCGTCGGTGTGCAGCAGGATCGCGAAGGCATCCGCGCCCAGATGCGCGACCGTGGCCTGGGGTGGAGCAAGCGTGCGCAGCAGGCGGGCGACTGCAATGAGCAGCTTGTCTCCGGCCGCATAGCCCAGACTGTCGTTGATGACCTTGAAGCGGTCCAGATCGAGCAGCACCAGGCCGCGGCAGCCACGGCGGGCAGTCAGCGCCATCCGCTTGCCCGTGAGATCGGACGCCATGCGGGTGTTGAGGGCGACCCGGTTGGGCAGACCGGTCAGGGCATCATGGGTGGCGTCGTAAACCAGCTGTTCCTGAGCCTGGGCGCGCTCGGTGCGCAACCGCACCAGCAGCGCGATCAGCCAGCATACGGAATCGACCAGATTCCCCAGCGGAAAAGCAAAGTTGCCCAGGGAACCCATGCCCGCCCCGTTGAAGACGACGGTGGCCATCTGGGCTCCGCCGCCGATAATCGTGGCGCTCAGTCCGACAGCGAACCAACGGACCCAAGGCTGGTTGCCCTTGAGTCCCCGGATCAGCATGAACAGGACCGCGGGCGCCAACAACAGCATGAGCAGGGCGCCGAGCCGGTAGCTCGGGGCGTACCACCACGAGCCGAGAAAGGCGAGCGCGGCGAGCGCGACGCCGCCGACAATAATGTGACGAAGGATTCCGCCGGGCCGCAAGAAGGCGACCATGGCCGTGCCGATGCCCACGACGACCGCGGCTGTCGCGACGGCCTGCATGAGCCTGAACGCCGACCCTTGCGGCCAGCCGGGAATCCAGGCCGGCCCCACGCCAAGCGCCTGGAGTTCATAGACGATCAGGGTGAACATATAGAAGCAATAGGCGTCTGTCACCGGGCTCGGGTAGGAGCGCCGCAGGCCCAGGCCGACAAACAACAGCACCGTGAGGACCCCCGTATAGATGCCGAGCAGGACCCACAAGCGCATCGTGCCGCGGACGAAGTCCGGCTCGGGGCTGCCGCGTATCCAGGGGCGGATGGTCTTGCGATCCTGGATCACGACCGTTGCCTCTTGCGGCGGCACTCCTTCCGGCAGGTGAATGTTCACCAGCGGACTCAGTAACCAGCGGTCGTCGAAGGGCCGGATACGCCCGGAGGCGGCGTGCCAGGGGCAACCGCGGCGATCTGTCGCCATCACCAGCAGGTGGTCGACCAGGGTATCTTTCGAATAGATCACGGGCTGTGTCGGCGCAACCATGACCCGGAAGGCTTTGGATGGAATGTCCGGGTCGAGGGTCGGCAGCGCGGCATCCGGACACCGGGTCTTGGCGGCGCTGACTTCAAGCGTCCATTCGCGCAGCCAGTGCGTGGCGGCGGACGAGGCATCGATTCCCCCCGGCGCATCCCATAACAGCGCCGGGTCCGCGGTACCTGAGGCCCAGGTCAGGCTCAGCCAACCAAACAGGACGACCGCTGTCAGTCGGCGGCTACCCCAACCAGTCGGGTCTGCGTGACCCGTTAACCGCTCGAACATGGATTCGTCTCCTGCGGCGCAGGACGCGGGAGCACCTCTGAATCACCTCGGGGGTGGGTCGCGTCTGTCACTGATAACGATAGCCCGTCGCGTTATGGTTCGCCAAGGGGTTATCGGTGTGGGGTCAGGTTCGACAGGCGAATCTGTTGTTCGCAGCGGCAGACTCGCTGCGATGAGCCGTCCGCCCAATGATCTGTCCGGCCAGTGTCACACTGGCCGGCACTGTCGCTATTTGCGTCTGACGTACGCCTTGAGCCGCGCCCGGTGTTTGATCTGCCGTTCGGTCAGGTTGTTACGCTGGCCCTTGAAGGGGTTGTCGCCGCCCTTGAATTCGATGCGCAGCGGGGTGCCGGTGAGATCCAGCTCCTTACGGAAGCGGTTGATGAGATAGCGCTTATAAGTTTCCGGCACCGCCTCCATCTGGTTGCCGTGGATGATGATGAGCGGCGGGTTGCGTCCGCCCTGGTGGGCATAGCGCATTTTGATGCGGCGGCCGTGGACCAGCGGCGGCTGGTGCTCCTGGACGGCGGCCTCCAGCAAGCGCGTCATCGCCGGCGTGGGAATGTCGCGCATGGCGTTGGCATAGGCCCGGTCGACCTCGTCGAGCAGGAGTCCGACGCCGCTGCCGTGCAGTGCCGAGATGCGCTGCTGGGTGGCGAAGTCGAGAAAGCCGAGCTTGCGCTCGAACTGGGTTCGGAGATGCGTGCGGGCCTCCGCGTCCAGGCCGTCCCATTTGTTGATGGCGATCACCAGCGCCCGGCCGCTTTCGATGATGTGGCCGGCAAGGTTGGCGTCCTGGTCTCCGATCCCGGCATGTCCATCCAGCACCAGGATGATGACATGGCATGCCTCGATCGCCTGGAGTGTCTTGATGATGCTGAATTTTTCAATGACGTCCGTGACTTTTCCGCGGCGCCGCACGCCGGCGGTGTCGATCAGAGTGTAGCGGCGGCCGTGGCGCTCCATGGGGATGAAGATGCTGTCGCGGGTGGTCCCGGGCAGGTCGCAGGTGACCAGCCGTTCTTCGCCCAGCAGGCGATTGATGAGCGTGGACTTGCCGGCGTTCGGGCGGCCAACCACGGCGACTTTGGTACCTTCGTCCGCGCCGCTGGGCTCCGCGTCCGGATCGGGCGCGGTAGCCGCGGCCTCCAATCGCGCGAACACCTGCTCCATGAGGCCGCGTACCCCGCGCCCCTGTGTGGCCGAAGTGAGCACCGGGTCGCCCAGTCCGAGCAGATGAAACTCGGCGGCCAGCAGGTCGGGATCGGCGTGGTCGGTCTTGTTGACCACCAGAGTCATGGGCTTGCCCAGGCGGCGCAGGCGCTCGCCGATTTCGTAGTCGCCGGTGGTGCAGCCGTCCTTCGCATCCACCAGGAAGAGGACGTGGTCCGCCTCGTCGATGGCGAGCTGGACCTGGCGCTGCATCAGGAACGCGACACCGTCGCTGTCGTTGCTGATGCCGCCGGTGTCGACGACGACGTAAGGGCCGGGTCCCATGCGGCCGATGCCGTATTGGCGATCACGGGTGAGCCCGGGGTAGTTGGCGACCAGGGCGTCACGGCTGTGGGTCAGCCGGTTGAACAGGGTGGATTTGCCGACATTGGGACGGCCCACCAGGGTAATGACGGGCAGCATGTCGGGTGTGCCTCTTAAGGGTGTCTTGTTGGGTTGCGATTGGGTGGTCTATTGGGGTTGTTTGCGCGGTCCGGTGCGCGGGGCGACCGGTGCCGTGCGCGACGCGTCAGGGGGTGTCTGATCGGCCGCCGCGGCCGCTTGGTTGCTATCGCCGCGGTTGCTGTTCGCGGGCGCCGTACCGGTCGTGAGTGCCGCCAGGGTGCCGTCGATGGCGTAGACATAGATGCGTCCCCCGGCGACGACCGGGCGGGCGGTGATCGGCTTCTTGGCGACCCGGGTGCGCCCCACCAGTCGGCCGTCGGACTGGGCAATGAGGTGCAGCCAGCCCTCGATGTCGCCCACCACGATCAGGTTGCCGATCAGCGCGGGCGCGGTCAATTGCCGGTTGTGGAGTCGTTCTTGTTTCCAGCGTCCGGCGCCGCTGACCGGGTCCGCTCCCCACACCTGATCCTGCGAGTCGGTGACGAACAGATGGGAGTCGTTGGCGGCGATCCCGGCATGAGAGGACAACTGACGGCGCCACCGGACGGTCCCGCCTTCCTGATCGACCGCGGCCAGATCGCCATTGTAGGTGCCGACGAAGACCAGATTACCGACCAGGATCGGGTCGGCATCGATGTCGGCGATGCGGGCCAGTTCCGAGCGGCCGCTGGGTGGGGTGACTGTCACCTCCCACAGGGGCGTTCCGTCGGTGGTGTCGAGTTTGACCAGCTTGCCGCCGGCAAGCCCGGCGATGACGCCTTTCGGGGTGATGGTCGGGGTGCTGCTGCCGCGCAGGGTGAGGATTGGCGCGGGGTAACTGACGCGCCACAATTCGGTGCCCTTGATGGCGTCGAGCGCGATGATGGTGTCGTCCAGGGTGTGGACGATGACTTTTCCGTCCGCGGTGTGGCGCGGGACCGAGAGGATCTCCCCACTGGCGACGGCGCGCCATTGTTCGCGTCCGTCGGTGGTGGCTAAGGCGACCGCCAAGCCGCTGCTGGTGCCCAGGATCAGGTGGTCGCCGGCGAGCTCGGGTCCGGCACTGAAGGGGAGACCGGTCTTACGTTCCCAGATGACGCGCCCGCTGTCCGCATCGGCCGCGACCACCAGGCCGCGTGAATCCGCCACGTAGACACGGCCGCCGCCGACTGCCGGCACCAGGTAAAGCCGCCGGCCCTCGCTGCCCTTGGTCAGACGCTTGGACCAGAGGGTATTGGCCGTGACCTCGGGGACGATCTTGCTGAGCTTGGTGGGGGGGGTCGGGTCCTTGTCGCCGCCGAACCAGGGAATATAACTGCAACCGGTGATGGTGCCGACGATCAGCAGCGCGGCGCAGCCGTGGCGCGCAGCGCGGCCGGCCAGGCGCAGCAGGGTCCGGGTGCGGGTCAGGTGCCGAGTGGGCATAGCGTCTGACTCACCCGGCCGCGGGCAGGTTGTCGAGCTTGAGCCGGATCAACTGGGGCAGGCTGGTTCCGGCAGCGATGGCCCGCTCGTATTCGCGACGTGCCCCCGCGTGATCGCCCCGCGCGGCGGCAATGTCGCCGCGCACCGCGGCAAAATCGCCGGCGAAGGCCGGCGTGTTGTCATGCGCGGCGACGGTGGCCGCGGCGGCATCCAGTTGGCCCTCCGCGAGCTGAATCCGCGCGAGCCGCAAGGCGGCCAGCCGCGCCAGTGCCGGGTCCGGAGCCTTCGCGATGACTTGTTGCAGGGCTGTCATGGCGCCCGCGGCGTCGCCTTGGTCATAGCGGGCTTTGGCGATGACCAGCGCGCCGAAGCTGGGGTAGGGGGTGGAGCCGAAACGGTTGCTGAGAATCTCCTCCTGTTTGGCGGCGGAGTCCAACTGCCCGGCCTCGGCGCTCGCCGCCAACTGCTCGAAGGCGGCGGACGCTTGGGACCCGACACTCGTGCGGTAGTCGGTCCAGGCGCGCCAACCATAGACTGCCGCGAGGCCGACGGCTAACCCGATGACCACGGACATGCCGTTTTCCTTCCACCACTTCTTGATGGCCTCGACTTTCTCGTCGTCGGTTTCGTAGTCACTCACGCGCGTATCCTGTTGGGTCTCGTTATCTTGATTGCGTTCGATTGCATTTGTTTGCGATGGGCCCGGCTGCTGCGCCCACCCCCGCGGCGGCGGCTAGGCGAGCGGGCGGGCCGCGGTCAGCAACACGGCCGCCTCCGCCAGGGTCAGTTCCTGTTGTCCGGTCTCCTCGCGCAGGGGTTTGACTCCGATCACGCCGCGCGCCAGTTCGGTGTCGCCGATGACCAGGGCGTAACGTGCTCCGCTCTTGTCGGCGCGTTTGAACTGGCTCTTGAAACTGCCGCCGCCGCAGTGGGTGATGAGTCGCAGTCCAGGCGCCGCGTCGCGCAGGCGCTCGGCAAGCGCCGGTGCTTCACGCTGCGCCGGCTCGCCGACCGCGACCAGATAGGCGTCCAGCGGCGATGCGGCGACCGTGCCCGCGGCCTCCACGAGCTCGACCAGACGTTCGATCCCAAGCGCGAACCCGACGGCCGGGGTGTCGCGCCCGCCCAGTTGCGCGACGAGTCCGTCATAACGGCCACCGGCACAGACCGTGCCTTGGGCGCCCAGATCGTCGGTAATCCACTCAAAAACAGTCCGGTTATAGTAGTCCAGTCCGCGTACCAGGCGTGGGTTGATCCGATACGCAATGCCGACGGCGTCCAGTCCGGCCAGTATTGCCGCGAAATGAGCGCGCGTCTCCTCCCCCAGGCTGTCCATGAGACGCGGTGCGGCGGCGGTGATGGCCTGGGTCTCGGGGCTCTTGGAGTCGAGCACCCGCAATGGATTGGTCGTGAGTCGCCGCTGACTATCGGCGTCGAGGTGCGTGCGATGGCGTTCCAGATAGTCCACGAGTTGCTCGCGGTAGGCCGCGCGCTCCTGGGTGTCGCCCAGGCTGTTGACCTCCAGCCGCAGTCCGGTCAGCCCCAGGGTACGCCACAGTCGGGCCGTGAGCAGGATGACTTCCAGGTCGATATCCGGACCATCGAGGCCGAAGACCTCGACGCCGATCTGGTGGAACTGCCGGTAACGACCGCGCTGGGGGCGTTCGTGGCGGAACATGGGGCCGCGGTACCAGAGTCGCAGGGGCTGATTCAGCAAGCCGTTTTCGATGACGGCGCGCACACAGCTTGCCGTGCCCTCCGGACGCAGGCTCAGCGCGTCGCCGTTACGGTCCGTGAAGCTGTACATCTCCTTCTCGACGATGTCGGTGACCTCGCCGATGGAGCGTTTGAACAGGTCGGTGATCTCGACGATCGGGGTCCGGATCTCCGCATAGCCATAACCGGCGAGCACCTGCCGGGCCGCGTCTTCGATCCGCTGCCAGGTGCCGATCCGTTCCGGCAGGATGTCATGCATCCCGCGAATCGCCGCTATCGTCGTGGTCATAGGGTCATCGTCATGTCGTGTCGGTCACAGCGGATAGGGTGTGCGCAGTGCGTACCCGGCAAGCGGGTCATTCGGGGTTACTCGGGTCGAGCTTGAACTTGGCCCGACCGCCTTTGGTGTGGCGTTCGAGGTCAATGGGGCGGTCGCCGACGGTGACTTGGGCGACGCGCGCGATGCCGATGTTGAATGTGTAGGGTGGGGTCCCGGTGAGGACGCGGGTGTCACCTTTGCGCATCGTACCGCTGAGTACGGCGGTGCCCGCGGCGTCGAGGACCTTGATCCAGGTCGGGCCGGAGAAGGTCAGGGAAACCTCGGTCGGTTTGGCCGGCGGGCTCGCCGCGGCGCTCTGCGCATCCGCCGCCCCGGTGTCGGTGAGCGGTGGGGCGAGACTCGCGGGTTCATTCGCGCGGGGGGGCGTTGGCAGCGCGAGTTCCGCTGACGCTCCTGATGCGGATACCGCAGCGGGCGCGGCGGTCGCCGACGCCGTCGCCGTCGCGGGATCCGCCGTCGGATCAGGTGCGGGCGGCATCTCCAGCGAGATGCCCGCGGCAGGTTGCCCGACGCTCGGGTTTGCCGTCGCGGCCGCGGGGAGCTCAGCCGTGTCGGCGGCAGTTGGTGCGGGTATCAATTCGGCCCGATGTTGCCACCACAAGACAACCATCGCGATCACGGCAGCCAGCAGCCCGACACTGATCAATCGCATCAGGACGTGCGCGCTGGTGATCTCATGGCCGATGGTTTGTTGCGCGACGGGTTTGAAGCCCAGCTCGACCGGTTCCGGGTCCGGATTGGACGCGCGGTAGGCCATGATGAGGGGCTCCGGGTCGAGCCCGAGCAGACGTGCGTAATTGCGCAGATAGCCGGCGATGAAAACCGGCCCGGGAAGGTCATGGTAGCGGTCTTGCTCCAAGGCCTCGACCATCGGCACGCGCAGATGGAGCTGAGCGGCGACCCGCTCCACCTCCAGTCCGCGGGCCTGACGTTGGACGCGCAGACGGCGCCCCGGGCTCTCGGCGAATTCGACGACGTTCTGATCATCGGTGCTCATGGCTGGTACTGGATTCATCGACAGCGGCTCCCTAAAGCGCCTTGGTTTCGGGGGCGTCCGGAAAGCTGTTCCGCAGCACCTGTTCGTAGGTCGCCGCGGATTTGGTATTGCCCAGTTTGCGCTCGATTCTGATCGCCAGGATCAGGACCTGCGGCGCCGGGGCGTTCGCCTGAAAGTAGCGATCCAGGTAGTCCTTGGCAGCCTTGGCGCTGCCGCGTTTGAACTCGAGGTCAGCCATCTGGAACAGGGCCGGTCCGAAGCCTGAGTTCGCGCTCAGGGCGCGCCGATAATTGGCCTCGGCCTGGGCGAGATTGCCGGCACTGGCAGCGCAGGTGCCGGCATTGGTCAGCGACATCCAAGGGGTGGCGTAGAGCGGATTCTCGGTCGCCTTGGTAAACTGTTGCTGGGCTTCGGCGTAACGTCGCTGGGCGCAGAAAAAAGCTCCGTACGCATTGAGAATATCAGGATTTTTCGGGGAGAGTTCGAGTGCCCGTTTGAAGTTCTCGTCGGCGCGGGCGGTCTCTCCGAGTCGCTGGTAGATCATCGCAATCACAAAATAGGCGCGGGGGTTATTCTTATCCTCGCCGATCGCACGCTCGGCACGTCGCAATGCCTCATCCATCTGTCCGAGCCGGTAATACTCCGAGGCCATCGCTACATAGAGGTCGCCGGAACTGTTCTCGGTATCCAGCGACATGGAGTCATTGGTCTTGCGGGGTAGAACATACCCGCATGCGGCAAGGCTCAAGCAGATCCCGCTCACGGCGATGAAACGAGCGACCCTGACCATACTCATGATCCGTCATGGCGCAGGCGGGCCCCGCGCGCGGGTAGCGCAACCGGGACAGGGAGCAAGCCGGCGCTTCTGCGGGTCCGGTCCTCGACCCGGCCCACCAGTTGTCCGCAGGCGGCGGCGATCGCGTCGCCGCGGGTCTTGCGCGTGAAGGTGAGCAGACCCGCGCCCATCAGTCGCTGCCGAAAGGCTTCCAGCCGCTCCGGCGACGAGGTTGTGTAGCCGCTGCCGGGGAAGGGATTGAAGGGAATCAGGTTGAGCTTGGACGGGGTCCCTTCCAATAACCGGATCAACTGCTTGGCGTGCTGGAGGTGGTCGTTGATGCCGTCCAGCATGACATACTCCCAGGTGATCTTGCGGCGTTTGTCGCCGCCGAGATAGGCACGGCAGGCGGGCAGCAGTTCTTCGAGCGGATATTTACGGTTGATTGGCACCAGTTGGTCGCGCAATGCATTGTTCGGCGCATGGAGTGAGACGGCGAGTGACACGTCGCTGACCTCGCGCAACCGATAGATATTGGGAACAACGCCGGAGGTGCTCAGGGTCACCCGCGACTTGGCGATCATGTAGGCCAAGTCATCCTGCATGATCGCCATCGCCTTGACCACCGCCTCGAAATTGGCGAGCGGCTCACCCATGCCCATCATCACCACGTTGGTCGGCGCCGCCCCGAGTTGTCGCGCCGCGTGCCAGACCTGGCCGATGATCTCCCCGACCTGCAGATTGCGGTTGAATCCCTGGCGGGCCGTGGCACAGAAGGCGCAGTCCAGGGCGCAGCCGACCTGCGATGAGACGCAGAGGGTACTGCGGCCCTCGTCGGGAATGTGCACCGCCTCGACCCGTTGGCCGTCCGCGAGTTCCAGTACCCATTTTACCGTGCCGTCCGTACTGGGCTGGGTGTGGCTGATCCGGGGCAGACGGATGCTGACCGCGTCCCCGAGAGCCGTCCGTAACGCTTTCGGCAGATCAGTCATGCCATCGTAGTCGATGACTCCATGTTTATGCAGCCACTTGAACAAATTTCGTCCATGGAATGGCTTGAAGCCGAGTGTCGCGACCAGGGCGGCGCACTCCGCGGCGTCCAAGTCCAGCAGGTTCGGTTTCGTCCGACCGGCATCCATCGGCGTGGTCATCGGTGTCACCGCGCGGTTCCGGCTGCCGTCAGCGGGTCCGCGGGCAGATGCCTTCAGGGAAGAAGAACGCGATCTCCACGGCCGCGGTATCCGGGGCGTCCGAGCCATGGACCGCGTTTTCCGTGAAGGAGTCGGCAAAGTCGGCGCGGATGGTTCCGGGGGCCGCGTTGGCCGGGTTGGTCGCGCCCATGATCTCGCGATTCCGGGCGACCGCGTCCTCGCCCTCCAGGGCTTGGACCATGACCGGACCGGAGGTCATGAACCCCACGAGTTCGTCGAAAAACGGTTTGCCCTGATGGATCGCGTAAAACGCGGACGCCTGTTCGGTGCTCAGGTGCAGCATCCGGGCGGCGACGATGCGCAGTCCGGCGGCCTCGAAACGACCGAGGATGGCGCCGATAGCATTTTTGGCAACGGCATTGGGTTTGATGATCGAGAGTGTGCGTTCGACGGACATCTGAGGCTCCAGGATGGGGTGCGGCGGTGCGCTGCTGGGATGATAGCTGGAACGGATTCGGGTTTTCAGTTTTTCGCTGTCAGTTAAAGATTATCAAACATCGGGTTACGAAAAACGAGAAACCAACAACGACGGGTATAATGGCGGTCTGTCGCGGCGGCGCGACGCAACCTGGCGACGACCGACGCCCCGGCGGACCAGCTTGAGGGTAGCCGCTAAGTTTAACGGTAAGGGGGAGTGTCCGGCAATGCCGGGCGTTGCCCGCCGGATCGGGGTCCCGGCTCCGGGGGGGCAGCGAACCAGTGCTTAGTCAACCCCGGATAGTCCAAACAGTATCTCACAGTGTCTCTATACAAGGTGATCCATGACTGAATTCGATGTCTTCAACGGCGATGCGGACGGCATCTGCGCCCTCCAGCAACTGCGGCTCGCCGAGCCGCTCGACAGCACCCTGGTGACCGGTGTCAAGCGTGAGATCGCGCTGCTGGAGCGGGTGACCGCCAGCCCCGGCGACCGGGTGACGGTGCTTGATGTTTCACTCGATACCAATCGTGCGGCACTCGATCGCCTGCTGGCCGCCGAGGTTCGGGTACGCTATTTCGATCACCATTTCCCCGGCGAGATTCCCAGTCACCCCGGATTCGACTGCCACATCGAGACCCTGCCCGATAAGGGCACCTGTTTGCTGGTGGATGAGTTTCTCGACGGACGTTTCCGCGCGTGGGCGGTCGTCGGCACCTTCGGCGACAACTTCGATGCCGCTGCCTACCGGGCGGCGCTGCCGCTCGGACTCGCCCCGCCCGCGCTGGCGCAGTTGCGCGAGCTCGGGATCTATATCAATTACAATGGTTACGGGGCCGAGGTCGCCGACCTGCATTTCGCTCCCGACGACCTTTACCGGCGGCTCCATCCGTACGTCAATCCGCTGGATTTCATCAATGAAGACGCCGCCTTCCGCGCCTTGAGCGACGGTTACGCCGACGATATGGCGCGGGCACGGGGTACCGCGCCGACCGTGGCGGGCGAGCGTCATCGGCTCTACATCCTCCCCGTCGATGCCTGGGCGCGTCGTGCCAGCGGTGTCCTTGCCAATGAGCTCGCGCAAGCGTCGCCGGAGTGCGCCCAGGCGTTGCTGACGCGCTTACCCGCCGGCGGTTTCGTGGTCAGCGTGCGGGCTCCGGTGACGCGTCCGGAGGGTGCTGATGTGCTCTGCCGCCAGTTCGCGACCGGTGGCGGCCGCAAGGCCGCGGCGGGCATCAATCAGCTGCCCGAAGCGGATTACGATCGTTTTGTGGAGCGTTTCATCGCGGCGTTCTGACGGGTCGGGCAGCACCTAGTCGCACGGGCCGTGCGTTCATCCCGGAGCGCACGACCCCGGACCGCCCCCACGGCGGGCGGGCGGCCGCGCTGAGGAGGACGGAACGGTCTTGAGTTTTCGGTTTTTTTCGGTTAAGGATCGGCAAATGTTGGGTTACGAGAAACGCGCAAAGAAAAACCGACATCGACGGGGATCATTCGGGTTCACGGCGCCCACGAGACCCCTGATGTACTCTCGGCGTTCAACGGGAAGTTTTTTCGAATCAGCCATTTGGCGAAGTCCAGCACGGGGATGATGGTGGCTGCCGCCGCGCTGACCACCAGCCAGTCGGTGCCGGTGAGTCGATAGGTGCCGAAGGCGGCGGACAGTGCCGGGACGTAGATGACGAGCAGCAGAAGTGTCAGTTCCCAGAGGATGGCCAGGTTGAGCCAGCGGTTGGCGAAGGGCCGGATGAACACCGAGTCGCGGTCGGAACGGAAACTATAGGCTTTGAAGAACTGGATCAGGACCAGCGACAGGAAGGCCATGGTCATGGCGCGGGTCAGGGTCACCGCGGCGTCGAGCCCCGCGATTGCGCCCAAGTGCAGTTCCCAGGCGAATAGCGCGACGTTGACCAGGGTCGACCAGACCCCGCCGACCAGCATCAACAAGACGACAGGCTTGGTGAAAATGCCGGTTTGACGGTTGCGGGGTGGTCGCTGCATCAGCTCGGATTCCGGCGGATCGAACGCCAGGGCCAGCGCGGGAAGACCGTCGGTGGCCAGGTTCACATAGAGGATCTGGACCGCGGACAGGGGCAGCGGCATCCCGGCCAGGGTGGCCACGGCCATGAGTCCGATTTCGCCGATATTCGATGACAGCAGGTACATCAGATATTTCTTGATGTTGGAAAAAATTCCGCGGCCTTCTTCCACGGCGCCGACGATGCTCGCGAAGTTATCGTCGGTTAGCGTCAGGTCCGCGGCCTCACGGCTGACATCGGTCCCGGTGAGGCCCATGGCGATGCCGATATCCGCTTTCTTGAGGGCGGGTGCGTCATTCACCCCGTCGCCGGTCATGGCGCAGACCTGTCCGTGTGCCTGGTAAGCAGTCACGACCCGCAACTTGTGCTCCGGCGAAACCCGCGCATAAACCTCGATGTCCGCGACCTGGCGAGCGAGTTCGGCGTCGCTCATGGCGTCCAGTTCCGCACCCATGACGACCCGTCCGTTACCGAGTATCCCGAGTTCCCGGGCGATGGCCGCGGCGGTGTCCGGATGGTCGCCGGTGATCATGACGGCGCGGATGCCCGCGCGCCTGCAGGCCGCGATGGCGGGCGCTGCCTCGGGTCGCGGCGGGTCGATCATGCCGATCAGGCCGGCAAAGACCATGGCGCGTTCTGCATCCGCCCGCGCGGCCTCCGGCTTGTAGGCGATCGCCAGCACCCGCAACGCTTGTTGCGCCATCGCCAAAGTCGCGGCGTTGATCCGCTCACGGGCGGTGTCATCGAGCACCAGGAGTCCGGTCGGGCTGGCGAGGTGGGAACAGTCGGCCAGGATGATCTCGGTAGCGCCCTTGGAGAAAGCGACCACGCCGCCGGCCATCCGATGCAGGGTGGTCATTCGTTTGCGTTCGGAACTGAAGGGGATCTCATCGACGCGCGGCGCTCGCGCCTGCAGGCGGCGTGGGTCGAGTCCGGCCTTGGCCGCCGCCACGATCAGCGCCCCCTCGGTCGGGTCCCCGGACAGCTGCCAGGCCCCGTCTTCCAGTTCCAGGTGGGCGTCGCATGAGAGCGCGGCGGCGCTCAGCAGGTAGCCGAGCAGCGCGCGCTCATGCGGACCGTCCGTGGTCAGTGTCAAGTCCCCCACCGGCGCATAGCCGCTGCCCGTGAGGGTGCAGCGGCACCCCTCCATCCAAATCTCCCGTACGGTCATCTGGTCGCGGGTGAGCGTGCCCGTCTTGTCTGCACAAATGATTGAGGTGCTGCCCAGGGTCTCGACCGTGGGCAGGCGCCGTACCAGGGCATGGCGTTTCACCATGCGTTGGACGCCGATGGCCAGTGAAATCGTGACCACCGCCGGCAGCGCCTCGGGGACCACGGCCACGGCCAGCGCAACGCCGAAGATGATCATCTCCAGGAGGGGTTCGCCGCGCAGCCACCCCAGCCCGGCGATCAGAACCACGATGATCCCGGCGGCCATGGCGAGGACCCGACCCACCCGGTCCAGATTCTGTTGCAGCGGGGTGCGGACCTGTTCGACCCCGGCCAGCAACTTGGTCACCTGGCCGAACTGGGTGTGCAGCGCGGTGGCGATGACCAGACCGCGACCGCGGCCATAGCTGACATCGGTTCCCGCATAGGCCAGGTTGACCCGATCGCCCACGGCGAGCGACGCATCCGTCAGGGGCGCCACGCGCTTTTCGACCGGATTGGATTCGCCGGTCAGGGAGGCCTCGTTCATCCGGAGATTCACCGCCTCGGTCAGTCGCAGGTCGGCCGGAATGCGATCACCGACACCAAGCAGAACTAGATCGCCCGGCACGACCTCGCGGGCGGGGATCGTCAGTTCCCGCCCATTGCGCAGCACCTTGGCGGTGGGTGCCGCCATGCGCCGCAACGCCTCCATGGCGCGTTCGGCCCGGTACTCCTGGATGAACCCGAGCAGGATCGCGAACAGCACGATGACGGCGATGACCACGGCCTCCAGGACTTCGCCGAGGAAGGCCGAGAGGCCCGCCGCGGCCAATAAAATCAAGATGAGGACGTTCCGGAATTGCGCGCCTAAGAGTGCCCACGGGGAGACCCGGTTGATGCCCGGCAATTCGTTCGGTCCGGTCGCGGCGAATCGCGATGCGGCCTCCTCGCTGGACAGGCCGTCGGTGCTGGTGGACAACGCGACGCGGGTCTCGTCGATCGATCGCTGGTGCCAGGTTGGTTGGCTTGCCATAAAGGTCCTGTGGGAGCGGGTTAGTACGGCGCGGGGATTGGGGTTGCATGGTAGCAGGGGTGGGCGGCCGTGCGCAGCGTGCCCCATCCGGCGCTATCATGCCGGGCGTCGTGGTCGCCGTCGCCGCCGCGGGCAAACGCGGTCGCGGGGTTGGGAGTGCCGTCAGGATAAGCGAATCCATCCGCGTGCCGGGTATTCGGGTTTCGCGAAAATCGATCCGGAAAATCGATCCAGGCTGGTGACAAGCGTGATGACATCTGCTATCGTTCGCTGCTTAGGCTGAGTGGCAGAGTGGTTATGCAGCGGCCTGCAAAGCCGTGTACCTCGGTTCGATTCCGGGCTCAGCCTCCATCGTCAACTCCCTCAATTGGTTTTTGGCTCTGCCCGTTCGCGGCATCACGAGCCCTTTTCTCCCTCTGCCCGGGTGGCGAAATCGGTAGACGCAAGGGACTTAAAATCCCTCGCCGTGAGGCGTGCGGGTTCGAGTCCCGCCCCGGGCACCAATCAGGTGCCAATTGCGCACCGCGACCGGACGTTCGATCGTCCCCACGTTTTGCTCCAACCGCGCCGGCCGGTTCTCGGGTCCGGCGCTTCAATTACGTCGTCGCTCATGCATCACTCGGCGTGATGGGCGCGCCGCGCCACGGGCATTATGCGCTCGGACCGCGGGGGATGTGAGCGACCGCGGTTCGCGTGGATAGTGCGGCCACGGTGTATTGCGTCAATGCCATCGCGGGCGGTGAACTCGACGGTCCGTGATGCGGTGCTCCCGGCGCGCACCCATCGTCCATGTTTTTTCACTCGATCGCTTGACATCCATTCGAAAACGAATAAATTATAAGATGCGCGCGTCAAGTTTGCGCACCCTGACTCAGCACTATCAGATCGGAGGTATATCACGTGGAATACGCTAACCTTAGCGTCGATGAAATCCAGCAGCAGCTCGAGACGATCGAGCAAAATAAGGCCGAATTGCAGCGGGCATTGGTGACCCGGCGGCAAGAGGCCAAGCATGGCGTGGTGGCGCAGGTCAGGGAGTTGATCACGCAGAACGGCTATGAGCTCGACGAGATTTTGCCGTTGATCACGGCCCGGCGCCGTCGTGGTAGCGCGGCAGCAGCACGCCCCACCACCAGCGGACGTGACTACACGCGTTATGTCGATCCGGAAAACCCGGCGAACGTCTATGTGCGTGGTGTCTTGCCGGGCTGGATGAAGCAGAAGATGCAGGAGCAGGGCTACGATTCGACCGTCAAGGCCGATCGTGAGGCGTTCAAGGCGAATTATCTGCAGGCCGTCGAGGCCTGATCGCGCCGCTCGTCGGCACGCTGCCAACAGCAATCCGGAGATCGTTTTCTCCGGATTCTCGGCAAATATCGCTGGATCTTTTTTGCGTAGGTGTCTAGAATTCAGACTCAGCATCGGTGCGCCGATGCTTCCGAATCGCGGCTGACTCCTCGACCTTCAGGCATCATCCTCGAATATACGTTTATCCTTATACTTGTGTCGATGCCTAGGCCGCTCCCAGGTACCCTGGGCAGGCTGCCTGTTCAAGCAGGCACGGAGCCTTCATGTCTTTTGATTCGCTCGGCTTACGGGCCGATCTGCTGCGCGCTGTGGCGTCACAGCGTTACGGCCGGCCAACGCCGATCCAGGCGCAAGCCATTCCCGAGATACTCGCCGGACACGATCTCCTCGCCGGCGCTCAAACCGGCACCGGCAAGACCGCGGCCTTCGTCCTCCCATTACTTCAGCGACTTGCCGATCAAGGTCATCCGCAACGCCACCCTCGTGCGCTCATCCTGACGCCCACCCGCGAACTGGCGGCGCAGGTCGGTGAGCGCGTGCACGCTTACGGGATTCACCTGACGCTACGCTCTGCCATTGTGTTTGGCGGGGTTGGCATGCAGCCGCAAATTGACCGGCTGCAACGCGGTGTCGATATTCTGATTGCGACGCCTGGGCGCCTGCTCGATCATGCCGGCCGTCGGACCGTGGATCTGTCGCGAGTTGAAATCCTGGTGCTGGATGAAGCGGATCGGATGCTCGATATGGGTTTCATCCACGACATCAAACGGATCCTGAGGCTGGTCCCCGAGCGGCGGCAGAATCTGCTGTTCTCCGCGACCTATTCGGACGACATCCGGCGGCTCGCCGACGGCTTGTTGAGGCACCCGAAAATCGTCGACGTCGCACGACGCAACACGGCGGCGGAGGCCGTCGTACAGTCCGCGCATCCGGTTGATAAACAACGCAAGCGCGATTTATTGGCGCATCTGATCCACCGTGAGGGCTGGGCGCAGGTATTGGTCTTCACCCGCACTAAACACGGTGCGAATAAGCTTGCCGAACATCTGGTTAAGGATGGGATTAGCGCCGCGGCGATCCACGGCAACAAGAGTCAGTCGGCCCGCACCCGTGCGCTCGACGAGTTCAAGAATGGCTCGGTGCGGGCACTGGTTGCCACCGACATTGCCGCGCGCGGCTTGGATATCGTGAATTTGCCCCAAGTGGTCAATTTTGAATTGCCGAATGTTGCTGAGGACTATGTGCATCGGATCGGGCGAACGGGTCGTGCCGGCGCCGGGGGCGCCGCTTTATCGCTCGTCAGTCACGACGAACAGGTGCTCCTCAAAGGGATACAGCGCCTGCTGCGTCGGGAGATTCCCTTGACCCCGGTCGCCGGTTTCGAGCCCTCCGCGGCGGGTTCAGTCGAGTCTGCGGCGGATGATGACCGATCAGGCGCGCGCCCGAGCGCAGTGCCGCCGCGGCGTCACGTGGGACGCGGGGATCAGCCGCGTCCAGGTCCGGGTCTGGCCGGGAGGTCGGCGCCGCGCAGCCGGCGTGCCGCACCGCCGGCACGCGGGCGCTGAGACGATTGCCGGAAAATCTTCGCCCCAACGGTTGGGGACAAAGACTGTCGAATCAGTTGTGCATTGATCATTCGACCGTTCTCTCTTTCTCTTCAATGCACATTGACGGAATTGTTGAACGATGAATATCTATGTTGGCAACCTGGCCTACTCCGTGACTCAAGACGATCTGCGCGACGCCTTCGCCGCTTACGGCGACATCTCCAGCGTCAATCTGATCACCGACAAGTTCACCGGTGATTCCAAGGGGTTTGGCTTCGTTGAGATGCCGAACAATGCGGAGGCCGACGCCGCCATCAAGGCGCTGAACGAGACTCCGCTGAAGGGCCGCAACATCAAGGTCAACCAGGCCAAGCCGCGCGGTGAGCGTCCGTCCGGCGGCGGCGGGGGCGGCGGGGGCCGTGGTCCGCGTTGGTAGACGCCGTATGAGCCGGGGCTCCGCGCCCCGGCTTTCGATGTCCGTGACCTCCACTGCCTGGGGCCTTGTCTTTGGACTGCTGTAGCGTGATCAGCATTTCCGGCGCGTCTGTATGTTGAGCTCCGACGCCGCCTCATTTCAATTGACCTATCGGGTCTGTCCGGCGCAGCCCGCGGCCCATTTGTTTGGTGTCGAACTGCATATTGCGCAACCTCCGGCCGGTACGCTGCTGCTCGCGCTGCCGGCTTGGTGTCCGGGCAGCTACATGATCCGCGATTTCGCACGTCATCTCGTGCGGATCACCGCGGTCGACCGCCACGGACGGCTGATCCCGATCCTCAAGCAGGACAAACAAACCTGGGCGTTGACGCCGGGTGACGCGCTCACACTGCCGCTCATCGTCAGCTATCAAGTGTACGCCTGGGACCTCTCGGTCCGCGCGGCCTACCTTGACCGCACGCGTGCCTATTTCAATGGACCGAGTCTATTGTTGCAGGTCCGCGGCTGTGAATACTTACCCTGCCGCATCGACTTGCTTCCCCCGCCGGCGGACGCTAGCCTCAACTGGCGCCTGGCGACCAGCCTGAGACCCCTGGCAGCGGATCCCCTGGGTTTCGGTGCCTATCAGGCGGACGATTATGCCGATCTGATCGATCACCCGGTGGAAATGGGGCAGTTTGCTCTCACCTCTTTTGACGTCCGCGCGGTGCCTCATCGATTCGCCGTGAGCGGCCGACAGCGCTGCGACTTCGCGCGGCTCCAGTGTGACCTGGAGCGCATTTGCGACCAGCATGCCGCCCTTTTCGGCGAACTCCCAATCGACCGTTACCTGTTTCTGGCGGTTGCGGCGAGTGAGGGTTACGGCGGGCTGGAGCACCGATTTTCATCCAGTCTGCTGTGTACACGAGACGACTTGCCGGGTCCCGGCGAGTCGGCACTCACCGCAGGCTACCAGCGTTTTCTTGGTCTGTGCAGCCATGAGTACTTCCATCTCTGGCATGTCAAGCGCATCCAACCCCTCTGCATGCTGACTGCCGACCTGACCACGGAGATCCATACCCGGTTGCTGTGGGTCTTTGAGGGCATCACGTCCTACTATGACGAGCTGGCCTTGATTCGCGCCGGCTGCATTGAACCGACCGCGTATCTGCAATCGCTTTCGGAAAATGTGACGCGGGTGATGCGAACCCCGGGCCGGTTGGTGCAGACCTTGGCTGAATCGAGCTTCGATGCCTGGACCAAGTTTTACAAGCAGGATGAGAATGCACCCAACGCCATCATCAGTTACTACGCCAAAGGTGCGCTGGTCGCACTCGCCCTCGATCTGACCATTCGCCGGGAGACCGGCGGACGGGTGGCATTGGACGACGTGATGCGGGCGCTGTGGGTGCGCCACGGCCGTACTGGACTCGGGGTGCCGGAGCGGGGGTTCGAAACGCTCGCGATGGAGGTCTCCGGGCTCGCGCTCGGCGACTTTTTCGCTCAGGCGTTGGACTCCACCGATGACTTGGACCTGGCGTCCCTGTTGGCCTCCGTGGGCATTCTGATGCGGCTGCGGCCGGCGATCGGTCCCAAGGACCAGGGGGGCTGTGTCGCATCCTTCGCACCGATTCAGGTCCAGCCAACCCTGGCCGTGCGGTTGCGCAATGGCGGTCCGGAGGCCGTGCTGGCGCACGTGCTCTCCGGCGGCGCCGGTGAATGTGCCGGGTTGGCACCCGGGGATCAGGTGGTGGCGGTCAACGGACTGCGCGCCACGGCCGAGAATCTCGAGCGCCTGGTGGCCGCGACCCAGGACCGGGAGGGTGCGCCGCTGCCGATCCGACTGCACTGCTTTCGTCGCAACGAGTTGCTGGAGTTGACGGCCTGCCCGCAACCGGCGGCCGCCGATACCTGTGAGCTGATGTTGATCGATACGGTCCCGGACGCGGTGCTGCGGGCGCGGACCGCGTGGCTCGCGAGTCTGGTGTGAGTCGATGATGCAGCGGGGTCTGGACCTGATCCGCGTGCTTGCCGATGGTGACTACCACTCCGGGGAACTGATCGCCGGACGGCTCGGCGTCAGCCGCACGGCGGTCTGGAAGGCGTTGGGCAAGGTGGCCGGGCAACTCGATCTGGTCGTCGAGCGTGCGCCGGGGCGCGGCTATCGGCTGGCGGTTCCATTGCAGTTGCTGGAGCCCGAGCGGTTACTCCGCGCCCTGCCGACGGCCGCTACGGCGCGCCTCAGCCGCCTCGAGGTCCTGCCGCAGATCGATTCCACCAATCTGCGCCTCCTGGCGGAGGCGGCCGCGGGGGCGCCGGCGGGAAGCGTGTGTCTGGCCGAACGGCAGACCGCGGGGCGGGGGCGGCGCGGTCGGACCTGGGTGTCGCCTTTCGCCGCCAACCTCTATCTCTCGGTCCTGTGGCGTTATCCGGCAGGGCCGGCCGCGCTGGGCGGGGTGAGCCTGGCGGCGGGGGTGACAGTCGCCGCGGCGCTGCAGCGGCTCGGGTTGGCCGAGGTGGGGCTGAAATGGCCCAATGATCTGCTGTGGCGGGGACGCAAGCTCGGGGGGCTGCTGCTCGAGGTGGTCGGGGAAGCGCAGGGACCGAGTCATCTGGTGGTCGGTCTGGGCGTCAACCTGCGCATGGCGGCCGACCAGGGACGCGCCATCGACCAGCCCTGGGTCGATCTTTTTCAGGCGCTGGATGGTCGGCCGCCGGAACGCAATGTCCTGGCCGCTGCGCTCATCGACGCCCTGTTGGAGATGCTGGAGCGCTTCGGTCAGGTTGGCCTGGGTCCCTTTCTCGCCGAGTGGGAGCGCTACGACCGGCTGCGCGGGACGCAGGTGCAGGTGCAGCTCGGCGACCGGGTCATCGCGGGCACCTATGCCGGTATCGCGCCGGACGGCGCCCTGCGCCTCGACACCCCCGCTGGCCCATTGTGTCTGCACGCCGGCGAGGTCAGTCTACGTCTATGAATCTGTTGATCGATATCGGCAACACGAACCTGCACTGGGCGCTGCATGATGCCGCCGGGCTTGGCCCGATGCAGGGTGTGCGGCATGGCGGGGGCGTGCCGCTGGATTTGCTGGCCGCGTGGGAGACGCTGGAGTCGCCGACGCGGGTCCTGATCGCGAATGTCGGCGGGGATCGGGTCGGCCGCGCCACGGCGCGGGTGGTCCGCGCCTATTGGGGGCTGGACGCGGAGTTCGCCGCCGTGCGTCAAGGCTATCTGGGCCTGCGGGTCGCCTATCCGGAGCCCGCACGGTTGGGTGTGGACCGATGGCTGGCCCTGCTGGCGGCCCACGAGCGCGGGGCCGGGGCGGCGCTGATCCTTGATGCCGGTACCGCCGCGACCTATGACCTCCTGGCTCCAGGAGGTCATCACCTGGGCGGTTTGATCCTGCCCGGTGTGGAGATGATGTGCGACAGCCTGCTGGCGGGGACCCGGATTCCGCGGGGTGATCTGGTCCCGGTGTCCGATCCCTGGGCCACTGACACCGGCGCCGCGGTTGCGACCGGCGGTCTGCATGCGCTGGCGGCGCTGGCCGAGCGTCTGCACGATCGCCTGGCGGAGCGGCTGGCCGCCGAATCCTCGGGGCAAGCGGCGCTTGCCCCGGCCTTACTGGTGACCGGGGGCGACGGTGCGCGGATCAGCCCATGGATCGGGCGCCCACTCGCGTTGGTGCCGGACCTGGTGCTGCGGGGGCTGGCGCGCCTGGCACCGGACCCGCCTCCTGTCCTTGACGTCGGTCAGGCTCCGGTTGGTTGATCCGCGTGCGTCGCTCGGGAACCGTTCACGAAGAGACTGGGCGTTGTTGGTTTCTCGTTGCTCGTTTCTCGTTGCTCGTTTCTCGTTTTTCGTTGCTCGTTTCTCGTTTTTCGTAACCCGATGTTCGATAATCCTTAACGAAAAACGAAAAACGAAAAACGAAAAACGAAAAACGAAAAACGAAAAACGAAAAACGAAAAACGAAAAACAAATTTCCGACGCGTTACTCAGGAGCCCCCAACATGTCGCGGAGCACGACACACAGCGCTTGGGTGTCGATCGGTTTACTCAAAATCCGCAGGGTCGGGTCACGGGCGCGCGCGTCCGCGGTCGCCGCGGGGTCGCCGCTCATCAGGATCACCGGAAGTTCCGGTCGGTGACGGCAGAGCGTGCGATGCAGTGCGAGGCCATCCAGGCGGGGCATGGCAATGTCCGACAGTACCAGGGCAATGGCCGGTTCATCGGCTAGCCGGTCGAGCGCGTCGGCGCCGTCCACGGCTTCCCGGATGCGGTAACCGGCCTGCTCCAAAGGACGGCGCAGCGCGTTGCAGACCAGGGGTTCGTCGTCCACCAGCAAGATCTTGGGCGCTCCGGTGGCTGGGCTTGGGGGACGGGTGACGCTCGATCTGTCAGGATCCGGCGTGGCGCCATGGACCGCGGTTCGGTTGCGCGGCGACAATGGCAGCCGGAGCTGGACGCGGGTCCCCGCGCCCGGTGCCGAGGTGATCTCGACCGCACCATGGCTGTGCCGGGCGAACTCCTGCACCATGAAGAGCCCGAGACCGGTACCACGACCGCGTGCCTTGGTGGAGAACAGCGGCTCGAACAGACGGGCGCGGACGGCCGGCGTCATGCCCACCCCGGTATCCATGACGCACAATTCCCCATAACCGGCGAGGTCGTCGACGCTTGAGCCGGTCGCCGCACTGCCCGCGGTCGGCTGGGCGGTGACGCGAATCGTCAACTGCCCGGCGGCACCCATGGCGTCGCGCGCGTTGAGTGCGAGGTTGAGCAGGGCGGCCTGGAGTAAGGCGGGGTTTGATAACACACTGATCCCCGTCGTCAGATCCAGGGTCAGTGCGATCCGCGGCGGCAGCAGGCGCTGGATCACGGGTGCGAAGTCTTGCACCAACTCGCCCAGCGGACAGGGACCGACACTGACCTCCTCGCCGCGTCCCAGCGAGAGCAGGCCGGAGGTGACGACCTTGGCTTGAGCGATCGCGGCCTCGGCCTCGGCAAGCACCTCCCGCGCTTCACCGGTGTCCGCCGCGGCGGACAATAGCTGTTTCAGGTAGTGCAGATTGCTGCCGATCACTCCCAGCACATTGTTGAAGTCGTGGGCCACCCCGGCGGCCAGGTGGCCGATGACCTCACGCTGGCGTGCTTGCAGGAGACCATCGAGCACCGCCTGTTCGCGGAGGTTGGCGCTGATGCGCTGGGCCATCAGCGTCAGAATCTGCTGCTCCGGTTGACCCAGACGCGGCGCGGCGGTGCGGTCGGCGAGGTCGAGGAGGCCGTGGTGAACCGCGCCATCGGCGTCGCTCCAGGTCAGATCCATCCGGGTCAGGAACGCGAGGTCCGCGCCGAAGACCGGATGTTGCGGCATCGGCGATGGGTTGGCGGGCAGGTCGTCGGCGAGGGCCAGTCCTGCCGCGCCACTGCTGTCGGCCGCCGTGTCACCCACCGCGGCGAGCACGCGATAGTGTCGATCGCGGACCTCGGCGAGGGCCGCGAGTCCAACCCCGAGTGATTGGCAACCGTAGCTCAGGAGTGCCGGCAGCTGCTGGGCGGGCGGCTGGTAGCGGGTGGTCAGCTCCGAAAATGCTTCGAGCTTCGCGCTGTAACGTTGCAGCGCCTGTTCCGCCGCGGCCCGCGCCTGCTCGGCGAGGCGCTGTTCGGTGATGTTCTGCACCAGGCCGAGGGGCAGCGGTGCCCCGCCATCGCGCGCCGGCAGCAGGGCTACGCTGAGGTCACCCCACACCAGGGAGCCGTCGGGCCGCAGATAGCGCTTCGTCAAGCGATAACTGGCACGCTTGCCGGCCAGCAGTTCCTGAAACAGACACAAGTCGGTGTCGAGGTCTTCCGGATGGGTGAAGTCGTCGAAACGCAGGGTCTGGATGGTCGCCGCGTCACGTCCGAGAATCTGCTCCAGGGCGGGATTGGTGAATTGCGGACGTCGGTCGGGGCCCACGATGGCCATGCCGATCGGCGCTTGCTCGAAGACCGCCCGGAAACGTGCCTCGCTCTGCGCCAGCACGTGCTCCGCCAACTGTTCGGCGGTGATGTCGCGGATGGTGCCGATGATGCGGATGATCCCCGCGTCGTCGACCGGTTCAGCATCGACACTCGTATGCTTCACCCGGTTGTCGGCAAATCGTAAACGCAGGATCAAGTGGTAGGGACGCCGCTCGGCGAGTGCCCGCGTGATGGCGGCTTCCATGCCCGGCACATCCTCGGGGTGGATCACGGCGACGCCGACCGCGTAATCCACCAGGGCTTGATCCGGCGGGAGTTCGAAGAGACGCAGGGACTCGTCGGAGAGCCAGACGGTACTGGTGGCGATGTCCAACTCCCAAACACCAACGCGACCCGCCCGTTGGGCGCGCGCCAGGCGTCGCTCGCTGTGCCGCAGTTCGCGTTCACTCTCCTGCCGGGCCTTGATGTCGGCCCGTAGGGCCGCTTCCATGCGGTTGAAGGCGGCGCTGAACTCGGCGATTTCCCGCAGCCGGCTGGGCTGCGGCGCAACATCATCGTCCGGTCGGTCCAGGTGGGCCGGCAGGCGGCTGGCAATGGCGGCCAGCGCGGCGATGGGCCGGCCGATGCGCCGACTGAAGACGAAAGCTCCGATCAGGGCGAGCACCAGGATGGTACTGAGTTGGCGGAACACGCTAAGCTGGACTTGCTGCAAGGCTTCCACCGCCCTGGATGCGGTGAGATCCGAGACCAGTTGGATCGGTACACCCGCCAGGGTCAGGTCGGCGCGCTGCTGGAAACGGCCTTTACGGAAACGCGCCATGCGCGATAACCGCGGGTCGGTCGCCGGTTGGAGATTCGGCTCAATTGCCGAATGCTGCGCCGTCAGGCGGTCGGGCGCTGCCGCCGGCGGGTGATCCGCAGCCGGTAGGAGGGTCATCGTAATCCCGCCGGCCTGGGGCAAGAGCCAATGGATTTGCTCGATAAGCCCCGGCAGTTCGGCTCGTGCCGCGGCGAGGTTCGGCGGTGGATCGGGCCGGTTGAAACGCGCGGCGGCGAATCGACTGGCCAGGGTCAAGCTATCGGACGCGTCCGCTTCCATGGCGTCGGTCAGGCGGCGGATTTGGAAGATCGAGACGCTCAACGCCGGCACCAGGACAGCCAGTACCATGGACGTGAACAGGATCTCGCCGATGGGTACCGTGACGGCCCGCCGCTGCAGTAACTGGATGCCGAGTATGATCGCGCCGGCGAGCGCGGCGTTGAGTACCCCGTTGATCGCCTGTTTGAACGCCACCAGGGCCACCTCGGTGCCGGTCATGGCCAGCGGTCCGCCGTAGCTCAGGGCCACCAGGGGCATGCCGAGCACCAGCCAGTAGATCCCGTCCGCGGCAGCCAGGGGTAACACTTCACCCCGTGGTCGGAGAGAGCGGTGCAGCACACCCACGCACAGCGCCTCGGCGATCATAATCAGCCAGGCATAGGGGTGGTGCCATAGTGTCATCGTGTATGCCCCGCCGATGGCAGCCACCAGGACGCCGGCGCCGGTCCCCAACCAGTGGATGGCCAACATGGCAAAGACCGACCCGAAGACCAGGTCCAGTCCATAGCCGACCGGCAGATGCACGAGGCTGACGGTGAAGGCCGCCGCGGCGAGTCCGGCCACCCGGGCGAAGTCGTGCAAGCGCGCCGGACGTTGTCGACCCGCGGTTTGCGCGGCCGGGGGGAAAGGGAGCGCCGTCATAGGAGATCCAGGTCCCGTCAAATTTGTTAGAGTATCGGGAGCATCCGGTGGTTTGCGGATGTTCACAACGCGCCGCTGCCTTCCTCGCGATCGGCAACGGACGCCAGGAAGGCAGTCATTGGCGCTTCCCCACCGGCAGTTTGTGCGATCTATCATGCCTGAACGCGCGCGTATCATCATCGTCGAAGACGACGTGGCCTTGGCCAGGGGGCTGCAGCGCATCCTGACCAGCGACGGCTTCGATGTTTCTCTGGCCTTTAGCGGTGCTGAATTAATCGATTTGTTGAACCGCGGTGATGTGGACCTGGTGCTCTTGGACCTGAATCTGGGGGCCGAGGATGGCATGGACATCGCCCGTGAGTTGGCGCGGACCCGGTCCACGGGGCTCATCATCATTACCGGGCGGGGTGGTAAGGCCGATCTGGTCGCGGGGCTGGAGGCCGGGGCGGATGATTTTCTCGCGAAGCCCTTCGATCCCGACGAGTTGCGCGCGCGCATGCGTGCGGTGCTGCGCCGCCGTCAGCGCGGGCGGGATGCCCTGCCCGTGCTCGCGGTCGGTCCCTTTCGGTTGAACACCGCGAATCGGTGCCTGACCCGTGAAGGCGAGGACGCGCGGATCGAGTTCACCGCGCGGGAGACGTCACTGCTCGCCTATCTGATCGCCCACCTGGGTGAGCCGGTGCATCGGGCCGACCTGGCCCGCGGCGAGTATTGGACTCCGGACGACCGGGCGACGGATGTCCACATGAGCCACATCCGGCATAAGCTTCAAGGGGGCGGCATGTCCGGGTTATGTATCCAGCCGGTGCGGGGCGTCGGCTATCAACTCACCTGCGTGCTGCCGGCAGATTCCGCGCCCAAGCGCTGATTCCGGTGGGCGATTCAGGACTTCGGTGGGCGCGTTGACCGGGTGCTGTACGCCCGGCTCAGGGCCTGGCGGAACTGGTGGCACCGGTCGAGAAATTCCCGCGTGCTCTTGGGCATGGGGACGCGGGCGCGCACGATGTTGGTGACCAGGTCGGTCCCCTCGCGGATCAGGCGCGCGCCTTCCAGGGCCTCACGAATGGTCGCCGCATCCGGGGCCGCCGGCAACCGGGGCTGGATGTTGCAGAGGCGCTCGCGGGCGACGACATAACTTGGCCACACGCGAAAGATCCCCGGGTCGGTGCGCAGCATTTCGCACTTGCGCTTGCCGGCCTCGGCCAAGGCGTCGACGCGCGGGGCGATCATGGTGATCTGGGTGCTGTTGGAGAAGGCGTCTTTCAGGCCGGTTCCGATGCGGTCGATGTCTCTCATGGTCATGGCCATCTTGAGGTAACGGCTTTCATAGAAGGCCTCGATGGGGATCGAGTAGGCCTTGAACGGCTCACCCCAGAGTTCGTCGATTCCCTCGTCACCGCCGCGATGGCGCACCATCTTGCCCAGGTCGAGGGCCTCCATCAGGCACTGACCGCACTCGCGCATGAGGGTGTTGTCGGGGGTGATCTCGATGCCGGAACTCTGCAAGTCCACCAGGCAGGTGAAGATATCCGTCGCGCGGTTGAACAGGGCACCGGCGAGCATCGCTCCGTTGACGCGCTTGCGCTCGGTGTCGGTTTCGGCCTGGTAGGCCGCCCGCGCCGCGTCGAGGCGGTTGCCGGGGATGTTGATCCCGAATTCCACATGATTGAAGAGGCGCCGGGTCAGTGCCTGGATCAGACCCTTGCGCGTTTCCAGGGTGTCGATCGGGGGATCGTAGTGTTTGATCCAGTACCCGTCGTAGTAGACGCGCATCTCGCCATCGATCAGGCGGCGGGTACCGTTGGCCGTGGGCTCGGACATAGGACTTAATGAGCTGCCAGTGGGATGCGCAAGTGTATCGGAGGTTGGCGCCGCCTGCTTGCCGGTGCGGCCTGCGGTCGCGCGGTGTCCGCGCGTCGCAGCGTCCCGGATATTGTTAGACTGGCGGTGTTCACCACCTGCAGCGGCGGAGCCGATATGATAACCAAAGACCAGTTTACCGCCATCGTGATGGCCTTGTTTGCCTGGGGACTCGCGGGGGGGCTGTTTGGCGCCTTGTTCGCGGGGCTGCATCAGGTACTGTTGGTCGTGGGGCTGGCCGGCTGGCAGCCGCCGGTGGTGGCGGCCGCGGCCGCGGCCATGACGACTTCCGCCTTTTATAGTGCGATGCCCGTTGCGCTGGCCGGGGCCATGGCGGGTGTGCTGGCATCCATCGGGTCGCTGATCGTGTTCGGTCACGATCCGGGGCTGCCCCAGATTGCCGGGGCGGCCGGGATCGCGGGGCTGGCCGGCGGGAGCTTTTTCGCCTGGATGACGGGTGGCGGCGGTCGTCCGTTGGCCCGGACCCTGGCCGGGCTGGTCGGGGGGGTGATCGCCGGAGGCGGTGTGGCCGCGCTGGTCGCCGCGACCGGCCGCAGTGCGGGGAGCTTCGTGCTGGCCGCCGGCGTGGTGGCGTTGGTGGGAACCCTGTTCGAACTCTCCGAACGCTGGTTGGTCGGCCGCGGCGGTGAGTTATTTCCCGCCGGTCTGTCGGCGGCGGTCGTGGCCGGTCTGATCGCCACCATGGTGGGTGCCGGCGTGTGGCTGCTCGGGGGCGCGCCGACCTTGGCACTGGACGGCACCAGCCAGGATTTGCTGGGGCAAATCCGCCGCGAGCTCCCCCCGGGATTTCTCGGCGGGCTCTTGGGTGGAGCCGTTACCGGCGTTATCTTGGAGTCACTGGGTTTTCATCTGGAAGATCACGCTTGACGGCAGGGTGCGCCTGAGGGTACCCCCGGTGCCTCCCGGCGCGTTACCATGAGCCGGCAGACGGTCACTCGCTCCGGCGTTGAGCGCGCGTACCGCGTGCGCTTACCCGGCAACATCCACAACAGGGCTCAGGCGATCGACAGACAGTGCCTGCAGTCGGCGGCCTAGCGGAGAGTTCACATGAATGCACTCGATATCCTTGGCGCGGTGATGCAGTCCGGCATGTCCTCACAAGCCGGGGATCGCATGGGCAGCATCCTCGGTCAGATCATGGGCGGGCAGACGGGCGGCGGCGCGCCCGCTGCGCAAAGCGGTACGCCGGGCGGCGGCATGTTCGATGTGCTTTCCAAGGTGGCCGGCGCCATGATGGGGGGGCAAGGCGGGACGTCCGCAATGGGTGGCTTCCCCACCGAGCTACTCAAGCAGGTGGCCGGTGCCGTGCTGGGCGGTCAGGCGGCCGCCGGCAACACGGCCACCGGTGCCGGCTCGCTGGCCGTATTCGGCGCCCTGGCGGCCCAAGCCCTGGAGATGGCGAAAGGCGCGTTTGGAGGGGGGCAAGCCCCGGCGGGCGGTCCAACCAACGTCCGCATGGACAACCAGACGGCGGTGCTGGCCGGCATGCGTGCCCCGGCCAACGCCCAGGAGCAGCAGCAGGTCATGGATGTGGCCATGCTCACGCTGCGTGCCATGATCAGCGCCGCCAAGGCGGATGGTCAAGTCGACGAACAGGAGCGTCAGCGCCTGCTCGGCAAGCTCAACGAGGGCGGTATCTCGCCCGAGGAGCAGCGCTTCGTCGCCGAGGAGATGCAGAAGCCCATCGACCTTGACGCCCTCACGCGTCCGGTGCCCAATCAACAGGTGGCGGCGCAACTCTATGCCGCGTCCTTGATGACGATCGCCGTCGATACCGATGCCGAGCGGCATTACCTGGCCGATCTGGCCGCGAAGCTCAAGCTGGATCCGGCCGCGGTGACCTATATGCACCAGGCGGTCGGTCTGTCCTGATGCGCTGTCGTGTCTCCAGTAGTCCAGGTCTGCCGGCGCCGGTTTGGGCCGGCGCGAGCGTCCGCCGTCGGTGCGGTGCTTGGGTGCGGCGGATCCGACCCGACCCCTTATCAGACTTCAAACTCGGGAGACATGGTTTTGATCACGATGTTGTTTTTTATCGCTGTAGGGATCGTTATCGGCTGGAATCTGCCCCAGCCGCAGTGGGCCAGGCAGTGGCAAGACAAGGTCGTTGGTTTCGTCCGTTCCATCACCAACAAGGCCGGTCAATGATCGTTGCCGCGGCGGTTTCTTCAGTAACCCGGAGGCCCATCCATGTCTGAAATCAAGTCCGAACAGGCCACCCTGATCCTGGGTGACAATCAGTATCAACTGCCGATCATCGAAGGCAGCGAACGCGAACGGGCCATCGATATCCGTACTTTGCGCGATCGTACGGGGTACATCACGCTGGATCCCGGCTACGGTAATTCCGGCAGTTGCGAAAGTGCGATCACCTTTATCGACGGGGAGCAGGGCATCCTGCGCTATCGCGGCATCCCCATCGAGCAGTTCGCCGGCAGCCCGACCTTCACCGACGTCGCCTGGCTGCTGATCTTCGGTGAGTTGCCGACACCGGCCGAGTACGAGGAGTTCTCCGCGGATTTGACGCGCTTCGCCAATCTGGATGAGGGCATGAAGCATCAGTTCGAGGGCTTCCCGCGCACCGCTCCGCCGATGGCCATCCTCTCGGCCATGATCAACGCACTGTCCTGTTTCCACCCGGAGCTGCATGAACTGGAGGATCTGACCCAGTTCCGCCATGCCGCGGCGCGTCTGATCAGTAAAATCCGCACCATCGCCGCTTACGCCTTCCGCAAATCCCGCGGTCTGCCCTACATCTATCCGGACCCCAGCCTGAAGTACGTCCCGAACTTCATGCACATGATGTTCTCGCAGCCCTACAAGCAGTACATCTGCCCCCAACTGGTGCGCGAGGCGCTCAACCTGATCCTGATCCTGCATGCGGACCACGAGCAGAATTGTTCGACCTCGACCGTCCGTATGGTGGGCTCCAGCGGAGCCAATCTGTTCGCCTCCTGCGCGGCCGGCGTGTGCGCACTCTGGGGGCCGCTGCACGGCGGTGCCAACGTGGAGGTGCTGACCATGCTGGAGCAGATCCATGCGGGCAACATCACCCCGGAGGAATATGTCAAGCTGGCCAAAGACAAGGACAGCAAGGTGCGGCTGATGGGCTTCGGGCACCGGGTCTACAAGAATTTCGACCCGCGGGCGCGGATGCTGGCGAGCATCGCCGAACGGCTTCTGCCCCAATTGAGCGGGGACGATCCACTGCTGGAGATCGCCCGGCGGCTCGAGGAAATTGCGCTCTCCGACCCCTATTTCATCGAGCGCAAACTCTATCCCAACGTCGACTTCTACAGCGGCATCCTCCTGCGGGCCATCGGCATTCCGACCAACATGTTCACCGTGATCTTCGCGATCGGTCGGCTGCCCGGCTGGATCGCGCACTGGTGGGAGCATGATCAGACCCAGCGCAACAAGATCGCCCGGCCGCGTCAGATCTATGTCGGCGAGACCGTGCGTGACTATGTCCCGAAGGAGCAGCGGGGCTGACACCGGCCCATGTCTGAAGCCCCCGACAGCGCTGCTGTGCAGCGCTATCTGCTTGATCTCCAGGACCGCATCGGCACGGTCCTGGAGCAGGCGGATGGGCAGGCCCGATTCCAGGAGGATGCCTGGAACCGACCCGGCGGGGGTGGCGGCCGCACCCGCGTGATGGCGGATGGGGCCGTGTTCGAGCAGGGCGGCATCAATTTTTCGCAGGTCTTCGGCGACCGACTGCCGCCCGCCGCGACCGCCAATCGTCCGGATTTAGCCGGGCGGGGCTTCCAGGCGATGGGCGTCTCTCTGGTGGTCCACCCCCGCAATCCCTTTGTGCCGACCTCGCATCTGAATGTGCGATTTTTCATCGCTGAACAGCCGGGTGCGCAGCCGGTCTGGTGGTTCGGCGGCGGCTTCGACCTGACGCCTTATTATGGCTTCGACGCCGATGCCATCCACTGGCACCGCAACGCCCAAAGCGTCTGCCGACCCTTCGGCGAAGCGGTCTATCCGCGCTACAAACAGTGGTGCGACGACTATTTCTACCTCAAGCATCGCGCTGAACCCCGCGGGATCGGCGGGATTTTTTTCGACGATCTCAATGCCTGGGGCTTCGATCGGTGCTTCGCGTTCATGCGCGCGGTCGGCGACCAATACCTGGCCGGCTATCTGCCCATCCTGGAGCGCCGTCGCGACTGCGCCTATGGGGAGCGGGAGCGAGCCTTCCAGAAATACCGGCGCGGCCGTTATGTCGAGTTCAACCTGGTCTATGACCGCGGGACCCTGTTCGGGCTCCAATCCGGCGGACGGACCGAATCCATCCTGATGTCACTGCCCCCGGAGGTCAGTTGGCGCTACGACTGGCGGCCGGAGCCCGGCAGCCCGGAGGCGGCACTTTACGAGCGCTTTCTGGTGCCGCGGGATTGGGCGGCAGAGGCGCTGGACAGCGCGTCCGGCTGAACGCGCACCGGTTACCTCACGCACCAGCCGTTTTTGGTCTATCCTTGACCCGGTGGAAAGGTCCACGTGCCTCGCTTCCCTGTTGAGATGCCCTGTTGACATGAAAACTGTCCCGCAAGTCACTTCGACAATCAATCATGGACTCACGGCTGAAGCGCTTTTTGCCTTGGGTGATATGCCCTGTTGCGAGTTGATCGACGGGAGTATTGTTCACTTGCCTCCAACTGGTGCACTCCACGGCAAAGCCGAGTTGCAGCTTGGCCGGCTCATCGCGGATTTTGCCGAAAACCAGCATCTTGGCTGGGTTCTGGTGGGGGAGGTCGGCATCATCACGCGGCGCAACCCGGATCGGGTCCGCGGGGCCGATGTTGTGCTGGTTGCCCGGTCACAGAGCGCTACGCTCCCGGAAGGCTTTCTGGATTTTGGTCCAGCCGCCGTGTTCGAGATCGCATCCGCGAATGATCGCTGGCGCGATGTCCAGGATAAATTGGACGAATACTTCGCCATCGGTGTCGGGCAGGTATGGATGGTCGATCCAAAACGGCGGCAGGTCACCATCTACACCGGCCCCACCACGGGCGAGCGTTTCGATGCCGCCGACCGGATTGTCGGGAGCGGTATCCTGGAGGGGCTAACCCTGGACGTCGCTCGGTTGTTTCCGGCTTAGGAACCGACCCACGGCGGCCCGCTCGATCGCCGCCCCACCGGAGAGTCTTAAGCCATGCGCATCGGCTACATCGACGACGACCCCGGCCTTTCGGCCGACTATAAGTCCCATTTGGGCTCCGCGGTTTGCTGAGACTACCAGGCATCCACCGGGCTCCTAACCCATCTTTAACATGACCCCATTGATAAGCACCCCCAGATGGTACCTAACCGTCT
>CAYYAY010000057.1:0-38672 GCA_964470155.1 uncultured Lamprocystis sp. | reverse complement strand
TGAAACTGCACCAGGTCCCAGTCGCCGGCGATCGGCAGCAAGTCCCCACGCCCAATCCAATACAACAAGGATTGAAACCCAACACCAAGCGACAGCGCAGCGCGCCCCCGCCAAGTCCCCACGCCCAATCCAATACAACAAGGATTGAAACGCCTTGGTCAGGATGTCCCCGTCGCTCTCGTACTCATGTCCCCACGCCCAATCCAATACAACAAGGATTGAAACCTCAACTCCAGTGAAATCGCCCGCAATGGAAAAAGTGTCCCCACGCCCAATCCAATACAACAAGGATTGAAACTTTCCTCGCGGCTGGAACCCTGCCTTCCAGCACGAGTCCCCACGCCCAATCCAATACAACAAGGATTGAAACGGGGTGCTGCTGTCCAGGGCGGTCTTGAGGGCAAGAAGTCCCCACGCCCAATCCAATACAACAAGGATTGAAACTACGCGTGTTCCAGGTAGCATTCGGCGGCAACGTCCAGTCCCCACGCCCAATCCAATACAACAAGGATTGAAACTCAGGTGCGCGGCACGGGTTTCGTCGTCGTCGTCGAGGTCCCCACGCCCAATCCAATACAACAAGGATTGAAACCCCGACCCCGATAGCCCCGGCCGGACTGGTGAGCGGGTCCCCACGCCCAATCCAATACAACAAGGATTGAAACCTTCGGCTCCGCAAAAGCCGGGGCACTATCAACCCAGGTCCCCACGCCCAATCCAATACAACAAGGATTGAAACCCGAGCGGCTGCGCGCGATCATCCTGGCCGATGGCCGTCCCCACGCCCAATCCAATACAACAAGGATTGAAACGCCTCGCGCATCTGCGCCAGATTCGCCTCATGCGTGTCCCCACGCCCAATCCAATACGGGGATACCTCAGGGACAGACCACGTTTTTAGTGTGTATGAAGCGAAGGGGCGTACTTCGCCTGGTCAAACACCGGCTGTCGAAGCGGGAAATAGCGGGAAATAGGGGTCAGACCCTGAGGTATCCCCACGAAGTAACATTCTCTATCAGTGAGATAGAGAATATTCGGACGGCTGGCAGAGGCCCTGACGCCGGGATTCCGCTAACCTACTGATGTCTCGCTCAAGTTCGTGGGGATACCTCAGGGTCAGACCCCAATTTTCCGGAAGGCGCGTTCGCGGGTGGTCCGCTGAGTGCCTGAATGGAAGCGAGTTTGCGGTAAGTGAGCATCAAGGTCCGTTGAGGCCGTTGTCGTGCACCGATGCTATGCTAGGTGTTCCCCTTAAGCGGAGTACCTTCCCATGCAGACCATCGGCATCAAAGCCCTGCAGACCAATCCAGGCGTCCTCAGCAAGGCGCTCGACAACGGCGACTATCTGCTGATCACGCGGCATGGCAAACCGATCGGCATCGCCGCCGCCTTCGATGACGGCCTGCTCGATCTGGGATTCCGCAAGTGGATCGCCGTGCGCTCCTTCCAGGCCGGCGATCTCAGCCTGGGCCAGGTGGCGCAGGTGTTTGACAAGCCGCGGGAGGAGACCATGCGGCTCCTGGCGGAATTGGGGATCGCCATCGCCGACTACGACCTGGCCGAAGACCTCGAAACCCTGGAGTTGCTCGGCAGTCACTGAATGGACGCCATCGTCAGTGATACGACCGCCCTGATCGTACTGGCGCGCCGGCAGCGCTTGGACCTGGTGGGAGCCTGTTTCTTGCGCGTCCTGCTGCCGCGGGCCGTCTACCTGGAGTGGCTGGCCGGCGATGCGTCCGTTGAGCAAACCGTCGCGTCTCTCGGCTTCCTCGAAGTGGTCGCGGTGGACGACTCCCCCTTGCTTGGTGAACTGCGCACGCTGCTCGACCCGGGCGAGGCAGAGGCCCTGGCGCTCGCCCGCACGCAAGGGCTGCCGCTGCTGGTGGACGAAAAAAAGGGCCGGACCATTGCACGGATGATGAAGATCCCGGTGCTGGGACTGGTCGGCCTCCTGTTGCTCGCGGTGGAGCGCGGCATCCTGAAGCCACCAGTGGCCGGCACGCTCTTACAGCAGTCGATCGATGATGGTTTTCGGTTGTCCGAGCGGCTGCATCAGGCGTTCCTGAACCGCTTGGCGTTGTCGGCCGACCCACGATGAGACGACAGCGTCCCGTCAGGCCCTGTCACCCTGGCGGATTCGGCTGCGCGCGCTAGGATTATAGGCGCCGCACGCGTGTGACGCTGTCATCGACCGTTGCGACGCGGGTGCCGGTGCAGCGGCATCCCGCGCCGCCATCCACCGGCCCGCCGATCCGGCGCGCCAGCCGACTGATGCTGAAGGAGAAAAGTCCATGTCAAAAGCCGCCAAGATCACGCTGGACGAACTCAACCGCAAGCTCGCGGACCTCACGGTGCCGGAGACCGATCTCGCACCCTACTTCGCGCTGGACGACGAACGCTCGACTCCCACCAGGCCGGTGCTCAAGCTCAACGAGGACACGGTACAGGTGCCGCCCGCCACGGACGCCGGGGGCCGTGAACGCAGTGCTCAGTTGCTCAACAGCGCCAACTACATCTCCAAGATGCGCCGCGAGGCGCGCTTTCAGTCGATGGCCTATTCGGGCACCTATCAGGGTCCGCTGATCGCGGCCGAGGGTGACAGCTGGTTTCAATATCCGATTTTGCTCAAGGATGTGATCGATTGTATTTTTGAGAACTACGCCGTGTTTTGCCGCAGCGAGGCCGGCGACACGCTCGATAACATGGTGCGCGAGCAAGAGTATCTCGACGCGCTCGAACGCACCGGCGGGCGGCTGTTGCTGCTCTCGGGCGGCGGCAACGATCTGGTCGCCGGCGGTGAACTCGCCCGGCATTTGCGCGCCTTCGACCCGACGCTGACCGCGGCCCAGTATCTGCTGCCGTCGTTCAACAGTGTGCTCGACGCGGCGGTCGCCAATATCGAGCGGATCGTGCGTGATGTGGGGCGCGCCTTCAACGACGCCGCGGTGATCTGCCACGGTTACGACTACGTGATTCCAGCCAACGGCAAATGGCTCGGCAAGCCGATGAAGTCCTGCGGCATCAAGGACGCGGCGTTGCAGAAGGCCATCGCCGACATCATGGTGGACCGGCTCAATACCCGGTTGTACACCCTCGCCGAACAGTCGCCCCGTCTATCCTTTGTCGACTGCCGCGGGGTGGTCGCCGGCCGCTGGCACGATGAGCTGCACCCGACCAATGCCGGTTACGCCGACGTGGCCGCGCGCATCGAGACCGAGATCAAGCGGCTCACCGAGACCCAGGCGGCCCCAGCGGTGACTGCTGCCGCCAGTGCCGCGCCACGGGCGCGTCGGCGGGCGCGGCTTCCCACCCCGCCCGCGGCGGCCGTCGCCAAGGGTTATGCGCTGCATGTCGGGCTCAACCATGTCAGCACCGATCACTACGAGGGCTGGGACGGCGCACTCACGGCCTGTGTCTACGATGCCAAGGACCTGGCCGGGCTCACCGGCAGTCTGGGCTATAAGGCCAAGCTCTTGCTCGACGAAAAGGCGACCCGCGACGCGGTGATCAGCACGATCAAGGCGACCGCAGCCCGGATGAAGGCCGGCGACATCTTTGTGTTCACCTATTCCGGTCACGGCGGCCAGGTGCCGGACTACAGCGGCGATGAGATCAACGACACTCCGGACGACGTGCTGGACGAGACGCTCTGTCTCTTCGACGGTCAGCTCATCGACGATGAGCTCTATGTACTGTGGGCCGGCTTTCCCCGCGACAGCCGGGTGCTGGTGCTCTCGGACTGCTGCCACTCCGGCACCAATATCAGGGCGCGCCGCGCCGACGCGATGCTGGCCGCCAATCCCCCACCCGGCGAGCGCCCACGTCTGATGCCGCAGGACATTGCCGCCAAGGTCGCCCGCCGCCATCGCGATTTTTACCGCGGCCTGTCGACCGCGGCCGTGGCGCACTGGGCTGGCCCCGCCACCCGCGAGATGGCGCTGCCGGTCGCCGCCAGTGTGCGGCTGATCTCGGGGTGCCAGGACAATCAGGTGTCGCTCGACGGGCTCGACAACGGGCTGTTCACCGCGAATCTGCTCCGGGTGTGGGGCAATGGCGCCTTCCGCGGCGACTACGGCACCTTCCACCGCCAGATCGTCGACCAGATGCCGCCCACCCAGACGCCGAATCATTTCCTGGTGGGTCAGCCCAGCCCCAGCTACAACGCCCAGCGGCCATTCGACATCTGATACCTCTGCGGAGCCCCGCCGGCGCATGGTCGGCGGCGGGGGCGGGTCCACAACTGAGACTTCCCGCCCGTCGCCCACCTGTGAGATCCTTATTCGTCGGCCGATCGTTCGGCCGGCTTTTTTACAGGAACATGGTCAATGGCACTCGATCAAAAGGCGTTACAAAAAAAACGGGCGAAGCGGGAACTCAAGCGCAAGCAGGCCAAGAAGGCGGCTGTCGGTCTGTCCGGCGCCGCAGCCCTGGCCCATGACTGGACGGTCGCGGCGCACGCGCCGGTCGCCGATGTCTTGTTTGCTCGAACGCTGTTCGAGGTGGGGATCGGATCGGTCTGGCTGAGCCGGCAGCTGCCGGACGGGCGCTATGCGTTCGCGGGCTTCGTGGTCGACGTCTTTTGCCTGGGCGTCAAGAACGCGATGTATAACATCATGGAAGAGAACGCCTATCGCGCGGCCTTGGTGCGCATCCAAGCCAGCATGGAGGAGGCGCTGGAGCCTCAGGAGCCAGCCTGTGCCCGCAAACTGGTCGAGGGGGCAGTGGCCTATGCCAAAGATCTGGGCTTTGAACCACACCCCGACTACCGGATTGCCCGGCTGATCTTTGGTGACATCGACACCGCCGCCTGCCCCACTGAGTTCACCTACGGACGGGATGGAAAACCACTGTATACGAACGGACCTAATGAGAACGCGGCGATGCAGCGGCGCATCGTGAACCAGTTGGCCCGCCGGTGCGGGCCAGGCGGTTTCGAATATTATCTGGAAGTGTCGCGTCGCACCGCGGTTGATCTGTCCGCCGAACTGACGCGGTCGGACTGAATGCTTTAAACCGCGCCGGCTCCGGCAATCGTCGAGTCTGCCGAGGCCGATCCCATCCGAAAACATCGCATACCGCGCTGGGCGCGGTTTAGGCGCCCGCGGTCTGGGCAGTCTGCAGCGCGGCGGTCAGGGCGCGGCGGAAAAACTCGGGTTGCGCCAGTGCGGCCTGATGAATCTCGGCATTGTAATATTGGGTGTCGAAGGACTTGGCGCGAACATCGGCAAGGCGCACCACGCCCAGGGCGCTGTCGCCCTTGCCGGCCAGGGTGGCGGTCATCCAGCCGGAGGGGTAGACGGTCTGAGGAAAGAACAGCGACCGGGTGTCGCCAAAGCCGGCAGTGCGCATGGCGACGTGCATGTCGGTGAGGATATGCATGTGATAGAGGGGCGACTCGCTCTGCTGCACCAGGATGCCGCCCTGATCGAGCGCACGCGCGCAGTCCGCATAGAAATCGGCGGTGAAGAGCCCGACCGCGGGTCCCACCGGGTCGGTGCTGTCGACAATGATCAGGTCGAGACTGCCGGGCGGGGCCTCCTGAATCCAGCGGATGCCATCCTCGAAGAGCAGTCGCGCCCGCGGATCTTCGTTGGACGCGGTGAGTTCGGGAAAGAAACACTCGGCGGCCAGGGTGACGCCCTCGTCAATGTCGATCTGCACGACCGACGCGACACTGTCGTGCTTGAGCACCTCGCGCAGGGTGCCGCAATCGCCGCCGCCGATGATACATACCCGCCGCGGATTGGGATGGGTGAAGAGGGCGGGATGGGACATCATCTCGTGGTAGAGGAAGTTGTCGCGACTGGTGAGCATGACAAAGCCGTCGATCACCATCAGATTGCCGAAGCCCGCGGTGGCGTAAACCTCGATCAACTGGTAGGGCGTCTGCTCCTCATGGAGTTTCTCGGTGACCTTGAGTGAGAAGGCTGAACCCTCGTCATCGACGACTTCGGTAAACCACTCGTTGGGTTCGAACATGGCGCACTTCCTTTAGGGATGAAGCAGACGGCTGGTGAAACGGCTGCGCTATTATGAAGAAGGGTCGGGCGGCTGGACAAGCCGGGGAAACCCCAGATCGCGCGCGCCGCCGACCGGGTGCGCGACACCGCTAGCGGGGAAACCGGTCGTCCAGATTGGCCGGACACAGAACCTCGCGCATGATGCCGATGAGGTCCAGCAGTTGGGTGTTGCGGATGCGGTAGAAGATGCGATTCGCCTCCTTGCGCGCGACCACGATGTTCTTGTTGCGCAGTTGTTCCAGATGCTGCGAGATGTTGCTCTGGGAGGTTCCGGTGCGCTCCACGATCTCGCCCACCGACAGTTCGCTCTCACCCAGCGAGCACAGGATTTTCCAGCGCAGAGGGTGGGCCATGGCCTTGAGGGCATTGGCGGTCAGCGCGGTCTTTTCGTCCTCCCGCTGGTCCGTATTGGGCAGGTCGCTCATCGTCGATCCTCCTCCGGCATGTGAGATACACTGCACGGGTAAATTGTCGCAGGGTCGGTATCGTCGCCGGACTCGACCCGCACATAGCCGGTCATATCCTTAGCGATGCAGATGATATCGCTGATTGCCCCCGCCGTGTTTCTGACCGCGGTGCGTGCGAACAGGATCGGCACCCGCCGACCATCGCGCGCGATGAAGCGTGCCTCGATCTTGCTCAGCGCCCCGGTGCGGATCAGGGCCTCCAGCCAGGTGCCGAGGAAAGCCCCGGCCTGTTCGTCGCCCTCCTCCTCGAAGATGTCCCCGATCGACATGCCGATCAAGTCCGCTTCCGAGTAACCGAGCATACGGCACGCCGCCGGATTCGTCATGGTGATGGTGCCGCCGGGTTCCAACACCAAGAGCGCCTCGCCCATGTGGGTGATGATGTTCTCGAGATACTGCCGGGCCGCGGCCAGCTCCGCGGTGCGCTCGGCCACCCGCTGCTCCAGCACCCGGTTGAGTCCGCGCTCCTTCTCGATCAGCCGGAAATAGGTGCTGATCTTGTTGATCAGCAATTGATCATCGATGGGTTTGAGCAGGTAGTCCACGGCCCCGACCGCAAACCCGCGCCGCTGGAATTCCTCTGATTTGAAGGCGGCGGTCAGGAAAATAATCGGGATATCCCGGGTGCGTTTGCGTAACTTGAGCAGGGACGCGGTTTGAAAACCGTCCATTCCCGGCATCTGCACGTCCAGAATGATGAGGTCGATGTCCGGATGGCTATGGGTGAGGTCGATCGCCTGCTGGCCGGAGGTGGCCTCGATCACGGCGACATCCATATGCGCCTCGATCAAGGTCCTCAGCGTAAACAGGTTGTGCGCATGGTCGTCGACAATGAGCAGCTTGAATCCAGCGTAACCATTCATAAACTGTGATGACAGGGTGAGTCCGGATAGGTACGGCCGCGGTTCCTCAACCTGGGATTCGGCGGGCGCGCCCAAAGGCCAGCAGCCCCGTCATCACCGTCCGCAGCCCCGCGGCATCGACCGGTTTGGGAAGCACGGCAAGCGCCCCCACGGCCAGACAGGCATCGCGCAGACGCTCGATCACCACGGGGTTCGTCGCTTCCGTCATGACCGCCACGGCAGTCCCGTAAACACGATGATGTTCCAGTAGCGTCGTGATCGTATCACAGGTCTCCCGCTCCGACACCAACGCGGCGAGGATCACCAGCAGACAGCCCGCCGGCTCCTCTTGCAAGGTCTCCAGCGCCTCGTCCAGGTCGGCCGCGGTCTGCACCGCAAGTCCACTGGCACCGATGAGCCCCGAGAGGTGGACCAGGGTCGGGACGTCACGATCGATGATCAGGACCCAGTGCCCGGGGTTGTCCGGATTCGGTTGATTCGGCGGTTCTTCGGAAACCGGCAGCAGCAGACTCTCGGCGGACCCGGCGGACGCCTCCTCCGTGGTTTCGCCGCCCGGCAGGGCCAGCGGCAACAGCAAGGTGAAGACGGCACCGGCCCCGAGATCGCTGTGCACCTCGATCCGGGCACCCAGCAGCTTGGCCAGTTCGCGGCTGATGGAGAGGCCGAGACCGGTGCCGCCGTAGCGTCGACGGGTGGAACCGTCGGCTTGCTGGAAGGCCTCGAAGATGATGGCTTGTTTGTCCTTGGGGATACCGATGCCGGTGTCGGCCACGCTGATCGCCAGCGGGCGCAGCGGGTCCACACAGACCTGAAGGCTCAGGGTGACGCGGCCCTTATCGGTGAACTTGATCGCGTTGGCGAGGAAGTTCTTGAGAATCTGCCGCAGCTTTTCCCGATCGGTCGAGATGCGGACCGGCGCGGCGGGGTCGATCTGCACCGCGATCTCCACCGGCTTGTCGCCGATCAGGGGAGCGACCAGTTCCACGATATCCGTCAGCAGCGGCGGCAGGTCCACCTGGTCCAGAGTCATCGGCACATGGCCGGCCTCGATCCGTGAGATGTCCAGAATATTGTCGATCATGGTCCGCAGATCGGTACCGGCCTCATGAATGACCTGCGCCTGACGGCACTGACTGGCGTTGAGACCGCTCGATTCTGCCGCCAGCATCTTCGAGAGCAGCAGGATGGAGTTCAGCGGGGTGCGCAGTTCATGACTCACGTTGGCCAGGAACTCCGATTTGTAGCGATTGGAGCGCTCCAGCGCCTGGGTGTGCTCGCGGGCGACACGCAAATGTTCCGCGTGGGTTTCGGCCAGGGCGGTCAACTGCTCGCCGAGTTCCCGGATCTCCTTGGGGCCACGCCAACGAAAGCGCAGCGGCGGTCCGTCATGCAGAATCTGGCCAATGCCGCCGGTCAGCGCTTGGCTGAAGCGCTCGGCCCGATGGGCGATCCAGCGCGCCAGGAACATGACCACCAGCACCAGCACCAGGATGATCGAGAGGACTCTGAGAATCAGCGCGTTGCGAAACTCGTCCATCGGTGAGGGGTCGACCGCACGCCCCACCCACAGGGGCCGGCCATCCTCGGTGGCAAACATCGGCACCCACAGGAACTGGCCGCCGCGCGGGCCTTTCCACAGGGCCAGGGTGCCTTCCGCAAAGATCGCTTCGAGCCCCGGAAACGCCTGGAAGGCTTCCGGCCGGGTCACGCCGGGTTCATCGCGGGCGGATGGGGCTGCGGCCGGCTGGCCGGGGCGCAGATAGGTGCCGTCCTGGTTGACCCAGAGGGTATCGCGGTAGAACTGGGCCAGGCCGCCCACGTCGATGCCCATCACCACCACCCCCTGCGGCGGCTCCTTGCTGCCGCCGATCGGGCTGGCCAAACTGAGCGTCATGAGTTGTCGCGGATCGGCCGCGCCGCCGACCGGATCGACCCGGATGCGACTCACGATCACCGCCCCGGGGGCCAGCCGCAGCCCCGCGGTGAGGAAATCACCGGCCGGTACCAGCGGCGGCTGCGCCGTCGGCCGCCACTCCTGCGAGCGCGGATCACGGGTCAGCCAGAACCGCTCCTCGCCCTGCCCGTCGACGAACAGCAACTGGGTGATATCCCGCTGATCCGCAAGGATCTGATTGACCCAGGCGGTGTAACGGGCGCGCGCCACATCGATCTCGTCGGCCGCGCCCTGCGCCCCGAGGATCAAGCCCGGCTCCGGCAGCTTCGACAGCAGGCGGATCATCTCGTGGCGGCTGGCCAGATGCTGATCCAGATCGCGAAAGTCGGCGCGCAGGTTTTGCAGATAGGCGCGCTGATAGAATAGTGCCGTGCGGTCCAGCACCAGCGGCAGATTGATGACCACCGCCAGCATCAGGGGCATCAACCCGAAGACCAGCAGGAACGCCAGAATGTAGACGCGCAGCTTCACGTTCGACGCACGACGACCACGCCGATCACGGGGGAACGCCGGACGCGACGATCGCCCGGCACGGCGTGCCGGCCGCCGCGGCCGCCACTGTGTCCTCGGCGGCAAGTCATCCGCTGTCCTCCTGAACTAAAGCGCCTGCACCAGGCTTAACACCTGAGCCGCGTGCCCCTTGGGCTTCACGTCATGGATGGCATGACGGATGACCCCTTGTTTGTCGACGATGAAGGTGGAACGCACGATACCCATGCGCCGCTCCCCATGCGCCTCCTTCTCCCGCCAGACCCCGTAGGCTTCACAGGTCTCGCCGTCGGGGTCGGCAAGCAGCTTGACGGTCAGTCCGTACTTGTCCCGAAAGGCGCCATGGCTGGTGCAGGTGTCACGGCTGATCCCGATCAGCTCGGTCTGGGCCGCGTCGAACTCCGACTGCAGGTCAGTAAATTCCAACGCTTCCATGGTACAACCCGGAGTGTCATCTTTCGGATAGAAGTAGATAACGAGGTTGCGCCGGCCGATCAGGCCCTCCAGATTGACTCGCTCCATATCCGCGTCGGGTAGAGAAAAGTCAGGTGCCTTGTCGCCAGGCTGAAGCATGGGGTCTCGCTCCGATGGTAGTGTGATAGCCGCTCGCGGAATTTAGGCAGACCCAGGCCCTACGTCAACTGTCAACTACCCCGCCCTGAAGGGCGGAGCTTGTGAAAGCAAGCCGGGTTGACCAGGGAGAGCGGTCATCAATCCGCTCCGTTGGCAACAGGTCGTCAAGACCCACTCCGGGATGCTTCCTCAGTCCCGGACCCTGGAAGGTCAGGATCATGCAGGCGCAAGGTAAAACGCCGAAGGTTCTGATCGTCGCTGGCAACAGCGGGAGCCGGTTGCCGACAGTCCCGAGGGGAGACACCCGCGAGGGTGCGTCACCAGGCACGTAAGGGCAGTGTTTGGAGTGTAATCAATGGCCGTGTTCGTATTGGATCGCCGCGGCAAGCCGCTGATGCCCTGTTCAGAGAAGCGGGCCCGTCTGCTCCTAGCACGGGGTCGGGCGCGTCTCCATCGGGTCGTGCCGTTCGTGATTCGGCTGGTGGACCGGGAGCGAGCCACCGCCGCCGTGCAGCCGGTGCGGCTCAAGCTCGATCCGGGCAGCAACACGACCGGGCTGGCCCTGGTGCGCGAGGACCCGGCGGATGCGGTGCATCATGTCCTGGTGCTGGCGGAGATCCAGCATCGGGGCCTGGCGGCTCGGATCGGGTCACGAACCTGACCCTGGCGTGCCACCCTTGCAACCAGGCCAAGGGCAATCGCAGCGCGGCCGAGTTCGGCCATCCGGAGATCCAGGCCAAGGCCAAGCAGCCGCTAGGCGATGCAGCGGCCGTCAACAGCACCCGCTGGTCGCTGCTCAACGCCCTGACCGCCACCGGGCTGGCGGTGGAGACTGGCACGGGTGGGCGCACCAAGTGGAACCGCACCCGCTTCGGTGTACCCAAGACCCATGCGCTGGATGCCGCTTGTGTCGGTGTGGTCGAGGGGGTGACCGGCTGGGTCGCGCCGGTCCTTTCGATCCGTTGCACCGGCCGCGGGACCTACCAGCGCACCCGCGTGACCCAGGACGGTTTTCCTCGCGGGTACCTAATGCGCCACAAGCAGGTGCGCGGCTTCCAGACGGGTGATCTGGTACGGGCCACGGTGCCGAGCGGCAAGAAGGCGGGGGTCCAGATGGGCCGCGTCGCGGTTCGGGCGACCGGGCGCTTCAATATTCAGACCCCGCAGGGCGTCGTTCAGGGCATCGGCTATCGCCACTGCTGCGTGATCCAACGCGGCGACGGGTATGGCTATGCGCAATTGGACGCGACGGCGCTGCCGCCGCCCGCTATCCCTCCCCGACCTGAAGGACGGGGGTTTCTCGCGGAGGAGCGGATGACGCGTTGAGTCATGGCCTGGCCGTTGCGAATTCGCAACGTACTTTCTTTGTTATATGTTAAAATATTAGCTAATACCAAAATACATAGTCTACATTGACTGTGCAGAATATGGGTTAAAAAAGTCTGGCACTGCGCGTGCGCGACGGCGCGAGTCCAAGACAATTGGAGCAGTACCCTACGCAACGGCAGTATCTGGAGGCGTGATCATGAGCTTTGACGCATTCACCATCACCGGCATCCTGACGGCCATCCTGAGCGGTGGTTTCCTGATCGGACTGGTTTCCCGCAACGACACCAGGAGGCGCCATTGTGAGCGCCGCGGCGAGCCCGGGACGGCCGCCGCCGAATCCCGTTCCTGATTCTCCCAGGGCTTCGACCCACGGGGCCATCCCGCCGTCGCGCCCCCGGCGATTTCCAGGCAGCAAGCCTTTTCGGCCGCAACGACAGATCCTGTCGAAGCGGTCTTTTTTATGCGGCGGCGCTCACCGCGGCAGCCGACCGGGAACCGGCCTGTTCCGCCGTCGGCGGTCTGGGCACGGGGCCAGGCGCCGCGCCGACCCGTCGGCGCGCGCCCCGCACGGGACGTGCAACGGCGGCCGGCATGAACCTCAATAGGTCAGCATGGCGGGGAGGGATTTCGCCTGACTCACCCAGTTCTGGACCATGGGCTGAGTCGGCGGCTTGGTGGTCAGACGGTCGCGATCGTTGGTCTCGGCGATCTTGGCAAACAGGTGGTCCGCACGCCGCGTGGCGAGTTCCTTGACGGTGTCCACGCCGGCGATTTCCAGCAGGTCCGAGTAGACGCCGGAAATACCGCGGATTCGTGCCAGATCGGCCCGGTTGGCGAGATGCAGGATGTCGGCACTCTCGCATCCGCAGAAGCTCGCCAATTCCTTGCGCTGGGCGGGTGTGGCCGCGGCCTTGACCAATTGCTCGTTGTCTTTGATACCCCGCTCCGCCAATTTATCGACGATGTCGTCGGCCGCTCCCTCAAGGTCTCGTACAGGGGTCGTCATAGAGTGTGCTCCGGATGGTCAGGACGGGACGGCAGTCGCGAGGCCGTCCCCGGCTTCGTAAGGTTGCGCGGCATGATAGGCCAAGTCCAGGGGTGACGCGAGGATGCAAGGTCACCGCGCCTCGGCCGCGCGGCATCAAACTTACCCGACCCGCCGGAATCAGGGCATGATTGACAGCAGCACCGGCGGTTCCTAGCATCCGCCGCCCCCTTCTCACCCGAGGTTACATCACCGCCATGCCGACACTGCGCCCCTTCCACTGGTTACTTGCCCTCGTTGTTCTGGCTTTCTACGGCTTCGCAGTCTTCGCCGTCACCCGCGATTACTATATCCGCCACCCCATCCGGCCGACGGTTGCGCAGCATCCGCCCGGCGCCGCACGCGTGCCGGCCGGACACCCGGCGGCCGCCACTCCGGTCCGCGACGCCGTCGACGCGATCCCGACGCGCATCACCGAGACCAATCCGGACCTGCTGCGGCAGCGCGCCACGACCCTGTTCGAAGAACGCCGCTTCGCCCAGGCGATCCCGGTCTACCGGCGCATCCTTGAACTGGCGGCCAACGACGTCGAAACCCGGAACGACCTGGGGCTCGCCCTGTATTACACCGGTGACGGCGCGGAGGCGCTGGAGGTCCTGCGTACGGGGGCCCAGACCGACCCCAGCGCACAGCGGATTTGGCTGACCCTGGGATATGTCGCGCTGCAAACCGGCGACCTCGCGCAGGCCCGCGAGGCGCTGGGCCGCGCGCGCGACCTGGGAGCCGACACACCGATCGGCGCCGAGGCCGTCCGTTTGCTCGGCCTGGCAGAGGAAACCCAGAAGCAAGGGGATGAAGTCCGGAACTAGACGTTATACCCGTCGTTGTTGGTTTTTCGTTTCTCGTTTTTCGTAACCCAAGGTTTGATAGTCCTCAACTAAAAACGAAAAACCGAAAACTCAAAACCATTCCGTATATCGGCGTTGAACGCGATCACTGGACGCACCGCGCGCGCGGTCAGACCGGTTGGCGACCCCGGACGGAACCGCCCTCCAGGTCGTCCAGCCGCTGCCGCAGGGTGTCCAAATCCTGCTGCTGACGCTTGAACTGCTTAAGCAACTCCGGTAAGTGGCGCAACGACGCCAGTTCGCGCAGCGTGTCCTTCATCGGTCGGGCCGGGGTGCCGAACACCGCGGCGCCCGCGGGCACGTCTTTGGTCACCCCGGACTGACCGCCGATGCGCGCCCCCGCCCCCACCTGCACGTGGTCCGAGACCGCGACCTGGCCGGCGATCACGGCCCCGGTGCCGATCGTGCTGCTGCCCGCGACCCCGGTCTGGCTGACCAAAATCACATGGGCGCCGATATCCGTGTTATGCGCGATCTGCACCAGATTATCGATCTTGGTGCCGCGACGGATCCGGGTCTCCCCCAGGGTGGCGCGGTCCACGCAGCAATTGCAGCCGATGTCCACATCGTCCTCGATGACCACGCGCCCAAGCTGTGGAACCTTGCGGTGACCCTCTCCATCCCACTGGAAACCAAAGCCATCCCCGCCGATCACGCTGCCGGAGCGCACCGTGCAGCGCTCCCCCAGCCGGCTGTCCCGATGCACGGTCGCGTTGGCCTCGATGACCGAATCCGCCCCGAGGATCACGCCTGGTCCCAGATAGACCCCCGGTCCGATGCGGCAGCGCTCGCCCAACCGCACCCCGGCGGCAATCACCGCGCAAGCCCCAACCGCGGCCCCGGCCCCCAGCACCGCGCTACGGTCGATCACCGCGCTGGGATGGATGCCCTGCACCTCGGACACCGGCAGGAAGGACTCGGCCAGCAGAAAGAAACTCGCGCGCGGCTCCGCCACCCGGATCAGGGCCGGTCCGGTGACGGCCGGAAAGTTGTCATGGACCAACACGGCGGCAGCGCGGCTGCCCTGCACCGCTTGCGCTTGCTCCAGCCCCTCGGCGAAACAAAGGTCGGTCTGTTCGGCCATCTCCAGGGTATTCACCCCACGGATCTGCTTGGGCTCGCAGGCGGGCAACAGAACAGGCACCGGGATATTGAGCCGCGCGTAGAGTTGGGGCAAGTCAAGGACCATAGAGATTCCTGGAAGCGGTGAGTGGGGGCGATCGGTGCGAACGGATGACGACCGGCCAAGCGGCCGACTGTCCGGGAAAGATGACCGCAACTGTAGGCCAATGCAAGGTCGAGCCGCGCGGCAATCCCGGATTCAGGCGGCGGCGCGCGACTCGCCGGGTGCGCAGTCAGGGCTGGAAGCCCTGACCTGCTTCAGTCTCCCCGCTGCGCCATCCCCACCGTGTAATGAGCACCCTGCTTGAGCTTGTCGTAATTGCCGAACACCTCCTTGAGATTGCGCTTCATGAACTCGCGCAAACCGTTGATGGTGACGACATAGAGTCGACCGCCCGGCCGCAACCGGGCCTGCGCATCGTGGAGCAGGATGGCCAGGAGCTCCTTCCCGACCTTGGCGGGGATATTGCTGGCGATCCGATCGAAACGCAGGTCGGCCGGCACCTGATCAAAGCCGTTGCTGAGCAGGGCGCGGGCGTTGCCGAGCCGATTGCGGCGGGCATTGCGTTCGGCGAAGTCCACGGCGATGAAGTCCTTGTCGACCATCAGCGTTTGTCCCTGGGGTGCCAGCACAGCGAGGGCGACACCGATGGCGCCGTAGCCGCATCCCAAGTCCAGACAATCCGCGTCCGGGCCGACCTCGATATGGTCGAGCAACAGGCGGGTCCCCTCATCGATCGCCCGCGGGGAAAACAGCCCCCAGGTACTCGCGAAGCGCAGCGTCCGGCCGGCGACCTCGGCTTCGAAGTCGATGGGATCGCGCAGGCGGTCCACTTGTTCCTTGGTGAGCATGGGGTTGCACTCGAGCTGCGGGTGTTCGGCGGCAAAGCCGGGTTGACGGGCGGGTATTCTAGCCGGGGGTTGCGGTACACTCACGCGATTTCCAGTCGCCGCCCGCGCGGTCCGCACGCGCCGCCCCAACCTGCCGCCACCGCCGAATGATGCCCCGATGACAGACCCCGCCGGTAAGCTCCACATCACGCTCGACGCGGCGGCGGTGACCATCACCTCGACCCGACCGGTCCGGGCGGCGAAGGTCTTCGTCGGCCGGGACGTCGCGGCTACCGTCCGGCTGCTGCCGGTCCTCTTCAACATCTGCGGCACCGCCCAGTCGGCCGCCGCCGCGGCGGCCATCGAGCAGGCACTCGGACTGGCCGCCGATCACCGGATTGCCGGGCTGCGACAGCAGCTGGTGGACACGGAGACACTGCGCGAACACCTCTGGCGCATCCTGCTGGACTGGCCAAAATTTCTGGGCAACGACCCCGACGCCGCCGCCATGACCCAGACGATGCGGCTGACGATCACGCGGCGGACCGCGCTCGCCGCCGGATCTGCGGCATTGGCGCCGGGCGCGAGCACCGCCGCCCCCGATCAACCGGCCGCCGGGCACGCTCGTGAGGACTTGGCCGCATTGTGTACGGAACGTATCTTCGGTGTCACACCCGCCGCTTGGCGCACGCGGGTCGACCGGCTGGACACCCTGGCGGCCTGGGCCGCGGACACCGACACGAGTGCGGCCCGACTGGTCCGGCAGGTCATCGCCGCGGGCCAGGCCGGATACGGGCGATGCGCGGTCGGCGCCCTGCCCGAGCTGAGCGCGGCGGACTTGGACCGACACCTGGGAGCGGACGGGGCGACCACCGATGACTTCATCGCCCGGCCGGTCTGGGCGGCGCAACCGCGGGAAACCAGCCCCTTGACCCGACAACAGGATCAACCGCTGGTGCGTAACCTGGCCACCGACTTCGACAATGGTTTGCTGCCGCGGCTCGCCGCTCAACTCACCGAGGTTGCGCGCCTCCTGAGCGATATCCCGGTGCCGGACGCACTGCCCACGGCCGCCGCATTGGCCCCCGGCCTGGGGCTCTCCCAGGTCCAGGCGGCACGCGGCCTGCTCGTCCATCGCGTGCACATCCGCGCTGGACGTATCGCCGCCTACGCCATCCTGGCGCCGACCGAATGGAACTTTCATCCCCGCGGGGTCGTGGCGGCCGGACTCCAGCAGCTCCTGCGGCAGCGCGGCGTCGAACCCATTGAACCCCTGGTGCGGCTCTTCATCGCGGCCGTAGATCCCTGCGTCGACTACGCCCTGGACCTCCCCGGCAGCGAGCGTTCACTCCCGCACCCGGGCGATGCCCGCAATGCCGGGCTCAACTCCGAATTCTGAACTCGATCGAGGTGTCGCCGTTATGTGTCTCGCCATCCCAGCCCGCATCACCGCTATCGATCCGACCGGAGAGACGGCCACGGTCGCCCTGGGCGCGGTGAGCAAAGACTGCTCACTCGCGCTGATCGAAGACGCCGCGGTCGGTGACTATGTACTGATCCATGTCGGCTATGCGCTCAACCGCATCAGCGCCGCGGAGGCCGAGCAAACCCTGGACCTGATGCGTGAGATGGGGGTGCTCGACGACCTGCACGAAGCGCCGTCAACCGCCGACCAATTCGGTCTAACCCGATGAAATACGTCGATGAGTTCCGCGACGAACACCTGGCACGGAGCCTGGCCGAAGCCATTGGCGCCGCGGCCGACCCCAACCGGGAGTACCGTCTCATGGAGTTCTGCGGCGGCCACACCCATGCCATTTTCCGTTATGGCGTGCAGGACCTGATGCCGCCCAATGTGCGCTTCATCCATGGTCCGGGCTGCCCGGTTTGTGTTCTGCCGATGGCGCGCATCGACCACGCCATCGTGCTGGCGGCGCAGCACCGGGTGACCCTGTGCACCTATGCCGACCTGATGCGCGTTCCGGCCAGTGAGCGGCAGAGCCTGCTCAAGGCCAAGGCGGCCGGAGCCGACATCCGCATGGTCTATTCCACCCAGGACGCCCTGCGCATCGCCCGCGCCGATCCGGCGCGCCAAGTGGTCTTTTTCGCCATCGGGTTCGAAACCACCACCCCGCCCACCGCGGTCGCGGCTAAGACCGCCCGCGCCGAGGGCCTCACCAATTTTTCGATCTTCTGCAACCACGTCCTGACGCCGCCCGCGCTGCGCACCATCCTGGCGACCGCCGGTCCGGACGGTGTCCAACTCGACGGCATCCTGGGTCCCTCCCATGTCAGTACCGTCATCGGCAGCCAGCCCTACGCGTTTGTCCCCACGCAGTTCGGCAAGCCCGTGGTGATCGCCGGCTTCGAGCCCCTGGACGTGATGCAGTCGGCCTTGCTGCTGATCCGCCAGATCAATGACGGCCGTTGCGCGGTCGAGAATCAATATACCCGCGCCGTGACCGCGGACGGCAACCGCAAGGCCCAGGCGCTGATGGCCGAGGTCTTCACCACCCGTGACTCCTTCGAGTGGCGCGGCCTGGGCTTCCTGCCGCACAGTGCCCTGCGACTGGCCGACGCCTACGCGGACCTGGACGCCGAACAGCGCTTTGCGGTCGACGTGGGCCCGGTGCGGGAGGTCAAGGGATGCGAATGCCCGGCCATTCTGCGCGGGGTCAAGGAGCCCACCGACTGCAAGCTTTTCGGCACCGTCTGCACGCCGGACAACCCCATGGGGTCCTGTATGGTGTCCTCCGAGGGCGCCTGCGCTGCATACTGGAGCTACGGGCGCTTCCGTGGGCCGCGGGCGGCGTAGCCGTCCCAGATCTGGTCGTTGTCGTAATCGAAACCCGATCGACATCGGGCAGTGCGGGGCCAACGTGAATCGCTAGTCCGATTACGATTACGACAACGACAACGATCCAGACGCCAAAGGCGTTTCCCGGTAGGGGACTGGTTTCGCTGATATACGGAACGGTTTTGAGTTTTCGGTTTTTCGTTTTTAGTTAAAGATTATCGAACATTGGGTTACGAAAAACGAGAAACGAAAAACCAACAACGACAGGTATAACTGACCGCATGCAAACGCAACTAACCAACAGATGAACACCGATCGCCGCTTTCCTGTTCGACTGGATCTCAAGCACGGCACGGTCGACATGAGCCACGGTGCCGGCGGGCGAGCCATGGCGCAACTCATCGCCGAGGTCTTCCAGGTCCACCTCGACAATGATCTGCTGCGACAGGGTAATGACCAGGCGTTGTTCAGTCCGCCGCCTGGACGGCTGGTGATCAGCACCGACGGCCATGTGGTCGCGCCGCTGTTCTTCCCCGGCGGCGACATCGGCTGCCTGTCCGTCCACGGCACCATCAACGATGTGGCCATGGCCGGAGCCCGACCGCTCTATCTGGCCGCCGGGTTCATCCTGGAGGAAGGGTATCCGCTCAAGGATCTGGTGCGGATCGTGGAGAGCATGGCGGCGGCCGCCAACGCCGCCGGGGTCCCCGTCGTCACCGGCGACACCAAGGTGGTGGAGCGCGGTAAGGGCGATGGCGTCTTCATCACCACCACCGGAGTCGGTGTCGTCCCGGAGGGGTTGACCCTCTCCGGCGATCAGGCGCGGCCCGGCGACGCCATCCTGGTCAGCGGTAGTCTCGGCGACCACGGGGTCGCCATTCTGTCCAAGCGCGAGAACCTGGGATTCGAGGTGGAGATCCGCTCCGATACCGCCGCGCTGCACACCCTGGTGGCCGCCATGGTAGCAGAGGTCCCGGATCTGCATTGCCTGCGCGATCCCACCCGCGGCGGGCTCGCCACCACCCTGAACGAACTGGCGCACCAGTCCGGGGTCGGTATGCGTATCCGCGAAAGCGCAATCCCGATTCGACCGGAAGTGTCCGCCGCCTGCGAGTTACTCGGACTCGACCCGCTCTATGTGGCCAATGAGGGTAAGCTGGTCGCGATCTGCCCGGCCGAGCACGCGGCCAACCTGCTGGCCCTAATGCGCGCCCACCCGCTTGGCGCCGCGGCGAGCCGGATCGGCGAGGTCGTCGCGGACCCGCACCGTTTCGTACAAATGGAGACGCGCTTCGGCGGCAGCCGCATCGTCGATTGGCTGGCCGGGGAGCAGTTGCCGCGGATCTGCTGATCGATCAACGCCCCCACAGGATTTTATCCACGAACTGCTTGACCTGTAGATGGGCCGGGGTATCCAGGTTAGTGAACTGGAGACTGGTCTGAAACCGGCCGGCACAACGTTCTACGCGGATGACCCGCGCGTAGATCCGACCGACCGGCTCACCGTGCAGCAGGGGCGCAAGGTCGGCAGCGACCTCGTCGCCGCACCCCAGGCAGTGATCCATTGCGATCAGGAAGCCGTTGTAACCGAGGTCCAGCGCGCGCCCCGCCAGGGGTTCCAACAGGATGCGCTTGTCCACCATCCGGTTCAGGACCAACGGAAAATCGACCCGAATCCGCGGGGAGCGCCGCACTTCCACCCGCGGGACCACCAACCGCTGCGGATGCTTGACCGAACGCAGTTCATACAGGATCACCGGATCGGACTTGCCCTTGACCTGCACCGCGTTGACCGCGCCGACCTCGATGTGGTCGCGGGCGCCGACATGACTGGATTCACTCAGCAGGATTTGGCCACGCAGGCTGAAGGCTTCCATGCGCGCAACCGTGTTCACAGTATCCCCGATGACGGTGTACTCGCTATGCTGACGGGAACCGAAGCTGCCCGCCATCACCTCCCCGGTGTTCACGGCAATGCCGACGAAGAGGCTGGGCTCGCCGCGCGTCGCGGATTCCTGGTTGATCCTTGCCATGGCCTGCTGCATCTCCACGGCGCAGGCCAGGGCGCGCAACAGGTCATCCGGCCGGCGCTCCGGCGCGCCGAACAGGGCCATCACCGAGTCCCCCATGAACTTATCGATGACGCCCCGGTGGCGCTTGATGACCCGCCCCATCTCCGCGAAATAGCGATTCAGCAAGCCGATGACCGTGCACGTGGGCAGGCGCTCAGTCATCGCCGTGAAACCACGGATGTCGGCGAGCAGGATGGTGGCCGTGACCCCGGTAATCGGCTGGGATTCCAGCAGAAAGCGATCCAGCATTCCATCGAAGCGCTGGCGAAACAACGCGCCTGACGCCTCCGGCACCGGGTTGCCGCAGGCGTCCGCGACAATCCGTTCAACTTCGGCGAGAAACTGATCACGGTTTTGATGTTGCACGGATATTGAACCTGAAGGCGCTGTCAGCGATCTGTTAAGGATGGCACACTCTGCAGAACGCGCACGCGACGGGGTTAGCGATTCGCGCCATAATGAACCGCCAGGGGGCACGAGCGACCCGGCGCGGCATCATCTCAAGCATCATCCCGAGGCCAACCATGTCGAGCCAGCCAGCGGCTTGCGTCTCCACCATCGGTCTGCGACGCCGGGTTCGTCTACCCTGGCTGATCGCGTCACTGCTGGGTCTTTGCATCGGCCTGGGCGCACTGCATGCGGGCGAGAGCCGGATTGAACTGCGCGACGGCAGTGTCATCGGCGGGGAAGTCATCGCGGTCGGGGATGGCGTGTACCGGGTGCGCAGCGCCAGCCTGGGAGAGATTCAGGTGCGCGAATCCGACGTGCTGGCGATCCGTCCGGGTGGGTCGGGAATACCCGCGGCGGCCGCCACGGAAACCGGCAACCAGGACAGCGCATTCGCGGCCGTCCAGCAGCAACTGCTGGGCAACCCCCAAACCATGGATGCGATTTCCCGCCTGCAGGGCGACGCTGATGTGACAGCCGCCCTCACCGACCCGGAATTCATGCGACTGATCACGGCCGGCGATGTCGACAAGCTAAGCAAAGACCCCCGCTTCCAGCGATTGATGGAGAATCCGGCGATTCGGGCGATCGTCGAGCAGGTCTTAGGGAAATAGATATACCCGTCGTTGTTGGTTTTTCGTTTCTCGTTTTTCGTAACCCGATGTTCGATAATCCTTAACGAAAAAAGAAAAACCGAAAACTCAAAACCGTTCTGTGTAACGACTCAACAGCGCGCTTGACGCGCGGCCAGCCGCAACCCCAACAGCGAGTGCATGCTCGCGCGACAAGGCGCCGCGCGGAAGGCTTACTTGATTTTGCCTTCCTTATACATGACATGCTGCCGCACGACGGGATCAAATTTCTTGATCTCCATCTTGCCGGGCTGATTGCGCTTGTTCTTGGTGGTCGTATAAAAATGACCGGTACCGGCGCTGGAATTCAGGCGGATTTTTTCACGCGCTGCCTTAGCCATGGACTTTACCCCTTAAACCTGTTCACCGCGGGCGCGCATGTCGCCCAAAACGACATCGATGCCGCGCTTGTCGATGACCCGCATCCCGCTGCTGGTCAAACGCAGCCTGACCCAGCGCTGCTCGCTCTCGACCCAATATCTGTGGTAATGCAGATTGGGCAGGAAGCGGCGCTTGGTCTTGTTGTTGGCGTGCGAGACTTTGTGGCCGCTGATGGGCCGCTTACCGGTGACCTGACATACCCGAGACATGACGAAAACCCTTGCTCTGTTCTAAAACTCGACAACGCAAAGTGCGTAAAAAAGAAGCGGGAGGGTAACACGCGGGGAGGATCGGCGCAAGCCGGCGAATTCGTTGGACGCCTGAGTCAATATAAAGGCTTTTTGTTGCTCCATAATCTAACGTAAGGTGATGTCCGCGAAAAATCCAACCCGTGGGAGCCCGCTCGCGGGCGACGGGTGGGGGCACAATGACGCGCTGCCGGCAGGTCACGTCGCCCGCAAGCGGGCTCCTACGGAGCGTCTTACTCGGAAATCGCCTACAGTCCGACAGGCTGCTAGGGACGGGTTTCAAACCCACCCCCTACACGAAAGTCTGTCTGGATATCAGGTGCGAACGCTATACTCGGACGTCTTCTCGTCGGCCAGCAACCGCACCTCCCGTTGCGGAAAGGGAAAGCTCAGGCCGGCGGCATTGACCGCGTCGTAGACCGCCGCCGCGAGTCCGCTGCTGACACTGGACGCGCTGTCATAGTCAGCCCAGACGCGCAGTTCGAAGTTGATCGCGCTGTCGCCGTAGCCGACGAACAGACAGCGCGGCGGCGGCTCCGGCAGGACCCCGGGATGGTCGCGCGCGACCCCTTCCAGCAGTGTGATCACCTGGGCCGGGGCCGTCCCGTAAGCGAGCCCCACCGGGAGGTCCAGCCGCCGCTGCTGATCGCTCAGGGTCCAGTTGGTGACCTGGTTGGAGGTCATCTCGGAATTCGGAATGATGACCTCTGCCCCCTGCACGGTGTGCAGCACGCTGGCACGGATGCCGATGCGGCGTATCCGTCCCTGCAGGTCCCCGACCTGGACCGCATCCCCCACATGAATGGGCTGCTCGAACAGCAGGATGAGCCCGGCGACAAAGTTCTGCACCACATTCTGGAGTCCGAAGCCGACGCCTACACCCAGGGCTCCGGCGAACACCGTCACCTGGGTGAGGGTGATCCCCAGGAAACCGAGCGCGAGAAAAAACGCCGCAATTCCGATCGCATATTGGATCAGGCTCGAGGCGGCATAGGAGACACCGGTCGTGATCCCGGCCCGCGGATAGACCTCCTCTTCGAGGATGAATCGCAGCACGGCGGACACCAGATAGGCGACCCACAGGGTCAGACCGAAGGCCAACAGATCCCCCGCGGAAGTGCTGAATGCGCCCAGGGTCAGGCGGACCGCCAGCACCTCCTGGACCAGCGTCAGGGTCGGCTGCCACAGGCCCAGATAGTCCAGATAACGGAAACACCAGGCCAGCACCGCGAGCCACAGGAGCCAGCGCTGGAACCGGCGCAGCAGCCATTCTTGATGGTTGGCGACCAGCCGCAGCCGCCGCAACGGCCAGCCCCGCAACGCAAACGCGAGTACGGCGACGCTCACCTCAAACGCGGCATAGATCCAGAGCGCGTCCGCGGCCCCGACCAGCACGGCCGGGGTCGCCAGCCGGGCGAGTTCCAACCGGCCGAACAGACTGGCGACAAGCCCGATGATCAACAGGACCAGGACGACCCCGGTCAGTCGCCGCCAGGCCCAATGCAGATCCGGTTGCGCGGCCGCGGTCACACTGCCCGCGGACTTGAGTCTCATGAACAGCGGCAGCACCACGCCAACCGCGGCAAGTGACTCACCGAAGATCATCACCTGGCCGACCAACGGCGGGACCCCCCCAAAGGCATGCTGGACGCTATCCAAGGCGAAGAGCAGGCCCAGCGTATAGAGGGTCGGGCGCAGTGACCGGTCCACCCGCGGGCGCACCAGAACGATCATCGGGAGCAGCGCCAAGGCCCCCAGCAATTCCTTGACGCGCAGCGGGGTCGGCGACCAGAGGGTCGTGGCGGCGATCAGCGCGATCAGTGCCGCGGCGGCGACTGGTCGGTCGAAGACGATGCTGATCCGCGTCAGGTCCTCGCCTGCCGCGGCCCAGTGCGGCAAGCGGCGGCGAGCCGCCAGCAAGGCCGTGAGCACGACGACAAAGAGCCCCAGATGGAACGGCAGATGGGTGGCCGGATTGGTCAGGTAGGCGCTCAGGTCGGCCTGGTAGGCCGCGGCAACCTGGTGCGCTCGTACCTGGATCACCGCCAACCCCCGGCGCCAGAGGTCAGGCTCCCACAGCGGGGGGCTGGTGCGTGTCAGGAGGCCGCCCGCGGTCCCCTGCCGCACCTCCTGGATGCGCATGCGGATGGTTTCGCAGCGGGCGACTTCCCGCGCAATCGCGCCCTGCAGATCGAGCGCCTCGTCGCGCCGTGCCCGATCGACTGGTTCGGCCGCCGCAAGCTGCGCCAGCGTCGCGTCGATCTGGCTGAGCACCGGCGCCGGGACGCCGGCCGCTGCCGCGGCCTCGCGGGTCAGGGTCCAGGTTTCACGCAGGGCCGCGAGCTCCGTCAGCGTCTCCTGGAGCAGCGTGACCCGGGCAGTGAGGGTCTCCAGCCAGGCGTTCAGCGCGAGCTGACGGCTGGACCAGAGTTGATCGGTCCCCTGCAGTGCGTCAAGCGACGGCTGCTCTTGCAGCATCTCCAGGGTCCGTTCGAAATCCGCCGCGAACTCGACGCTCACCTTGGGCAGGATGTCGCCGATGGACTCGACCGCGCCGCTCGGCGCCCGCTGCGCTGAAAAGGCCCGCAGCAGATGCGCCGCTTCCGCGATCGATGGTGCAATCCGTTCGATCGGGATGGGGGCGGGTTGGACCGACGACGCGACCGCTGCAACGGGCGGCGGCTGGGTGGGCGTCGCTTGAGGGGGGGACTCCGCCGCCCAGACCCGCGCGGCCATCGGCCAGCCGCAGATCAGCAGCAGCCACCCGAGCGTCAGCGCGAGACACCGAAAACCGGCCGCGCGGCGCCGCGGCGGGTCGGGCCGCCGCCCGGCCCAGGCCGACGCGGCCGCGATCGGGTCCGGGCCAGACGTGGGTCCGGCGGACCGGCGCGCGATCAAGCGTGTTGGCTGCATCTACCGTATCCGGTTAAGCATAAGGAGCGCGGAACGACGGGGCTCCGCAGGTGGACGATCAGCGGGGTGCGGCCTCCAGTGACCGCACGGCCTCGGCAATGTCCTGGCTCAAACGCACCACGGCTCGACTGTGAGCCGCCGCGACGGCCGGATAGCCCGACTCACTCAGTGGCTCACGGACCCGCGTGCGCCCGGTCAGGGACTTCCCATCCGCGGTCCGGCGCACCACCCAGACCGCCTCGAAAGCGACCGCTTCGCCCGGCATCGAGTCGAGCCGCTGCACCTCGATCAGCGCGCGGTATTGGACGTCCGCGGTCGCCGTCTGAGCGGCCTGAGTGACCCGATCCGTCCCCAGCATGAGCACCAGATTCTCGGCCACCGCGCGCGCGATCTCGCTCTTGAGCGGCGAGGCCCAGCGGTTGAACTCGTCGATGCGCACCTGGTTGGGGCCGGCGGCAAGGACCATCTCCGGACGATCGACCGACTCGGGAACGGACACCGGACCCACCGACACCGACCGGCCGGACGGGGGCGCCCCCGGTACGCGCGCCGCGCTCAGGGTATAGAAACGCGCCGGCGGCGAGGCGCAGCCGGCCGCGAGTAACGCAATCAGTCCGGCGCTGACAAGAGCGGGTAGGCGGGGCATCAGGGACTCTTCTCGGTCTTGCCGCGGATCAGAGAGGCGGGCTGGCGCTCCAGATAGTCGCTGAGCCCCCGCACGGCCCGCGCCGCCCCGGCGATCTCTTCCAGGGCATTGCGCAGTTGGAGCTGGCCTGGGGCATCCTCCCCCAGGAGGGTGGCATCCGTGCTGTTGATCAGGCGATCGGCCGAGTCGAGGGCGCGCCGCAGGTCCGCGACCGTCGACACCAGTTCGGGCGTGAGCCCGGTGTCGATCCGATTGACCGCCTTGTTGACGTCTTTGAGGGTCTTGTCGAGTGACTCGATCACCTTCTTCAAATCGGCACCGATCGCCTTGAACGGCAACGCGTCGATCTTGGCGAGGATCGCCGTCACCTTCGCCTCCAGGTCCGGCACGGTACTCGGCACCGTGGGGATCGCCGGCGTTGCTTGGGTCCAGTCGACTTCCGGCTTGCCGACATCCGGAAAGAAGTCGAGCGCGACGAACAACTGGCCCGTGAGCAGGCTGCCGCTGCGCAGTTGGGCGCGCAGCCCCCGTTCCTCGATCAACCGCTTGAAGAGTGCATGGGTGGCCTGCTCGCTCTGCGCGATGGCCTGGACAGTGGCCGACTGTTGTGTCTGCAGGCGGGCGACGATGCGCTCAGGATAGGCGACGACCTCCACCCGTCCGCGCACCGCCAGCTTCACCGGGTCCAGATCGACGCCGACCTGGGTGACTTCGCCGGCAGGCAAACCGAGCAGCGTGAGTGGGGCACCGATGGACAGCCCGCGCAATGACTCGCTGAAATAGAGCACATAGGGCCTGGAGATGGTATCCGGCTGCTTCATGGCCGTGATCCGGTCGGCATACAGGGGGAAGGTGCTGTCCGCGGTGGCAGGTTCGCTCGCGGCGTCGAAACGGGGAGACTCGAACGCGATGCCGCCGATCAACAGCGACACCAGCGATTGGGTACGCAGGTCCAAGCCGCCGGCGTTCAGCGACAGGTCGACACCGCCGGCATTCCAGAAGCGCGTATCGGTGCCGACGAACCGATCATAGGGGGCATTGACGAAGACCTGGAGACTGACGGATTGCCCGTCGTTCGCGAGCGCATAGCCGATCACCTGGCCGACCTGAAGACGGCGAAAATAGAGCGGTGACCCAACCCCCAAGGAACCCATATCGGCGGCCGTGAGCTGGAACTGTCGACCCGGCTGATCGATGGTCACGGCCGGCGGCACCTCAAGCCCGACGAAGCGGCGCCCGGCCCGGTTTGAATGGCCTTGTTCAAACCCGATGTAATTGCCCGCCAGCAGGGTGCTCAGGCCCGAAACCCCGCTCAGCGTCACGCGCGGCGCGACCACCCAAAAATTGGCGTCCTCGACCATCAACCCTTCCGCGTGCTTGTCGATCCTGGCGGTGACCATGACCTTGGAGTAGTCCTGGTAGAGTTCCACCGCCGTGACCTGACCAATCTGCACATCCTTATATTTGATGATGGTCTTGCCGGCCTCGACGCCCTCCGCCGTGCTGAAGACGATGGTGATGATCGGCCCCTGATTCATGATGCGGTCGACCGCAATGCCGATCGCCACCACGGCGGCGATCAGCGGGATGAACCAGATCGCCGAGATCCGCCGCCGCGGCGGCGTCAGGGTGGCGCGGGGCAACGTGTTGCGGTCGATCGGGTCAGGCAACGTCAGGCTCCGTCGTGGTGTCGGTATCCCAGATCAGCCGGGGATCGAACGATTCGGCGGCGATCATTGTCAGCACCACCACCGCCGCGAAAAAGACCACTCCCGCGCCAGGCTGCACCGACATCAGCGGCGAGAGCTGCACCAGCGCGACAGTGAAGGTATCGACGAACACATCGAGCATCGACCAGCGGCCGATGAACTCAACCAGATGATAAAGCCGGGTCCGCTCCCGGTTGCCGGCGATCGAGCCGCGCTGCACCGTGATCAGCAGATAGACCAGTGCCAACAGCTTGCCGAGCGGCACCATCACACTCGCGATCAGCACGATGAGTGCCAGCGGCCAGGACCCGGAGGTATAAAGAAACACCACCCCGCCCATGATGGTGTCGTATGCGGTCGACCCGAGCGTGGTGGTGCCGAGCACCGGCAGCAGGTTGGCCGGGATGTAACAGATGGCCGCGGCAATGACGAGCGCCCAGGTGGTCTCGAGTGATCCCCGGCGACGCGATGCCAGCGGCGCGCCGCAGCGCGGGCAATGACCGGGCGCGACACCGCTCGCCTGCTGCGCGAGCAGGCCGCAGGTCCCGCAGGACACCAGTCCGGCCCGCGCGGCGGTGAGCGTGGTCATGGTGCGCACCGCGGATCCGGGGTGCCGACGGCCGGAACCGCACCGTCCGCAGGGAGTGACCCGTCGCCAGCCCAGGTCACCCGCTGCCAGATGGCTTCCGGATCAAAGCTGGACTGGATGGCCGGGATCAGCAGCATCAACACACCCACCGCATACATACCGACATCGGGCTCCACCGTAGCCAGTTCAGCAATCTTAATGAGTGCAACCAGAATACCCAGCATCATGACCTCGACCATCGACCAGGGCTGCATGGCCTCGGCCCAGCGCAGCAGTTCCCCGACCCAACGCGGCGCGGGCGGGCGGCGGGCGGCAAACAAAACCGCCAGCGTGCATAGGAGATAGGCCAGTGGGGCGAACACCGCGCAGAATGCCACGACGACGGCCGTCAGCTCCTGGCCCTGGAGCCACATCTGCCAGGCGCCACCGACAATCGTGGTATTCGCCTGATGCCCCACCACCGAAAGCCCCATCAGCGGCGCCGTGTTGGCCAGGATCAACACGAACAACGCGGCGATGCCGAGTGCCAGCGGGCGTTCGATCGGGTCCGCCGCATGAGTCGCCAGCATCCGCCCGCAACGCGCGCAGCGCGCCCCGGCGCCGGGCGGGAGTTCCGGCACGACCTGCAGCAGATCGCAATCCGGGCAGGCACGGGTCTCGCTGTTTCCCGTGAACTCCGGCCGGTCGTCGTCAATAGAACGATCCATAGGCACGCTACCCCCGGCGCCTGGCGTCGATGTTCCGCATGACGACGGCCATGGGTTCACACCTTACCAGCGAAAGGTGACACCAAGTGCCGGACCGGTGAAGCGGAGGTTGGCATCCTGCTCGTCGAAGTCATAGGAGAGCGAGCGCAGCGCGAGTGTCGCATCACCCCAGTCGAACCGGTACCCGACCCCCACCAAGGCCTGCCAGGTCCAGCTCGACGAGCCGGTTCCAACGTCCAGGTAAAAGGGCACGAACCAGCGCGGGTCACCTAACAGTATCTCACCCTTGGCCCCGACGAGGCCAACCCAGTTCTCCCGGTTCTCGGAGACCTTGCCGGTCCGGTCGAGCAGACCGTAGCTGCCCGCAAGTTGCCACTTGAACTCGGTATCCATGCCGAGGTAGCGCAAACCCGCGACCAGATCGACATTGCCCCAGGCGCCATGAGCCACCGTGTAACCACCGCCCAGGGTCCAGACCGTTCCGCTCAAACTGGTCTCGGCCTGGTGGGCCACATTGGTCAAGGACTCGCCACGGAAGCCGCGGACCGTGCGGATGCTGGAGTCCTGGTTGCCCAGGTCCAGGTAGATGATATCCGTGTAGACCGACCACCGACCTTTACGCGCCTCGCCGCTCACCATCAGAGCAAATTGCAGGTTGGAGAGATAGTCGTTGGGTCCGATCTCGGTGCTGAGTTGGGTGGCCCCCGATTGCAGCAGGGCCGCCGCACGGGGCCGCAGATCATAGTCCAGATTGGCGTTGATATTCGGCAGCCACAAATACGGAGTGACGCTGAAGCGCCAATTGCCATCCACGGGATCGACCGCCGCCGCGGCAGGGATTGCGATCAAGGATCCGGCGAGCAAGACACCAGCCTGAACCAGGATCGCGGGTGGGTGTTGCGGTTGCTTCATGTGTCTCATTCGAATTGGAAGCAGGAAGAACCGCACCGCTGCGCAGCGATGCGGCTCTTTCGTTATCGCCGCTCAGCGTTTGACGTCATCCGGTCGGCCGAAACGATGATCGACGCCAAGCGTTGCGCGTTCGCGGCAACACCGACGCTTATTTCTTGAGATCTGCAGCCGCTTTCTGCGCCGCCTCGGCTTTGCCTTCCATTCCGCCGGCGACCGCGGCGGCATCGACCGCCTCGGCAGCCTTGACCTTGGCGGCGTGCTCGTTGGCCGCGGTCGGATCGGCTTTGGCCTTGGCCTTGGCCTTGGCGGCGTCCTGGGCCGCCTTGTCGGCTTCTCCCTGCAGCTTATCGGCCTCCGCTTGCTCGGCGGCGGCGCCGGTCATCACCGCATCCGCGGCCGCTTTTTGCGCCGCGGATTCGGCAGCGGCAGCGCCGGCCAGGGTGAGTACGAGTGCAGCGGTCGCGGTCACGATCAGGTGCTTCGATTTCATGTGGCTGTTCTACCAGTGAGTGGATGGTTGAAATCTACCGCGGTTGCGGCATGGAGATTCAATCGGGCGCGTTACCCGGCCGTCCTGGTCGCGATAGCGCCGCTCGGCACGAGGTCTGCGAATTCCTTTCGCTGACCTGAATATTACAGGAGCCCCAGCGTCCGCGCTACCGCGCCATCACCGGCGCGGCGACGGCTTGTCCATTGAAATCCCTTAGCAATATCAATTGAGTTTGGGCGGAGATCAGGAGACCTCGAACGACCGAATCTCATCACCGCCGCCAGGCGCGGCGAGCCGCCCCGGCATAGGAAATGGGAGTCAGGGGCATCCCGATGATATCGATGAACAGGACCGCAACACCAGCCTTGGCGGGGATCTTACCCTCCAGAATCTTGACGTTGTAACTCAGGTCGTTGCCGGCCAGGACCGGATCGTGCAACACCACCACCGCGTCGACCAACGCCTCGTCTTCAAGGAAGGACAGGGTCGCATTGGGCGGGTCCTTCAGGAAACTATCCTTACCCTCGCTCCAGAAAGGCACGAACTTCGCGGTGGCCATCTGGGTGGCGAGACGCTCCGGGCGGTCGGCGAACATCACCGTGGCGGGGCTGATACCCTTGAGAGTCAGGCGGCCGTCGGCGTAAACGATTTCCTGGGCGTTCTGGACAAAAAGAAAGTCCGCCTGCTTGGGCACCTCATGGCCGGCCTTCTCGTGTGCGGGTTTCCCTTCCGCCGCCATCGCGGAACTCAGCCCGAGAGCCACGGGGGCTAGGGCGGCAGCAGCGGTCAGCAATTCGCGTCTGGTCGTCATCGTCATCTCCGATTCGGTTACGATACTTCAATTTATCAAAGGGGCGGCCAGGCGACCTTGCAGTTCCGGCCATGCCTGACCGAGACCGAACCATACGTCATCAGATTGCCGGCAGCATTAACAACCAGGAACCTGCCCGTGATTCAAGAATCACGGCGCAGCTGTCTGGGCGAAAGCGGACCGCATCCGGAACGGCGCCGGAGCTTACGGCTGCAATTCGAAATCCCCCGGCCGCCAGGTCTGGTCGAACCAAGGCTCCAGCGGCCCGTAGAGCCGCAGCAGCACGTTGTAGCCTTTGCCGGGCATGGTTTGCACCCAGTTCGCTGCCTCGCCGGGCGGCGGTTTGGGTCCGAACCAGACGGTGGCGCCGCCGTCCGGATTCTTTTTCATCTCCGGCACAGTGCTGTCGAGCCCCGCGAGCTTCTGGTCGGTCGGCAGCAGGGAGCGGGTCTGATTATCGTAGACCGTAAAGGACCAGAAGTCCTTCGCCGGGATGGGTCCCGGCAGGTCGACCTTGTAGGTGCGTCCGCCGTCCAAGTAATTTCCGGCGGAGTCGCGGAAGAGCCCCGCGTAAGCCGAGCCGGTGCCCGGCTTGGCTTCGCTCATGGCTGGCGTGATACCGGTCGCGTAGTAGAAAAACATCATACGCGCGTCGAGCAGGCGCTCGGCACCGTCGAGGAACTGGTAACTGCCGCCCACGAACGGCGTCAGCCATTGCCGGTCGGGGAAGATCCGGGTCCGCGGGTCGCGCGAGGCAAACAGGTTCGAGCGTGCGATCGCATTCGCTACGGCCACCGACTCGGTGAGTGTCTTCTTCATCCGCTCGTCGGGCGCGAATGGGTGGCCCTTGCGGATGCCGATGGCGGCATACAGGCCCACCGTATCCGGATCGACCCAGTCCGCGGGCTCGTTCTGCACCACGCCGTTCAGCTCCTCGTAGAAGCTGAAGTCGTTGGCGCTGATCGTGTTGAATTGTTTGCCGGAAACGTTGACGAATTGAGTCGCCGGGGGCTTAGCCGCCGCGGCGAGCGGATAGACAGCCGCCTTGGACTTGACCCCGTCCACCGCGGCGGCGATGTCCCCTTTCTCGACAAAGGCGCGATAAAACACCAGCACCCTGTTGGTGCGCGGCTTGGCGACGTGATAGCCGGTCTCCGGGAGCTTGCCCTTGTGCCCAGGCGGGACGAACAGATACTTGCCGCCGTGTCCCTTGTCCGGACCCGTGAGGCCGACGTCCGTAACCCAGCGGAAATCGGCGTCGTCCACTGGACCCAGCACCCGCGGCGGCACCTGCAGCACCACGGGTCCATCATTGAGATTCAGACAAGCCAAGACGTAGACGGTGGTGGTGTTGGGCGTCAGAAACAGCGACCGGGCATCGAGCAGGTCCTCGCTGATACCGATGCCCCGATTGGCCTCGATGCCCGCCTCCTCAAGGCCGCGGCACACGGCATAGACGGATGTGGCCGACATGCCGCGCAAAAAGGCATCGACGCCGCGACCGAAATCGAGTTGATCGTAGGCCAACTGCACGGTCGCGGGATCGGGGGCGCCCTCCGTGAAGCGCAACATGCCGATGCGGGTCGCGGTCGTATCGGGCGTCGTAATTTTGGCCGGCACCTCGGGCGCGAATCTCGGTGAGTCCGCGAGCGCTTGTGCATGGTTTGCGGCGGGGGCCGCCAGGACCGCCGTTACCAAGGCAAGGCGGGATAGCGTCTGCTCAAGTGTAGTCATTGGCTGTCTGTTCCTAATCATGCTGAGCAACGTTGCTCGGGGATAGGGTTGAGGGTTTATCCGCCCTTGATGGTCAAGTTCAGGTCTGAATTTGCTTTGAAATCTCGCGAATCGTCTCAGTCTAAAGCCGCGACCGCCAGTTGCGGACAGGCTGTCGCGGCGCTCCTGCACGGTGCCGCGCCTCTCGGGCGACCCGCGCGCGGTCGCCAAGAGCCGTGCCGGGCTACTCCCTGGCCGCCGCCGCTTTTGCCTCCCCTTCCTTGAGTTGTTGGATGTCTGCGGGCGAGAGTTCCGGCCGGTCGACCGCGATCGTCAGCTTGTTGAGCTTGGCCGTGAGCGGGAACGGCGGCCGGTAGTCGGCGTCGTTCACGCCGGTGAGTGTATCCGAACCGATGTCGAAGCTCTCGTCCCACTGCAGGATGATCGGCAGCGTCTTCGGCAGGGTCTTGGTGTCGACCACCTCGCCATCCACCTTGAGCGTGCCGGTGCCGGGGCGGCCGAGCCCGCTGAAGCTGTTGAACACCAACGTGCCCACGCCGAGCCCGTCGTACTTGAAGTCGAACTCCAGCGTATGCCGTCCCGGCGACAGTGCCGCGGTGCCCTGCCACTTGGGGCGCTCGAGGTCGATCAGATTCCACAAGAATACCGGCTTGCCCTCGAGAAGATAAAAGCCGTAGCCGGCGAAGCGCCCACCCGAGGTCAGGATCATGCCCTCGGCACCGCCGTTCGGCACCTCGAGGTCGGCGGTGATGGTGTAGGAGGTGTTCAGCAGCAGCGGCGAGTCACCCTGCGGCAGGCCGACCATCGGGCGCGTGTAGACGAACTCGGTGCGCCCGGCGGTGATGTTCGGGCGCGGCGCGATGACCCGCGCCGCCACCGATCCGTCGAGCGGGAGAACCTGGTATTTCTTGGCCTCGGCCAGGAACCGCGCGCGCATCGCCTTGACCTTCTCCGGGTGCTTGGCGGCAAGGTCGTTGGACTGGGTGAAATCCTTGGTGAGATCGTAGAGCTGGAACACCTGATTGTTCAGCGGATCGGTGTTGGCCGCGCCGAAGGCCTCCCAGGGTGCGCGATCGACCTTGGTGCTGAGCAACCAGCCATCCTCGTAGAGTGCCCACTGACCCATCATCTCGAAGTACTGGGTCTGGTGGCGCGACGGGGCCTTGGCGTTCACGGCGTCGAAGGTATAAAGGAAGCTGGTGCCCTCGATCGGCTTTTGCTTGATGCCGTCCACCACCTCGGGGGCGCGGATGCCGGCAGCCTCGAGGATCGTCGGCACCACGTCGATCACATGCACGAACTGCTCACGCAGGGCGCCCTTATCCTTGATGCGCGCCGGCCAGGACACGACCATGTTCTGGTTGGTGCCGCCCAGGCGCGAGGCGTTCTGCTTGAACCAGTCGAAGGGCGTGTCGAAGGCCCAGGACCAGCCGGCCGACATGTGATTGTAGGTCTGCTCGGTGCCCCAGACGTCGTACCACTTCATCTGTACATCCACCGGTACGGTGACGCCGTTGAAGAAAGCCACCTCGTTCGGCGTCCCGATCGGCCCGCCCTCGGCGCTGGTGCCGTTGTCGCCGTTGATATAGATGACCAGCGTGTTGTCGCGCTTGCCCAGGTCATCGAAGGCCTGGATGACGCGGCCGATCTCATGGTCGCTGTAGGCGCAGTAGGCGGCGAAGACCTCGACCTGACGGATGAAGAGCTTCTGCTCTTCGGGCGTGAGCGCATCCCAGGGCTTCAAGACCTCCTTAGGCCAGGGCGTGAGCTGCGCATCCTGGGGGATCACGCCGAGCCGCTTCTGGTTGGCGAAGATACGCTCGCGCAGCTTCTCGTAGCCATCGTCGAACAGGTGCATGGCGCTGATCTTGTCCACCCATTCCTTCGTCGGATGGTGCGGGGCGTGCGTGGCGCCGGGCGCGTATTTGATGAAGATCGGCTTGCTCGGGTCGGTCTGATGCATCCGCGTCGCCCAGTCGATGGCCTCGTCGGCCATCCCGGTGATCAGGTTCCAGGTGCCGGACTCCTTGCCCAGGAAGGGGTAGATCTGCGTGGTGTTGCGGAACAGGTTGGGCTCCCACTGGTTGGCGTCGCCACCGACGAAGCCGTAGAAATACTCGAAGCCCATGCCGGTCGGCCACTGGGTGAAGGGGCCGGTCTGGCTCGCCTGGAAGGCGGGCGTGTTGTGGTCCTTGCCGAACCAGGAGGTGTTGTAGCCGTGGTCGAGCAGGATGCGGCCGATGGTGGCGTTGTCCACACCGATGATGCTGTTGTAGCCGGGAAAACCGGTCGACTGCTCGGAAATCACGCCGAACCCGACCGAGTGGTGGTTGCGTCCGGTGATCAAGGCGGCGCGTGTCGGCGAGCACAGCGACGTGGAGAACATCCGGTTGTAGCGCAGGCCCTCATTGGCGATGCGGTCCATGGTCGGCGTCGGGATGACGCCGCCGAAGGTGCTGGGCACGCCGAAACCGGCGTCGTCGGTGATGATCAGCAGCACGTTCGGTGCGCCCTTGGGCGGCACGACGGCCGGCGGCCACCACGGCGTGGACTGCAGGGCGCCGTCCTTGATGACACCGCCGAACTTGGGATCGGGCGGCGGCAGTTGATTACCGGGAATGGTCGTGGTGGCGCCGGGCGAACCGGGGACGCCGCTCACCTGCACAGCACCAAACGCCGTGTGTGCGACCGCAAGACCAGCCAGCAGGATCAGGCCCAGCCAGCCGACAGGTCGCCGCGAAAAGATCATGCTGAACACGCGCATCTGAAGTTGCCTCTTGGTGATTGCTCAGTGACATGGCGCACTACCGGGCGATCCGGGAACATCGCCCCGCAAGTCGTGCAGGTGGGCAACGCGCTCGCCGGTCATTCGACGGCGAACCTCGACCGCAAACCCAATGCTTTGAATCTAACAAAGCGGCTGCTAGTCTACCTTGCAATTCCGGCCTCACCTGACCGAGTAAAACGGTATTATTCCAGGATTACAGCACCATGACAGATCAGGCCCCGCCCCCCGGCGGCAGCACCCCGGCCGTGGGGATTGCGTATCGGTTCGGCGACTTGCGGGTGGGGCCGATCCGCGCACTCCCGGCGGTCTTGACCGAACTGGGTATCAGCCCGGAGCGTGCATTTGCCGACGCCCAGGTCGATCCCAAGCTGTTTGAAGACCCCGAGGCGCGCATCGCAATCGAGTCGCTCGGGCGACTGCTGGACACCTGCGTCGCGCTCACGCGGCATGACCACTTCGGGCTCCTGGTCGGCGAACGCTTCAACCTGGAGGCGCTGGGTCACCTCGGCCTGCTGATGCGTCATTCAGCCACGGTCGGCGACGCCGTCCGCAGCCTGCTACTGCATCTGGACCTGACCGACCGGGGTGCGGTGCCGATCCTGCTGGCCCCGGACCCCTCCTGCGTGACGCTGGGGTATTCGATCTATCGCCACGGTACACCGGCCACCGCGCAGATCTACGACGGTGCGATCGCCATCGCCTACCGTATCCTGCGCGAACTCTGCGGTCCCGCGTGGCAGCCGGTGCGCGTGCAGTTCGCACACGGCCGCCCCGGCAACCTCGCCCCGTATCGCCGCTTGTTCGGAACGAGCCTGACCTTTGACACCGAGATCTCCGCGATCCTGTTTGCCTCCCACTGGCTCGCGCAGCCCATTGCGGGCGCCGATCCGCTGCGCCATGCCGCCCTCACCCGGACCATTCGGGAGTCGGCGGCCAACGACCCGATGACTTTCGCCGAACAGGTGCGCGGCGTCTTGCATCAGATGATCCGCGGCGGGACCGCGTCGGCCGCGGCGATTGCGCGGCTGTTCGGCATCCGTGAGCGAACGCTGCGGCGACGCCTGGCGGATGAGGGCAAGCACCTGCAGCAACTCATCGATGAGGAGCGCTTCGAGATCGCCAAGCAACTGCTCGACAGCACCAGCCTGCCGATCGCGGAGATCGCGGCGGCCTTGCATTATGCCGATCCGAATGCCTTTTCACGCGCCTTCCGGAACTGGGCCAAGTGCAGCCCGCGGCAATGGCGCGCGCGGCGTTGATTGCCTGGTCACAAGACGGACGCAATACCGTCGAGGCGTATTGGCGTGACGCGGTGCTGGTCAGCAAAGGCGGCGTACCGGCAATCCGCGCGGCCCTGGACGCGCGTCGCACCCGCGGCCAGCGGGGGCCGCAGCGCCGCCCGACCAAGGTCTCGGTCACGGTGCGCTACAGTCCGGAAGTAGTGGCTTGGTTCAAGTCCACCGGCGAGGGCTGGCAACGGCGCATGGATGCCGTGCTGCGGGACTATGGAGGCTAGCAGAAATAACTTGAACACTAGCCGGGTTGTGACTACGCTTTGTGCATGGATGCCACCAAGCTAATCGAGGAAAAATATCGGGCGCTTTCCAGTCGTCTGGACGAAGCGACATTGCGGCTGTGGGCAGCGGTTGAGGCACGCGCCCTCGGGTATGGGGGTGTTAGCGTGGTGGCGAGCGCGGTCGGTTTGTCGCGCACCACCATCTATGCCGGGTTGCGCGAGTTGGCGGCGGCGCCCCCCGGCGGTGAGTCGCTGGGTGGCGGTCCGCGCCGGATTCGCGCTGCGGGTGGTGGACGCAAGAAGCTGACGATCAAAGACCCGACGCTGTTGCGCGACCTGGATGCCCTAGTCGAGCCGACGACGCGCGGCGATCCGCAGTCGCCGTTGCGTTGGACCTGCAAAAGCACCCCGCGGCTGGCCCAGGAGTTGGTGGAGCGCGGACACACGGTCAGCCAGCGGAGTGTCTGCGACTTGCTGGCGGGACTGGACTACAGCTTGCAGTCGACACGCAAGATCCACGAAGGCGGCAAGCAAGCCGATCGGGACGCGCAGTTCGGCCACATTGCGACGATGGCGGCGCAGTATCAGGCGGGCGGTGATCCGGTGATCTCCGTCGATACCAAGAAGAAGGAACTGGTCGGGGACTTCAAGAATGCCGGGCGTGAGTGGCAACCCAAAGGGGCTCCGGAGGCGGTGCGCGTCTACGACTTCATCGATCCTGCGTTGGGCAAAGTGGCACCCTATGGCGTGTACGACGTGGGGGCCAACCAAGGCTGGGTGAGCGTCGGCATCACCCATGACACGGCTGAATTTGCGGTCGAAAGCATCCGCCGGTGGTGGCACGAGATGGGCCAGTCGCTCTATCCCAGCGCGCGCCGTCTGCTGATCACCGCCGACTGCGGCGGCAGCAACGGCTATCGTGTGCGGCTTTGGAAGGTCGAACTGCAAAAGCTGGCCGACCACCTCGGGATGACCATCCAGGTGTGCCATTTTCCGCCCGGCACCAGCAAGTGGAACAAGATCGAGCATCGGATGTTTTGCCACATCACCCAGAACTGGCGGGGGCGCCCCTTGATCAGCCGCGAGGTCATCGTCAACTTGATTGGTAACACCACCACGACCCAGGGACTGCGCATCCAGGCGCAGCTCGATGACCGAGACTACGCGGCCGGAATTAAAGTCTCCGACAAGGAACTCGCAGAAGTCGTACTCGAACGCGATGAGTTCCATGGTGAGTGGAACTATCGAGTCAAGCCTCGCAACCCTGGCGGATGAGCAGCCGCTGTTCAAGTTATTTCTGCTAGCGTCCTATGTGGCACGGCAGCAATAAGCAGCGGATGACCACCGCTCCACCACGCTGAATCATCCCGAGAACCGGCGGCTTTTACTTCGCGAGGGTGCCCCGTTCGCGCGCTCCCTTGAGGCGTCGCCGCCGACCCCGGCGTTTTTTTCACTAATGCCCCGTACGCCTAAGCCAGGCTTTGACCTGTTCGGGGTCCAACCCGCGTAAACGCTCCTCAGGGTCCAACCCGCGTAAACGCTCCTCAGCGTCCAACCCGCGTAAACGCTCCTCAGGGTCCAACCCGCGTAAACGTTCCTCCGGGTCTAGCCTGCGCAAGATCTCCTCAGCGTCCAGCCCGCGCAGACGCTCCTCAGCGTCCAACCCACGCAAACGGTCCGCAATATCCATCCGTTCCAGCAGCGCTTGGCGATCTTCCAGGCTGAGCGCGTGAAAATCG
>CAYYAY010000056.1:0-39123 GCA_964470155.1 uncultured Lamprocystis sp. | reverse complement strand
CCGGTCTTGGCGCCGGACGCGGAGCGCCCGCACGTGCTCCCACGCAGGAGCGTGGAAGCCAGAATGGCTTAACTTAATGGCAGTGCTCCGTTGCCTGGGTGGACAAGGCCGCCAGGCGTTCGAAAGATTAAGCTCGACAACGACAACGACAACGGCCGAGCCGCCACAGGCGTTCCCTAATGGACTTGTTTAGCCTATTCGTGAACGGTTCCTTCGGCGATTTCCAACCACTCACCACTCACCACTCCCCCATGACCAATCCTTTCGCCTGGCTGACCGAATCTTGCCCGTCCCCTGACGCAACTGCCGCCGCCGCCGCGCGTGAACGCCAGGATCAACTCACCAAACCCCGCGGTGCCTTGGGCCGTCTGGAGTCCGTGGCGATCCAACTGGCGGCACTGCAGGGCAGCGTGACCCCGCGTGTCGATCCGGTCCGGATTTGTCTGTTCGCCGCCGATCACGGCGTGACGGCGGAAGGGATCTCCGCCTTTCCCCAGTCGGTGACGGTCGAGATGGTGCGCAACATCGCCCGCGGCGGAGCGGCCATCTCGGTCCTGGCCCGCAGTCTGGGGGCCGGATTGGAGATCATCGATTGCGGCAGTCGTGACGACCCTGGGGCAATCGCCGGGGTTCGCGGCGAGCGCGTCGGTGCCGGCACCGGGAACATCGCGCTGGAACCGGCGATGACGAAAGAGCAACTCGCGCAGGCGCTGCTGGTCGGGCGCGAGGCCGCGCGGCGCGCCGTCGCGGGCGGGGCGCGGCTGGTGATCGGCGGTGAAATGGGCATCGGCAACACCACCGCCGCCGCGGCCTTGGGTTGCGCGCTCCTGGGATTGCCCGCCGCGGACCTGGTCGGTCCGGGGACCGGGCTCGACGGCGCCGGGATCCGTCGCAAGGTGCAGGTGGTCGATCGTGCCCTGGCGCGGCACGCGGTTACCGGGCAGGATCCGTTGGCCGTGCTGGAGCGGCTCGGCGGCTTCGAAATCGCCGCGCTCGCCGGTTGCTACCTGGGGGCCGCCCAAGGGGGCAGGGCCGTGCTGGTGGACGGTTATATCACGACCGCGGCGGCACTCGCGGCCTGCCGGATCAACCCGAGTCTGGGTGGCTGGCTGTTGTTTTCCCACGGGTCCGCCGAGCCTGGTCACCGGCGCTTGCTCGCCGCCCTGGATGCGACGCCATTGTTGGATCTGGGTATGCGGTTGGGGGAAGGCAGCGGGGCGGCCATGGCGGTGCCGGTCCTGCGCCTGGCGTGCGATCTGCACGCCGGGATGGCGACCTTTACGCAGGCCGGAGTCTCGGGTTGAGCATCCCCTCCGATCGCTTCATCGCGCTGTTGCGCCACGGGGAGGTCTTGGGCGGAGCGCGCTTTCGCGGTGGTCATGACGATGCGTTGAGCGATGCGGGTTGGGCGCAATTACGGGCCGCGGTGCGCGGGGAGGCCGACCTCGGGCACATTGTCAGTTCACCGTCACGCCGCTGTGCAGACTTCGCCCGCGCCTTGGCGGCTGAGCGGGGGGTGCCGCTGGACGTCCGCCCGGCCTTGGCCGAGCGCTGTTTCGGCGACTGGGAAGGCTTGGCTGCCCATCAAATACCGGCCGCGGAGCTGACGCGGTTCTGGGACGACCCGGTCGGTTATACGCCGCCCGCGGCGGAGCCGTTCACGAACTTCCGGCAACGTGTCCTGGCGGGATGGCAGCAGCTCAGCGCCGCCGGCGCGGCCCACACGCTGGTTTTGACCCATGGGGGCGTGGTACGGGTCATTCTCGCCGAGGTGTTGGGGATGAACGATTGCTCGGGGATGCTGGTCGAAGTCCCGCCTGGGAGCCTGACGCGACTGCGCATCCCGGTGTCCCCCGGTCGGCCGAGTGTCATGGCCCATGGCGTGATCGACCGATGAAGCGGGTTCCTGGTCTGCGCCCACTCTGGATCGCCGGGCGCTTCCTGACCCGCTTTCCGTTGCCGGACCCGGGGGCAATCGAACCGGCCGAACTGGGTCAGGCGGTTCCCTGGTATCCATTGATCGGGTTGTTGCTGGGGCTGGTGCTTAGCGCCGTCGCCCTGGTGTTGGGGCCGGCGGTGCTGAATGGACCGCCCGGAGTCGTCGCGGCCCTGGTCCTGGCCCTCTGGGTGTGGTCCACCGGGGGGCTGCATCTGGATGGACTGGCGGATACCGCTGATGCCTGGGTTGGCGGTCTCGGCAGCCGCGAGCGCACGCTGGCGATCATGAAGGACCCCAGCAGCGGGCCGGCGGGGGTCAGCGCTTTGGTGTTGGTTCTGATCGCGAAATTCGCGGCCTTGGAGGCATTGATCGGGGCCGGGGAGGCGTGGCTGCTGCTGTGGGCACCGCTCATTGCGCGGGCGCAGTTGCCGCTGCTGTTGCTGTCCACGCCCTACGCCCGTCCGCAGGGAATGGCCGCGGACCCGGCCCGGACTGCGCCTCCTGTAGCCTCGCGCCTGGCGGTCCTCCTTGCGGCCGGTGCCCTAGGGTTCGCACTGGGCTGGACGGGTCTCTTGCTCGTGAGCGCGGCCGGCGGGCTGTATTGGCTGATTCGGCGCACCCTGATGGCGCGTCTGGGTGGCTTCACCGGGGATACGGCCGGCGCCTTGGTGGAGTTGACCGAGGCCTTGGTGCTGTTGCTGTCGGCGCTCGGATGCCAGGTTGGTTTCAGCCGCTAAGGCGTCGCCCCAGCCATCGGCGATTGAACCAACCTGGTAGCTGTCGGACCTGATCAGCGGACCAGGGGCGGGTTGTAAACCCACCCCTGCACCAACGTTGTTCGGAAATCGCCATGGGCGATTTCCGGGGTGTCCTTGGGGCCTCGCTTCCATCGAACTGCCCCGATACGCTCCTAGCGTCCTGCTCCATGCGCCGCGGCATCCTGCCGCGCCCGGTTTCCTGATACGGTTCCTGAATCCTTGTCCCTTTGATCATTAGAATAGGCGCCTGAAGGGTTTCCGCCTACGGCGCTAGTTCCCGTCGCTGCCGAAGCAAAAACCCGCATTGATGTAGGAAAATGCCTACCCTCACCGTGTCTTCTCAGTGTCCCCGGCGCCGACGATCCCGGCGACGAGCCGCGACCAGCCGCTGGATAGGGTACGGATCAATCCCGGCGTCCGGTGTTCCGAGACCGCGTGCTCGGTAGGCCTGGAGTCTTGTGCACACTGGGATGCCTGGTCAAACAACGCGACGAACTGATCGGGCGGGATGGGTGGGCTGAACAGTGCGCCCTGGGCCTCGTCGCAACGACGGGCACGCAGCAACTGCAGTTGGGCCTGGGTCACCACGCCCGCGGCGACGACTTTGATGCGGAATGAATGGGCGAGGGCGATCATCGCTCCGACGAAGCCGGCGACTTCCGGGTCCGTTTCCAGGTCGCGAACCAGGGTGGGGTCGAGCCGCACCCGACTGACCGGTAGCGACTGGATCTGGCGCAGTGGGGTCTGGCCGGCGCCGAAGCGGTCCAGAGCGATCCTGATTCCCAGACCATGGATACGGTGCAGCGCGGTGATCGTCCAGTCTTTACAGTCACTGATCGCCGCGGTATCGATCAGCACTTCGAACGGAGTACCTCCCGCGCTGATGATCGCGGCCAACTGCTGCAGCAGGCGTTCCAGGTGCACCGGCTGCAAATGAACGGACGACAGGTGGAGCGATATCCGCGGCGGCGGTCGGTTCGGGAGCGTCCATACCCGAGTCTGAGTCGCCACCGATTGCAGTGCCCAGTGCTCGAGAGGGACGATCAGGCCGGATTTTTCCGCCACGGGGATGAACGTCTCCGTCGCGACCTGGTCCGGATCGCCGCGTTCCCAATACAGCAGGGCCTCGCAACTGCGGATGCGGAAGTTGCGCAGGCTCAGGCGCGGCTGGTAGTGCAGACCGAGTTCTTGACGTTCCAAGGCGCGGCGCAGTTGGGATTCCATCCGGTTCCCGTCCCAGGTCCCGAGGTCGCTGGATTTGCCATGGAAGCGATAGGTGATGCCGCCGGCACGCTTGGCCGCGTACATTGCCTGATCGGCGCAGCGCAGCAGATCCTCGGCGCTGGCGGCGTCCTTGGGAAAGACGGCGATGCCGATGCTGGCCCCGACGTAGAGTTCCATGCCATTGTCGCGGAACGCGGTCTGCGACAGTTGGTGCAGCACTTTGTCCGCAATCTGTCCGGCCAATTGTTCGCTCTTGAGCGCGGGGATCAGGATGGCGAACTCGTCACCGGACACGCGGGCAACCAGGTCGGTCGCCCGGACCGCGCTTTTGAGTTGTTCGGCAACGAAGCGGAGCAGTCGATCGCCGATCTGGTGGCCGAACGCGTCATTCACGTCCTTGAACCCATCCAGGTCCAGAAAGAGGACTCCCACCAGATATTTCTCATGCTTCCCCTCGACCAGGGCACGGTTCAACTGGGCCAGCAGGTTGGGGCGGTTGGGCAGGTTGGTGAGGTCGTCGTAGTGCGCCAGTCGCATGAGTTCGCGTCTGGCGTCTTCGCGGCTGGTCATGTCCGAGCCGATGCACACGTAGCGGATCGGCGTGCCCTCGTCGTCGCAAATCTCGTTGACACTCACCCATTCGAGGTATGCATCACCCCCTTTGCGGCGGCTCCAGACCTCGCCTTGCCAATGCCCCTGATCCTGTAGCGCATGGAGCACCTGTCTGGTCAAGTGGGCCTGTGCCGTGTCGGTACGGAAGACGGTTGGCACCGTGCCCAACACCTCGCTTGCCGTATACCCTGAAATGGTGGTGAAGGCCGGGTTCACGGCGATGGTCCGGTGGTGGGCGTCGGTGACGATCACGCATTGAGAGGTGTGCTCGACGACACTGGTCGCCAGCGCGAGGCCGGACTCCAGTTCCCGCAACCCGGACACGTCGAACAAAGCAGACCGCAACGGACCCTCCGGGGTGTCGCCCAGGTTCAGGGTCACGAGGCACACCGGCAGTCGGATGTCGGCACCGAGCGCGAGGTCGATCTCGCACGAATCCAAGGCACCTACGGCCGCGACGCGTTCGAAGTGCGCCTGGAGCGTGGGCCTGCTCGATGGGACGCAGCGATCGAACAGACTCGTGCCCGCAAGTGCAGTCGCTGCTTCGGTCAGCAGCGCGGCGGCGGTGGCGTTGGCGCGGTGAATGACGGCTGACTGATCCATCACCAGCAGACAGGCGGGCGAGCGTTCGAAGAGGTCGCGGAAGCGCGATTCCTCCCGCAGAGCGTCAGGATCCGCGCACGGCTCAGGTGCTGACCAGCGCGTCAGCGCCAGTTGTCCCGCGACCGCCATGGCGACGCTGCCGCCGAGTCGGGTTACGGGGCTCGGCGTTCGCGCACTCGCGCTCGATGACCAGGCCCGGGGGCGCAGGTAAACGACATTTGAACTGATGATCGGCATGGGCATACGTCTCCCTCGATCCGTGATGACAACAGTATTACGCGTCCCGGCATGTGCGGTCGATCCGTTCAATAACGGATACCCATCTGATTTTCCTGCGCAGTGTAGACCTCCTGCAGTTCCGTTTCTGTGATGTGCTTCTCGTTCTCCGATTTCTGTGGCATGGATCACAAATCACGCATCGGGCATCTTCAGGAAGGACGAAGTCGTTCGCACCAGGTGTGCGCAGCGCAGATCGCCGCTTGCGGGTCCAGCGTGGTCGGGGTGCCATCGCGGATGACCTGTCGACCTTGGACCCACACGTGACGGACCTGATGGCGCCCGGCGGTATACACTAGTTGCGAGACTGCATGGTAAACGGGCTGGGTATAGGAATCACTCAGGTCGACGGCTACCAGGTCCGCGGACTTGCCGGGTTCGATCGACCCGATCTCGCGCTCCAGACCGAGCGCGCGCGCGCCGTTGATGGTTGCCATGCGCAACGCGGCAGCGGCCGGGACGACCGCGGCCGATCCGGCGACCCCCTTGGCAAGCAAGGCGGCGGTGCGCATTTCGCCGAACAGGTTGAGATCATTGTTGCTGGCTGCCCCGTCCGTACCCAGCGCGACATTCACCCCGGTGGCCAGCAGTCGCGCCACCGGACAGAACCCGCTGGCGAGTTTCAGGTTGGATTCCGGACAGTGCACGACTTGGGCGCCGGCCGCTGCCAACCGCTCGATCTCGGCATCCTCCAGTTGCGTCATGTGGACCGCGACCAGTCCGGGTCCGATCAGGCCCAGTTCGTCCAGGCGGGCGAGTGGACGCTCCCCGTGGTCGCGCAGGGATTGAACGATCTCGTCCCGGGTTTCGTGCAGATGCAGGTGAATCGGCACTTCCAGTTCATCGGCCAACATCCGCACCCGGCCTAGGGCGGCATCGGACACGGCGTAGGGCGAGTGTGGTGCGAAGGCGACGCGGATCAACGGGTGGTCACGATAGTAGGCATGCAGCGCCAGACCCTTGGCGATGCAGGCGTCGGCGCTGTCGGCGTAGCTGGTGGGAAAATCCACGACGACCAGGCCGATGACCGCGCGTATCCCGGCATCCGCTGCCGCCTGCGCGGTCACCTCCGGATAGAAATACATGTCGTTGAAGCAGGTGACGCCGCCGCGCAACATCTCCAGGATCGCCAGCCGGCTGCCGTCACCGACGAACCCCGGATCGACCCAGCGTTGCTCGATCGGCCAGATATGCGCGTGCAGCCAGGTCATGAGCGGCAGATCATCGGCTAGTCCGCGCATCAGGGTCATGGCCGCATGGGTATGCGCATTGACCAGGCCCGGCAGCAGGGCGTGGCCGGGCAGTTTCAGTACCCGATCGGCCGTGATGGACTCGCGTGCCTGCGCCGACGGCAGCACCGCGAGGATGCGCCCATCAGCGACCGCGACCGCATGTTCCTGGAGTTCCCGGTCCTGGGGCTCCACGGGGATCAGCCACTGGGGGTGGATCAGGAGGTCGGCGTGCATGGATCAGGTCCTATTGCGGCAGGGTGCGAATCGGCGACAATGCCGGGTATACCCGTCGTTGTTGGTTTTTCGTTTCTTGTTTTTTGTAATCCGATACTTGATAGACATTGACGAAAAACGAAAAACCGAAAACTCAAAACCGTTGCGTATCACATCCTACCCGAGAGTACCCCATGGTCACCAATCTGCCCGCTGCCCCCACGCCTGATGATGCCGCCCTGTGGCACGCTGGCCGGCTTTACTTGACCGATCAGCGCCGGCTCCCCGAGCGTGCCGAGTTTTTGGTCCTGGATGACGCCAGGTCAGTCGCTATCGCCATCCGCGACATGGTGGTGCGCGGGGCGCCCGCCATCGGTGTTGCCGCGGCCTATGGCGTGGTGTTGGCGGGCCGGGACGCCTATCAGTCGGCCGGTGCGGGCTGGAAGGAGGCCATCACGCCCGACCTCGACCGGTTGCGGGAGGCGCGTCCGACCGCCGTGAATCTGGCCTGGGCCGTGCGCCGCATGGCGCGCCTGATCGCCGCTCTGGATGGTGCAGACCCGGCCCCGGCACTGCTGGCGGAGGCCCTGGCGATCCATGCGGAAGACCGCGCCGCCAACCGTCGGATGGGCGATCTGGGGGCCGAGTTGATCACCGGGCCCACCGACGTGATCACTCACTGTAACGCCGGTGCCATCGCCACCGGCGGCTACGGAACCGCGCTGGGGGTGGTGCGCAGTGCCTATGCGGCGGGCAAGATCGGGCGGGTCTATGCCGATGAGACCCGACCCTGGATGCAGGGTGCGCGTCTTACCGCCTGGGAGCTGATGCATGCGGGCATCCCGGTGACCTTACAGGCCGATGGTGCGGCCGCCAGCCTGATGGCCGGCGGCAGCATCGGTTGGGTGATCGTCGGCTCCGACCGTATCGCCGCCAATGGCGATGTTGCCAATAAGATCGGGACTTATGGGCTGGCGGTGGTCGCCCGCTACCATGGCGTCAAGGTGATGGTCGCCGCGCCGACCTCCACCGTCGACATGGAACTGGCCAGCGGCAGCGCGATTCCGATCGAGGAGCGTGATCCGGAGGAGCTGCTGTCCTGCGGCGGCCGGCGTCTGGCGCCGGCCGGTTGCGCGGCGCGCAATCCGGTGTTCGATGTGACTCCAGCCGCCCTGGTCGACGCCATCGTCACCGAGCGGGGTGTGGTCCTGGCGCCGAACGCGGCGAAGATGCGGGCGTTGATGGGGTAAGGAACCGTCCACAACTAAAGCAATTACAACGACAACGATTATTGGCCGGCGGAGAATGTGCTTAGATGCCGCCTGTCCCCGCACGCCCGAGGATTTCGAGCTTGACGTTGGCGACGCCCTGGTTGACCAGGCCGATCTCCCGCGCCGCGGCGCGGGAGAGGTCGATGACGCGGCCGCGGGCGTAGGGTCCGCGGTCGTTGATGCGGACCACGACGCTCTTGCCGCTGCGGGCGTCGGTCACCCGCACCTGCGTGCCCAGGGGCAAGGTTTTGTGAGCGGCGCTCAGGGCGTGCTTATTGTACGCGGCACCGCTCGCGGTCTTGCGGCCATGGAAGCGGTCGTGATAGTAGGACGCCTTACCGGATTGGGTACTACCGCCGCGGGATGCGGCCAGGGTGTCGCTGCTGGTCATGAGTCCGGCCATGAGCGTCGCGGCGATCAGGGCACTGGAAACCAAGGTCTTGTTCATAAGAGCCAACCGTTTGTTTCGTGCCGGTCGGCGGCCTGATGCCCAAAATGGGCGGCGCAGCCGACCGGTCGTTTGCGGATGGCCAGGATGGTACGGGAAAACCCTATGTCGGGTAAACCCTAAATTAGCGGATTGTGAAATGCATCACGCCGGTACCGCGCGGTCAGCGCCCCATGATGAGTCGCTAGCCCTATTTAGATCAGTGCCTTGCGCGCAATCGATCGGCACCGCGCGGCGCTTCGAAACATCGGCTGTTCGGCCACGAAAATCACATCAACCGCAAGGCTCGGTGCTGTCTGCGCTGCGGTGGACTCATTGGGCGGGGGTCCTGGTCGCGGTGTCGATGCGTCTGAACGTCTGCACCAGGGTCGCGACCCGTTGGTCCCAGGTGTGGGCCTGCGCATGAGCGCGGAGCGTGCTGCTGTCCCAGCGCCGTCGCAGCGCGGCGCTCAGGGCGTCGGCGAGGGCGCGCGGGTCGCCAAACGGGACCATGGTTCCCAGGGTCGCGTCACTGACCACCTCGCGATTGCCTCCCACGTCCGTGGTCACGACCGGCAGGCCGCAGGCCATGGCTTCCAGGAAGCAGTTAGCCCAGCCCTCGTTGCTGCTGGCCAGCACGAACACATCCGCGGCGGACAGCGGTTCGGCAAGTCGCTCGGGCGGCAAGTGGCCGAGGAAATGCACGCGTGCGCCAAGGTTCCGGGTCGCGACACGCGCCTGCAGGGTGGCGGCAAAGTCACCCTCGGCGCCGGCGCCGCCGACGATCAGATAGTGCAGGCGCGGATGGTCCCGGACCAACTCCGGCAGGACCTCGATCACGCGGTGGAATCCCTTACGCTCCACCAGCCCGCCGACCGAGATCAGTACCTGAGCGTCGATCGGGAGGCCGAACCGGGCCCGCATGGCGGCGCGCTCGAGCGGCCGGAAGCGCTGCGGGTCCACCCCATTGCCCACCACTTGGATCTTCTCCGCGGCGGCGCCCAACTCGGCGGCCAGGCGCGCCAGTGATTCCGAGACGGCGAACAGGTGCGCGGCGTCCGTGCAGGTCCGGATCAGGCGCTGTCGTTTCGTGGGGTCACGGCTGTGCGGAACCTCGGTACCGCGCAGCGTGACCGTCACCGGCTTGCCGAGCCAGCGGCCGAGCCGGGTCGCGGCATAGCCGTCCGGATAGCCGAAATGGGCGTCGATGACATCGAAGGTCTCCCGCCGCCGGTAGAGCAGCGGCAGGGCGCCGAAGGCCATCATGATCCCGTCCGCCCCGCGCCCCAGGATGGGCAGTGACGGGAAACGCGGGAACCGGACAGTGAATCCGGCTTGGATTTCAGTGCTTGGGGCCGGGGGGCGATAGTGGGGGTAGTGACGGCGCACCAGTGAGTCGAGGGGCGAGGCCGGGCGCGGCGAAACGACCCAGAGCGGCAGGATCCGGCCGACGCGGAACATCCGTTCGCGCACGAAGAGCCCACTGCCCGGCTGGGTGGCATGGGGAAACAGTGAGCTGAAGACCAGCAGTCGGGGCGGGGGCGGCGGGCGCGGGCCGGAATTCACCAGGACTGCAGCCAGGTGAGTGTCCACTGTTCGACCTGTCCGCGCCACAGCTCAGACGCGAAGGTGTGGTCGGCCTCGGGCAGGTCGCGCCGCTCGACGGTCGGGGCCGCGCACCAGTTGGACCAGCCGGGCGCGGTCGTCAGCAGCCCCGCGAATTCACGCGCGGTCAGATCCTTGCCGCTCAGAATCAGCAGCACCCGGCCGTCGAACCGGCGCAGGCTGCGCAGCATCCGCTCCGGCAGGGGTGCGGGAGCGCCAGCGATCTCGGTCGGTCGATCGGGCGTCCTGGCGGACGCCTGGAACCGGCGCAAACCGCGGAGCGCATCGCCCAGATCGACCCTGCCGGAGCACAGCCGGCACCAGAAATCGCGGCTTAACACGCGACCAGGGTAATAGTGTCTGAGGTAGGCGTGTGCCTCCCCCGCGGCGGTGTGCACCCAGGGGTTCAGCAGGACCAGACCGGCGACCCGGGGGTCCTGCGGTGCATAGAAGGCGATGGCAGTCGCCGCATCGCAGAGCCCCCAGAGGATCACCTGTTGAAGTCCCGGCACCGCGCCGAAGAGCCGTTCGATGGCGGCGGCGATATCGTCGCGGATATCTTCGAAGGTGCGGGTCTCCCCGTCGCTGTCACCCATACCGCGGGTGTCGAAGCGCAGGGTGGGGATGCCGACGGCGGCGAGCCGCCGGGCGAGCAGCACGAACTGGCGGTGGCTGCCGACCCGGTACTGAGGGCCGCCGACCACCACCAGGACCGCGCGCCGCGCCGCGGCCGCGCCGTGATGAAGGATGCCCAGCAGTTGCGCGCCGCCGCAGTCGAAGAGGAGCGGCGACTCGGGTTCAACCAAGCGCATCGCGCACCGGCTGCAGGCGGCTGACAGTCGACGCGATGAGCGTGACCGCTTCGACGATCGCCGGGGTGGCCCAGAAGGTGTCCCCGACAATCGGCAGCACGCCGAGTGACAGGCCGGCCGCGGACCAGGCGCGGGTGCAGCGCTGGACCGCGGGCGCCAGGGGCTGATCCGGTGTGCTGACGAGCTGAAACCAGTCGACCATACCCACCCGGTCGGCGTCCGGCGGTGTGAGCGAGGTCCCCTCGAGGCGCGCCATGAGTGCCGCGGATAAGCGATAGCCGGCAATCTCGATCCAGCCGTCCAGGGCCATGCGCTCGCGCAGGGCGGCGGCCGTGGCACGGCTGCCGCGAATGAGCCCGGCCGCGAGGCGCAGGCGCAGCCACTGTTGGACCAGTTGGGCGCCGCTGATACTGGGTTGCCAAAGGATCAGGTGGGGCACGCGGATCGGCGCCGCGGCGAGCCAGTCCCGCGTGAGCAGTGCGCCGCCGCGCAGGGCGAGGAGGTCGACCCGCACGGCACCCTGCCCGAGCAGCCAGCCGTAAACGCAGTTCAGGTCCGCGATCCAGGTGTCCCAGGTCGCGTCGCCGCTGTCACCCTCACTGTCTCCGGTGCCGTAGAGGTCCGGCAGCAGACAGCCGATCCCACGCGCGGCCAGGGTCTGGCCCAGCAGATGCAACGTGCGACGTGACTGATTGAGTTCGTCCAGCAGCGGCGGTATCACCAGCACCCAGTGGTGCGGGCCCGGCTGCTCCGGCGGCTGCAGGCCGACACTGAATAACCGCCCGCGGGAGCCCTCCAGGAAGCGCGCGCGTAGCATCAGCGGCGGTTAGGGCGCGCGCCTGGTGAGTACCCAGGCATGTAGGGAACCGACCGTCTCGAAGGTGTCGGCGGTGATCGCGTCATCGTCCACGCGTACCGCGAAGCGGTCTTCGAGTGCAGTCAGCAGATCGACCACGGCCAGCGAGTCGAGTTCCGGGATGCTGCCGAGCAGCGGCGTGGCCGCCGTGAAATCGTCGGCGCGCGCGCCGAGCCGCAGGACGTCCCGCAGCACCCCAATGGTATCTGAAACAGCAAGCATAGCGGGTGCGGATCTCATGTAAACCTGTGCGTCTCGATCCTGGTTGTCAGGCCGTTGACGGGCCGCGCCGGATTCTACACCAGGTCAAGCGCGGCTGCCGGATCGACGCCAGCGCGCCGCCACCGCCGGCGCAGGGCACCGGCATACTCATAGGCGGCAAGCAGCACACCGCGCGGGCTGCGCAGGTTGCAGGCAATCAGGCCGACCCGTTCACGGCGCCCGGACATCCAGGTCTGCTTATAGGGATCGTCACCGCTCAGGTAGTCGATGGTGGTGACCCGGTCCTGTTCGAGGCTATGTTCGATCAGCTGGGCCGTCAATACGGTTCCCGCCGACCACTGCGCATAGTCGTTGGCGTAAGCGAGCTTGAAGATGTAGGCCCGACGCTGCATGGTGAACCAGAATTGTGCGGCGATCGGTACATCGGCGACCCATGCCAGACCGAGACGCAACCATCCGTTCTCCGCACAGACCCGGGCCCATTGCCGGATGAACTCTGGGTAGGGCTCAGGGGGTTTCCAACTGTGTGCGTAGACGTGGTCGTAGGCATCCATGGCCGCCTCGATCTCGGCGCGGGCCGTCACGATGCAAATCCGTGCTAAGCCATCGGGCTGACGGAACTTTTTGACCTTGCGGGACCACGTATGGCGCACGCGTGACGCCCGTGCGCGCATGTAGTCGGCGAATGACAGATCGGCACAGGGCAGGTGCCAATTCCCAAAGCGAAAATAGCGTTTGACATACCAACCCTGTGAAGAGAAAGCGCGCTCGAGTGCCGCGGTATCGTCATCCTCGGGAGCGAGTGGTGCGAGGTCGATGGCGGCACACCCGGGTCGGGAGCGGGTCAGATCGGCGGCGATGGCGGTCAGTGAGGCTGCGCGGTCGACCGCGGGGCCGAGCAGCGGGGTATACAGGGATGCGTAATAATTGGTCAGCGCAAGACGCCGATGAGGCGATCCGCGCGTACTGTAGAGAACCAGGCCAGCGTCCGCCTGCGACGGGTCCTCGGCGACATAATAACGCCAGTCGTCCGCGGCAACCTGTTCGATGAAGTTGAGTACCCAGGCGCTGCACGCGAAAGGATTGCCGCGGGCGGCCGCGGCATCGAAGAGCGTGCGTTTGTCCTCGACATAGCGCAGCAACTGTGCTCGCGTCAGGATGCGCATTGGGAACCACCCCCGGTTTGGCGCGGTGCTTGCCCGCTCGCGGTCCGGCGGGCCGGTCCTCGCCGGATCCGCCGTTGGTGTTCCTGCGCGGGCGTCAACCAGGGTCGCCGGTCGCCGTCGTCGTGGGACATCGTCGGGCGGTAACTCGTCAAGAACAGTACCCGCTGATCCATGAAAACTCTCAGGTTGATCTTTGGCTTGCCCGAACTCATCTTTACTCGCATGACACCCGCGTCCAATGCCGCTGTTCCTTCGTCCACGTACGACTCCGCGTCGGCAATGACCGCGGTACGTGATCAGTTTCCGCTCCTGAAGACGCTGGTCAACGGTCGCCCGCTGATCTACCTGGACAGCGCAGCCACGACCCAAAAGCCGGCTCAGGTGATCGATGCCGTGGCCGACTATTACGCGAGCCGCAACGCCAACATCCATCGCGGCGCCTATCACCTTTCGCAGTCGGCTACGGGGCTGTACGAGTCGGCGCGCGCACGGGTCGCCCGCTTCATCGGGGCCGCGGAACCCGCCGAGTGTATCTTCACGCGCGGGACCACCGAGTCCATCAACCTGGTCGCGGCGGCCTGGGGCCGTGCCAACCTGCGCGCCGGTGACGAGATCATCCTCTCGGAGCTGGAGCACCACTCCAACATTGTACCCTGGCAACTGGTGGCGCAATCCACCGGCGCGCTGATCAAGGTCATTCCGATTGAGGACAGCGGTGCGCTGCGGCTGGACCAGTATCGGGCGTTGCTGTCGTCCCGTACCCGACTGGTCGCGGTGACCGCGGTGTCGAATGCCCTGGGCACCCTGAACCCGGTCCGGGAGATGATCGCCGACGCGCATGCCGTGGGTGCCCTGGTACTGATCGACGGTGCTCAGTGGGTAGCCCATGGGCGGACCGACGTCCAGGCGCTGGATGCCGATTTCTATGCATTCTCGGGGCACAAGCTCTACGGTCCGACCGGCATCGGCGTGCTCTACGGCAAGCGCCGGTTGCTTGCCGCGATGCCGCCCTATCAGGGCGGCGGGGACATGATCGAGCGCGTGCGTTTCGAGAGTACTACCTACGCCGACATTCCCAATCGGTTTGAAGCCGGTACGCCGCATATCGCCGGCGCCGTTGGCTTGGCGGCGGCAATCGACTGGCTGTCGGAGGTCGGTTTGGAGCGGGCGGCCGCCCATGAACATCGGCTGCTGTGTCAGGCCACAGACCGGCTGTCCGCGATCCCCGGATTGGAGATCAAGGGGACCGCGCCGAGCAAGACCGGCGTGCTGTCCTGGGTCGTCACCGACCCCCCGCTCGCGACCCTGGATATCGGGACCCGACTCGACCTGCAAGGGATCTGCATCCGCACCGGTCATCATTGCTGTCAGCCGCTCATGGAGCGTTTGGGTGTGGCGGGGACCGCCCGTGCGTCCTTCGGCGTATACAACACGGCGCAGGAGGTCGACCGCCTGGCGGATGCGCTCGCGGAAATCGTCGACCAGGTCCGGCAGACGCGCCCCGCAACCGCCGGACCGATGGTGGTGACCGGTCATGACGCTACGCCCGCCGTCGCGTCGGCACTCACGGCGATGTATCCAGCCGCGTCGGCCGTTTCGCCCGCGGCGGCGGCGCAGGAGATCCTTGACCTCTTCGACGATTTGCCGGATTGGCCGATGCGGTATCAGCAGATCATCGACCTGGGACATGGGTTGCCGCCGATGCCGCCCGCACTCAAAACAAAGGAAAACTTCGTCCCCGGCTGCCAAAGTGTGGTGTTCTTGGCCTCGCGGATCAGGCCAGGCACGACCGACATCATCGAATTTCTGGCGGATAGTGACGCGGAACTCGTCCGCGGGCTGATCGCATTGCTGCGACAGTTGTTTTCCGGGCAGCACGCGGCGGCGATCCTGGCGTTCGATACCCCGGCCTTCATCGATCGGCTCGGGCTGGCGGGGCATCTGAGCCTGACGCGCCGCAATGGATTAGAGGCGTTGATCCAACGCCTGCGCCGGGTCGCGAGCGTCGCCGCCGGGCCGGTCATTGCGCCGAGCGCTCCCCAGAGCGCTCATTCCCGACGGCCTCAACACGGCCGTCCGGGTTCCCGTCTGCCGACGACCACTGGTAGCCAGTCGGAACGACGTTAACCTACCTGGGCCGCCAGCCCACGAGGGCGGCTGCCAGATAGGCCAGCAGTTTGACCTTGCGCGGGCGGGTCACCCAGGCTCTGGCCAGGGCCGCCAGTCCTGCACCACGGTGGCCCGCCCGCAGTTGTCCGAAGGCATAGGCCGACTGGTACTCGGCGAGCTGGCCGAGGAATTTCCCCCGCGGTATGCAGCGACCATCCGGACCGCACAAACCCCAGGTGCGCATCGCCCGCCGCAACAGCAATGTCCGGTAATCGTGCGGGCGCACCACGCGGTTTCCCTGTTGGGGATGCTGGCGGTACAGGGTGTCAGGTCGTCGCAATTTGACAAAGGTGAAATCACGCGAAATCCGCAACCACAGATCCCAGTCCTCGCCGTAGGGCAGCGCCTCATCGAAGCCGCCACAGTGGTCGAAAACCTCCCGGCGAAACATGGACGTGCTGGTCAGCATGCAGCAATCGAGCAGGAACTGATGGTAGATCCAACCGGAGAACGCGGCGTCGATCCCGTCACCATAGGCCGCCAGATCGAAGCTGTCGGGTGTCGGAAAGCGGCCGGCGGTATCCGGCGTCCACGGGATGTACGGGCTGTAAATCACACCGCAGTCGGGGTGTTCCTGCATTGCCGTCGCCTGCCGCTGCAGTTTGTCCGCAAACCAGTAATCGTCATGGTCCAGCAGACACAGATAGCGCCCGGCGGCTTCCCGGATGCCGCGATTGCGGGCCGCGCAGACGCCGGCGTTGGCCTGGCTGACCAGCCGCACCGGTGGGCCGCAGGCCGCGACCGCGGCGGGGGTGTCGTCCGTGGACCCGTCGTCCACCACGATCAGTTCCAGGTCGTCGAAGGTTTGATTCAGCACGCTGCCGATCGTCTCGGTGATATAGCGTGCGCTGTTGTAGGTGGGAATCACGACGGAAACCGCCGGTCTGCATGGGCCTGCCACGGTGTGCTCGGACATCGTTTTGACTCAGCCGACCAGCGCCTGTCCGGGCGGCGAGTGGGATAAGAAACCCAGGGGACTGGCCGAGTAGCCGTAGGCCCCGGACTGCAGGATGGCGATCAGGTCGCCGGGGGCGCAGCGCGGCAGTTCAATCTGGTCCGCCAGGAGATCGAGCGGGGTGCACAGTGGGCCGACGACCGTGACCGTGTCGCGGGTGTCGACCGGCGATGCGCGGGCGGCGGCGATGACCGGGAAGTTCTTGCGGATGACCTGTCCCAGCTGTCCAGAGGCCGCAAGGTGTTGGTGTAAGCCACCGTCGGTGACCAGATAGGTCCGTCCGCGTGACACCTTGCGGTCGATCACCCGACAGACATAGATTCCGGCCTCGCCGACCAGATAGCGTCCCAACTCCATCACCAGTTCGGCGTCGCGCAGACCGGGACCGAGTGACGCGATGCACCGCGCGAGATTGGCGGCGATGGGCGCGAGGTCGAGCGGTTGTTCGCCCGTGAAGTAGGGGATGCCCAGTCCGCCGCCGAGGTTGAGATAGGTGACCGGCGCCGGCGCCTGCTGCGCCAACCGTTCGGCGAGTGTCAGGGTTCGGGTATGGGCCTCGACGATGGCTGCGGCGCTCAGGTTTTGTGACCCGGTGAAGATGTGGAAGCCGCGGAACCCGACCGGGAGGGTGCCAAGGTGCGCCAGCAGATCGGGGACCTGCTCCGCATCGACGCCGAATGGTTTCGGCCCTCCGCTCATTTTCATGCCGGACGCCTTCAGTTCGAAATCCGGATTCACGCGCACGGCGACGCCGGGACGAACGCCCATGGCGTGTCCGATGCGGGCGATCCGTTCCAACTCTCCGGCCGATTCCAGGTGCAGGGTGATGCCGGCCGCGATTGCCGCGCGCAGTTCGCGGTCGGTCTTGCCCGGGCCGGCGAAGCTGATCCGCCCGGCCGGGATGCCGGTGTCCAGCGCGACCTGTAACTCGCCCAGCGAGGCCACATCGAAGCCGTCGGTCAGGCCGCGCAGGTGCTGGACCAGAGCGGGCATGGGATTGGCCTTGATCGCATAGTGCAGGCGCAGGTGCTGCGGCATGGCGGCCCGCCACTGTGCGGCGCGGCGGCTCACCGCGGCGCGGTCATAGGCGTAGAAGGGCGTGCCGCCCATCCGGTCGGCCAGGCGGCTGACCGGGATACCGCCGATCAGGAGTTCGCCGTGCGCGTCGCGAACGTCCGCGCCGCCGGCGTGCCCTGATGTGTCAGGCACCGTGCCCGTCCCGTTGTCGGTCACGTCGCCCGCCATCAGGAAGGCTCCCCGCGAAAATAGTTCTCGAAACGCGAGGCCAGGAACCTGCGGTCGATCTTGCCGTTTGGATTCCGCGGCAGGTCGGACACGAACAGGACCCGTTGGGGCATCATGAAACCGGGCAGGGTATCGCGGCAATGTGCAATGACCCGTGATTCGAGGCCGGCATGATCCCGCGCGGCCGTGGCGACGACCAGGATCGCCTGGCCAAGGGACCCGTGCGGGACACCGATGGCCGCCGCCTCGGTCACCAGCCCCGAGTCGTAGACCACCGCTTCGATCTCGGTGGGACTGATGCGGTACCCGGACGTCTTGATCTGCTCGTCCCGGCGGCCGATGAAATAGAGGTAACCGTCCGCATCGCGGCGGACCTGATCGCCCGACCAGACGGCCAGTTCCGGGTTGGGGAGCCCGCCGGGCTGGCCCGGTGCCGGCCGGAAGCGCTCGCGGGTCCGTGCGGGGTCGTTCCAGTAGCCCAGGGACACCAGCGCGCCGCGATGCACCAACTCGCCGGGCTCATCTGGCCCGCACCGGCTGCCGTCCTCCCGCACCACCAGGACCTCGGCGTTAGGAATGGCTTTGCCGATGGAGTCGGGACGTGCATCGACCTGATCCGGGGGCAAATAGGTCGAGCGGAACGCCTCGGTCAACCCATACATCAGATAAATCCGGGTGTTCGGCAGCCGGCTGCGCAAGGTTTGCAAGGTGGGGGCGGGCAGCGACCCGCCGGAGTTGGTGAGATACCGCAGCGAGGTCCGGGCGGCTTGCGGCCAGTCGAGTCCGGCGACCTGGATCCAGAGCGGCGGCACCGCCGCCAGTCCGGTGATGCCGTAGCGGGTGACGGCTCGGATCACGTCGGCGGGCAGCAGGTAGTCCATCAGGACGACCGCCGCACCGGCGGCGAACGCGGTGGTGAGTTGGCTTAGTCCATAGTCGAAACTCAACGGCAGGACCGCGAGCAGACGGTCCTCCGGCCGGTTTTCCAGATACTCGGCAACGCTCAGCGCCCCGGCGATCAGGTTGCGGTGCGAGAGCACCACGCCCCTGGGTGCGCCGGTGCTGCCTGAGGTGTAGAGAATGGCGGCCATGTCGGTGTCGATGCGGCGGTGCCCGGCGGAGCCGCCGCCGGTGCCGCTCAGGAGGTCGGCGGCGCAGACGCAGCGGGCGCGCCAGGGTTCGGCGATGTCAGCCGGTAAACCGTCGACCAGCACCACCTGGCGCAGGTCAGGGCACAGAGTCAGCGCGGTGACCAGGCGTCTCGCCCGTTCAACCGAGGTCACCAGGATGCGGGCGTTGCAGTCGTGCAGGATGTGGGCGACCTGCAACGGCTTGATCAGCGGGTTCAGCGGCACAAAACAGCCGCCCGCGGCGGCCGTACCGAGGAGCGCCCCCAGGGTGTCAAAGCCTTTGGGTAAATACACGCCGACCCGGTCGCCGGCGTCGAGTCCCAGTCTGAGCAGTCCGGCGCGCCAGTGTCCGATGAGCTGCCACAGCGCCCGATAGGTGAGGGTCTCGGTGCGGTGGGTCAGGGCGTCCCGGTCGGCAGACCGCGACAGGGCCATGTGAACCAATTCGTGCACCAGTGTGATGTTGAGCATGTCGGTGCGGTGTCAGCGGGTCCGGTTAAAGATGATAGGGAATGCCGTGAAACCGCGCCAGTGACGGCAATCGTCGCGTCTGCCGGGGCCGATTCCATCCACGACATCGCATACCGCGCCGGGCGCGGTTTACGCGATATGACGCATGTTCAACAGCAGCCTGATACCGAAGCGCGTGGGCGTCCGCTCCCAGGGGGTGAACCGGGGGAGGCGCATGGGGTCCGTGCCCGCCACGGCGACCCCATGCCCCGTGGTCAAGGCCGCCTGATACCCGAGTGTGCGAGCCATGGCGGCATGCGTCGCGGTGAAATCCAGGTCCGGCTTGCCGTTGGGGTAGGCGAAAAAGCGCAAGCGCCGGCCCAGCAGTCCTTCGAGATCCTCTTTGTTCTCGGCGATCTCCCGATAGGCCGTCTGATCCGGGGTCCGCGCGAGGATCGGATGGGTGACGGTGTGACCGCCGATTTCGATCCCCTGGTCGCCAAGTTCCCGGACTTGAGTGCGGGTGAGCATGGGTGACCTGAGGTCCGGTGCATAACGGGCCGCAAGATCCGCCGCCACTTGTTCGCGCGGCTCCGGTGCTTCGTAGGTGAACAAACGAAGCAGGTCCTGCGCCAGCATGGCGCGCTCGCGCGGTCCGCCCAGCGGCCGGATACCGGCGCCGTAGGCGGTCAGATCCACGCTGCTGCCGGGGCAGCGCCTGATCGCCTGACAGAGTTGATCATTCCACATGCACCGGCCGTCAAGGTAGCCGCTGGCGATGAACAGGGTGGCGGGAATTTCCAGGCGCTGTAAGACGGGGAGAGCGACTTTGAGGTTGTCGGCATAGCCGTCATCGAAGGTGACGCTGACCGCGCGCCGCGGCAGGGTGTTGCGCGCGAGTCGGTGCAGTCCTTCGGCCAAGGACAGGGGCGAGAAGCACTCACGGATCAGCTGCATCAGTTCAGCGAAGGCCTGGACGTCCGGGTCGCTCGCCAGGAAGAGGTCCGGGGCGGGCAGCACGCGATGGAAAATCAGCACCGCGAGGCGCGGCGGCGTGTCGACGCGAATCAGCCGGTGCAGGGTGCTGAGTATCAGCCGTTGCCCAAACCGGTCGAGCCGGGGGGCGGCCGCTTCCGGTGGTCGCTGTGGTCGCGCGGCCGGCATTAACGGTTGCTCGGCCGGCCAAAGCACGGGCCGGCCCCAGGAGTGGCCGGCCCGCTGCGCTGCCCCGCGCGGCACCGTCTCAGTAGCCGCCCTTGCGCATCACTTCGGGGAGACCGGCAATCTTGGTACCCTGTTTGGTCGGGGCCAAGGGGAAGAGGAGGTAAAGGTCCTTGCTGGCGGGCTTGGTACCCCAGCGTTTGCCGATGTCTTTGAGAACAGCGCGTTCCATCGGCTGGTTCTGACCGTTGTTGATGTACTCGTCACGCAGGTAGTTGATGACGTCCCAGTGCTTGTCGGTGAGCGTAATCCCCTCGATCTGCGCAAGTTTACGCGCGACATCCTCGTTCCAGTCGAGGTAGTTGACCAGGTAGCCGTGGTCGGTCGTCTCGATGCTTACACCATTGACCTCAATGGCCATGTGCTTGTTCCTCGTCGTCTGTATCTGTGGGTGGCCATGGCGCACACCAGCGGGCGCGCCAATTAAAGCCCCGTAATTTTATGATATTCTGATAAGTTCGTCACGATCTCTCATGAGGTCGTCGCGGGCCGTCAGAGGCCCCGCGTTCGGCGATTGCCGGATTTGACGGACATCGCCCGAGTTCTCGCCTTAGTGCTTCAGGGGGTCTTGCCGACCGCGTCGATCCCTTTATGCGGGATGAAGATTCCACATCCCATGAGACGGTGGAGCCCGAGTCCCTGCTGTTGCAGGCGCAACGACTCATCAGGTTTCAGTCCGGCGAGCAACAGGCTGCGGGTCGTGAGCGCGCCGTGCGGCGTTTCCAGCGTGTTCGACTTGCCGCAAAGCGCCTTGCGGATCTTGATCCCCAACTGCGCCAGCGCCTGGGCAGCGTTGTTCATGAAGGCCTCCTCATCCGGACCCGAGGTCGCCACCAGATAGCGGGCGAACAGCACGCTCTCCGTGCCCAGCGACCGCATCTTACCGGTGCCGATGGTCAACGGCGAGCCGGCGACCTCGATCCGGGTGCCGGGCAGCGCGTCGAGTAGCTCGGGCGCCCGCACCCTGGGCAGCCGCAGAATGAGTTTGGTGCGGCGCGATAACTGGATCCGGCTCTCAGTACCGTGGGCCGGGCGCTCCCACCCATTCTGGGAGCCGGCGACGTGAACCGTATGGACGCCGAGCCCCGGTTCGTCGCCGATCCAGGGGCAGGCGGCGACCAGCGCGCTGCTCAGCGCATAGGCATGATCGACCGGCAGGTCGCGACAATCGATGGCGAAGAGGCAGTCGACAATGGTGTCGGGGACGGCCAGGGCGTCGAGGGTTTCGTCTTGACTCCAATACATAGATGCTCGCGACAGGGTAATGACAATCTCTCTCCATGGCGATCTGCGGAACGGTTTTTGAGTTTTCGGTTTTTCGTTTTCAGTTAAGCACGATCAAACATTGGGTTACGAAAAACGCGAAACGCAAAACCAACAACGACGGGGATACCTTGGGGACGGGCGCGCGGTCGAGGGCAGGCAGGAGCGCTCACCCAAAGGGTAAACGCGCTTGCAGTGCTTCCCGATCGAACCACCAGTCTCCCTGAACCAGACAGTCGACAACGCTGCGTAGGCGCACTAGGAAGTGCTCCGGCTGGGTCAGGTCCAGTCGTTCCATCCAGGCGTCGAGTTGCTCGGGTGATTCCACCCCGCTGTGCCGCCGCGCCACGGCCCCGAGTAATTGCGTCGTGAAAAACATCAGGTCGTCGCGTTGTTTGCCCTCGGCACGCACGTCGGCCAGGAACAGGGCGGTGGTCGCCGCGACCGCGGCCCCGTCCGCATCGTCCGGGGTCTCGTCGATGACATGAGCCAGCAGCTCAATGGTGAGTTCCGGATCGATGGGGCAAGTGACCGCCAGCCAGATGCCCTGGCCTAAAGCGCAGATCGATGCGGGTTGTTCGGCTTGGAACAACACGTCGCAGGCATCGGCCGCGGATTCGAAGTCGTCGGCCTCCAGAAACCGATCGAATGCCGCGCGGGCGAGCGGCCAAGCCGCTTCTCCGCGCCCCAAGCCGACCAGGGTGCGTGCAACCTGCAGACGGGTGTCCGCGACCGCCTTTGCCGGCCCGTCGCGGCGTTCCAGCTCGCGCAGCTGTTCCCGGAGCGCGTCGAGATGGGACTCCAGGGCGGCGCGTTCACTCTGACCGAACTCGGGGTCGCCGGTTGGATTGGTCAAGCTGATGGTCAGCAGGTCGAGCGGGTTGATCATAGGACTGGGCATCACGGATCTAGCGGACCAGGCCGCTAAAAGCAGCTTCCAGGCGATCTTCCCAGTTGTCCGGTGTATCCGGGTAGGGTGGTTTCACGTCCATCCGAAAGAAACGCTCCCCGCCGCGGGCGACGTCCTGGACCAGGGGGATGAGTTCGCCGAAACACTCGACCTCTTGATGGGTCACGAGAATATCGCTGAGCTTGAGCATGGTTCGCTGAGACCGCCCTGAAGACCTGTATCTGGTGGCGAACGTGAAGACCGTTCCGGGCAAATGCAAGCAGGCCGCGCACGGCGTCGACGGTGTCGTGCGCGCCGCGCCGGCCTGGAACCGGGCCGCGTCCAACCCCGGCTGCACATATGCATTAGGATGTGCTAATATTAGTAACCGTTGACTGACTGGCCGCTCATCGGTAACATCCAACCGGTCATCGAAAGACGCGCACGCGCCGCGACATGCTGGAGGACACCCGCAGCGGCACCAGGTCGGTCAATATCCCGAAAGGGGTAGGCCGGAGCGGTATCGCCCTCCCCACCGAGGGATGGGATCGCCCCGGACCGGCCTTTAAAGTAGCGCCTGACGCTGGGGATCTCGGCACGCGAAAATATGAATGATGGCCGATCCCTCCGTCTTTAAGATTCGCAACCATGTAGCGCCCCGTAACGGCCCGCTGCCGTGTTCGGGTGTGCGCACTGCGATCGGATTCTTTTTCGCAAGCTACCAGATCGGAGAGACAGCGCAATGGCGATCGATAAATACAGCACCCCGATGCTCGATCAACTGGAGACCGGCCCCTGGCCGAGTTTTATCTCTGGCATCAAGCGTCTGCGCGACCAGCACCCGGATGAACGCATCAATAAGATGACCAACAGCCTGCTCGGGCAGTTGGAGCACTCCTACGAGACGCGCAAGGGCTACTGGAAGGGCGGGACTGTTTCGGTCTTAGGGTATGGCGGCGGGATCATCCCGCGCTTCTCCGAGGTCGGTAAGGCGTTCCCTGAATCCAAGGAATTTCATACTTTGCGTGTGCAGCCGCCGGCGGGCAACCACTACTCCACCGCCATGCTGCGTCAACTGGCCGACAGTTGGGAAAAATACGGTTCCGGGTTGATCACCTTCCATGGTCAGACCGGCAACATCATGTTTATCGGCACCGATACCGCCAACACCCAGCATTTCTTCGACGAGATCAACGAGTACGGATGGGATCTGGGCGGCGCCGGCCCCTGCGTGCGCACGGCCATGTCCTGCGTCGGCGCGGCGCGTTGCGAGATGTCCTGCACCAATGAGCTGAAGGCCCATCGGATGCTGGTGAACAATTTCGTCGACGACGTGCACCGTCCGGCGCTCCCTTACAAGTTCAAGTTCAAGGTCTCCGGCTGCGCCAACGATTGCCAGAACGCCATTGAGCGTGCCGATTTCGCCGTACTCGGCACCTGGCGCGACGACATGAAGGTCGACCAGGCCGAGGTGAAGAACTACATCGCCGACAAGGGCCGTCAGTACTATATCGATAACGTCATTACCCGTTGTCCGACGCAGGCGTTGTCGCTCAACGACGACGCTACCCTGAACGTCAACAACCGCGACTGCGTGCGCTGCATGCACTGCCTGAACGTCATGCCCAAGGCGCTGCACCCCGGCGACGATAAGGGCGTAACCATTCTGATCGGCGGTAAGCGCACCCTCAAGATTGGTGATCTGATGGGCACGGTGCTGGTGCCGTTCAAAAAACTCGAGACCGAGGAAGACTACGAATCCCTGGTGGAACTCGCCGAGACCATCATCGATTTCTGGGCCGAGAACGGGCTCGAACACGAGCGCTGCGGTGAGATGATCGAGCGCATCGGGTTGGCCAACTTCCTCGACGGCATTGGCGTCGATCCGGACCCGAACATGCTGAGCCATCCCCGTCAGAGTTCCTACATCCGCCTGGACGGTTGGGACGAGGCCGCGGAAAACTGGTTCGAGCGTCAGGCCGAGGCCGGGCGCTGAGTTTCTCGATCAACGCTGTGATGCCGGGGCCTCCGCTCGCCCCGGCACCCGATTGCAAATACGACACACTCTGATAATTGACTGGAGGGAAGGCGATGGCAGACACCCGTGAGCCAATCGAATCCGGCTGCCCAGACCCTTGGCAGTACCTGCACCCCGTGATGCGCAAGAATTTCGGGCAGTGGAAGTACCACGAACATCCGCGCCCCGGCGTGCTGCGTCACGTGGCCTACAGCGGTGACGAGATCTGGACCGTCAAAGCCGGTACCCAGCGCATCCTGGACGTTTTCACGCTGCGCAAGCTGTGCGATATCGGTGATCAGTTCGCCGATGGCTTCGTACACTTTACCCTGCGCTCGAATATCGAGTTTCTGGTCAAGGATCAGGCCAAGGTCGATCCACTGATCGCGGCGCTGGAAGGGGCGGGTTTTGTCGTCGGCGGCACCCAGAACTCGGTGGCCATGATCTCTCACACCCAGGGCTGGCTGCACTGCGATATTCCCGGCACTGATGCCTCGGGCGTGGTGAAGTCGATGATGGACGAGCTGATCGACGAGTTTCGCAATGCGAACATGCCCAACCGGGTGCATATCACGACCTCCTGCTGCCAAATCAACTGCGGCGGCCAGGGTGATATCGCGATCAACATCCAGCATACCAAGCCGCCCAAGATCAACCACGATCTGGTAGCGAACGTCTGTGAGCGCCCGACCGTCGTGGCGCGCTGCCCGGTCGCGGCCATCCGCCCGGCCATGGTCAACGGCAAGCCGTCTCTTGAGGTCGACGAACGCAAGTGCATTTGCTGCGGTGCCTGCTACCCACCGTGCCCGCCCATGCAGATCAATGACGCCGAGCACTCCAAGCTGGCGATCTGGGTGGGCGGCAATCACTCCAACGCCCGCGGCAAACCGACCTTCCAGAAGCTGGTTGCGGCCGGCATCCCCAACAACCCGCCGCGCTGGCCTGAGGCAACCGCCATCGTCAAGCGCATCCTCAAGGCGTACAAGGAAGGCGCCCGGGATTGGGAGCGCGTCAACGAGTGGATCGAGCGGATCGGCTGGCCCCGCTTCTTTGAAGAAGTCGAGCTGCCGTTCACCAAGTATCACATTGATACCTGGCGCGGTGCCCGTGCGAGCTTCAACAGTTCGTCTTACATCCGCTTCTAAGCTTGGGGGCGCGGGCTCCCCGGAGCCGCGTGTCACCGACCTGCCGGTCCGCTCCGGACGGCAGCAGCGGTGGCGCCTGATCCGGGGACGGCCGTGCGTGATCCTTTTTCGGCACTGCTATGCGAGGGCGATATGAAGTTTGCACTTCAGATCAACGAGGGACCCTACCAACATCAGGCGGCGGATACCGCCTACCTGTTCGCCAAGGCGGCGTTGGAAAAGGGGCATGAGATCTTCCGCGTTTTTTTCTACCACGACGGCGTGAACAATGCGACGCGGCTGACCACGCCGCCCCAGGACGACCGTCACATCGTCAATCGCTGGGCTGAGCTGGCCGAGCGCTACAACCTCGACATGGTGGTCTGCGTCGCCGCGGCGCAGCGCCGCGGGATCGTCGACGAGGGTGAGGCGACACGCAACGGCAAGGACGCCACCAATATTCACCCCCGGTTCCGGATCTCCGGTCTGGGGCAGTTGGTCGAGGCGGCGATCCAGTCCGATCGCCTCGTTGTATTCGGCGACTAACAGGGGCTCAGTCATGTCCGAAATCGTGAAGAAATTTCTGTACCTGAACCGCAAAGCCCCGTATGGCACCATCTACGCCTGGGAGGCCTTGGAGGTGATCCTGATCGGTGCGGCCTTCGATCAGGAGGTGAGTGTCCTCTTTCTGGATGACGGTGTTTACCAACTCACCAAGGGTCAGGATACCAGCGGCATCGGGATGAAGAATTTCTCGCCGACTTTCCGTACCTTGGGCGACTATGAGGTCAAAAATGTGTACGTTGATCGCGATTCACTCGCGGCCCGCGGTTTGACGCAGGATGATCTGGTGCAGATCGCCTGGGAAGATTTCGACACCGAGGAAGAAGTGGAGAACATCGTCGAGGTGATCGATACGGCTCGTGTCCGCGAGCTGATGGATGCGTCCGACGTGGTCTTCAGCTTCTAAAGGGGAATGCCATGAGTATTCTGCACACTGTCAACAAGTCCCCGTTCGAGCGGACCTCACTGGATTCCTGCTTGAAGTTTGCCCAGCCGGGCGCCGTCGTGTTGCTGATCGAGGATGGCGTCTATGCGGCCCTGACCGGAACGCGCGTCGAGGATCAGGTCAAAGATGCCCTCAACAGGGTTAAGATCTATGTCCTCGGCCCGGACCTGAAGGCGCGGGGCTTTGCCGAGGGGCGTCTGATCAACGGGGTCAGCGTCGTGGACTACGCGGGTTTTGTGGATCTTGCCGCGGAGAACGCCAAGGTTCAGGCCTGGCTGTAGTTATATTCCAACTTAAAAAAACTGTCTGGAGAATCGCAATGGCCGACACCATCGATGTCAATGGCAAACAGATCGCCGTCGACGAAGAGGGCTACCTCGCCAACCTGAACGACTGGGAGCCCGGCGTCGCCGAGGTCATGTCGAAGCAGGACAACATTGATCTCACCGACGAGCACTGGGACATCATCAAGTTCCTGCGCGAGTATTACGAAGAGTATCAGATTGCACCGGCGGTGCGTGTGCTGACCAAGGCGGTCGGCAAGAAGATGGGCAAGGACAAGGGCAACAGCAAGTACCTCTACAGCCTGTTCCCCTACGGGCCGGCCAAGCAGGCGTGCCGTTTTGCCGGCCTGCCGAAGCCGACCGGCTGCGTCTGAACCGAGTGCCCGCGGGTGGCGCTCGCCGCCGCGCAACGGTGGCGTGTTGTCGCTCGTCAGACTATAAAATAACAATGACTTGCGAGCGGTTCTGAAGCCTGGAGTCAAGACCCGCGGGTTCGCCAGGCAGCAGCGCGGTGCCAGTCAAGCTGATCGCTGATCGCTCCGTTCGGGGTCAGCGGTCGGCACCCCCGGTGTTCGACCGGATTCACTTAAGGTAGCGGAAACATGTCGTTTCTGACGGGTTTATACGCCTTCGCGTTCTATTTTGCGGCGCTGGTTCTGGTTGCCGGACTGACCTGGAAGGTGGTGCAGTACGCCCGTACACCGGCGCCACTGAAGATACCGACGACGCCGGCCCCGACCACCGGCAGCGGCGTCGTGTTGCGAATGACGCGTGAGGTGGTGCTGTTCGAGAGCCTGTTTCGCGGTAACAAGTGGACTTGGATCTTCAGCTGGATCTTTCACTTTGGCTTGTTTCTCGTGACCCTGCGTCATCTTCGCTATTTCATGAACCCAGTCCCCACACCGATCGCGTTCATCCAGCCGTTTGGGATCTATGCCGGGTTTGCCATGGTGCTGGGGCTCGCCGGACTCTGGGCGCGGCGCTTCCTGGTCGACCGGGTGCGCTACATCTCTTCTCCCTCGGATCACCTGATCCTCGGGCTGCTGGTCCTCATCGGCTGTAGCGGCATCCTGATGAGTTTCGTGGTTCATACGGATATCGTGTCCGTTAAAGCCTTCTTTCTCGGTCTGTACAGCTTCGACCTGAAGCCCTTGCCGACCGATCCGCTGCTCCTGCTGCACTTGTTGCTGGTGGCGGGCCTGATGATCATTTTTCCCTTCAGCAAGCTGCTGCATGCGCCTGGGCTCTTCTTCAGCCCAACCCGCAATCAGATCGACAACCCGAGGGAGCGGCGGCACCTGGCCCCTTGGGCGGCGCGGTTCGAACAGCGGTGATGGCCGACACGGATTGCGTTTCGTCATCACCTGCATTGATCAGGGTCTCCGGGTAAGCAGGCGTCCGAACATGAGGTTGAACCATGGCTAAGGCCACTTTTGTAGTCCCTGCGCTGCGGCAGTACCCGCAGGTACCGGCGGTGACGCCTGGTACCATGGCTCACAGCGCGCCCTTTGTCGCCAAACCGGAATTCCAAGAGCCGCTGGGCTTTCCCGGCGAGTTGGCGGACGACTGGCAGGCGCAGGCGATCGCGAAGATGGGCGAGTTGCTGGGCAAGTACCGTTCGCTGCGCGTCTACCTGGACTCCTGTGTCAAATGTGGCGCCTGTACGGACAAGTGCCACTATTTTCTGGGCACCAAGGATCCGAAGAACATGCCGGTCGGGCGTCAGGACCTGATGCGCAAAGTCTATCGGCGCTATTTCACGCTGGCGGGCCGGATCGCTCCCAAGTTGGTGGGAGCGACCGACTTCACCAAAGAGGTGCTGGACGACTGGTACAGTTACTTTCACCAGTGCTCCCAATGCCGCCGCTGCTCCGTCTTCTGTCCTTACGGCATCGATACCGCGGAGATCTCCATGGCCGCGCGGGAGATCATGGACAGTATCGGGGTCGGTCAAAAATACTGTAACGAGATCATCGGCAAGGTCTATACGATCGGCAACAACCTGGGTCTGCCGGGTCCCGCCCTGCGGGACACGCTGGAGGGGTTGGAAGAGGACGTCTACGACGAAACCGGCGTCAAGGTGCGCTATCCCATCGATCAGGTGGGGGCGGACATCCTGCTGGTCACGCCGTCCGCGGACTTCTTTGCCGAACCTCATGTGGACGGTCTGATCGGCTACGGCAAGGTCTTTCACGAGGCCGGTGTCTCCTGGACGCTGAGTTCCTATGCCTCGGAAGCGGCCAACTTCGGCATGTTCATCGGTTCCTATGAGAACATGCGGCGGATCTCGCAGCGGATTCGCGAAGAGGCCATCCGGCTCAAGGTCAAGCGCATCATCTTCGGTGAATGCGGTCATGCCTGGCGCGTCGCCTACAGCTTTCTGAACACCCTGGCCGGACCCTGGGACTTCCTGGACTCCCGGTACCCGGTGCCGCAGCATATCTGCGAGTTTACCTACGACCTGATCCAGCAGGGGAAGTTGACCTTCGACAAGACCCAGAACGATGACAAGGTCCTCACCTACCACGACTCCTGCAATGTCGCCCGGGCCTCGCGGATGGGCGATCAGCCCGGCGGTCAGTTCGATATCCCGCGCGCCATCATCAAGGCGGTCTGCAACCAATTTTACGACATGGATGAGGATACGATCCGTGATCGAACATTCTGTTGCGGCGGCGGGGGCGGGCTGCTGACCGACGACCTGATGGAGTTACGGGTCAAGGGTGCGCAACCGCGTGTCGAGGCGCTGAATAATGTCATGCAGGAGAAGGGCGTGACGCACATGGCCGCGATCTGTGCCATCTGCAAGAGTCAGTTCACCAAGGTCCTGCCCTACTACGGGATGGAGATGGACCAGATCGTCAGCCTCCATCAACTGGTCTCGGCCGCCATCGTGCTGACGCCTCGTGAAGACGACGAGGACGACGAGGACGACCAGGACGAAGACGATTCGCAAGCCCTGGACGACGATGACAGTGAGTCCGTAGACGAGGCGGCATGAGCCTGACCCGATAATTCCCACCGGCGCGACGCGGCAGCGTCACCCCGGTCATCGAACTGAATCGAACCCACTGGTTCAACTGGTAAGGAGAGTGATCCGATGGCAACTCCCGGCAATGAGCAGAAGACCAAGCCCTCCTGGCGCCGTTTCGAGGACGGCAACAGCACCTGGGACGCTTGGACCGACAAGATTTTTGTGCAGGATACCTCCCATAAGTGTCCGACCTATGTGCACAAGACCCCGCCGTGCCAGGGGAGTTGTCCCTCGGGTGAGGATATCCGCGGTTGGCTCGCCATCGTTCGGCAGACCGAGAAGCCGCCGGCCGGAATGACCTGGCAGGAATATGCCTTCCGCCGGTCCACCGATGCCAATCCGTTCCCGTCGATGATGGGCCGGGTTTGCCCGGCACCCTGTCAGGACGGCTGTAATCGCAATGAACTCGAAGATTTCGTCGGGATCAACGCGGTCGAGCAGTTCATCGGCGATACCGCCATCGCCAACGGTTACCGATTTGACGCGGCTCCCGCGGACACCGGCAAGCGGGTCGCCATCATCGGCGGCGGGCCGGCCGGGCTGGCGGCGGCCTATCAGTTGCGCCGCAAGGGCCACGCCTGCACCATCTTCGAGGCGAATGAGACGCTGGGCGGAATGTTCAAGTACGGCATTCCCGGTTACCGGGTCCCGCGTGACAAGCTGGATGCGGAGATTCAGCGCATCCTGGACCTGGGTCAGGTGGATGTCCGCTTCAAGACCCGGGTGGGTGTCGACGTCCAAGTCGCCGATCTGGAGCGTGATTTCGACGCGATCCTGTGGGCCATCGGCTGTCAGAGTGGCCGTGGGCTGCCGGTGCCCGGTTGGCAGGGGACGCCGAACTGCGTCTCCGGCGTCGCTTTCCTCAAGGCCTTCAATGAAGGCCGCATGAAGGTCACCGCCGAGCGGGTGGTCTGTGTCGGCGGTGGCGATACCTCGATCGATGTGGTGTCGGTCGCACGGCGTCTGGGCCACCTCAACAAGCCCGGCCACCGCGATCTGCCGGAAACCGTGGTCCATGATGGCTACGTCGCCCATGATGCGGCCATGTCCGCGGCGGCCCAGGGCGCCGCGGTGACGCTCACCTCGCTGTTTACCCGCGACAAGATGACCGCTTCGGAACATGAAGTGCATGATGCGACCCATGAGGGTGTCACCATCCTTGATGGCGTCATGCCGGTGGAGGTCATGCTGGGACCCGACGGTCGTGCCACCGGTCTCAAGATCGCCGATTGCACCCTGAATGACGGTCGACCCACCGCGGTCGACGGCACCGAGCGTGTGCTTCCCGCCGACCTGATCGTGTCCGCCATCGGCCAGGGCGGAGACCTGACGGGCCTCGCGGACCTCGACAACGGTCGCGGTCTCATCAATTCGGATAAGCACTACCAGGTGCCGAACAAGCCGGGTCACTTTGTCGCCGGGGATATCATTCGTCCGCACCTGCTGACCACCGCGATCGGCCAGGCGTGGATCGCCGCCGATTCGATCGACGAATATCTCAAGCAGGTCGAGCACCGCCGCCGCCCCAAGGTGGACGTTCACCATTTCGACCTGTTGGCGAAGCTCAACGAGGCGAATCTGGCCCCGACCGCCTTCGAGGTGAGTAAGTTGGGCGATCTGCGCGGGACCTCCAGCGGGAACTGGGCGATCCATAACTATGAGGATCGTTCCGGCGCCGAGGTCATCGGGCAGGATGAGTTGTTTCTGGGGCACTTCAATTATCACGCCCGCAATCTGCGCAAAGAGGAGGTGCCGAGTTCCGAGGAAGTGCTCGGTCATTTCAAAGAGCGTGTCATCGGTCTGACCGAGGCCGAGACCATCGACGAGGCCAAGCGCTGCATGTCGTGCGGGATGTGCTTCGAATGCGATAACTGTGTGATCTACTGTCCTCAGACGGCGGTCTACCGAGTGGATAAGTCTGATCGGACAACGGGTCGCTATGTCGCTACCGACTATGCCAAGTGCATTGGTTGCCATATTTGCGCCGACGTTTGCCCGACCGGCTACATCAAGATGGGTCTTGGTGAGTGAATGGTCGCGAATCGGCACCGAAGGAGGCGTCGATGGCTATAGCCGTCATAAAAGTAAGCCTGGTCGCGGTTGGTTTGGTCTGGGTGCTGGCCACTCAGACCGTGCTGGCGGGCGACGCACAGCGGTACGTGAAGCCGGGGTCGCAGGCCGCCCACAGCGCGGCCTGCGTGGAGGAAACGAACTTCATGCGCCGCAACCACATGGAATTGATCAAGCACCAGCGTGATGCGACCGTACATCATGGCATTCGGTCCACGAAGCACAGCCTGGCCGGTTGTATCAACTGTCACGTCAGTGTCAGTCCGGAGGGGCATGCGCTCGCGATCAACGGTCGCGATCAGTTCTGCGGCGCCTGCCATGCCTTCAGCGCCGTGGACGTCAACTGTTTCGGCTGCCATGCCAATGTGCCGCGCGGTGGACTATTGAGTCCGGCGGCGCTGGCCGCGCATGGTGATGATGCCGCCGCGGGCGTGCGGCCATCGCCAGGGCAGTTCATGTCCGACACGCCGGGGTCGGCGACCGGGCGCGCGGGAGGGCAATGACCATGAAGCATGATGAAGCACCGCTGGATACCAGTCTTGGCTCGCCGCCGGATTCCACCCACGATGCAAGCCCGGATCAGTCACGCCGCGCATTCCTGGGAATGGCCGCGGGCGCGACCGCGGCGGTCGTTGCGCCGGGGTTCATCCTCCAGGCACAGGCCGTCGGCAATCCGCGCGCCGAGCGGGTGAGCGATGTCCACCGGTGGGGTTTGCTGGTCGATACCAACCGCTGTGTCGACGGCTGCCGTGCCTGTGTCGAGGCCTGTGATCAAGAGAACGGGCTTGATCTCCAACGCAAGCAGCCGGACCAATCCGAGGCCGAATGGGATACCCAGAAAGCGGTCTGGCTGCGCAAGGTCAAACTGCAGGACCATCTCACCGGCCGCGTATCCAACCTGCCGCTGATGTGCCAGCATTGCGAACATCCGCCCTGTGTGGACGTCTGCCCGACGGGCGCCTCGTTCAAGCGCGCCGATGGCATCGTGATGGTCGATCGGCATACCTGCATCGGCTGCCGTTACTGCATGATGGCCTGTCCCTACAAGGCGCGCAGCTTCATTCACGAGGTGGTCGAAGATCAACTCACGCGGGTACCGCGCGGCAAGGGTTGCGTGGAGAGCTGCAATCTGTGCGTGAGCCGACGGGACCAAGGGCTGGATTCAACCGCCTGTGCCGATGCCTGCACCGCGCTCGGTCATCGCGCAATCCTGTTCGGTGACCTCAAAGACCCGGCCAGCGCAATCAGTCAGGCCCTCAAGACGATGCCCAGCCGGCAGATTCGCGAAGACCTGGACCTCAATACCGGTGTCCGTTATGCGGGCGTCTAGGCCAGACAGGGGAGAGTGACCATGAAGCGCATCGTTTATCGCGAGTGGCGTATCCCATCGGAACGCTACTGGAGCCTGCTCGGTATCCTGGCGACCGTTGTCGGTCTGGGCGGCCTGGCCGCGCTGCACATGGAGCACAATGGTCATTGGGTGACCGGGATGAGCAACGCGGTGGTCTGGGGGACGCCCCACATCTTTGCGGTGATGCTGATCATCTCCGCGTCCGGAGCGCTCAACATCGCCACCATTGGTACCGTGTTCGGGAAAGGCGGCTACAAGCCTCTGGGGCGGCTGTCCGGGCTGCTCGCGTCGGCCTTGCTGGTGGGCGGACTGCTGATCCTGGTGCTGGACTTGGGACGTCCGGATCGTCTGCTGGTGGCGATCACCCACTATAACTTCCGCTCCATCTTCGCCTGGAATATCTATCTCTATACCGGCTTCATGGTCATCGTGATCGCCTATCTGTGGAGCATGGCCGATCGGATGGGCGGACCTTTCGTCAAGCCGATCGGTATTTTAGCGATGGTGTGGCGCCTGGCACTGACGGCCGGCACCGGATCGATCTTCGGCTTCCTGGTGGCCCGGCAGGCCTTCGACACCGCCTTTCTGGCGCCGATGTTCGTGGTCATGTCGTTCGCCTATGGACTGGCCATCCTGCTGCTGGTGCTCATGTTCACGTTCGACCAGGAAGGGCGGCCCTTGGGTCATAAGCTCCGTGATCGCCTCATGCATCTGCTCGGGACTTTCGTCGCCGCGGTGCTCTTTCTTACGGTCATCTACTACCTGACGAAGGTCTACGGTGCCAAGAACTATGAGCTGGTGAACTGGGTCCTGTTCAATGGCGGAATATACTCCTTCATGTTCTGGTTCGGCTGGATTCTGATGGGCAGCCTGGCGCCCCTGGGGATCATCTATCATCCGGTGCTCAGTCAGGACCGCAACTGGATCGTAGCCGCCTGCGCCCTGGTGATCCTGGGCGGCATGGCGAGCCTGTATGTCATCATCATCGGCAGCCAGGCGTTCCCGTTACAGATGTTCCCTGGACATATCATCCTTGAATCCGGTTTCTTCGACGGAGTGAACGGCGAGGCGGCACGTTACTGGCCGACCATCCCCGAGGTCCTGCTGGGATTGGGTGGGGTTGGGGTCGCGATGCTCATCACCGCGGTCGGCGTGCGCGTGCTTCAGTTCCTGCCGGAATCGCTGGCGGACGCGGACCTGCCGCCCGACGATCTCGGACACGCGGCACCGGAACTCGCCGGGACCTGAACAGCGGACAGGGTGGACAGGTCGTTGGCCGCTCCTATCGCCGATTCGTTTTCCCATGGCTCATCTTTATATTTCTGCTGCCCATAAGTCATCGGGTAAGACCACCTTGTCCATCGGTCTGTGCCGTGCCTGGCGCAAGCGTGGTCTGCGGGTCCAGCCATTCAAGAAGGGACCGGATTTCATCGATCCCTTGTGGCTGGGCCGCGCGTCGGGGCGCGCCTGCTTCAACCTGGACTTCCATACTATGGAGCGGGATGAGATCAGCGCGGCCTTCGCGGCGGAGCTGCACGGTGCGGACCTGGGGTTGATCGAAGGCAACGTCGGGCTCTATGACAGCACCGATCTCGCGGGCGCCAACAGCAACGCGGCGCTGGCCAAACACCTGCAAGCGCCGGTCATCCTGGTCATCGACTGCCAGGGCATGGCTCGCGGGATCGCGCCCTTATTGCTCGGCTACCGCGCCTTCGATCCGGATTTGCACATCGGCGGCGTGGTGCTGAATAAGGTGGCGAGCACTCGCCATGCCGATAACCTGGTTCGGGCAGTCGAGCACTTTACGGACATTCCGGTCCTGGGTGTGCTGCCGCGCGATTCCGCCATGACCATCGCCGAACGGCATCTGGGCCTGATGCCGGCCAATGAAGCGGATCAGGCCGAGGCCTGGATCGATCGGATTGCTACGCTGGTTGCCGAGCACATCAATCTGGATCGATTGCTGGGGTTGGCCGAAACGGCGCCGCGGCCGGCCATTGGGGCACCGATTCCGGGCATTCCGGCGGCGACCGCGGTGCGTATCGGCATTGCGCGGGACGCGGCCTTCGGCTTCTATTATCCGGATGACCTGCGTGCCTTGGCCCGGGGCGGGGCTGAACTGGTTGAATTCAGCCCGGTGACGGATGCCGAGCCGCCGGCGGTGGATGGGTTGTTTGTCGGCGGGGGGTTTCCGGAGTACCGGATGGCGGAATTGGAGGCCAACCGGTCCATGCGCGAGGGGGTCGCGGATTTCATCGCCCGCGGCGGCCCGGTGTATGCCGAGTGCGGTGGGCTCATGTATCTGTGCAACGCCCTGCGTTGGGGCGATGAGCGGCGCGTCATGGTCGGTGCGCTGAACGCCGAGGTCGAGATGCGCCCGCGGCCCCAAGGCCGCGGCTACGTGAGTCTACTGGAGACCGCTGCTTTTCCCTGGCCTGAACCGGTAACAGCGCGGGACCTGCGGCGGCCAACGGTTCAGGCCCATGAGTTTCACCATTCGGCCGTGGTGGCACCGCACCCGGACTGGACCTACGCCTATGAGGTGCTGCGCGGGGTCGGAATCGATGGTCGCCATGACGGCATCGTGCAAGGTCACCTGTTGGCAAGCTACGCGCATCTGCGTGACGTCGGCGGCCTAAATTGGACCGAACGCTTTTTGACTCAAGTACGGCGTTGCCTGGGCGCTTGAGCGTGGTCGCCGGGGCGCCGTGGGATTACACTGACGACGGTTGAATCATGTACAACGGGAAAGATCCGCAATGTTCAAACTGACGACGGCGGCGGCGCAACAAGTTCTCACGGCGGCACAGCAGGGGGGCGCGCTGGGTCTGCCATTGCGTCTGGCCGCCGGGCGTCAACCCGACGGATCGATCGACTACCGGATGGGGTTTGACGAAGCCACCGAGGACGACATTCGCGTGCGCTGTGACGGGGTTGATATAATCATGACGCCGGAACAGGTGCCTTTGCTGGATGAGGCCATCATGGACTACGTCGAGATCGAGCCCGGCCAATTCCACTTCATTTTTCTTAATCCCAAGGACGCGAACTATCAGCCGCCGACCGAGCGCTGAACCGCATTGGAACTGAGCAGCGAAGACACCTTCCGCCTCAATGTCCTGCTGGCGAACCAGCCCCAGGCCATCCGCATCGATGAAGGCAAGCTGATCCTCTATGGGCTGGGGCCGCGCGGCGAGGCGACGGTGCGGCTCACGCCGAATACCCGTCCGGACACCTATATTCGCATGGTCAGGGAATGGCTCTCCAGTCGCGTGCTCGGCTCCCCCGGGGGCTATCCGGTTTACCTCAGCCGCTGGACCCGTATGGGACAGGCACGCGCGGAGCGGCTGGAGCAACTCCTGCTCTTAGGGGAGCCGGAGGCCGTGGTCGCGGTCGTCTGCGCACCGGGTCTCACTGATGCACTGGCCAGGAGTGCCTGGTGGGCCATGGAGGACGCGGAGAATGCCCGCCGTATGCTTGGTAACCAGATCATCGCCAATGGCACCATGGGCCACGTTCTGGCCGCCTACCTCCTCGATTACCTGCCCTTTGAAACCGAGGCGGTGCCGATCATGGAGTCCGTGCGGCTGATCCTGCAGCCCGGCTTGCTGGACGCGCCCGCACGGGCCGAACTGTGGCGAAAGGCCGCGCGTAAACAGACCTATCTGGTCGGATTCCTGCGCGCCGGCGCGGATGCGCTGCCCGCAACGGAACCGGAACGTGCGCCTGATCCCGGCGTTGCCGACTCACTGCGTACCGTGGCGGCCACCGGCGACCCGTGGGCCGGCCTGATGCTACGGGTCTATTCAGGCCCCGGTCAGACCTGGCTCAAGACCCTCGCCGCCGTCCTCGCCAAGCCGCCGAATCAGGACGTGGTGACCGCCGCCTTCGCTTGCCTGCGCGCCTATTTCGGCGCACTGCGCGAGGGACCCGACCCGGATGCGCTGTTAGCCGAACTGGTGGCGGATGCCGAGCGGTTCGTCGCGGCAGCGCAACACCGCAGCCCGATTGCCGCGTGTCTGTGCCAGTCGCCGGCGCTGGCGGCTGAAGTCGCGGCGATGCATGTGCTCTCCGGAGTGGGTCTAGGGGTCATGCGGCCGGTGCTTCCCGATCCGACGACCCAGGGCACCCTGATGCAGCGCCGGCTGGCGCCGGTGATCGACCCGATCATGGAGCGGATCAGGCTCTTGCGGGGCGGGTGGGATTGATGACCAAGGCCCCTTAAGTTAGGCTTGGCTCCATAGCCGCTCGAATTAAGTATGTTGTCCCCGGAACTCGTGGGGCGAGGCGAAGCGTAGCATTATGGGAAGAGCGAGTGTCGTACCCTTGGCCAAGTTTTGAGTTCTTGTCACTATGTACATTCGCAAGATAATTCTTAAAGAGATTCGCGGATTCTCAAGTCTGGAATTTGACCTGAGCCGAAGATCACCAGAGTTAGCCGGTTGGACGGTGATTACGGGCGATAATGCGTCCGGGAAAAGCGCGTTACTTCGGGCTGTTGCCATGGCTCTTGTGGGTCCGGATGCGACCCGAGCGTTGACGTTATCGTTGGATGGTTGGGTCCGTGACGGGAAAACAAATGGGGACGTTTCCGTCGAAATCATACCGGGCGACGAGGATCGTTTTGATGGAGGCGGGCGCCCGTATAAGGATGCCTTTTGGTCTGAGTTGGACTTCCACCTAGACCAGCGGAAGACCCTCATGGAGGTAGCTAATCGTCGAAGAAAAAAGATGAAGGGTCCAACACGCGGTCCCTGGTCCGAAACTGCAGCGGGTTGGTTCTGTGCTGGCTATGGGCCGTTTCGCCGTCTATACGGGCACTCTCCCGAGGCGCAGAGATTGATGTCGACGCGGGGCAAGGTCGCTCGCTTTGCTACCCTGTTCAGGGAAGATGCGACACTCGCCGAATCGGATCTGTGGCTCAAAGAATTAAACCATCAGGGTTTAGAAGGCAAGGAAGATGCGCGTACAACTTTAGAAGCGGTTCTTGGTGTTCTGAATAATGAATTCTTTCCGAATGGAATTACTGTTGACCGGGTCGATTCGAGCGGTCTTTGGCTGAAGCACCCGGATGGTAACAGTCTCGACTTGCACGATATGAGTGACGGATTTCGGTCGGCAGCCGCTCTCGTCATGGACTTACTACGTCACTTGGTTGACGTCTATGGCGTCGAGAATCTCATAGATAATAATGGGATTATCAATCATGCCGGAGTTGTTCTTTCGGTGTTCTACGAAGAATGGCAGGTAAGCGAGAGCGGTGCATGTATTGCAACGATTCGCGCGGGACCGATATCGAGCATTTTTGGCCGAAGGCGACCTTCTGCGAAAAGACATTCCTGTGGGAAAACATGCTGCTCGTTTGCGCTGGCTGTAATCGCAAAAAAGGCAACAGGTTTCCGCTGGACAGCGATGGTATGCCACTGCTGATAGATCCGTCGGTGGACGACCCGTGGCTTTTTTTCGATTTTGTTCCGCAGACAGGTGAGTTGGCGGCAAGATGGCGGGTGGATATTGATCGCTTCGATCCGAAGGGTGAGGCTACGACTGATCCGGCCATTCTGCCGTTGAATATAGAAGCTGTCACAAGCGGCAGGCAACGGTATTATCGCAATCTTTGCAAAGCGGTTGAGGTATTCCTGCAGCAATTCCCGGCGAGCCTCGATTCAACAAGCGTCCGACCGTTGAATTGCGAA
>CAYYAY010000055.1:0-39367 GCA_964470155.1 uncultured Lamprocystis sp. | reverse complement strand
GCGGACATCGCCAGCGACCCGGACGTGGACTGGGTGGGAGTCGATGCCGGGTTCTCGCCGGAGCCCGGCACCCTGCGGGCACCGGACGTGGCCGGTGCCGCGCCGCCGAGCGGACGCGGATGGATTCCGGGCGTGCCGCTGCTGGCAGTGGAATATGCGAGTGTCGGCCAGGATGAGGCCGATCTGCAGACCAAGATCGGCGAACTGTTGCGCGGCGGGAGCCGCGCTGTCTGGGTGGTGCGGCTCCTGGGTCCGCGCCGGGTCGAGGTCCACCGCCCCGACGAACCCATGCGGGTGGCGACCCTCGGCGAGTCACTCACCGCCCCCGGCGTCCTGCGCAACCCGGTTCCGGTGGAAGCGCTCTTTGAGCACGCGGCGGCGGAGCAGGCGACGCTCCGCAATCTGCTGCAACGGGCCGGCTACACGGACCTGGAGGCGGTGCGGGACGAGGGACGGGAGACCGGACGCGAGGAAGGGCGCCGGGGCCTGGCGGACGCCATCATTGCCCTGCTTGCCGTGCGCGGCATGGATCTGACCCCCGCGGTCAGCGAGCGCATCCACGCCTGTCGCGATCTCGACCAGCTCCAGGCCTGGTTACTGGCCGCCGCCCGAGTGACCGAGCCGACGCAGATCTTCGACTGAGTGAAAGTCGCGCAGCGACCGTGGGAGCGGCGTCCCGCCGCGACGGGCCGGACGCGTACCCCCGGCGTTCGGGGTCACCGCGGCACCGCATCGCGGCGGGACGCCGCTCCCACGGAGGACATTCATCGTCTGCGCGGAGCAATCACGACCGATCGGAACGATCAAGACCCTCGGCCCCTTCCTTCTCGTCGGACTCCCCACGCAGCGTCAAGCGGTAACCGCGGCCACGGACCGCCCAGATGGTCACGGCGTCGATGCCGGCCTCACTGAGCTTGCGCCGGATGTGACCGATGTGCACATCGGCGGCGCGGTCAGCCGGATCCCAGTTGACCCGCTGCACCAAGGCACCCCGCCCGACCGGCCGGCCCCCGGCGCGCATCAACTGTTCGAGCATCGAGGTCTCCATCTCAGTCAGTTCAACGGCGTCAGCCACCCCCTCGCAACGCACCTGGCGGGCGCTCACATCGAGCTGCACCGGTCCGTAGCGTAGCGTCGTTTCCTGGGTCAGCAAGGGCTGCCGACGCCGCAGGACGGCACGGATGCGGGCGTTCAGTTCGCCCTGCGCAAAGGGTTTGGTCACATAGTCGTCAGCCCCCGCGTCCAGCCCGCGGATGCGGTCCTCGATCTCGTCGCGTCCGGTCATGATGATGACCGCCACCGCAGTGGTGCGAGTCAACTCGATCGCCAGGTCGATGCCGTCCTCGCCGCTCAGACCGAGATCGAGCAGAACCAGATCGGCACCCTGGCTGCGGTAGATGCGACGCAACTCGGCGCCGCTGGGCGCGAGCGCCGTCACATAGCCATCGTGCTCCAGACCGCGCGCCACGGCTCTGGCAAAGGGGATATTATCCTCGACAATAATGATTCGCGGTGCGTCTGTCATGGTCTAACCCGGCGTCGTTCTCCCTTCCTGTCCGCTGAAGCCCGACACTCTTCAGGATAGACCAAGATCCTGTCAACCTGAAACGAGCAGAGCCAGGCGCATATCTTTACACGTCTTTACCATGACTGCCGAGATCCGACACTATCCTAATGTCGCAACCGCTTAGTCAGCGCCGCGGCGGCTGGTCCGGCAGCGCCGGCAGTGACCCGCCGCGCGCGTCATTCAGGCAACTCCACAATCCACCATGAAACTCATCTGCCTCGACGATGATCCCCGCATGGAACCCGCGCTGCGCCGCTTCGCGCGGCAACTGGGCCACGAGGTTCAGTTTCATACCGCCAGCACCACCTTCAAAGCACAGATCAAGCGTCAAGCGCCCGATCTCGTGCTGCTGGACCTGTCGCTGGGCCAGGAAAGCGGCATCGACATCATCGCCTGGCTCGCCCAAGCTCAGGTCCAAGTGCCCATCGTCCTGCTCTCGGGGCAGGGAGACGACCTGCTCGACACCGCACGACGCATCGCCACGGCCAGCGGCATCCTGGTGCTGGGGGCGGTCAGCAAGGGGCAACTTGTCAGAGACCTGCCGCCCCTGCTGGCCGAGCGCAACGGCAGCGCGCAACCCCGGCTCAGCCGGCCCGCCGCGGACCCGCACCTGACGGCGCAGGAACTGGATCAGCACATCCGGGCAGGCCGCATCGAACCCTATTTTCAACCCATCGTCTCCCCCGCCGATCGGCAGTTACGGGGGGCCGAGGCCTTGGCCAGACTCCGCCTGCCCTCCGGGCAGATCCTCGGTGCCCCGGCGTTCATTCCGCTGGCGGAATCCACCGGTCTGATCCTGCCCCTCACCGCCGCCCTATTCGCCCGCATCAGCACTTTGGCCAGTCAGCTCGGGCCCTTGCAGCTCGAGTTCCTGGCCGTCAATCTCTCCGCCGCGACACTGGAACAGCAGCCGACGATCGCCTTGGTGCGGAGCCTGATCGAAGGCTTGACCCACTGTTGCCCCGTGCGCGTGGAATTGACCGAAACCGCGCAGATCGCCGACTCCCAACCGGTGCGGGAGCTCGCCGCCCAGATCAGTCTGCTTGGCGCCTCCCTGGCCGTCGACGATTTCGGCACCGGCTATTCCTCCATCCGGGCACTCACCGAACTTCCTTTCGATACGCTCAAAGTCGACCTGTCGTTCGTCGCCGAGATGTTCGACTCGGCCAAGGCCAAGAAAATGCTGATCGCCATCATCGCCCTCGGGCACGGACTCGGTCTCAACGTGGTCGCCGAGGGGGTGGAAACCGAGGCGCAACGGCGCGTCTTGATCGAGCACGGTGCCGACCTGCTCCAAGGCTACCTGTTCGGGCGGCCGATGAATATCCTTGAGTTCGTGCAGACCCAGGGTAGCGCGCGCGGCGCCGCCGACCAGGCGGCCTGAACCGGCGTGTTCCGCGGGCCAACACCACCAGCCGCATGAGGCGATCGTGACCCCGGGCTTCCAACACCATGGCCCGCACCCCGACTCAAGACGCGGTGTATGCGATGCTTAACCGGATCGGTGCCGCCTGGCGGCAGGTCGCGGCTGCGGCCGGCCGCCGTCAACTGCTCGCGTTTGCGTTGGCCGCGGCGGCCATCGCCGGCAACTATTTCAGTTTGCCCTTGTTTTTCGGCGTCGACATCCTGTTCGGCTCCATCGCGGTGTTATTGGCCCTGGCCTGGCTGGGCACCGGCCCCGGGCTGGCCGTGGCCCTGGCCGGGGGCGCCTACACCTGGCTGCTGTGGGATCATCCCTACGCCCTGATCATCCTGGTCGCCGAGGCCGCGGCGATCGGCCGGCACCGCGAGCGGGCGCGCCGACGCGGGCGAATCCCGCCCCCGCTGGCGGTTTCGGCGACTCTCTACTGGCTCCTGATCGGCATCCCGCTGGTGCTGCTGTGCTACCGGTTCGGCCTTGACATGTCCTGGACCGCGACCCTCCTGATTGCCTGCAAACAAGCCCTCAACGGCATTCTCAATGCCGCCGTCGCCGGTCTGATCCTGGTGGGAGCAGCACACCTGCAGCGCCGCCAGCCCGGATTGCCGCTCGCCGAAGTCCTGTTCGGTGTCCTGCTGGCCGGCATGCTGGGGCCGACCCTGCTGGTCACCTCCTGGGAGAATCTCGGCATCAAGGAACGCCTCGAGACCGCCTACGCGGACCGCTTGACGCTCGCGGGTCAACTCACGCTCGATCAACTTGGCGCGGATCACCCGCTCGGCGGCGCGGACATCACCGGGTTGCCGGCCCCGCTGCGGCGGCTGGGGGAACGACTGACCGCACTGCTGCCCGCGGCAGCCGCCCCCCAGGTGCGCCTGGAGTCCGGTCCCCCACCGGCCGCCGCGGCTCCGACTCTTAGCAAACGGCCCCAACCGGGGCAGCTGATTCCTACCGCGGCTCCCGGACTCTTCCTCATGGTGCCCGAGGCGCGCGCGGCTTCACGCATGGCGCTCTGGAGCCGGGCGCGGTACCGCCTGGACCTGCCCGCGGCCGCGGCGTCCCTGCCGAACCAACGCCTGGTCATCGAGTTCAACGCGGCGTCCTTGATCCAACAAATCCAGGTGCGCGAGACGAAACTACTCGCGGTGCTGCTGACGCTCGCCCTGCTGGGAGTAGTCGCGGCCGATTGGCTGAGCCGACGCATCGTGACGCCCCTACGGCGGCTCGCGGAGAGTACCCGCACCCTGCCGACCGCCATCGGCGACGGCCAGCCCTGGCAGCCGCCAACCCCCGGGCTGCTGACCGAGACCCGTCAGTTGACCCAGGCCGTCACGGAGATGGCAAACTCACTGGCCGCCGGCTTTCAGACGCTCAGAGAAGAACAGGATCGCCGTGACGTCCTGGTCAGGATTCTCTCCGAACAGGGTGAGCGCTACCGGCTGGTGGTCGACAATATCGAGGATCTGATCGTCCGCGTCGATGTGCAGGGGCGGTTCGAGTACGTCAGTCCATCCTACTGCCGCACCTTCGGCCGCCACGAAGCCGATCTGATCGGCCAACAGTATCTGCCGCTCGTCCATCCGGACGACCGGCACGCCACCACGCACGCGGTCGCCAGCCTGTTCAGTCCACCCTATCGGTGCACCATCGAGCAGCGCGCGCAGACCGCCACCGGTTGGCGCTGGCTCCAATGGTCCGATCAAGCCCTGCTCGACGCCCAGAGCCAAGTCATCGGCATCGTCGGCGTGGGCCGCGACATCACTGAACGCAAGGCCGCGGAACAGGCCCTGCGCGAGAGCGAACAGCGCTTCCGCACCCTGTTCGCAACCATGGCCGAGGGGGTGGTTTACCAAGGCGCCGACGGGGCCATCACCGACGCCAATCCGGCGGCCGAACGGATGCTCGGCCTCTCGTTGGCCCAGCTCCAGGGGCGGGTTTCGACTGACCCGCGCTGGCGTGCCGTGCGGGAGGACGGTCTCCCCTTCCCGGGTGAGGAGCACCCGGCCATGATCGCACTGCGCACCGGCACGGACCCGGGCGAAACCGTGATGGGTGTCTTCAATCCACTGGCGACCGGCCCGCGGTTGAGTGATGACACCACCTGGCTGCTGGTCCACGCCCGCCCCGAGAGCAAGCCCGGCGAGTCCAGGCCCTATCGGGTATTCACCACCTTCTCGGACATCACCCGGCTCAAGCAGACGGAGCATCGCCTCACGGCCATTCTCGAGTCCTCACCGCACGGCATCGTGGAGGCGGACCCCCTGACCTGGCGTTTGCTGTGGTGCAGCGGCTCCATGTTACGTCTCTTCGGTTATAGCGCGGCCGAATGGGAAGACCAGTGTCTGAGCATGGAAGACCTGCACCCGCTCGAGTCCTTGCCCCTGGTTCGGTCCGAATACACGCGGATCGCCAGTGCCGATCTGGCGCCCGCCCTCGACCTGCCCTGCCGCCGCCGCGACGGCAGCATCTTTTACTGCAAGCTCTCTCCCGGTCTGTCGCGGATCGGTAACGACGCGACCCTGGTTGCCTTTTTCACCGACGTGACGCCGGAGTACCAAGCCCGCCGCGCCGTGGAGCAGACCCGCACCGCACTGCTCAAGGCCCAGGAGATCGCCAAACTGGGGTCATGGGAGCTCGACATCGCCGCCGGTGAACTGTCCTGGTCACCCGAGGTGTTTCGCATCTTCGAGCAAGCACCCGCGGACTTCATCCCCGACTACGCGGCGCTGCTGGCCGCCATTCATCCCGACGACCGACCCATGGTCGAACGCGCTTACTGGGACTCGCTGGCCAAACGCACCCCCTATGACATCACTCACCGGCTGCTGCTGCCAAACGGACGGATCAAATGGGTGCACGACCGTTGCGAGTCCGACTTTGCTCCGGACGGCCGGCCGCTCCAATCACACGGCACCATCCAGGACATTACCGAACAGAAAACAGCCGTGCTGGCGCTGGCCGATCAGCAGCGGCGCCTGTCGAACATCATCGACGGCACCCGGGTGGGCACCTGGGAATGGGAGGTCCAGACCGGCGTCACGGTATTCAACGCGCGCTGGGCCGAGATCGTCGGCTACCGCCTGGACGAACTCACCCCCACCAGCATCGAAACCTGGAGCACCCTCGCTCACCCGGAGGATCTCAAGCGCAGCGGGGCACTGCTCGACCGGCACTTCAAAGGCGAGTTGGACAGCTACGAATGCGAACTGCGCATGCGCCACAAGGACGGGCACTGGGTGTGGGTTCTCGATCAGGGCCGGGTGATGGAACGGGATGCCGCGGGCGCGCCGCGACGCATGTCCGGCATCCACCAGGACATCACGGCCCGTAAACTGGCCGAGTTGGCGGTGCACCAACGTGAGGCCATGCTGGGCGAGTTGCTGACCCTCGCCGCCGAGTTCGTTACTATTCCCGACCAGGACATCGTCGCGCTGACCGAGCGGGCAATCGCACGCATCGGCCGCTTCAGCCAGGCCGACCGCAGCTATTGTTTCCGCCTCGACGCGGCGGCGGACACCGCCAGCAATACCATCGAATGGACGGCGGAGGGAATCGCCCCGATGCTCGCACAGAGCCAGAACATTCCCCTGGCGGCGCTGCCGGCTCTCATGATCCGGTTGCGGGCCGGAGCGCCCGCGGTGATCCCCCGGGTGGCGGACCTGCCTGCCGACTGGTCCAGTGAGCAGGCGTTGTTCCTCGCTCAGGACATCCAGTCGCTCCTCGTGGTCCCGCTCATCGTCGAGGAGGCCCTGTTGGGCTTTATCGGTTTCGATGCGGTGCAGCGCCCACGGGACTGGTCCGAGGTGGAGGTACACTTCCTCCAGGTCTTCGCCAGTGTCCTGGTCGGGGCCATGGAGCGGGCGCGGGCAACCGTCGAACTGCGCGCGAGCAACGCCCGCTACGATGAACTGGCCCGCCAAAGCCGCGCCATCGCCTGGGAGGTGGATGCCGAGGGGCGCTTCACCTATGTCAACCCGGTGTGCCAAGCGGTGCTGGGCTATCAGCCGGCGGAACTGCTTGGAACCTTCTATTATGATCTATTGGCCCCAGAGGAACAGGCAACGATCAAAGCCGCCGCCCAGGAGGTCTTCGCTCAGCAGGCACCCTTCAAAGACTTCGTCAACTGCTGCCTGACCCGCGACGGCAGCCGGGTCTGGCTCTTGACCAACGGCACCCCGCTCCTGGCCGACGACGGCCGCCTCCTGGGTTACCGCGGGATGGATGCCGACATCACCGAGCGCTATCTGGCGCAGGACCGCATCAAGGAGAGCGAGGGCCGGCTCGCCGCGGTCTTCGAGAATGCGCCCATCGGCATGGCCCTGGTCGGACCGGACCGCCGGACCATACTCGGCAACCGCGCCCTGGCGGCTTTCCTCGGGTACACCGCGGAGGAGTTGATCGGCCTGCGCTTCGATGACCTGACTCACCCGGACGACCGTGACCTGGATGTCACGGCATTCGACGCACTGATCGCCGGCGGCCAGACCGGGTACCGCATGACCAAGCGCTATCTGCACGCGGACGGCCGCACGGTCTGGGGGGACTTGCGCGTGGCGCTGCTGCCGACCCGCCCCGGCGAACCGCCCCTGCCGCTGGGAATGGTCGAGGACATCACCGAGCTGCACGCGGCCACGCAACGTCAGCAGGCGCTGGAAGACGCCATGGCGCGCTATGCCGCGCAACTCGAACAACTCGTCGACCTGATCAGCCTGCCCCACCCGGCACCGGAACAGGTCCGCGCCCTGCTGCGCCTGGGTTGCCGATCCTTGGGAATGGCCGCGGCGGTCCTCGGGATCGTCGACGAGGCGCACGGGCACCTGACGCTGACCAGGGTGCACGACGACGCGCCGCATGACGCCCTTCCCGATCTCAGCCCCGCGCTGCTGGCCGAGATCTTGGCCGAGCGGGGCAGCCCCTGCCGCATCACCCAGAACCGGCTGCCGCCCGCCGCGACCGCGGCGGGTTTGCGCTGCGGTATCCTCATCGCCTTCGACGGCACCCACCCGGACGGATCCCACGCGACCCTGACACTGGCGCTCTGGGGGTTTCAGGCGTGCCCGCAACTGACTGAACCGGAGCGCCAGATCGTCCGTCTGATCGCCCAGCGCATCGCGTCGGTGCAGCGCCAGGACCAGATCCAGCGCGACCTGATGGAGGCCCGGGAACGCGAGGCCATCGGCCACCTGGCCAGCGGCGTCGCTCACGACTTCAACAACCTGCTGGGCGTGATCGGCGCCAACATTTACTATCTCGATGCCTGTCTGGGCGACCAGTTCCCGCCCGATGCAGAGGTCCGCCAAGTCCTGGACGAGACCCACAGCGCGCTGGAACACGCCAAGGTCGTCACTTCCGGCATCCTCGCCTTGAGCCGCGGCGGCCGCGTGCCCTTGGAGGTCGTCGACCTGGAGGAGACCATCGCCGAACTGGAGCGCATCCTGCACCACATCCTGCCGTCCGGCATCGCGCTGCAGGTCACCGTGACACCCGGACTCACCGCCTGGAGCAACGGCGCCTTTCTCCAGTCGGCGCTGCTCAACCTGGTGCTCAATGCGCGCGACGCCATGGCCGACGGCGGCGTCTTGTCCATTCAGGCGCAGCCCATCGCGTGGCACCAGGACACGCCGCTCGCGGTCGGCCAACTGGTTCCCATGCAGTGCGTGGATCTCAGTGTCAGCGACACCGGCAGCGGTATCGCACCCGCCATCCTCCCGCGGATCTTCGATCCCCTCTTTTCCACCAAGGCCGCGCGGCGCGGCCACGGCCTCGGGCTCTTCATGGTGCAGGAGTTCATCGTCCGCTCCGGGGCTGGACTGGCGGTCCAGTCGACGCTGCACAGCGGTACCTGCTTCCGGCTGCTGGTGCCCCGCGAGGCCGACGGCGCCGAACCTGGGAAGGACTGGATGCGCCCGGCCGCCTGCCCCGGTCCGGCGGACCGCCCCAGGTCCCCACCGCTTGCCGGTGTGCGGGTGTTGGTGGTCGACGATGATCCGCAGGTGCGCGAAGCGCTCGCCCGACTCCTGACCCTGGAGGGCGCCAGCCTGGTCCTGGCCGAGCATGGACAGGCGTGTTTCGATCTCCTCAAAGACGACAGCGCCTTCGATCTGGTGCTGTCCGACATTGCCATGCCGGTGCTGGACGGCATCCGCCTTCAGCAGCGGCTGGCGCGGGAGCGGCCGGAGCTCGCGGTCATCCTGATGACCGGTCAGGAGCCGGCCCTGGAGGATGCGCGCACCGGGAACAAACCGCCGCTCATCCTGCGTAAGCCACTTGACGCCGCGACGCTGCGGGCGGCGATCCTTCAGCAATGTGTTTTGAAAGATTAGCAATCGCATGATTAGCAATCGCATGAATTGCTGAATGCTTCACCCTGATGGGGTTATTCTCAGCGTCCGGTCGCCCTGAGCAAATGGACGCGTCGTTGTTGGTGTTCGGTTTTTTGTTTTTCGTATCCCGCTGCTTAATCAGTAGGAACTAAAAACAAAAAACGAAAAACCCTTCCGTATATCATTCCGGGGCGTTGCGCGGCGGGATGCCGCTCCCACCGGAGAACCCAGTGACCACCGACCAGACCGCCGCGCCCGCGCAAATTGGCGACCCCCAGCCCACATCGGCCCCGCGGAGCCTGCACCGCCACCTGCTCACCGCGGCACTGGCGCTGGCGGCTATCGCCGGCAATCATTTCAACCTCGCCCTGCCCTTCGGCGTGGACTTCCTGTTCGGCTCCATCGCCGTACTGGTGGCCTTGGCCTGTCTCGGCACCGGCCCCGGATTAGTGGCAGCCCTGGCCGGCGGCGCCTATACCTGGCTGCTGTGGGGCCAACCCTATGCGCTGATCGTCTTCACCGCCGAGGCCGCGGCGGTGGGCTGGCACCAGGGGTGGATGCGCAAAGGCGGGCACGCACCGCCGCCGCTGGCGGTCTCGGTGACCCTCTACTGGCTGCTGCTCGGCATTCCACTGGCGCTGTTGTTTCATCGGTTCGGGCTGGGGATGGATTGGAACACCACACTGCTGATTACCGTCAAGCAGACGCTCAACGGCATCCTCAATGCCGCGCTCGCCGGTCTGATCCTGGTGGCCATCGCGCTCCTGACCGGGCAGCGCTCCGCGCTGCCGCTGGCGCGGGTCCTGTTCGGCGCCCTCCTGGCCGGCATGTTGCTGCCGACGGTCCTGGTGAGCGCATGGGACAATCGGGAGTTGCGGGACATCCTGGAAGCGGCGCAGGCCGAGCGCCTGCGGCTCTTCGGCGAGTTGGCGGCGCATCAACTCATGATCCACGCCGACGGCGCGACTGACCCGGCCACGATCGCGCGGGAATTGTGCGGCATCGATGCGACACTGCCCGCGACCGCCGCGCCCACGGCGCGCCTGGAGCGGGGTGCGGTGTCGCCGCCCCCGCCCCCGCCGGACGGCTGGCTCGCGGATCGGCCCCGGCCGGGTCAGACCATCCCGACGTCGGCCCCCGGACTGGAACTGATCCTACCCGAGGGTCGCTACCCCGCACACCTGGAGCTGTGGCGCCAGGCACGCTACCGCTTGGAGATCTCGGACAACACTGCCCCCGTGCTCCTGAACCACACCCTGCCCCCCGGGTGGCGGCTGGTCGTCGCGATCAGCGCCACGCCGCTGATCGATCAACTCCAGGCCTGGTTGGCCCGGCTGCTCCTGCTGCTGCTGGTGCTCGCTTTGCTGGGCGTGGTCCTGGCGTTCTGGCTCAGCCGGCGCTTGGTCACGCCGCTGCATCAGTTGGCGCGGTACGCCCGCGCCTTGCCGCCGGCCATCCGCGAGGATCGGCCACGGCCGCCGCCGGTCCCCGCGCTGCTGGCCGAGACCGGTGAGTTGGCGGACGCGGTGGCGGACATGGCGGATTCGTTGGCCGCGAGCTTTCGGGCGCTGCGTGAGGAGCACGACGCGCGCCGGATGCTGAATGAAGCCCTGTCGCGGCAGGAGGCGCGCTTTCGCTTTCTGTTCGAAGCCATGGCCGAGGGGGTCATTTGCGAAGGGGCCGACGGGACCGTCGCCGAGGCCAATCCGGCAGCCCTGCGTCTGCTGGGGCTCTCGCTGGCGCAACTCCAGGGCCGCGACCCCATCGACCCACGCTGGCAGGCCGTCCGGGAGGACGGTCTGCCCGTCCCGACCGCGGGGCATCCGGCACTGGCGGCGCTGCGCTCCAGCCAGGACCAGGGCGAGACGGTGATGGGTATCCTCGAACCCCGCAGCGGCGCGCTGCGTTGGCTGCTCGTCCACAGTCGCCTCCAACCCGGCACACCGCCGGCCGACCCGCCGCGACTCTTCGCCACCCTCGCCGACATCACCCGTCACAAACAGACCGAGCATCGGCTGCGCACGCTTATCGAAAACGCCCCCCACGGCATCGTCGAAATCAATCCCACGAACCGCCGTTTGCGCTGGTGCAGCGGCTCCATGCGGCGCCTCTTCGGGTATCCGGCGGCCGAGCTCGACGCCTTGAACCTCGATGATCTGCACCCGGCCGAGGCGCGTGACCGGGTCCTGTCGGAATTCAACCGCATGATCCAGGGCGACCTCGCGCCCGCCCTCGACCTGCCCTGCCGCCGCCGCGACGGCAGCGTTTTTTACTGCAAAGTCTCGCCGATCCTGACACGCCTCGGACCGGAATGGGCCTTTATCCTGTTCTTCACCGACTCAACCGCCGAATACCAGGTCCGCCGCGCGCTCGAACAGGCCCACGAGGCACTCGTCAAGGCCCAGGATTTGGCCCGTCTGGGGTCCTGGGAATTGGACCTGGCGACTGGTCAGGTCGCCTGGTCACCGGAGGTCTTCCGCATCTTCGAGCTGGCACCAGAGCACTTCGGCGCCTCCTATGAGAGCGTCCTCGCCGCCATCCACCCCGATGACCGGGCCATGGTCGACCGCGCCTTTCAGGATGCCTTGGCCAACCGCACCCCCTATGATCTGGTGCACCGACTGCGGATGCCGGACGGCCGCATCAAATGGTTGCGCGAACGCTGTGAATCCGAGTTCGCCCCGGACGGCACACCGCTGCGCTCCCGCGGAACGGTCCAGGACATCAGCGACCACACGGCGGCGCACCTGGCGCTGACCGCCCAGGATCAGCGCCGGCGTCTCGCCGACCTCATCGCCGGGACCCGCGTGGGGACCTGGGAGTGGCAGATCCAGACCGGCGTCACGGTATTCAACGAGCGCTGGGCCGAGATCATCGGCTACCGTCTGGCCGAGCTTGCCCCGACGACCCTCCAGACCTGGATCGACCTCACCCACCCGGATGACATCGAACGCTGCAAAACATTGTTGCAGAAACACTTCTCAAGTGAGCTGGAGACCTACGAATGCGAGGCGCGCATGCGCCACAAGGAGGGACACTGGGTCTGGATCCTGGACCAGGGCCGGGTGGTGCAGCGCGATAGCGCCGGCGCACCCCTGCTGATGTCCGGCACCCACCAGGACATCAACGCCCGCAAGGTGGCGGAATTGGCGCTGCTCCAGCGCGACGCCATGCTGGACGTACTGCGAATTCTGACCGCCGGGATCACGACCCCACCCGCGGACATCGATCGACTGACCGCGGCGACACTCGCCCACCTGGGTCGCCTCAACCAGGCGGACCACGCCTGTCTGCTGCGCCTCGATCCAGCGACGGGGACGCTCGACACAGCGCTTGAATGGTCGGCGGACCACCAGACCTCCGGGCCATGGCGGCATCAGGCCCTGCCGGCCCGGCTGCGGACGGGAGCGGCCGTGGTGATCCCGCGGGTCGCGGATCTGCCGGCGGACTGGTCCGGCGAACGCGAGCAGTTCAGCGCCCGCGGAATCCAGTCGGTGCTCCTGGTCCCGCTGGGAACCGGCGACACCCTGCGCGGCGCGCTCGGCCTGTGCGTGCGCGACACCCGCGACTGGTCGCCGGCGGAGGTGAATCTGTTGCAGATCGTTGCCGATCTGTTGAACAGCCAAGGTGTCGGCGGCGGCGGCGCGGACGCATGAGGAATAAATGAAAGAGCGAATCCAATCGTTGTTATTGTCTTAGTCGTTGTCGTTGTCGTTGTCGAAGAAGCGATTCAAGTCAGACATGAGCAGCACGCATCGTTGCGGTGCTTGCTCGGACAGTGAACCGGCACGGTGTGGAAGAATCCTCGCGGGTATCGCGAACTCGATTACGACAACGACAACGACAACGACGCCGATACTCGTGGGCGCTTCCCAAGTCCCCAGTGGGACGGCCTGGCACCGCCTACCCCCCCACCGGCGGCAGCAGGTCGCTCAGACGCACCGGCTCCAGCCCCAGCCGGGCACGGTAGATGATCCGATAGGCCATAACCCGCTCGACATAGGCACGGGTTTCAGCGAATGGAATGGCGACGATCCACAGATCCGCGGGCATGCACTCCGCCGGGCGCCACCGGGCCACCCGCCGCGGTCCGGCGTTGTAGGCCGCGGTGGCCAGGGCAGCGTGCCCGAACCGATCACGCATCCGCGCCAGGTAGTCACTGCCCAGGCGCAGATTCAGGCCCGGCTCCAGAATCTGCGTGCGGCTTGGCGCCGCGAGCCCCTGCCCGGCGGCGACCTCGCGCGCAGTGTCGGGCATCAGTTGCATCAACCCCAAGGCCCCGGCGTGGGAGGCCACGGTCGGATTAAAAACGCTCTCCTGGCGAATCACGGCGTAGATCCAATCCTCCGGCAGGGCGGTCTGCCAAGCCAGTTCCGCCACCAACGCTCGATAAGCGAGCGGGAAGCGCAGCACGAGATCGTCCCAATAATCCGCCCGGGCCAGGGTGAAGATCGCCTGATCATGCCACTGCAACCCGTCCGCCACCACGGCCGCGGCCAGCAGGTCCGGCGTCTCCAGATCGCGGGTCAGCAGGCGCCACTCGCGGCGCATATCCGCGTCCCGCCCCAGCCGGTCGAGCGCGCGGATGCGGGCCACGGCGGGCGCGGCGACGATCCGCCGGACCCGCGCGGGCTCCGCCGGGACCTGGCGCGGATCCAGCGCATAGGGCAACCCCAGCCGATCCGCCGCGAGCATCCCCCAGAGGCTGCGTTGGCGCGCGGCCAGCTTGAAGGTCGCCGCGGCCGCCGCGTCCCCGCCCAGGGCCGCCTCGGCGCGCCCCTGCCAATACAGCCAGCGGTCAGCTTTCTCAGGCAGATCCGGCATCCGCCGTACCCAGGCGGCAACCCGCTGCCAGTCGCGCCGCGCAATGCCGGCGCGTAACCGCTGTTCCTGTTCCGCCAGATTCTCCGGGTGCTCCGACAGCCGATCCCAGACCGCCAGACCCGCGGCATCGCCGACCTGATCCAGTTCCCGACCCACCCCGGCATGAGCCCGATTCCAGGCCGCGGAATCCGTCTGGAGCGCCTGCGTGTTGGCTTCCAACACGCGCGCCGCGCCCCGCGGATCGGAACGGGCAAGCCGGCTGATCCCGTCGGCCAGCATCGCGGCGGCCAGCGGGTGCGCACCCCAGGGTTCACCGGGTTGCAGCAGCAGCGCGGGCCGCTCGCGCAGGGCCAACCAGCGGGTCAGCCAGGACCGTTCCGCGGCGGGCAATTGGGCACCCAAATGACGCGCGAGCCCCAACTCACCGGCCTCCAGGGTCAGCCGGATACGCTGCCAGACCAACTGCGTGCTCAAGCCGCCGCGGGCGCGCCAGGCGCTGAACACCGGATCGCAGGCGGCGGGCTGGGACTGCGCCACGAGCCACAGGGGCTCCAGCCGCGGCGCGGTGAGTGCGACCTCCGCCTGGCCCGTCTCCACCAGGGCGCGCAGGTACAGGCATTGCCGCTCTACCGATTCATCCTCGCGATAGACCCGCGCCAGATCCGCCCAGCGCCCCGCCGCCGCCAAGCGCTTCACATAGGCGCCGCGTAAGCGCTCGGTCGGCGGCGTTGCCGGAAAGGCGTCGAGCAAGGCCTCGATCTGCGCATCCGCTGCCGTCTCCGGATTGCGCTCCAGGTCGGCGACGCGCGTGTAAGGGTCGAGCGGATCGGCAGCGGGGTCCGCACCGGGGTTCGCGCCGGCCACCGGCTCGAGGGCGACGGGGACCCGCTCGGCAGCGACCCCTCCCATGGGATCGGGCGGCGACACCCAGGCGGGCAGCCAGCCGACCACAGCCACGAGCAAACCGAGCGTGGCGAAACCGAGGCCGACCGCGGTCGTGGGAGACATCAGGATCTTCTTGCTACAGCGCACCGGGAAATGGAAACACCTGGGCGATGGACCGGATTTGCGGTAGGGGGTCGAGCGACGCGGTACCATAAGTAACGAGTTAAGAACAAGTTAGACACAATCGTTGTCGTTTCGTTGTCGTTGTCGTCATCGGAGAAGCGAATCGATGTAGTCGCGGGTCGCGGGTATCTTAAACTCGATTACGACAACGACAACGACCGGGACGCCAAAGGGGTATCCTGATGGAGTTGTTTCGCTTATCCCACAAGCGGGGTATTTCCCCGCCTTCGAGGACGTCATGCACCCAGACCTGCGCCACCTCAGTGACCTGCTGCGCACCACCGCCGCCGCCGAGATCATGCCGCGGTTTCGCCATACCCGCTCCAGCCGCAAGACCGACGGCAGCCTGGTGACCGAGACCGACCTGGCCGTCCAGGCGCGGATCACCGCCGCCCTGGCCCGCGACTATCCCGGCGTACCCCTGCTCGGTGAGGAACAAACCGCGGCGGAGCAAGCGCGGTTGCTGGACTCCGCCGGGCGCGCCGTCTGGGTCCTCGACCCACTGGACGGGACCAGCAACTACGCCTGCGGGTTCCCCGGCTTCGCCATCTCACTCGCCCTGATCGAGGGCGGCATCGCCGTCCGGGGTGCCATCCTCGACCCGGTCCGCGACGAGTGTTTCTGTGCGCTGCACGGCGGCGGCGCCTGGTGCAACGACGCGCCGATCCGACCCTTCGCCCCCGGCCAAGCGCTCGACGACTGCCTGGCCGCCATCGATTTCAAGCGCCTGCCTCCCGAACGGGTCCCGTCCCTGCTGCGCGCCGGCGGCTTCCGTTCCCAGCGCAACCTGGGGGCGGTTGCACTGGAGTGGTGCTGGCTTGCCGCCGGGCGCTTTCAGCTCTACCTCCATGGCGGACAGAAACTCTGGGACTATGCCGCCGGGCGCCTGATCGCCACCGCGGCCGGGGTCCCCTCCCGGCTCTACCAGCCCTACGGCAACGCCCCGGCGGAAGGGCTGGACCTGGGCCAGCGGCTCGCGGTCGCCGCGGCCAACCAGGGGCTCCTGGATCAATGGCTCGACTTCATCGCGCTGCCGCTGCGCCCGCGGTAAATCTTGAACTTGATTCGCGCCCGGTGACCCGCAGTGGCGCGTCACCATGAACCTGCAACCGACCAGAGCGCTCACCACGAGGACTCCGACCGATGAACCAAGACCCCCCCGGCTTGAACATGGAACTCGCCAGCGGCATCGCCGCCTTCGAGTCCAAACAATTCTCCCGCGCCGCCGGGTTGCTCAGCCCACTCGCCGCCGCGGGTGATCCCGAGGCGCAATACCGGGTCGCCATCATGGCGCAAAATGGACTCGGCATGCAGGAAAACCCGACGCTCGCGCTCCAGTATATGCAGGCTGCGGCGACCGCCGGACTGGGCCTCGCCCAACATGGACTCGGCTTCATGTACCTCGAAGGCGAATGCGCGGAACAAGACCCGGCGCAAGCCGCGCTCTGGTTTCGCAAGGCGGCCGAGCAAGGCCTCGCCGGCTCCCAGACCACGCTCGCGATGCTCTATGAGCAAGGCCGCGGCGTTCCTCAGGATCAAGCGGAAGCCAATCGGCTCTACCGCCTCGCCGGTTTCGATGAACGCTGACCGTGGGTGCCGATCCGCATCGCGCGAGCGGCGCGCCGGGCGGTCCGGTTAGACTGAACCTTTGTCGGTTTTTCGTTGGAAGAGCACGATTCCATGGGTGAATCAGCAATCCGATCCGCACCAGGCCCCTTCCAGGCCAATCAGTTGAAGGACGGGGACCGCTACGAACTGTCCGGCGGACACCCGATCTATTGCGCTCCGGCGGGACCCGAGCACGCGGGCCGCAGCCTGACCGGCGCCGCGGTGATCGCGAGCGACCCCGACGTCGAATGGGCCGGGGTCGATGCCGGCTTCGCGCCCGCACCGGGAACCCTGCGGGCACCCGACGTCGCGGTTGCGGCCCCACCCGGCGGTCGCGGGTGGATTCCAGGCGTGCCGCTCCTGGCGGTCGAGTACGCGGGAGTCGGGCAAGATGAGGCTGACCTTCAGACCAAGATTGCCGAACTGCTGCAGGGCGGGAGCCGCTACATCTGGGTGGTGCGGCTGCTGGGTCCGCGCCGGGTGGAGATTTATCGTACCGGCGAACCGCTGCGGGTCGCGACGATCGGCGAGTCACTCACCGCGCCCGGCGTGCTGCGTAACCCGATCCCGGTGGAGGCGCTGTTCGAGCGCGCGGCGGCGGATCGGGCGGCGCTGCGCAACCTGTTGCAGCGGGCCGGCTACGCGGATCTGGATGCGGTGCGGGAGGAAGGACGAGAGGTAGGGCGGGAGGAAGGACGGGAGGAAGGACGAGAGGAAGGGCGGGAGGAAGGGCGCGACGAGGGCATTGCCGATGCGATCCTGACACTGCTTGCGGAACGCGGCCTGACGGCGGCACCGGACCTCGCGGCACGCATCCGCGCCTGCCGCGACCGCGACCAGCTCAAGACCTGGTTGCTGGCGGCTACGCGGGTGACCGATCCCGCCGCCCTGCTTGATTAGACGGAATTTTGCCGCGGCACCCCCGACCGGTGTAACCTGTCGGGTCACAGCAGCAACCAAGACCCGCACACGCGATGACCATCAAGTCCGACCGTTGGATCCGCCGTATGGCCGCCGAAAACGGCATGATCGAGCCCTTCGAGCCCGGACAGGTGCGCGAGGGTGAGGCCGGGCGGGTGATTTCCTACGGGACCTCGAGTTACGGCTACGACATCCGCTGCGCCGACGAATTCAAGATCTTCACCAACATCAACTCGGCCATCGTCGACCCCAAGAACTTCGACTCCAATAGCTTTGTGGATCTGAAGTCCGATGTCTGCATCATCCCGCCAAACTCGTTCGCGCTGGCCCGCACGGTGGAGTATTTCCGGATTCCACGCGATGTCTTGGTGATTTGCCTCGGGAAATCGACCTATGCCCGGTGCGGTATCATTGTGAACGTGACCCCGCTGGAGCCGGAATGGGAGGGTCATGTGACCCTGGAGTTTTCCAACACCACCACCCTGCCCGCCAAAATTTACGCCAACGAAGGGGTGGCCCAGATCCTGTTCTTCGGTGCCGACCAGGTCTGCGAGACCTCGTACAAGGACCGCTGCGGCAAGTATCAGGGACAGCGCGGGGTGACCCTGCCCAAGTCCTGAGGCAATCGGTTAAGCCACGGGAACCAACCGCATGAAGTTCGACCGTCCCAACATCCTGTTCCTCTTGCTGGCGGGTTTCTTCATCGCCAATGCCATCATCGCCGAGTTCATCGGCGTCAAAATCTTCGCGCTGGAAGAAACCCTGGGGCTCACCCCCTTCGACTGGAACCTGTTCGGCCAGTCCGGGTCGCTCAACTTCACCGCCGGCGTGCTGTTGTGGCCGGTGGTCTTCATCATGACCGACATCATCAACGAGTATTTCGGCAAGCGCGGGGTGCGCTTGCTGTCGTATCTCGTGGTCGGGTTGATCATCTATGCCTTCGTCTTCGCCTATCTGGCGATCGGCCTGACACCCGCGAGTTGGTGGGTCGGCATCCAGGCCAAGCAGGGCGTACCGGATATGCAGGCGGCCTTTGCCGTGATCTTCGGTCAGGGACAATGGATCATCGTGGGGTCGGTCACCGCGTTTCTGATCGGCCAGATCATCGACGTGACCGTCTTCCACCGGGTGCGGCGGGTCACCGGAGACCGGATGGTATGGGCCAGGGCCACCGGATCGACCCTGATTTCGCAACTGGTGGACAGCTTTGTGGTGCTCTATATCGCCTTCGTGCTCGGCCCGCAACAGTGGTCCACGGAGCTGTTCCTGGCGGTGGGAACGGTCAACTATGTTTATAAATTATTGGTCGCCATCGCACTCACGCCGTTGATCTACCTGGGGCGGGCGGTGATCGACGCCTATCTGGGTCCGGAGCAGTCACGGATGCTCAAGGAGCGGGCCGCGGCGGGCGCCTGAAGCGATCTGGCCTGACACCGTCAGGGCAGGAAACCGTTACGACGCACGCCGCCGCGCCATCAGGGCGGCGAGCCGATCGAGTTGCTGAGACCACCAGTACGCGGCGGCCGGGTCTTGAGTCGTGGGCACGGACCACAGCTTGATAGCAGGGTGAACCTCCAGCATGGAGAGTGCCGCGCTGGGGTCATCGCTGATCACGGCACCTGAATCCAGGAACCACATGTTGCCCCATTGGAAGGCGTGATCCATGATGGTGTGACCGACCAGCACCAGCTCGACCCCGGCAATCTGCCGGCTGGGCAGACCGCGCCACGCCTGGTTGGCGCTGCCGCGCGACCAGAGTGCCGCCTGGCGGACCACACCGCGCCCCTGCTCCAGCGCCTCCAGGAGTTGCGGCCAGTCGCTGGTCCGCTCCACGTCCGCATGGATCAGACCGATCCGCCCCACCCCCGTCACCAGGTCCGCCGCCCACGGCAAGGCCTCGACCCGGCCGCGCACCGCGGGATCATCCCAGGGGTAATCCAGTGCCCAGTCGCCGCCGTTGACGATCCATTGCAGCCAGGTCTCATCATCAACGATGGCGTCGAGCATCAGTTGCTCGTGGTTCCCGCGGATGGCACGAAACCAGGGCTGTTCAAGCAGATCAAGACATTGCGATGAGAACGGACCGCGATCGATCAGATCGCCCAATGACCAGACCAGATCCTGTTGCGGGTCGAACCCGGCGCTGTCCAGCAGTCGTTCCAGCGCATGCACCATACCGTGCAGATCGCCGACCACGAACACGCGACCCGAGTGAGACGACAAATCGACATGTTCGACGATCGACACGGACTTCTGGGTTAAGTAACGAGTCTAAAAAAAATTAAACAACGCCAACGACAATTGTACTGCTTGTTTAACTCATTTCTGACCCGTTACCAAGCATCAGGTCACGAACAACGAGAAACAAAAAAACCAACAGTGACCGGTAGGATGTTGGTCCCGCAAACCCGGGATGCAAACCGGACCGACGAACGGCAGATCAGAGCACCCTTGCTGGAGCCGGGCCTTGCAACGCCGACCGGGGATGTCCGCCCCCCTGACTCGGACCGATGATCTCCCCGTAGAACGCCAGCATCCGGTCCGCCATCACCGGCGCGGACCAGGACTTGGCATAGCGGCTCGCCGCTCGTCTCAACCCATCCCGCAAGTCCGGATCGGCGAGGACCCGCACCACCTTGTCGGCAAACTCCCGCTCGTCCTCGCGGGCGATCAGACAGCCGCCGCCCTCCTCCAGCACCTCCGCGGTGCCCATGACCGCGGTGGAAACCACCGGCACACCCAGGGCCAGCGCCTCCAGCAGCACCAAGCCCTGGGTCTCGGTGTTGGAGGCGAACACGAAGACATCACCGGCGCGGTAACAGTCCTCCAGTGCCCCGTCGCGATTCAGATAGCCGACGAAACAGGTATGGCCGGCAAGCCCCAGCGCGCGCGCCTGGCGCTCCAATGAGCCCCGCGCGGGACCCTCCCCGGCAATCACCATCAGCACGTCCGGGATCTGCCGCTTGACCTCGACCAGCATCCGCAACAGAAAATCGATATTCTTCTCATATGCGAGGCGCCCCACGTGCACCATCACCGGACGGCCCGGTGCGATCCCTTGACGGGCGCGAAAGGCGGCACCATCGCCGCGGCTGAACTGATCGAGTTCGATCCCCGTGGGGATCACGGCGGCCGGGGTCTTGACTCCATAACGCTTGAGGACCGCGAGCATGGCGTACGAGGGCACCGCCAGGGCATCGACATCGTTGCACTGGGCGGCCGAGAAATACCGTGCAGCCAGCCGCAGCCAGGCCGACGGAATCAGCGGGACATACTTGTCCAGGTACTGCTCGAAAAAGGTATGGTAACTTTCCACCGTCGGGACACCGAGTCGGCGCGCCAATGCGACCCCGCTGTAGTGGGCGATGAACGGGGTATGGATGTGCACCAGATCGAAACCCCGACGCGCCAGACCCGCGCGCTCCCGCCGCAGCGCACGCACACGCAACACGCGATCTTCCGGGTCCAGCGGCAGATACCGGGAGGGAATGCGGATGACCTCGAAGGGCTCGGGCGCCTGCTGCCCGTAGTCCGGGGCGATCAAGGTCACCTGATGGCCCTTGCCCACGAACGCGCGGGCGAAGGTCTGGATCGAGGTCGAGACCCCATTGACCCGCGGGAAGTAGACATCGGAGATCATGAGTACGCGCATGGAAGCTGAAGCGCTCCTGGTCATCGGCAAATCTTGAAATGGTAACGGCTCGCAGCCGCCGGCCTGATTAAGGAATCATGACATGACCAGATGCACCAGGGGCACCAGACCCGCGGTCGCCGCCCTGCTCGCCGCCATCATCGCCGCGCCCTGGACCGGCCGGCTCCCGCACGCGGCACCGGCCGCGACCTTATGGGGCTATGGGGTCAAGTCGTGCGGCGACTTCGTGGCGGCGGCACCAGGCGCCGACACGCCGGCCGCGGTCGGCAGCGAGGACTATTTGCGCTATCGGGAATGGCTCGCCGGATTGGTCACCGGGATCAACCTGGCAACCGCCTCGGACGTGCTGCGCGGGGCCGAACTGGAGGCCGCCCTGGGGCGCATCCGCACCCACTGCAAGGCCCATCCGAATGATGATTTTTTCAATGCTAGCATGACCTTGATTCGCACGCTCGGCCGCGATAAAAGCCCGGCCGGCAAGGGGAGCAAGAGCGCGGCCGACTGATGATGCGACAACCTCGCCATCAATGAGACCGGAATGGGTGGATTCCCTGACGTGTGTCCCTGGGCGCTGGTGGATATTCTCGCGCAGAACTGGCTGCCGACCGCTGGTTGAATTTCGTACCACGCGAGATCAGCCTCCGGGAACCCGGGCGACGCAACCGGAGGCCGACGCTTTAGCGGACGGCGGTGCCGCGTCCGGCTGAAGCCTCGTCGTTCCGACTCGTTACTGAAACCTCATCAAGAGACCTCGCCCAGCCGCTCCAGCATGGCATTGAGCCGATCGAGTTCATCGCGGGCGCGGACCGACTCCGACACGTCGTATTGAATGCCCAGGTAATAGATCAGGCGGCCCGCTTTGTCGAACAGCGGCCGAATGGTGAAGCGGTTATAAAACATGGTGCCATCCTTGCGGTAGTTACGCAGGGTGACGGTCACCCGTTTGCGCCCACGCATGGCCTCACTGATTCGCTCCACCTGCGGCTGATGCCGATCGTCGCCGAGGAGAAAGCGGCAGTTATGTCCGAGCATCTCCGCGCGATCATAGCCGGTGATCAGCTCGAAGGCGGCGTTGGCATAAACCAACGGGTTGTCGGGCTGGTTCGGGTCGGACAGCGTGATGCCATTGACACAGGTATCCAGTATCTGCCCGAGCACATGAGGGATCAGCCCCGTGTCGTTGTCGATGATGAATTCCATGATTTGCTCGTGATGGATGAACCCGCGTGAGATCAGGCGATTGACGAAAAATCACCGGCACACTCACGCGGGATTTTCGTTCGGCTGCAAGGAGCGCTAACAGGCGTATAGTGGAACGCTGCAACGGTTATCGCAACGCCGACCAACGCGCCGACGCCGACCGCGCCGTCAACCAAATTTCCCTGCGAAGGTTGACAACAACCCCTGGTCAGCTAGTATCCCTGGGTTTCGCCCGGCGTCGGCCGCTCCCCGGCAGCGCCGCCGGGCCTTGCCCGATCGTCGTGACCGGCAGCACGCGCCCGTCGCGGCCCGCCGGTCACAACCGGCCAACCTCAGGACCCATGTGCATGCCCGCTCGCGATGACCCTCCGCAGATCCGTCACGACTGGACCCTGGACGCGGTCGAGGCGTTGCTCGATCGCCCCTTCAATGACCTGCTGCTCCAGGCCCAGCACGTTCATCGCGCCTGGTTCGCGCCCAATCGGATTCAGGTCAGCACCCTGCTGAGCATCAAGACCGGGGCCTGTCCCGAAGATTGTGGTTACTGCTCACAGAGCGCTCACCATGAAACCGGCCTGCCGCGCGAACCCCTGCTGCCGCTGGACGCGGTGCTGACCGCCGCGCGGGACGCCAAGGCCCAGGGCGCCACCCGCTTCTGCATGGGCGCGGCCTGGCGGCACCCGAGCGACAAGCACCTGGACCAGGTGGCCGCCATGGTCACCGCCATCCATGACCTGGGTCTGGAGACCTGTGTCACCCTCGGGATGCTGACCGCCGGCCAAGCCCTGCGGCTCAAGGCGGCGGGGCTCGATTACTACAACCACAACCTGGACACCTCCCCCGAGTTCTACGGTCAGGTCATCAGCACCCGCACCTATCAGGATCGGCTGGAGACCCTGGAGCATGTGCGCGCCGCGGGCCTGAAGACCTGCAGCGGCGGCATCCTCGGGATGGGCGAGTCGCGGCGCGATCGCGCGTCACTGCTGCGGCAACTCGCCAACCTGCCGGCCCACCCGGAGTCCGTGCCGATCAATCTGCTGGTTCAGGTCGAGGGCACCCCGCTCTTCGGCACGGCCCCCCTCGATCCACTGGAGTTTGTCCGCACCGTGGCCGTCGCTCGTTGTCTGATGCCGGGCTCCTATGTGCGACTGTCCGCCGGGCGCGCGGCCATGAGTGATGAGCTCCAGGCACTGTGCTATTTCGCCGGCGCCAACTCGGTCTTCTACGGCGAGCGCCTGCTCACCACGCCGAACGCGGCGTCCGACCGCGATCACGCGCTGTTCGACCGCCTGGGTCTGCGGGTCGAAGCACTGGAGCCGGAACGTCAGGAACCGGGCGGTTGTCATCGGTCCCACGGCCACCCGCATGCCTGATCACGCGTGGTCCCGGCGCCTTGGCGTGCGGCCGGCACGAGGCCTCCGCTCATGTCGCCGGTAGGCCTGTCCGCGGCGCTCAGGGCCGATCTCGCGCAGCGGCACGCCGCCGGGCTCTACCGGCAGCGGCGCATCCAGGACGAACCCCAGCAACCCCAGGGCCGCACCGACGGCCGGCCCTTGCTCGCCTTCTGCAGCAACGACTACCTGGGTCTGGCCAATCACCCGGAGGTGATCGCCGCCCTGCAGCAGGGCGCGGCGCGCTGGGGCGTCGGCAGCGGCGCCGCCCATCTGGTGAACGGCCATAGCGCCGCACACCAGGCCCTGGAAGAGGCCCTGGCCGAGTTCACCGGATATCCGCGTGCGCTGCTGTTCTCCACCGGCTATATGGCCAATCTGGGGGTCATCAGCGCGCTGGCCGGACGCGGCGACAGGGTCCTCGAAGACCGCCGCAACCACGCCTCACTCCTCGACGGCGCCCTGCTCGCCCGCGCCGTCCTGCGCCGCTACCCACACGCCGATGCCGCGGCACTGGCGCGGCTCGCGCAGACCGCGCCGGTGCGGCTGATCGCCACCGACGGGGTCTTCAGCATGGACGGCGACCTGGCCCCCCTGCCCGAGTTGGCCGAGATCGCCGCCCACACCGGCGCCTGGCTCCTGGTCGACGACGCACACGGACTCGGTGTACTCGGCCACGAGGGACGCGGCAGCCTGGATCACTGTGGGCTCGCTGCCGGGCAGGTGCCCATCCTAATGGGCACCCTGGGTAAGGCACTGGGCACCTTTGGGGCCTTTGTCGCCGGGTCGCAGGAGCTGATCGAGACCCTGATTCAGCGGGCCCGCCCCTATATCTACACCACGGCCACCCCGCCCGCCCTGGCGGAGGCGACGCTGGTCAGCCTGAGCCTGGCGCGCCGGGACGACTGGCGGCGCGAACGACTGCGCGCGCTGATCGCGCGCTTCCGTCAGGGCGCGGCCCGACTCGGCCTGCCGCTGGCGGACGCGCCGACCCCGATCCAGCCGCTCCTGGCCGGCAGCAGCGCCCGCGCCCTGGATTGGAGCCGGGCGCTGGAAGCGGCCGGCATCCTGGTGACCGCGATCCGTCCGCCCACGGTTCCCGCGGGCGCGGCGCGGCTGCGTGTCACCCTCAGCGCCGCTCACACCGATGCGGATCTGGACCGGCTGCTCGCGGCACTGGCCGCGTTGCCCGGCCTGGATTCAGCCACCACCGAGAACCCAGCTCAGCCGCCCATGAACGCCACGCGACGCCCATCGAACCACCCCGCGGAGTCCGTATGAACACCTTCGCCGACGCCATCGGCGCCCTCGACTCCCCGGACCACACCAGCGACAACGATCTGGTCCTGCTCCACGGCTGGGGCATGAACGCCGCGGTCTGGGATGCCTTGCCCGCGGACCTCACCGCACCTCGGGTCCAGCACCGCATCGAGCTCCCCGGTCACGGGGAAAGCCCCTTCGATCCCGCCTGGGCGGCGGGCGACGGGTGCCTGTGGCGCTGGGCCGACGCCTGTCTGGCCGCCGCGCCGCCGCGGGCGGTCTGGCTCGGCTGGTCACTCGGTGGCCTGGTGGCCCTGGCCGCCGCCTTGCGGGCACCCAAGCGGGTACGCGCGCTCATCCTCGTGACCACCTCCCCACGCTTCATCCGCGCCGCGGACTGGACCCCGGCCATGCCCGAGTCCACCCTGGCCCAGTTCCATGACGGCCTGCTTGCGGACCCCGCCGGGACCCTGAGCCGTTTTTTGGTCACCCAGGTCCGCGGCAGCGACCATGCGCGCGAGGTGCTGCGCACCCTGCGCCATGAACTGACGCGGCGCCCGGCACCCCACCCGGAGGCCCTGGCACTCGGCCTGCACCTGCTGCGCGACGACGACCTGCGCGGCCCCCTGCCGGACCTGCGCTGTCCGTCCCTGTGGCTATTCGGCGACCGCGACACCCTGGTGCCGTCAGGCGTCGCCGCGCGGGTGGCATTGCTGAACGACAAGGCGCGGACCCAGATCATCCAGGGCGCGGCCCATGCGCCCTTTCTTTCCCATCCGCGCGCAACCGCTGATGCCATTCAGTCATTCCTGGCGGGGCTCGATGAGGAAGGAACTGTTCACGAATAAGTGAAACAAATCCATTGATTTGGCTCCCGCGCTCCAGCGTGGGAGCAAGTCGCGACGCTCCGGCGTCGCGTGGCGTCACTGGCCGCTGGAGCGGCCGGACGGCATTCCCACGCTGGAGCGTGGGAACGAGAAGAAACCGCCTTAGTTCATTTCTACAACACCCCACGCGCATGACCCCGTCACCCATCGACAAAAACCGCGCCCGCCGCGCCTTCGAGCGAGCCGCACCCGGCTATGACGCCGCCGCCGTGCTGCAACGGGAGATCGCCGACCGCCTCCTGGAGCGACTCGACTATGTCCGCCTGGAACCCCGGCGGGTGCTGGACCTGGGCGCCGGCACCGGCTACGCGCTCGACGCACTGCACCGCCGCTACCGCCGGGCACGGCTGATCGCGCTCGACGTCGCACAACCTATGCTGCTGTACGCCCGCCGTCGCGGCAGTTGGCTGCGCCGCCCGTTATGTGTATGCGGCGACGCCGAACACCTGCCGCTCGCCGACGGGGTCTTCGACCTGATCGTGTCCAACACCACCTTTCAATGGTGCAACGACTTGGATGCCGCCTTCACCGAGTGCCTGCGCGTCCTGGCCCCCGGCGGCCTGTTGATGTTCACCACCTTCGGTCCGGCAACGCTCGGCGAATTGCGCGCCGACTGGTCCAGCGTCGACGGCTATTCGCACGTCAGCCCCTTCGCGGACATGCACGATGTCGGCGACGCGCTGGTCCGGGCCCGCTTCGCCGACCCGGTGATGGACACCGAGCGGCTCACGGTCACCTACCGCCGGCTGCGCGACCTGCTGCAGGACCTGAAAGGCATCGGCGCCCACAACGCCACCGCACAACGCCCCCGCGGGCTCACCGGTCCCCGCCGCCTGGCTGCACTCGAATCCGCCTACGAACGCCGGCGCCGCGAGGGCCGGCTGCCCGCCAGTTATGAGGTGGTCTATGGACACGCCTGGGCGCCCCAGCAGAAACCCATGGCCGGCGGCATTGCCGTCCCGGTCAGCGCCATTGGTCGGGGCGGCAGCCGACGGGGCGTCTGATGCGCGGGGTCTTTGTTACCGGCACCGACACCAACTGCGGTAAGACCGAGATCAGCCTGGCCCTGATGGCCGCCTGGCAGGCACGCGGTGCGCGGGTGCGCGGCATGAAACCAGTCGCCTCCGGCTGTCACCCGAGCCCCCAGGGACCTTACAACGCCGACGCCCTGCGCCTCCTGGCGCAAGGCAGCTCCGCCGCGCCCTATCACCTGGTCAACCCCTACGCCTTCCTGCCCCCCATCGCCCCCCACATCGCCGCTGGCCGGGTCGGCGTGGAGATCATGCTCGAGCCCATCGTCGGCGCCTACCGCGCCCTCAGCGCCGGTTGCGATCTGGTGGTGGTGGAGGGCGTCGGCGGCTGGCGCGTCCCCTTAAGTCCTACCCTGTCGGTCAACGACATCCCCAAGGCCCTGGACCTGCCGGTGATCCTGGTCGTTGGACTCACACTCGGATGCCTCAACCACGCCCTGCTCACGGCGGAGAGCATCCGCGTCCAGGGCAGTCCCTTGGCCGGCTGGGTCGGCAACGGCATCGACCCGGAATTGCAGGCCGGCGACGAGAACCGCGCGACCCTCGCCGCACTGCTGGGTGCACCCTGCCTCGGCGTCATCCCCTGGCTGCAGCGGCCCGTGCCGGACACCCTGGCGGGATTCCTCCATCCCGAATTGCTGGAATGACCCGGCGAGCGAGCGGCGATGCCGGGCACTGGCTTCCGGCATCCTGCGGGAATGACGTAACACACTGATTGCAGATAAACCCCCGCATTACCAGAGCCAGCCGCGCGGAAACCATGTCAGAATCAGAGCGAAATCTCAGCTATACCGTGTCAAGCGCTGTGGGCATCGCGGGCCTATCGGTCCGGAGCTATCAATCGGGGACGTCATGAGTAAGAAACCAGTCCGTATTGCCGTGTGCATCAAGGATCGCGTCGCGCGGCAACTGGCGTGCGGGATGCTCAGTTCCGTCGGGGCGAGCATCCAGATCTGTGATGATGCGGCGGCGATCCTGCGGATCGCCGACGAGCTTCAAGCGATTGTGCTGGGCCTGGCCCCCTTGGTCGACGAGACCGTCGACACCCTGGTCATCCTGCGGCAACGTCTGACAACCCTGCCGATCTATGTGATCACGGACGCCGCCGGGCAACGGCACGCCAAACGCGTCAAGTCGTTCGGCGCCACCCTGGTGATCCCTCACGAAGAGTTGCAGCAACGCGTCGGTCCACTGGTTCAACAGGTCGCGCAGGTCAATCAGATCAATGACTTCAGTATTCGCTCGCCGGGATGGGCGGCGAACAAGATCGATCAGGGTTACGAGGTGCAATCCATGGACATGGAGACCTGGTTATCGATCCCTGGGAACCGGCGCTTGCTTGGCCTGGAGGAGCCCGCCGACGTGGCCAAGGATGTGACCGACGTGAATCCGGTCGATATGGATGCGGTCGACATGGATGCGGTCTACATGGATTCGGTCGATGTGGATTCGGACGACGTGGATGCGGCCGCTGCGTTACCGCAACGCGAAGCGCAAGCGGCCGCCGAGCGGCTGCCGAAAGTACCGGTCCAGCCATTGCCGCCTTCCACGCCCCGGGACGCGGCGCCAGCCGCGCCGTCCCGCGCCCCGACCGTTTCCGTGAGTCCTCTCGGGCCTCCACCGGAGTCTTCAGTCGCCCCGCCGCGGCCCGACCTCGCCGCGGCCACCACGGGGGAGAGTGACAGCGTGCCCTGCAGTCTCGCCGACTGCCCGCGTCTGGTACGCTGTCGCGAAGAACACGACATGCAAAACGCGGCGATTATGGAGACCCACATCCAGCGTGAGAAGCGTCTTCTGGAGATGAACCAGGCGTTTCGTGACCGCCTGTTAGCCGAACTCCGGACCGAGTGGAGTCAGCTCCTCGATCAGCGGATCGCCGCCGGCGAACTGAAGTCGGAACGGGTCATGAACGATCGCATCCAACAGGGCATTGCCGCTGCCACGCGGCGTTACAACCTGATGCTGGGTGCGCTGACCGGGACTCTGGTCATCCTGGTCATCCTGGTCATCCCGGTCATCCTGAGCGTCCTGGGAATCGCTCCGGTATGGCCTCGGTGACCGTAGCGGAGTGCTGAGGCGATGTCCTGCAATCGCCTGAGCCGTCAGCGTTCAACTGTAACGATCGCGCGAGCAAACACCGATGCCCCCTGATCCAGCCCGCATCACGACCGCTGAACTGCGCCGTCAGGCGGAACAGCGCCTGCACCGGCAGGCGCCGGGGGCCACCGCCGCGCTGTCGGTCGGCGACCTCGAACGCCGGATCAGCGAACTGCAAATCCGCCAGCGCGCGCTTGAGATCGAGAATGAGCAACTGCGGGAGGCGCGAGCGGAACTGATCGATGTCACCGAACGTAAACAGATGGAAGAGCGCTTGCGAATCAGCGAGGAGCGGTACCGGCTATTGGCTCAGACGGCCGTTGATGTCATCTGGACGATGAATTTGGATGGCAAGTTCACCTTTGTCAGCCCCTCGGTGAAGCAATTGCGCGGATTTACGCCGGAGGAGGTCATGCAGCAGACATTCGAAGACATCTTCACGCCCGTTTCGCTGGCCCTGGTGCATGAGCAGTTCAGTCGATTTCTTGCCGAGTTACAGGCCGGCTTGCCGCTCGGGACCATGCGGTTGGAGCTTGAACATAAGTGCAAAGACGGCTCCACCGTCTGGACCGATGTGATTGCCTGCTTGCCGATCAGTGCCGACAGCACTTTTCTGGAAATCCTTGGCATCACCCGCGATATCAGCGAGCGCAAGCAGGCGGAAGCAGTGCAGCGCCAGCGCCTGGCGGAACGTTCACGGATGCAGGAGCGCGAACAGTTGCTGCAGGACCTGCATGACGGCTTTGCCTCTCAACTGGCCAGTGCTTGCCTGCGCAATGAGTACAACATGCTCACCAGCGCCGAGATGGGCGAGTTGCTTCGTGAGTGTCTCGATGACCTGCATCTGGTCATCGAAACCCTGGGTCATGAGGACCTCAATCTGAATGACGCTATCGCCGACTATCGCTATCGCTGCGAGAGGCGTCTGTCTGGCCTTGGGGCGCGGGTCGACTGGGAGGTCGCGCTGTCGGCCTGCCCACCGTTGGAGCAGCGAACACTCCTGAATGTGCTGCGTATCCTGCAGGAGAGCCTGAACAACGCGGTCAAACATGCCCAAGCGCGACAGATCCGGATAGCCGCCGCGTATCATCCGGGTGGCGAGTTGCGGATCGCCGTGTGCGATGATGGCATCGGGCTGCCCGCCGTCCCCAAGATGGGTCGTGGTCTGGCGAACATGCAGAGACGGGCACGCGACATTGGCGGCCGGCTCGATTTCACCCCGCAGGAACCAGGTACCCAGGTCTCCCTGACCTTGCCTCTGAGCCCGGCGCCAACCGCATGACAGCCCATGCTGCCGCGTCACTGCCGCATGGCAGGTTAACGATCTGTTTTCGGAGCCGACGAGGGGACTGCGCAAAACCGCCGGAATGGCGATTTTGCGCGTCGAACCTTCCTGTACACGATCTCCCTGTCCCGAACAACCCTGTCCCGAGCGTCCCTGTCTCCAGGCTCCTCGTCCCGAACGTCCCTGCTCCCAACGGTTTTACCTTGAATTGTTGGGGGTCCATCCCACAATTCAGGGCGGTCTGGGTGAGACGCACTGCTCCTCCAGTGCTCGGCATTCAGACTCAATTCTGTTGCGGCGCCCGCTGCGCGTAAATCCCATATCCATGGGTGACGACCCCCTATATTTATGGGTGAAGCAGGCCATGCCTGGTGCGGCCGCGAATCACGGACAGACCCCAGGAACGATCGATAAGGTATCCGGCGAGTAAGCATGTCTTCAGCGATTCCCATTCCCGCGTTGCGACACGTCTTAGTGGTCGAGGACGACCCCTACTTTCAACGCGGCATCGGCGAAGCGGTCGATCAATTAGGGTCGTCGTGGGTGGTGCATGGCTGCAGAACCGGGACCGCGGCGCTGGCCTGCTGCAATGCTCCCGACACGCACCTTGATCTGGCCCTGGTCGATCTCGGGTTACCGGACCTCGACGGCATTGATGTCATCCGTGCCGTGCATCTTCGCTTCCCCACCGTGCCGATCATGGTTATTTCAGTCGTGTCCGCCGAAACGCGGGTGCTCAACGCCATTCGCGCCGGTGCGCTCGGCTACATCCTGAAGGGTGATTCGAGTATTTCGATGACGCGCGCCATCGAGCAGATCATGGCGGGAAACTATCCGATCAGCCCGAAACTGGCGCGTTATTTGTTCAAGCTCGCCGGACAAGGACCGGCGGCCGGCACCGCCGACCTGCCCCGGCTGACGAGCAAGGAAACCCAACTGCTGGAACATCTCGCGGGCGGCAAATCCTATGGTCAGGCGGCCGCCGCGATGGGCGTGGCGCTGTCCACCGTCCAGTCCTATATCCGCAATCTCTATCGCAAACTCGATGTCCACTCCCAAACACAGGCAGTGTCGCGGGCACGCGAGCACGGGCTCCTGTGAGGCATTCGAAGCCCACTGTGAATGTCAACGCTGACTTGCTACTTGGGCGTCGCACCAGTGGCAACCTCACCCGGCGCAAGGCCCAACTCGCCGGTCGCCGCCAGCTCCGCCAGCTCGCTCAAGGCGGTCCGCTTCAGAATGGTGATGTGAGCACCGTGGATCGTCATGATGCCGTCATCGGTCAGTTGCTTGATGACCCGCGAAAAGGTCTCTGGTTTCACTGACAGCCGCGACGCGAGCACCCCCTTGCGCACGTCGAGGGCAAAGGCGCGCCGGTCTTCCGGACAGTGGGCGAGCAGATAGCGGGCAACCCGACTCTTGGCGGTGTGCAGCGTCAGATTATCGATCTCCCCGATCAGCCCTCGCAGGCGCCGGCTCAGCGCCCCCATGATGACGAAGCAGGTATCCATCGACTCCCGCAGCATCGCGGCGAAGTCCTGGGCATCGATTGCGATCAGGACGGTGGGCGCCAGCATCGCCGCGCACACCGGATAGCGGGGGGCCTTGAGGAACATCAGAGCCTCGGCGAAGGTCTGGCCGGGCGAGACGATCTCGATGACCTTTTCGACCCCGTCCGGCGAGAGTCGAAACAGACGGACTTGACCCGACTCCACCAGATAGAAACAACGCGCCGGATCGCCCTGACGAAACAGCCACTGTCCCTCGTCCAGACACTGGCGGACCCCATGAGCGGCGACCCGCTGCAACTGGGTGTCGCTGAGTTCGGACAGCAAGGGGGTGTTGCGCAAACTCTCGATCATCGACCGCTCCGCAGCAAATACCGGGTCGGCACGTCCCACCGATCGGGCGCGTATCGCCTCCGCACCTGATCTCAAGACCTGATTCGGAAGAGCTTCGGACGGTCAGGGAGACAGTCGGCGAAACAGAGCTAAACACCTGATTTAATTGGCGCTCCCTAGGGGTTTCGAACCCCTGTTACCGACGTGAGAGGCCGGTGTCCTAGGCCACTAGACGAAGGGAGCGGTACGGATGCGAAGAAGGGCGTATTATACGGAGTTCGCGCCGCACAACAAGCGGCGGTTACACTCGGTCACTGTCAGGCAACCGTCGAACCCCACTCCAGACCTGTAAGGACTCCCCGATCACGTGATGCAGGAATACGACCCCGAGGCACCGCGCACCACCACCGCGGCGGGTCCGCTGATCGTGCCGCGCCCCGAGCACAACATCTCACGCGCCAATATCAGCGAGCAGGCCCTGAAGGTGCTCTACAAACTGAAGCAGGAAGGCTTCGCGGCCCATCTGGTGGGCGGCGGCGTGCGCGACCTGCTGTTGGGCCACGAGCCCAAAGACTTCGATGTGGCCACCGATGCCACCCCCGAACAGGTGCGACAGGTCTTTCGCAACTGCCGTCTGATCGGCCGCCGGTTCCGTCTCGCCCATGTGCACTTCGGCCGCGAGATCATCGAGGTCGCCACCTTCCGCGCCGGCGGGGCGGACGATGTTGACGCGGAGCGCCATGTCGAGAATGGCATGATCCTGCGCGATAATGTGTACGGCTCTATCGAGGAAGACGCCCTGCGGCGGGACTTCACAATCAACGCGCTCTATTACAACATCAATGATTTTTCGTTGATCGACTACACCGGGGGCCTCAACGATCTGCGCCACGGGCAGTTGCGCCTGATCGGCGACCCCACCCGACGCTATCGCGAGGACCCGGTGCGGATGCTGCGCGCGGTGCGTTTCGCCTGCAAACTCGGGTTCGCGGTGGAACCCGCCAGCGAGCGCCCCCTGTTCGAACTCGGGCACCTGCTCGGCGACATCGCCGCGGCCCGTCTGTTCGACGAGTTGGTCAAGCTGTTCCACACCGGCTACGGGCTCGAAACCTTCGAGAAACTCCGTCATTACAGACTCTTCGGGTATCTGTTCCCGGCCACCGAGACCTGCCTGGCGCAGGAGGACCACGCCTTCCCCATCACCTTCGTGAGCCGCGGCCTGCGCACCACGGACGAGCGGATTGCGCAAGGCAAGCCCGTGGCGCCCTCCTTCCTGTACGCGGTCCTGCTGTGGGAGCCGGTGCGGCAACGGTACGAACAACTCCTCGCCAAGGGGACGGTGGACACCGACGCGATGCTGCAGGCGGCCGACGAGGTCTGCGCCCGCCAGCAACCCTTGGTGTCCATTCCGAAACGTTACTCGCTGCCGATGCGCGAGATCTGGTATCTCCAGTTGCGCCTGCTGCAGCGCGACGGCAAACGGCCGTCACGTCTGATCGGTCATCCCCGCTTCCGCGCCGCCTATGACTTTCTGGTGCTGCGGGCAGAGGCCGGGGAGGCCGATGCGGAGCTAGCCGATTGGTGGACGCGCTATCAGGAGGCCGACCCGGCGAGCCGCGCAACCATGAGCGAGGGCGGCGTCAAACGCAAACGCCCGCGGCGGCGGCGTAAGCCCGCGGCGGCCGGCCCGATCACGGGGTAGCGATGGCGCGGCCGCAGCAACATCCGCCGGTCATGGCCTATATCGGACTCGGCAGCAATCTGGCGGATCCGCAGACACAGGTGTTGCGCGCCCTGGACGAACTCGCCCTGATTCCCGGCTGCACCCTGTGCGGTCGCTCCTCGCTCTATGCCACTGCACCGGTCGGCCCGGTGGCACAACCCCAATTCGTCAACGCGGCGGCCGTGATCGCGACTACGCTGACACCGCCGGCACTGCTCGCGGCGCTGCAAGCGATCGAACATGCCCATGGCCGGGTGCGCGACGGCGTCCGCTGGGGACCGCGCAGTCTCGACCTGGACCTTCTGGTCTTCGGTGAACTCACGCTGAATACGCCCGCGCTGGTCCTGCCGCATCCCGAGATCGCGCGCCGCGCCTTCGTCCTGGTGCCGCTCGCCGAGATCGCGCCGTCCCGGCTCCTGATCCCCGGGCAGGGGCTGCTGAGGGATCTGCTCGCCGCCCTCAATAGCCCATACGCTGTCCAACGGATCCCGGATCAGGCCGGACAGGCTTAAGGCGATTTCCGGGAAAGGCGCGACCGACCTGTTGGGGCGACTTTAGTCGTCCCGATATTCGTCCGGAAAGTCGCGTGTCAGAGAAAGGATCGACCGAAATTTAGGGGCGACTGAAGTCGCCCCTACAGCCCCTACAGCCCCTGCGGATCTTGTCGGGCTGCGCAGTCGGTATGTTCATTGCTGAGAATCGCCTAAACCGACTGGCGCGCCCGCGCCGCGCGCATTATCCTTGCGGCTGTCTGGGACACCCGCACCCGACCGAATGCCATAGCGCCCGCTGCGGCCCCCCCCCGCGATCCAACCCGGAGTCCCCCCATGCCCGCCGCGCCGATCTCAGTCGCGACGCTCGCCGCCATGAAAACCCGCGGCGAGCGCATCACCTGTCTGACCTGCTATGACGCGAGTTTTGCCCGACTGCTCGAGGCCGCCGGACTGGACGTCCTGTTGGTCGGTGACTCGCTCGGGATGGTCCTGCAAGGACACTCGACCACGGTACCGGTCACGATCGACCAGATGGTCTACCACACCGCGTGCGTCGCGCGCGGTCGCACCCATGCCCTGCTGATCGCCGATCTGCCCTTTCTTGCGTGCGCCACCCCGGACTGGGCGCTCACCAATGCCGCCCGCCTGATGCAGGAAGGCGGCGCACAGGTCGTCAAACTGGAGGGCGGCGCCAGCGTGGTGGAAACGGTGCGGCGTCTGACCGAACAGGGGGTGCCGGTCTGCGCCCACCTCGGGCTGCTGCCCCAATCAGTCAACCGCATCGGCGGTTATCGTTTTCAGGGGCGCGACCCGGACTCGGCGCAGCGCATCCGTCAGGATGCCCTGGCACTCCAGGAGGCCGGCGCCAGTCTGCTGGTAGTGGAATGCGTACCGGCCGCCCTGGCCGAGGCCATCAGCCGCGCGCTGACCATCCCGGTCATCGGCATCGGCGCCGGAGCCAGATGCGACGGCCAGGTGCTGGTCCTTTACGACCTGCTGGGCCTGAGTTCCCGGTCGCCGCGTTTCAGCCGGGACTTCCTGAAAGGTCAGGGCGCGGTAGCGGAAGCCCTTGCGGCCTATGTCACGGCAGTCAGGGCCGGCAGTTTCCCCGGTACCGAAGAAACGCCCTACTAAATAACAAATCTGGCTCCCACGCTCCTGCGTGGGAGCAGGTGCGGGCGCTTCGCGTCCGGCGCCAAGACCGGACGCGGAGCGCCCGCCCGGCATTCCCACGCTAGAGCGTGGGAACGAGAAACCGAAGAACCCGAGACCCCCCCCATGCACAGCGTTGAGCAACTGGATGACCTGCGCGGCCACTGCCGCGCCTGGCGGACCGCGGGCGAATCGATCGCCTTCGTGCCGACCATGGGTAACCTCCACGAGGGCCATATCACCCTGATCCGCGAGGCGCGCAAACACGCGCCGCGGGTGGTGGCGAGCATCTTCGTCAACCCGCTGCAATTCAGCCCCACCGAGGATTTGGCCGCCTACCCGCGGACCCCGGAACGCGACGCGGCGCTGCTCACCGACGCCGGCTGTGACCTGCTGTACACCCCAGGCGTCGACACCATCTACCCGCACGGACAGGAGACGCACACCCGGGTCGAGGTGTCTGGGATCAGCGATCTCCTGTGCGGGGCCAGTCGGCCGGGCCATTTCATCGGCGTGGCGACCATTGTCTGCAAGCTCCTGAACATGGTCCAACCGGACCTGGCGTTGTTCGGAGAGAAAGATTTCCAACAATGCCTCGTCATCCGCCGGATGGTTGCGGACCTGGCACTGCCGGTGGTCATCATCACGGTGCCCACGGTCAGGGAAGCGGACGGCTTGGCCATGAGTTCGCGTAACGGATATCTTACCGCCGCCGAGCGCGCGCGCGCGCCGGTGATCCACCGGGCTTTGACCGACGCCGCCCAGCGACTGCGCGCCGGCCAATCACCGCCGGAGGCAGAAGCCCAAACGCTCGCGGTCATTGCGGACGCGGGGCTGCGACCTGACTATGTCAGCGTGCGACGGGCCGAGGACCTGGAGCAGCCGACCGCCGCGGATCGGGAGTTGGTGATCCTGGCAGCGGCCTATCTGGGCCGGGCGCGACTGATCGATAACCTGCGCCTGATTCGGCCGAACTGATGACTGCTCGGGTCATTTGACCACACAAACGATGGTGCGGCGCAACAAATTCTGCGCTAGAATCTTCACTTATCTGAAATAAATCGGGTTTTTGTACGGGATTTCAGGCCCTAACGACCCCCCCGGCCCAAGCGGCCAAGCGGAGGACAATGCACATGCAACTGACCTTGCTGAAATGCAAGCTGCACCGGGCCTGCGTGACCCATGCCGAAGTGGACTACGAGGGCTCCTGCGCGATCGACGAGGAGCTGCTGCGTCTTGCCGGCATCCGGGAGTATGAGCAGATCCAAATCTATAACGTCACCAATGGCGAACGCTTCACCACCTACGCGATCCGCGCCGCGCCCGGTTCACGGGTGATCTCGGTCAACGGGGCAGCCGCGCACCGGGCGGCCCCCGGTGATCGGGTGATCATCTGCGCCTACGCCGGGATGAGCGAGCAAGAGGCACGACTCTTCAAACCCGCCCTGGTCTACCTGGATGAGGCCAATCGGGTGACCCGCACCGGCGAATCGATCCCCGCGCAGGCTGCCTGAAGGAGCGATCGAGTCCATCGATATGGAACGGTTTTGAGTTTTCGGTTTCTCGTTTTTCGTTAAGTCGAACATCGGGTTACGAGAAACGAAAAACCGACAACGATGGGTATAAACCGGCACCTGTCGGCAAAATCTGTGGGGCTGTAGGGGCGACTTAAGTCGCCCCTACACATCGGTAGATCCTTTCCCGGATATCAGCCCGGCGCCGCCTCGTTCACCCCGGACGTGGCAATGCGCCGATCGGCGATGGCCTCCTCATAGAGTCGGACGTAGGAGCGCGCGCTGGCCTCCCAACTGAAGTCCCGCGCCATCCCGGTGATCGCCAGGGCGCGCCAGCCGTCCGGATTGCCGCGGTACAGCGCCAGCGCCTGCCTCAGCGCCTGGCCAAGCGCGGCCACGCTCGGCTCGTCGAACAGGAAACCGGTCGCGGCCCCGGCCGCCAGCGTCTCGGCGCCGGCATGGACCACCGTATCGGCCAGGCCGCCGGTGCGGTGAACGATTGGCGGCGTACCGTAGCGCAAGCTATAAAGCTGATTGAGCCCGCAGGGCTCGAACCGCGACGGCATCAGAAAGGCGTCGCAGCCGGCCTCGATGCGGTGCGCGCGCGTCTCGTCGTAACCGAAGGACACCCCGACCTGACGCGGACGCTCGGTCGCCAGGGCCTGGAGCGCCTCTTCGAGCGGCCGCTCGCCGGAGGCCTGGACCACGAACTGCACATCCGGATCCTGCAGCAGCCCCGGCAGGACGCCGAGAATCAGGTCCAGCCCCTTCTGCTCCACCAGGCGGCCCACATAACCCATCAGGAACGCGCCTTCATTGCGGGTCAGCCCGAACTCGCGCTGGAGATCCAGCTTGTTCTCCGCCTTCAGATTGAAGGTCGCAGCCTCATAGTTCTGGAGGATGAGCGGATCGGTGGCGGGATTCCAGTCCCGATAGTCGATCCCGTTCAAAATGCCGGAAAAACGCGACCCGATCTGGCGCAACAGCCCTTCCAGCCCGCAGCCGCCGCGCACCGTGCGCACCTCCTCCGCATAGGTCGGGCTGACGGTGTTCACCCGATCCGCGAAGACGATCCCGCCCTTGATGAAGGACATCCGCTGATGGAACTCGATCCCGCCCACGCTCCACAGGGCCAGCGGCAAACCGATACGATCGAACGTTGCGCGGTCGAAGAGCCCCTGATAAGCCAGATTGTGAATCGTAAAGACGGTCGCCGGACGCTCCGGAACACCGTGCAGCAGCGCCGGGGCGAGTGCGGTCTGCCAGTCGTTGGCATGCAGCACATCGGGCCGCCAGCCGAGCGCGGGCAGTCCCGCGGCCAGCTGCGCCACGACCCGGCTGAACAACAGGAAGCGCTCCGCGTTGTCGCCCCAATCGCGCCCGGACAGGTCGGTATAAGGATTGCCTTCACGGCAGAAATACTCAGGCGCATCGATCAGATAAACCGGCACCTCATGGTCCGGGAGACGGCCCTCGATGATGCTCACCGCGCCCTTGGCCCCCGTGATCGCAACCTCGCAGAGCGCACTGGACTCACGTAACTGTCGTGCGGCACGCGGATAGCCAGGCATAATCAACCGGGCGTCGTGCCCGAGATCATGCAGCGCGATGGGCAAGCTGCCGGCCACGTCGGCCAGGCCGCCGGTCTTGATCAGGGGGTGCGCCTCGCTGCTGGCCACCAGGACCCGCAGGCCGGCCAGGCTCGGGTGCCGATCGGGTGATTGGTCCATAACGGGTCCCTGCATCTGGCAGGACGCCGCGGGCGTCCTTGGGGTGGATTGGGGTTGCCACCAGTTGTGGCGGTTTTTTGACGACGGCCACGTTAGCACATTTTTCCTTCGTCGAAAGAGGCTTCCATGGTGGATTCACGAACGCTTGTCATCTTCTGAGCCACCGGCAACCTGGCGGGTCTCACGCTCCTGCCGGCACTCGATGGTCTGGAAGCGACCCAATTGGGGCCAACCTGGAACCACCGGTCGTGCTAGGCTTGGCACGCTCCGCACCGGGCTCGGACCGCATCGACCGAACCAGAATAACGCGACCACCAACAAGAGTTATACCCGTCGTTGTTGGTTTTTCGTTTCTTGTTTTTCGTAACCCAATGTTTGA
>CAYYAY010000054.1:0-39727 GCA_964470155.1 uncultured Lamprocystis sp. | reverse complement strand
GCCTCTCCCCGCGAGCGCGGGGGAACCATGCGCGCTTCCAGTTGTTGCGCAACTCAAGAGGGCCTATCCCCGCGAGCGCGGGGGAACCTTGAGGATGTCGGAGCGCGGCGGGTCTTTGAAGGGCCTATCCCCGCGAGCGCGGGGGAACCGGGCCAACGCCGGTGCCTGGTGGTGGCGTGGGGGGCCTATCCCCGCGAGCGCGGGGGAACCACCATCCGTCTGATTCTGACCGAGGGCAAGGCGGGCCTATCCCCGCGAGCGCGGGGGAACCGTCCTGATCGGCACGGACCTGTTGGCGCGGACGGGCCTATCCCCGCGAGCGCGGGGGAACCCTAACCGCCGCACAAAAGGACGCCACCAAAGCGGGCCTATCCCCGCGAGCGCGGGGGAACCTAGCCCTCGCCCGCGACATACTGCGCGGCCAGGGGCCTATCCCCGCGAGCGCGGGGGAACCGGACGCATGTGCCGATACGTGTGACTGCTGGAGGGCCTATCCCCGCGAGCGCGGGGGAACCCGATGGTGCCGCTGACGTTGGCGAGACGGATGGGGCCTATCCCCGCGAGCGCGGGGGAACCACCAAGACCGACATCGACACCGCGCGCCTGGCGGGCCTATCCCCGCGAGCGCGGGGGAACCGCGCTCGCCCTTGCCGCTTCCGACCCCACCGGGGGCCTATCCCCGCGAGCGCGGGGGAACCCCTTGCAGGTAAGGCTATACCCTACAAGGGGAAAACAGTAAACAGACTAAATTATTAAAGAGCAGTTCACAACGACTTTCGGACGAGCCAGAGCCCGTCGACATCAACCAATGCTCTTGGCGGCGTGCCCAGGGTCGCGATGCCGACACCGCCGGTCTCGTTGACATCACGCCATACCATGACGACACTTCCATGGGGCTCCGCGGCGTACCACTCGGCCATCACACCCCAGGTGCGCGACCGCACACCCGGATTCATCCGCGGGGAGACGTACACTGCCGGCGCTACTTCAAGCATGAGCGATCCGAGGAATCCGCGAAAGCGATCAGCAACGTCACGCGTCACGATCATGACGAGCGGCATCGGTTTCCTCCATACGAATCAGTTTCTTGATACTGTCGATCATTGCAGGAATCACACTCTGCTTACGAAACACGGTGGCCGCTTCGCGCCGGATCAAACGATCAATCGTCTGAGTGTTGGTTTCGGCCCTCTTGGCGACCGTGAACGCAATTTGTAAGGTGATGGTGTCACGAAACAGATCGGCGATATCGAGTATGAACGACTGGCCTGAATCCTCGTGGATGAAGCCCAGTTGCGGGATCGCAGCCACCGCCTGCACCGCAATCGCCGCCGCGGCCTCGACGGCAGTGGCCGCGTGATTGATCGCCTGGTTGGGAAGGTCCGTTGCATTCGGATTAGCCCGATCATAATGGCGCCCTTTCCACTGGATGCCATAGCGTTGCGCCATCAGCTGATAGGTGGCTTTGACCCGCGCTCCTTCGATGCCGCGCAAGGTGTCCAGGTCACGGTGAGGCAAGATTTCTCCCAGGCGCAGGGCGTACATGTGACGGGCCACGCTGATGCGACGGCGCGGATTACCCCACAGTTCGGCTTGGCGCCGGGCAATATCGGAGCGGTCAGGCAACAGCGCCGGAGCGGTGTAGCACCGCACACCGTCCTCGCCCACCGCGGCCATCAGTGTACCGTGCCGAGCTAACAGGCGCAGCGCATCATGCGTCACACTGCTGCCGGGACCCAGCAGAATCATCGAAACGGTCTGATGCGGGATCTGCACCGCGGACGGGGTGAGCGAGTCTTTGCCTTGGAAAAAATGCAGACAACCGTCGATGACGCACAACTCGCCACGGTCGAACCAGACCAGGCCATGCCGATCGGCATGCGGCATCCGTGCGGTTTCGAGACCGAGCCGTCCTTTCAGCATGATCGGGCCGGTTTGAGCAACAGCATCCCGAAGCCGAATGCCCTGTGCCGGCCGACCCCGCGCGCCAGCAAGCGAGTAAAGGCGTCACTGTCGCCAACCTGCAACTGACCCTTGAAGACGGCATCGGGACCAGACGGGGCGCGTGGCGTGCGCTGACCGGTCGTGTCGGCCGGCCCGCGTCGAATGACTCGACTGAGCCGAAATGCTTCCATACCGACATGAACAATCCGGGCAGCCTCTTGTTCGTTCAACTGTTTGCTCAGCCATTCGGAATAGACGGTTTCACGGCCCAGACCGGTGGATGCCGGTGCGGTTTCGACGGCATGTAAGAACAGATCCCGCTCGCGTCCATCCTTGGTCCGGATGACCGGGCGAGCCCGCACCTCGAAAGCGAAGGATTGTCCCCTGCGCCAGGCACTCGGAAACATCCGTATTCCCAGATGATCCAGTCCAAGCGCCCGCGCAACGTCTGGCGTCGCCAGTGCTGCGTGGTCGCGCAAAGCATCGGGGGACTGCCCGGTATAGGCCAGGAGACCTTGGCGGGCGCCAAGGTAGCGAAACGGTTTGAGGGCTTGCTCGCCAAAGGCGGCGGCGAGCAAGGCGTGCAGGGCGTAGCCGTCATCCCCATCGGGAGACAACAGGCGATGGCGCGTCGCCCAGGTCATCAAGGCCGCCGGATCGGGTTGGCATTGCAGCAGATGGAGGCTCATGCCGAGCGCCCCGGCGCGCCGAGACGGCCTTCCCGGATCGGCCGCCAACCGCCATGCACACCGCTGGTCCAGTTGCGTTCATCACACAGATCGAGCGCACGATCACCCGGCAAGGTCCCCTCGCCTTCCGGCCATTGCAACCGCGCACCCTCGCGCAGATCCATCGGCAATGGCACCGATTGGAGGACCTGCAAAATGGTCTCGCCTTCTTGCCAGCCCGCGCAGACCCGTCGGCTGGGCAGGCAGGGTTTGCGCCCGATGAAGAGCGGCCGAGCCGGGTGATCGAGCGCGGCGGCCAGGTCATCCAGGGTCGGCGGCTCCGCGGCGGGCTCCAGGCGCAGTGCGATCAGGATGGAAAGATCGGCATGGTAGTCACGGTAACGCTGTAATGTGAGCGCCTTCCGCCCATCCGGCTGCAGCGCGTAACTCGGACTCTTGGCCCGTCCTTCCGGCGTACCGCGGGTCGTCCATCCTTGGTCGCTCTCGTATAACAAAGCGGTCTGATAATCACGCAAGCCGGTGCCTTGGCGCTCATACCGCGCCCCCATGACGAGACGCTCCTGCAAACGGTTGTGCCGTTGCGCCTCCTCGCGCCGCCAACCCAAGGCATTCGCCAGCAAGCCCGTCACCATCGACAAGGCGGGGAAATCGCGAATGACGCCGTAGTTGTCGATCGTCTCCCCGCCGAAGGCGATCAGCGGCGCTTCCAGCCGCAGCAGCAGGTGACGGGGCATGTCAGCAGACCCCTTGGACGACGGAGCGCCCCGCCCACTGCGCCAGGTCACTGAGATTGAGACGTTCGGCATGGGGAATCTCGACCGGATCGAGCGCCATGACGCGACGGACCAGAGAGGCGCCGTAAGCCTCATCCATCTTGGCGATTTCGTCCCTCAGATAGCCGACGGCACGCTCGCGGATCGGCTGGCGATCCGGGGCAGACAGCGGCAGTGCATCGTGGAAGGCGCCCGCCAGGCTGCGCGGCTGCCAATCGCCCGCCTCCACCAGCATGAACTTGGCCCAATCGAAGGGTGCCGTAGAGCCGCGTTTGGCGCCGGGGCTGACGGTCGCAATCAGATGGACCAGGTGCTCGATGACTTTGCCGGCCAGTTCCCGCCGCTCGGGTGGTGTGGCGGCGGAGAAGCAGTCCGGAGCGGCGATGCCTTCCAGGTTTTCGACCAGTTGACGCACATCGACCACCACGTAGCCATAATACAGACCCGAGGCCAATTCGGTATCGAAGATCCCCGCCGAGCCCGCTTCGCCGGTCTCCTGGAGCAGGTCATCGACCACAGTGAAATAGTCGTTCTCGACCTGCGCCTCATGCACCGTGAAGGCATGAGCGACATAGACCGCGGCGTCGCGGCCGGCGAGCACGTCCGAGGTGACCATCCGGCCGAACAGCGCCGACTCCAGGCCGCTACCGTGTTTGAGCGCGGTGATATTCTGTTTCTCGTCCTTGAGCATCTTGAGCACAGCCGTCTTTAGTGCCGCTTCCTCGGGGTTTTCCTGGGCCAATGCGCTACAGCGCTGGACCAGATAATCGATCTCGGCCCTTCCCATCAAGACGGCTTGCCCGGTTTTCAGCGCGTCTTCTCCCTTTTTCTCCTTACCCGCCTTATCGACCAGGCCGCCATCGCGCAGGGCCTCCGCCGCCGCTTGCGCCAACGGCTCGGCGATACTGTCTTCAACGATCCGCTGGCGAATCAGTTCCAACGTGCCGCGCGAGCGAATGGCCATCGGCACTGCCAATTCCGACAAAGCGAAGCGACCATCGGCAATCCGCCAATGACGTTTGAGGCACTGCGAGGAGATTCGGGTCCGCACGGTGTCGCCCAATGGGAGGCGCTTGGCCAGCCCGGCATCATCCCGGTTGATCAGCGCGGCGGGATAGGTGTGCAGGGTGTGAATCTGGATGAAACGGGGTTCGGTGGTCATGGCGCGGCGATTCCTTGTGGAGTGATTCAAGCAGCCTGTTTATCGGCCGCGGCGAGTGCGGAGAAATAACGTCCGGCGATTCTCAAGCGGATGGCATCGGCTTTGACTTCATCGCCTTCGTTAAGGATCAGACTGCCGAGTTCATACCAGTTCGGAGCGACTTCCTTGGAGGCCAACAAGCGCAGGAGACGCGGCAGGATCTGGCGAAAGGCGTCGCCCCGCGAGGTCAGGAGCTTGGTCACCCGTGATTCCGCTATGCCGGCGTCACAGAGTTGCCGTCCGAGCGGCCCGATCGCGTGCCCGGCCAGCGCGATGCCATGGGCGATCAAGGCCCAGCGGCGCCAGGTTTGCGGGGTCCAGCGTTCGGGTTCCAGGTCGGCATGAATGAAGGCGCGCGCCAAGGCCGCCACCTGATGCGGGCGCAGTTCTCCATCCGGGTCCAGGCGGGCGAGCGCTGCCCGCTCGCCCTTGCCCAAGCCGTATAGGTCGCCGCTGAAACGTGCCGCCTGGCCGATGAGGTTGGCCAGTTTGCCGATTGACGAGCCTTCGCGCTCCACGTTGGCGGGGGTCGCCGATTCCGAATCAGGGTTGGTCATGGGCGGTCTCCTTGGCATCCTTTTGGTCTTTGTAGTAGCGCGCCAGCGTGGGCAGTACTTTATCGCTGCGCAGGCCGCCGTGAAAGCGGCTCAAAGCGGCGGCGCGGGCGCGGTAACGCTGTTCGCCGCTGCGCGGGCCGGCCGTGAAGGCGTCAAGCAGGATGGCCTCGCCCCGCTCGGCCATCGCCAGATACCAACGCAGACGGATATCCTCCGGATGAGGGGATTCAAGCTCCTCGTTCAGACCCAGCGGGCCGTCGAAAAAGCGTGCGTCTTCGCCTTGTTCAAAGGGCTTGGCGAAGCGGTTGGCCTTGTCCTTGGCGCCGTCGCTGAACTTGTCTTTCGGGGCACCGTTCTCGATCAGGGTGGCGAGGGCGGTCCAGAGCACGCCACGAATCCTGCTGATGGCATCGACACGCTCTTCGGCGATCTTTGCCAGGACATCGGTCTTTTTCTGGGCCATGAATCGCCGGACCGTCGGGGAGATCGGAATGCGCCGCTCATGATAACCGTCGGTCGTGCTTTGACCTCCCGCAATTGCGCGGGCAATGACCGTCAATCCCGTGGCCGCGTCGTCCGCACGGGTGAGTTGGGTAGGTGATCTGCGGTAATTGGCGCCGAACAGCAACTCGACCATGCGTTTGTAATGAAAGCCAGTGCCTGAGACCCCCAGGGATTTACCAGATGCGATTTCGACCGGCGTCCATAAGTCACCGGTATTGCCTTTACGTTCATGGGATTCATCCTTGGCAATCCGCGCCGTTGCACTGGTGGTTCGCCGTGCCCGGATGCAACCTCCCGTGTCCGTTAAGCGGATGCGGCGGCTGATCTCGATAAAAAAGGGATCGAGAGCAGCGAAGGATTTGCCGCTCTTACCATCCCAAGGCTCCAACCAGAGAAGACCGCTCCCGCCCGAGTCTGCGTATCCGAATTGTTCGACCAATCGGGGCCGCTCCGCGAGCGCAATGCGAACATCACGTAGCCAGCGCTGGCCTGGCCCGCCCGGCGGGTCGATACCGATCCCCGGGCGGCTCGATGATCCTCCATTCATGCGGCAAACGCCGAAATTACCGCGACCGGGATAGGGTGCCGCGGTTTGCAGACTTACGAGAGCAAACATCCAGTCGTCCGCCGCGGCGCTGCCGATGCGCTGCTGTTTCAGATCGTGATTCTTCGATGTGACTAAGACGTCTAAACTATCAGGAGTAGGTCGGTCATCCTCCCAGTCGTCGATTTTGTCACCCGAGACAGGTGATTGCAGGAATGCCGGCCGCTCGGGTGGCGTCACTAGACACCAGGCCGCCCCGTCCGCATTATCCGGCGTCAACGCCAACAGTGTCGCTTGCCATTCCGCTTCATTGGCGAACGGCTCGGTTTGTCCGGCCCGATGCAGCACCAGCGCCGCGAGTTGCACCAGAAAGGCGTGCCAGGGGTGGCGCTGGTGCGGACGCAGCGCCGGAAAGTCACGGATGCGATCCGAAGCCAGGGCGGCGAACAGCCCCGGCAGACTGAACTGAGCCCGGCGACCATCGGCGGCCAGGCGGACGCCGATCAACGACTCGTCGAGCAGTGAATAACGCAGCGGCAACGTCATGTTGATCCTGTCGGACTCTGACGAACATCGTTCAGTTGTGATCAGTGTAGATCATTAAACGATGTAGGGCAAGTCTAGAATTACACGCGCCTTGCGAGCGGTCGACCTTGACGGCCTGATCCCCGCGAGCGCGGGGGAAATATGGCAGCTCATGCTGCGACTTGCCCCACATCGGGCCTATCCCCGCGAGCGCGGGGGAAATGTCAGCTTTTTTCCAGTCCAACACGGCTGTAGCGAAAGCGCACCGCTCCAAGGTTGAAGACAATCGCTCCATCCAGGGTGGTCACCGCCGTCGGCTGGGCATCCTGGTCCAGGCCCTCCGGCACCAGAAAGTGCCTGATTGGTAGTTGTTTCAGGGGTTCGCCGAAGGGTCCGGTCGGCGTCGGTTCAAACGTCAGCAGACGGTCACGCACACCCAGGCGGGTGGCAATGTCGAGATCGGTCGGAAAGGCTTGTTGCGCGTCGAAGGCCACGTCGATTTCCAAGCCGTGCAGGTGAGCGATGCTGCGCTTGGCGCCGATCTGCCCTGGGATCTGCTCGCCGAGCGTCTGCCAGTCCTCGCCCAACGCCTCGATATCGATCAACCGCGTGGGAAACGTCGCGCCCTCGACCAGGGCGCGGTTGTCATTCGGGATCGTGACCGTAGGACGCTCCGCGATCAGGCGGCGCGTCGCCTCGACCGACCGCAGATCGGCATAAACACCACCGCCGTTGTGGAACTGCCCCAGACCGTGCCGCGCGGTCTTCAACAGCGGTTTCAGATCATGGCTCGGGGGTGTCAGGACCCAGGCTTGAGGCGAGCGATACGCCACGGGCCGTTGCTCCGGCGGGCGCGGGTGACGATGCAGGCGGCCGATCCGCTGCAAGAGCACATCCATCGGGCACAGATCGGTGATCAGCAGATCGGCATCGAGATCCAGACTCTGTTCGAGGGTCTGGGTACCGACGACGATGCGCGGGCCGGGCGGCCGGTCCTTGCCAAGCTGGGCTTGAATCGCCGCATCGAGTCGCGGGCGGTCCTGACGGCTGAAACGGCTGTGGTGCAGCGTGGCGACCCCATCCACGTTGAACAGCCATCCCGGATCGGAAAGCTGGTCTTCCAGTGCCTGGAAAACGGCCAGCGCCGTCGGCACGGTGTTGCGGATCACCAGCACCTTGGCCCCGGTGGCAGCGGCATTGATGGCCAGACGGGCAATCTGTTGGGCATCGTCGATGAGGTCCAGCGCCGACCAGGACACCGTCTTGGGGCGCAGTGTCGAGGCGATGGCGCCGACCCAGCGGTGGTGGGAGACCGCCGGATAGGGCGTGTTACAGGCGGCTTGGAAATCCAGAACCCCCGGCCTTGCGCCCTGGCCTATTGCCAGGTAACGCGCGCGGGCACTGGAACCGAGGGTGGCGGACAGCAGGAGCGCATGCCCGCCGCACCCCAGATGCGCCTGCAACAGGCGCTCCAGCAACACGGTCATGTAAGGATCGGAGGCATGGACCTCGTCGACGACCAACAGACTCCGCGCCAGCAAGGCATGGCGCAGGTGGGCATGGCGCACCTGCAACGCTCCGAGAAGGGCCTGATCGATGGTGCCAACCGCTAGCGGTGCGGCGAGAAAGCGCTTGGGCGATTCCGCTGCCCAGCGGCGATGGGCCTCGTCATCCGCCGGATCATCTGGCCACAGGACCTTGAAATCGGGGAGCGCGATCGGCTCTTGACCGTCGGCACTGGGATAGCCCGGCAGGGCGCGTACGGTTAAGGGCGCAGCGGTCGGCCACAGACGCGCAACCGCGGTGCGGACACGCGCGTAGACCTGGCTGGCGGAGACGCGGGTGGGAAGCGCGAAATAAAGGCTGTCGACCTCACTGCGCCGCAGCAGATGCACGAAGCGCCAGAGCGCCGCTTCCGTCTTGCCGCTGCCGGTCTCGGACTCCAGGATCACCAGCGGCCCCAGCCCGGGGTCATCCATGGCCGCCTGGATCGGATAGGGCGGATCGTTGAATATCTGGTTGAAGGTTGCGGCGCGCTGGTTCAAGTCCCTGCACCAGGCATCGGCATCCATCCCCAGGGCTGCCACTGCCTGATCGGCATAACCCGGCGCGGCCTCGGCACGCGCCCCAATCCCGTTTGACAGGGGGAAGAAGGCGGTATCGGAGCCGAGCCAGTCAGCCAACTGCACCAGCCCGGCAAACAGATGACCGAACGCCGGCGCATCCGGGAGCGGATCGCCGCCGGGGGCGAAGGCTTCCGGATACAGCGTGAGCGCGCCTTGTCCGATCTGGGCGAGTACGGGGGCCGGGTCGTAAAGCGTCTTACCGTCACGACCGGTGACCGGTTTCCAAATTGCCCGCGGCCAATCCTCCGGGCGCTCGATGATCGGCCGGCCATGATGGCTGATGCTAGCCTTCAGCAGCGGCTCCACCGCCTCGCCCCAGGTGCAGATCGCATCAATGGGCAACAGGGCGACCAAGGGACGAAGAAAGGCATCTTCACCGAACAGTTTCGTGGCTTCCAGCCCATGCCCGGCAGGATTCGGCCACTCCCTGGGATGTTCACCCTTGGGCCACCGCTTGGCCTGAAATCCGCTATTGGCCTTGCCGAGGTCATGGAGAAACACTAGGACCGCCAGGCGTGCAATGTCCCGCACACTGAGGGTCCGACCCGCCGTGCGCTCCAAGGCGCGCCGGATGGAACGGCAACGACACAAGCGGACGAAACACGCGGCAACATCGATGAGATGGTCCGTCAGCGGGTGCCAGGCGGTGGTGTGCCCGTCCTTGTCGCGCTCCAGCTTTCCAAACGCAGCAGGGAGAGTATTGTGCATGAGTCCTCTGTTCACGACGGGGCGCGCTCGCCGGTCCACCTCCCACCCCAAATCAGCGATACGTACGACAGCGGACGCGTCAGAGGGTGTAGATAATATGTTTCGGCTTGATACACTTGCGCGATTGTACAAGAACAAGGCGCCCAACGATGTCGAAATGTACATTCGTGAGCTCATCATGCGCGCGGATTGCACCGCAGCTTGATCGCGGCGCCGTGCAGCCCGGTCGAACAGCGGCGCGACGAACTACAATGAGGTGGCGCATCGGCGCACCGTCCAGGTCGACAAGACCCTCGCCGCCGTTGATGAGCGCCTGAGTGGGGAGATCGCCTTTCGGCAGGACCGCTGGCTGAAACTCAAGGATGACGGCGAAGCGGGCCAGGATGCCCGACTCACTCTCGAAAACGCGCGCCGCACCATTGCCGACATCGAAAGCCGTCTGGAGGGCCGCAGGTCTCTCCTATCCCCCGGCCGACGATGGTCAACCGCTCAATCGGCTGCACATAGTTGCAGCCTCAAGTAACCAGGGGCAACTTCTGTGAGTATCGATATCAAAGAAGCGGTCAAAGCGGCTCGAGAAAGTGCCCGTGCGCTATTTGACCAGGAACCGCTGGACAATCTGGCGCTCGAAGAGGTCGAATTTGATGATGCGAGCAATCAGGGGCCTTAGCCGGTGGCGATTCCCAAAATCTCAAAGAAAATCAGTGGTGCCTGCGCGCCGGACCGGCTAAAGCCTCGACCTCCAGTCGCCGGAACGACGATCAAGGCCGCATCGCCGCCCCGCATGACTTCGCGGTTCCCCCGCGCTCGCGGGGATTTAGGCCCACGCGGGACATGGGGGATTCCTCGCGGTTATCATTTTGAGCCCGGCGGCATTCGGGAGATCCGGATGCGCTCGCTACCGACCGTCAGGATGGCCCCTGCGGCAAGCTCTTCCGGATAACGCTCGATCAATTGCGCCATCAATACGATGCGCTTGCCGGCCGGCACATCGGGTAGGCGGACTATACCGGTGTGCGGTTGGTTGTGATGAAATATGAGAAGACCGAAGTCGCTGTCAATGGTGACGAGGATACGCCGCTCGCGCACGGCCCAGAGCAACAGGGCCTGATCGCCGGGATCCGGGGCCATTTCTGTCGCCTCGCGCACGTCGTGACCTTGACCACGCAGCCATTGCGCGAGACGGTGTCCGGCACAACGATCAACCAGAAATCTCATCCGTTCACCGCGATACGGTCGATCCGGTCATGGGAGATCACGGCGTGAGCATAAGCGAGACAGGCATTGATATCCGCCTGATCCAGATCGGGGTAATCCTCCAGGATTGCGGCAGAGGATTCGCCTTGCGCCAATAAGCTCAAGACCAATTCCACCGAGATGCGCAGATCGCGAACGATCGGCTTGCCGCCGAATACATCAGGGCGGCTGGTGATGCGGTGCAGAAGATCGTCTTGTTTCATGGTCGTCAAAACCCCAGGATGGGCTTCGGTCTTGCCCTAGTTGATTTGATGGTTCATGGTATTCATGTCGTCAGCGTAGCCACTTTTCCCAACGATTGAAGAAGAAACGCTGCGGCAATACAAGATATTCCGGATCGATCCCGATGATGGTCATTTGATCTCCATCGGCATAAGGGGGGAGTCACCGATGCCGGGCTGTTCGTGACGGCTGATCTTAGCCGGTCCGGCACGCAGGCACCACTGATTTTCTTTGAGATTCGAAAATCGCCACCGGCTAAAGCCTCGACCTCCAGTTGCGGACAGGCCGTCGCCGGCCGGAACGATGATCAAGGCCGCGGGCTGCTCCTGCCAAACTTGAATCTTGAATCGCTTATCCGATTACGACAACGACAACGATTGTACTCATTGTTTAACTCATTTCTAACTCATTTCTAACTCAGCGCCCCCGCAGCGCCAGCCGTTCGATGGTCTGGCGCAGTAACTCGGGGCTGACCGGTTTCGCCAGGAAGTCGACCATGCCGGCCTCCAGACAGGTCTGCTTGACCTCTTCGGACGCGTTCGCCGTCAGGGCGACGATCGGCAGAGGCTTCCCCAACGCCTGCTGACGATACGCTTGCGCGAATTGAATACCGTCGAGCTTCGGCATCCGCAGATCGACGATGGCGATCCCATAGCCCCCTTGTAAGGCTTCACGCAGGGCCTGCTCACCATCCTCGACCAGGGTGAAGGCGATTCCCATTTTCCGCAGGAAGGCCGTGATCACCTTGGCGGCAATCGCATTGTCCTCGGCGACCAACACCCGGATACCGGCCAGGGTCGCCGGATCGCCCCCGCCGAATCCGCGGTTCTCCTGGTAACAGGGGTGCGCCGCGCGCACGAGTCCCAGCAACGCCTCGACGGCATCGACCAGGTCCCCGGCAAGAAAGGGCTTGCTCAAGCAGCGTGCCGCGGTGCGCGGCGCCTCCGGGCGTCGTGCCGCGTAGGTTAGAAACAGGCAGGGACATTCATAGCCCAACAGGGTGCTGATCTTAGTGCGAGCGGCTTCCAGCGCGAACCCGCGCGGCCGGTCGCCGATCACGAGAAAGTCCAGGTTCGCGGCCCCCGACGCCAAGGCGCCGACATCCAGGGGATCGGCCAGGCCCTGGCAGGTGACACCCTCCCGACGCAGCACCTCGCAGACCAGGTCGCGATGCGTTTGGTTGGCTTCGATCACCAACCCGCGCCGTCCTTGTAAGCGCGCCGATGGGGCGGGCGGCGGGGGCAGCACACCGCCCAGCAACGGCAGCCGCACCCGGAAGCGGCTGCCCTGGCCATTGACACTCTCTACCCCGATGGTACCGCCCATCAGGCGTGACAGTTCCAGGGCGATGGTCGTGCCGAGACCGGAGCCGCCGAAGCGGCGGGTGGTGGACTCATCGGCCTGACTGAAACTCTCGAAGATCTGCTCGAGCTTGTCGGCCGGGATGCCGATCCCGGTATCCTCGACCTCCAATAACAGATGCGGCTCGCTGATCCCCTCCTCCGCGGGCCGCACCAGCACCCGGACCCGGACTTCGCCTTCTTCGGTGAACTTGACCGCGTTACCCACCAGGTTGAACAGAATCTGACGGACCCGTAACTGATCGCCCACGACAGTCTGGGGAACCTCCGGCGTCACGATACAGATCAGTTCGACCCCCTCGGCCAAGGCGAGACTCTCAAGCACTCCGCAGACCTCCCGCACCACCGCGCGCGGACTGAAGGGAACCTGCTCCAGGGTCAGTCGTGCCGCATCGATCTTGGAGAAGTCCAGGATATCCCCGATCAGGGCACCGAGCACATTGGCCGAATTGGAAATGGAGAGCAGATAGTCGCGCTGCTCGGCATCGAGCGTGGTGCTCTTGAGCAACTCGGTCATGCCGATCACACCGGTGAGCGGCGTGCGCAGTTCATGGGTCATGAACGCCAGAAAATCGCCCTTGGCCTTGTTGGCGCGTTCCGCCTCGTCCTTGGCCCGCTGCACCCGCCGCAACAGCGCGAACTGATAGAGCGGCAGCAGCAGCAGGAAAAAGAGGAAAAAGACCGCTTCATAGGTATGGCGCTGCCACTGGCCCAGCGCGGTCAAGACCAAGCTGTAGGCGATCACGGCCTCGACGGAGGCCAGGACCAGATGACTAGTTCCATAGCGGGTGCCGGCCGAGATGAAGATCCAGATATAGAGCAGATAGAAGGGGCTGATCGCCTCACAGGTGACAAAGATCGCCAGGCTGATGGCGACAATATCCAGCGACAGTGCAACATAACGCCGACTCGGCCAAGCGGGACGGATCAGGACGCTGGCGAAGACGGCGGCGTTGATCAGCACGAAAATACTAAAAACTGTAATAAAATAAGGGATATCGACCTTGTAATAGCCGGTGATGGCGGCCAGCGAAATATAGCCGGTACCGAAGGTCCAGACCGCAAACCGAACCAGGGCGGATTGGAACTCGGGGTTTGCCCGCAACCCTTCGGGAAGACCCGGATCAAGACGCTTGGATGCCATCGCCATGCTGCGCTACTCCGCTGGCGAGCACCGACGCCGGACCGTAAAGAACGGCCCATGCGCAGCGACACCTGCTGTTGTCATTGTGATACCGGTCGTTGTTGGTTTTTCGTTTCTCGTTTTTCGTAACCCGATGCTTAATAAGAATTAATTATAAACGAAACACCGAAAATTCAAAACTATATCCGTGGCGATCAAGACCACCCTCAAACCCCGGCGACCCCTTGATCTGGCTTGGAACCTCAGGGTCATGTCGATCCCGACACCCTGACGGCATGGCGCCGCCGCCCTGTTCCCGGCTAGAACCCGACAAATTTCCGCTGGCACTCGGCCCCCGGTCTCATGGTATATTAGCCAATCCTTCTCGAACGACAACGACCAAGCACCGACCACAACCCCGGCGAGCGCGCCTCACCAGGTGCCTGGGGCCGTGTAAATGAGGCCGGACCTGAGAGAACAAGGGGAGAACGCCATGTCCAAAAAACACCCGATTGTCGCCGTCACCGGCTCGTCCGGCGCCGGTACGACCACCGTCAAGCGCGCTTTCGAACACATCTTCTACCGCGACGGCATTACTGCGGCGGTCATTGAGGGCGACAGTTTTCACCGCTACGACCGCGCCGCCATGAAGATCGCGGCGGCCAGCGCTTCCGCGGAAGGCCGCAACCTGAGTCACTTCGGACCCGAGGCCAACCACTTCGAACTGCTGGCGGCGTTGTTCCAAAGCTACGGCGAGACCGGCACCGGCAAGAAGCGGTACTACATCCATAGCGACAGCGAGGCCGCGGACCAGAACGCCCGGCTCGGCACCCAGCTCACGGCCGGTCAGTTCACGCCGTGGGAAGACCTTCCGGACAACACCGATCTGCTCTTCTACGAAGGCTTGCACGGGCTGGTCGTCACCGAGGAAGACAACGTCGCTGCCCATGTCGACTTGGGCGTGGGCGTGGTGCCCATCGTGAATCTGGAATGGATCCAGAAGATTCACCGTGACAACCTGGAGCGCGGCTACTCGGCCGAGGCCATCGTCGACACCATCATGCGGCGCATGCCCGACTACATCCGCCATATCACGCCCCAGTTTTCGCTGACCGACATCAACTTCCAGCGCGTCGCCACGGTCGACACCTCCAACCCGTTCATCGCGCGCGACATCCCCACCGCCGACGAGAGTTTCGTCATCATTCGCTTCAAAGAGCCGGAGAAACTGGAAGTCAGCTTCCCTTACCTGCTCTCCATGATCAAGGATTCCTTCATGTCGCGGCGTAACAGCATGGTGGTGCCCGGCGGCAAGATGGGGATGGCGATGGAGATCATCCTGCAGCCGATCATCGAACGCATGATGGATGCCCGCCGGGTCTAGCGGAGCCTTCCCGCCAACCTCACAGGTATCGCGAGCACCGAAAGGGCATCGGGCTCGGGTGCCTGGGATGACGACCCGGCGGCGCACCCGGATGCCGCCGCCACTTCCAGAGGTGCACGATGATGCAAGCCCACCAGCAAACCCGCCCAAGCCTCTACGAACAGCTTGAAGCCTTACCCGAAGGACTGATCGGGGAAATCCTCAGCGGCCAACTCTACACCCAGCCGCGCCCGAGCGGCGCGCATGTCGTTACCGTGACGTCGTTGGCTGACGAACTCGTGAGTCCGTTCCAGAAAGGCCGGGGCGGGCCAGGCGGTTGGTGGATCGCCGCCGAGCCCGAATTGCACTTCATCCACAACGCCGAGGTTGATGTTCCCGACTTGGCCGGTTGGCGCCGCAGCAGACTGCCGCGGATTCCGAACGATCATCGCTTTACGGTCGTACCGGACTGGGTCTGTGAGGTTCTGTCGCCGTCCACCGAAAGCCGGGATCGCCAGATCAAAATGCCGATCTACGCTCAGTTCCGGGTCACTTACGCCTGGCTGATCGACCCCCGTGCGCACACCCTGGAAGCCTACGCTCTGGAAGGTGACGCCTGGCGGGAGATTGGGCGCTTCGCGGGCGGCGCGCGGGTGTCGCTGCCGCCTTTCGAGGCGGTCACGATCAGCCTTGATGATCTGTGGGCACTGACCTGAACCGCGCAGATCGTCCTGAAACATACTCAACCTACTGAATCGCAAACTTCGCTGCCGAAGCCGCCGCGATCAGCCACACCGCCCCGCTCACCTCGCGCCGGCGACCGGCGAGCGTCTTGACCACCGCATAGACGATGAACCCCAACCCGATGCCGGCGGCAATCGAGAAGGTGAACGGCATCGACAGCGCCGTCACCACCGCCGGCAGCGTGTCGGTCAGATCGTCCCAGTTGAGATCCTGCAGCGCCTGCGCCATCAGGCAGGCGACGAACACCAGCGCGGGCGCGGTAGCGAAGTCGGGCAGCGCCATGGCGAGCGGGGCAAAGAAGAGGGTCGCGAGGAACAGCACGCCGGTCACCACCGCCGTCAACCCGGTGCGCCCGCCCGCCTGGATGCCCGCCGCGCTCTCGATGTAGCTGGTGACGGTCGAGGTACCGAGCGCCGCGCCCAGCATGGCGCCGCCCGAATCCGCCGTGAGTGCCTCTTTGAGCCGCGGCACCGTGCCGTCCGGCCGCATCAGCCCGGCGCGGTGGGTGACCGCGATCAGGGTGCCGGCGTTGTCCAGCAGGTCGACCAGGAAAAAAGTCAACACGATGCTGACCACGCCCAGGCTGAGCGCGCCGGGGATGTCCATCTGCAGCAAGGTGGGTGCCAGGGAGGGCGGCATGGCCATCACGCCGTGAAAAGTGGTCAGCCCGAACGGAATGCCGGCCGCCGCAGTCGCCAGAATACCGATCAGCACCGCCGTGGTCAGGCCGCGCGCCGCCAACCCCGCCATGACCAGAAAGCCGGCGCAAGCGAGCAGCGTCGCGGGGTTGCCGAACTGGCCCAGGGTGACGTAGGTGGCCGGGTTCGCCGCGACCACGCCCATACGCTCCAGCCCGATCAGTGCCAGAAAGAAGCCGATACCGGCGCCGATCCCCAGCTTGAGCGACAATGGAATGGCATTGATCAGCCATTCGCGCAGGCGCAGCAGCGAGACGATCAGGAATAAGACGCCGGACAGGAAGACCGCACCCAGCGCGACCTGCCAGGGCACCTGCATGCCGCCCACCACGGCGAAGGCAAAATAGGCGTTCAGCCCCATCCCGGGCGCCAGCGCCAGCGGGTAGTTGGCATAGAGCCCCATGACGATCGAGGCGATGCCGGCACCCAGGCAGGTCGCCACGAACAGTGCTCCCTGGTCCATGCCGGTGGTGGCCAGGATGCTCGGGTTGACCGCCACGATATAGACCATCGCGAGCCAGGTCGTGAGACCGGCGAAGATCTCGGTTCGGACCGTGGTACCGGCCTCGCGCAGGTTGAATAGAGCCATCGGAACCTCAGTCACGCGTCAAGAACGAGTTACACGCAATCGTTCGTTGTCATTGTCGTACTCGAGTTTACGACACCTGCGAGGATGCTCTCGCACCGCGTTGTTTCGCGATCCGAGTTATACGGAAGGGTTTTCAGTTTTCGGTTTTGCGTTTTCAGTGAAAAATTATCAAACATTGGTTTACGAAAAACGAGAAACGCAAAACCAAATTGAATCGCTTCTCCGATTACGATTACGACCACGACCACGACTGTATCGCGTTACTTCGCGTGGTCTGGATCAAACCCCGCCGAATGCAAAAATTTGACCAAATCGCCTAACGCCCCGGCCCCGCCCGATCCACCCAGCCGCCGCGGCAGCCCAGGGTGCGCGTGGGCGCCGCGCGGATCAGCTCACCCAAGGTCGACTGGTCCGTGATCAGGCCCTTGAGTCCGATCCGCAACTCGGTGATCTGCCCCGCGGGGTCACATTCCAGCCGCACCCGTTCGCCGGTGCCGGCGCCGAACGCACGGTCGAAGGCGTCGCGCACCTGCTCGGCACGCAGCCGCCGGCCGATGCTCGCTTCGAAGAGCGTCCGCACGGCGGAGGCGTTGAGTTGATCGAGCAGGGCCAGGGAGTGACGAAAATAGGTGTCCGCATCCGCGCCGTAACAGGTTCCGTGTTTGAGCCACTCGTGGCGTTCCAGCGCGGAGAGCGTCCCCGGCATCCGCTGTTCCAGCGCGCCGCGGGTGGCAGGCTGCAGCTCCGGGACAGGCAACCGCTGCCAGTCTCCGGATTCCGAATGCTCGCGCTGCGGCCGCTCCACCCCACAGTAGGCGCGGCCGATCGGCTGGGGCCAGAGTCCATGGAGCGAGAACTGCCTGGCATCGGCGCGCGCCGGGGTCTGGCCGTGACATTCGGGCCGACCCTGGCGCTGCTCACAGAAGGCCGGCTGCCAACTCGCCGCCAGCACGAACTGTTGGTCCATGCCGCCGGTCCTGGTCGGTGCGGACACTGGTGCCGAGGCCGCGTCCGGCGCCCGCGGAGTATCAGTGACTGCCGGGACGAGCCGGCCACACGCAACCTCCACCCACCGCTCACGCGGACGCGCGGACTCGATGCGCACTTGGTAATGCGTCGGCTCCGCCCGATTACGTGCGACGACCCGATACGTCTCGCCGGGGACCAGGCGGACTTGACCCGGATTTTCCTGATGTTTGGTCGAGATCCCCGCGGGACAGTCACGTTCGGCAATCAGGCCGGCCGCAAAGGGTTCGGCCAAGCCAACCAGTGGCCAGCAGCAGAGCAAGACAGTCAGCGGGCGCGGCCAGTACATTGGACGATCCTCGGCTAGAGCGCCTTTCCACCCGGAAAGAGCAGGCGTCGCGGGTCATCACCCGGCGATTCGGAAACAGCGATGCTCGCCCAAGCGGGTCGGGTTGGCAACCCCGCCCGCACACCGGACGCGAATGATCCGGCACCCCCGCCGAAGCATCCCGCGAACCACGTCCTGATCTGCCGTTGAATCCCTGCTACTGTTATGCTTAATTAACCAAACCGATCACCGGGCGAGACCCGGCGCCACCTGCCGGCTGAGGTGTGAGTCACGATGTTCAAGAATCTGCACCTCTGGGCCAACATCATGCTGGGAATGGGCCTGGCGATCCTGCTGGCGGTCAGTGCCCAGGGCTACGGCAATCTGGTCAGCCTGCGCGAAGTGATCCTCACGGCGGAGCGCGCCGAATTGCGCCAATCAATGCAGAGTCTGATCGCCGGGGTGGCGGCCGAAACCCGGGTGGCGCAGGCGCTCAGTGCCCTGGTGGCCAACCTGCCGGAGGTGCAGAAGCATTTCGCCGCCGGCGACCGGGCCTGGCTGCAAGCGACCCTGTTGCCGCCCTATCAGGTGCTGGCGAAGGACTACGGCGCGGTGCAGTTCCAGTTCCATACCCCACCCGCCACCTCGTTCCTGCGCCTGCATCTGCCGGACAAGTTCGGCGATGACCTGTCGGCCATCCGCAAGTCGGTGGTGCAGGCCAATCAAACCCGCGCCCCGCAACGCGGTCTCGAGGTCGGTGTCGCCGGGCTCGGTGCCCGCGGGATGGTCCCGATCTTCGACGGCGGGCAGCATCTGGGTGTGGTCGAATTCGGCATGTCGTTCGGCCAGCCGTTCTTCGATGCATTCAAGGCCAATTTCGGCGTCGATGCCGGCCTGCATCTGGTGGGCGACGACACCATCGAGACCTTCGCTACGACCTACGGCAAGCGGGCGCTGCTCGCCCCCGCCGTACTGCGCGCGGCGCTCGCCGGGGCGCCGCAACTGGTCGAACTTGCGGTCGACGGCCGCCAACTGGCGGTCTATGCCGCGGTGATTCGCGATTATTCCGGCACACCGCTCGGGGTGGCCGAGGTGGCCCGGGATCGGTCGCTCTATCAGACCGCCATGTCCGACGCCACCACGCAAGCCGGGCTGAGCGGCGGGTTGGCCCTGCTCGTCGGCCTGGGGATCGCGCTGCTGACGGCGCGCGCGCTGAGCCGGCGGATCCGACTCTTGACCCAGGGGGTCCAGCGGGTTGCGGCCGGCGATCTCAGCCATGACGTCCCCGCCGGAGGCAACGATGAACTGGCTGAACTGGCGCGCGCCGCCAATGCGATGCGCGGCCATCTGCATACACTGGTCGCCGAGGTGGACACCAATGCGGCCGCGGTGCACCGGGCCGCCCAGGAAATCGCCCAGGCGGTCGATGGTCAGGCCGCCAATTCAACCGAGATGTCCGCCTCGGTGGCGGAGATCACCTCCACCATGGAGGAATTGTCCGCGTCCTCGACGCAGATCGCCGAATACTCCGAATCAGTGGTCGAGGTGGCCCGGCGCACCTTCGACCAAAGCCGCGCGGGTGCGCAGGCGATGCAACGGCTGGCGGACCGGATGGGGGCCATCCGCGGCGACAGCCAGAGCGCACTGGCCGAGATCGTCGCGCTGGGACAAAAGTCCAAAGAAATCTCCCGGGTCATGGAGATCATCGACACGGTGGCCGATCAGACCAAGTTGATTGCATTCAACGCCGCGCTGGAAGCCGCCTCGGCCGGTGAATCCGGCAAGCGCTTCAGCGTGGTGGCGGCTGAAATCCGCCGCCTCGCCGACTCGGTCACCGAGTCCACCAGCGAGATCGCGACCAAGGTCGGCGAGATCCAGGAGTCCATCAGCCGCCTGGTGGTCACCTCGGAGAAAGGCAACACCGGCATCGCGCAGGGAATGGCCGAATCGGCCCAAGCCGCGGAGTTCCTCAACGCCCTGGTTGCCGATGCCGGGCAGACCACCAGCGCGGCCCAGCAGATCAGCCTCTCCAGTCAACAACAGCGCACGGCCAGCACCCAGGTCGTGGTGGCCCTGCGCGAGATCGTCACCGCGAGCGCCGACACCGCCGGGTCCGTGCGGCGCATCGCCGCCATCGCCCAGGCGATGACGCGGCTCTCCGCGGGACTCAAGGAGCAGGTCGAAGGCTTCAAACTGAATACGCCCGGCCATCCTGACGACGCCGCGGCAGCGGACCCGTCGGCCGCTCGGGCAGCACCGAACCGGCAGGCCGCCGCCGGACCGGCGAGCGTCGGCTGATGGCCGCCGCGCGGCACGAGGGACCGGTGCGAGTGCTGGTGGTGGACGACAGTGACACGGTCCGCGGTCTGCTGCGGGCCATGATCGAGGACGACCCGCGGTTGACGGTCTGCGGCGAGGCGGCTGACGGTCAGTCCGCGGTGGAGCAGGCGGGCCGCTTGCGTCCCGACCTGGTGACCATGGACCTGCGTATGCCGGTCATGGACGGGATGCAGGCCATCGTCGAGATTATGGACCACTGTGCCACCCGTATCCTGGTCGTCTCGGACCTCACCGATGCCGCCCGGGCGATGGCCGCGGTCGCCCGCGGCGCTCTCGACGCCATCCCCAAACCCGACGCGGACGCCGGGCCGGCCTTCACCGCACGGCTGCGGATGCTGGCCGGCGTCTCGGTGATCCGGCATTTGCGCGCGCGCAAGCCGGCAGCCGCCGCACCCGACCAAAAGCCCGATCAAACCACGACCATCCCGCCCGGTCACCCGGTGATCGCCATTGCCGCGTCGACCGGCGGACCCCAGGCCCTGGCCCAGTTGTTGCCGGAGTTGCCGCTGGGGCTCATGGCCCCGGTCCTGATTGCCCAACACATCTCCGACGGCTTCGCCGCGGGCATGGCTCACTGGCTCGACGCGCTGTGTCGGTTACCGGTCGCAGTGGCCCGCGACGGCGATCACCTGGTGCCCGGCCGCATCTATGTGGCCGACTCCAACAGCCACCTGACAGTGCTGTCGGGACGCACCATCCAGCTGTGCCCGCGCCTGGAGGGCGACCGCTATCACCCGAGCTGCGACCGCTTGCTATGCTCGGTCGCCGCGAGCGCCGGCCGCAGCGCAATCGGCGTCATCCTCACCGGCATGGGCCGGGACGGCGCACACGGCATGGCCGCCATCGCCGCGGCCGGCGGCACGACCATTGCCCAGGACGAGCCGAGCTCGGTGGTCTTCGGCATGAATCGGGAGGCGATCATGGCCGGCGGCGTACAACAGGTACTGCCGTTGACCGCCATCGCCGCCGAACTGATCCGGCTCGCCGGCCGCGGCATCGCCGAATGAACCTGACCCCGACCAAAGCGCTGATTCGGGAGCGGCTGGGGTTGCACTTCGACGGCTGCCAGGAGGCTTGGCTGCAGCGTGCCGTCGAGGCGCAAATGGCGGCATTGGGCACGACCGCTCCCGATGTCTACCTGACGCGCCTGCGCGAGGATGCGGCGGTCATGCAAGCGCTGACCAGCCTGCTGACCATCAAGGAGACCTATTTTTACCGCGAGCCTCACCATTTCCGGCTGCTCACCGAGCACCTTGCCCCGCGGCTGCTGCGCACGCGCGACCCGGCTGATCCGATCCGTATCCTTTCAGTAGGCTGTGCCACCGGTGAGGAACCCTACTCCATCGCCATCGCCCTGCGCCAGCGCTGGGGTGAGCAGGCGGAACGGTTATTTCAGATCAGCGCCGCCGATGTGGATGAACACACCCTGGACCAGGCCAGGCGCGGACGCTACCGCTCCTTCTCCTTCCGTGCCATGCCGGACGATCTGCTCACCCGCTGGTTCACGGCGGCGCCGGACGACACCCGACTGATCGCCCCGGCAGTGCGTCGTCAGGTCCGCTTTCGCCCGCTGAACCTGCTCGACGTGCAGTTCCCTGATGACCTAAGCGGACACGATCTGATTTTCTACCGCAATCTGTCGATCTATTTCGACACGGCCACGCGCGTCGCCGTGCTGGGCCGGCTGAGCGCGCTGCTGCGACCCGACGGCTACCTGATCGTCGGTACCGCCGAGACCCTGGCCAACGACCTCGGCGTGCTGCGGACACGACAGCACGAAGGGGTCTGGTTCTTTGCCAAGCAGTCGCCTGAACGGCTTCCTGAACCCACCCGCGGTCGCGCCGCGACCCCTGCCGGTGCAGTCCCGAACGGCTGGGACGCACCAACCGCGGATGCACTGACACCGGGTGAGGCCACGGCCCGCCGCGCTGCACCGCCGGCCAACCCGAACCCGTTCGTGGAGGTGCGCACCCATGCCGATCCACGCGTTGCCGACGGCAATGCCGGGCAGGTTGTCCCGACCGTTAGGGCAGCGCAACCGCAGGCCGCGTCCACGGCGCAAGCCGCGGCGGCGATCCGACCGGCCGCCCGGCGCTATCAGGAGGCGCTCGGTCTGGCGCGTGCCGAGCAGGTCGATGCGGCCCTGGCCTGCCTCGCCCCGCTCGGCGGCGCCGCGCCAGACCCCGAGTGCATGACCCTGCAGGCGCACCTGTTGCTGGAGCGTGGTGACCTGGAGGCGGCCCGGACCGCGGCACGGCAGGTGCTGGACGCCGATGCCTGGTCAGTGGACGCGCTGGTCTTGCTCGGCCGCAGCGCCCGCGCCCGGGGTGACCTCGACGAGGCCGTCGACGCGCTGCGGCGCGCCATCTACCAGCGTCCGGAGCACTGGCCGGCGCATTACCAACTGGCCGAGTGTCACCGCCATGCCGGTCACGGCGATGCGGCACGGCGCGAATACCGGATCGTCCTGCGCCAACTGGCCGACGTGCAAGCGAACACCGGTGCCGCGCAGACCGGCCCGCTGCCGTCGGCACTCTCGCTCACGGACCTGCGGCTGCTGTGTGAGGCGCGCCTGCACGGGCTCGCGGACGCCACCTGAGGCACGCGTCATGGCCTTAGATCTGAGCAAGTTCATCGGACGTTTCAGCGGCGAGGCACGGGATCACCTGACCCGGCTGACGACCGGGCTCGCCGCGCTGGAAGCCCAACCGGATGACGCCGAGGCGATCAACGCGCTGTTTCGCTCCGCCCACACCATTAAGGGCTCGGCGCGGATGCTCAAGCTCACCGGGATCAGCACGACCGCCCACCACCTGGAAGACCTGCTCGGCGCCCTGCGCGCCGGACAGTATCGGGCCGACCCGGCCGGCATCAGCCTGCTGCTGACCGGAGTCGATGCGATCGCCGCCCAGTTGGATCAACTGGAGTCGGTTGGGGGAGACCCACCGGCCGACCAGGCACTGTGCGACACACTGGCGCGCGCCGCCGCCGGGCTGGCCGCGCCGGCCACTCCAGACCTGACGCGAAGTGGCCAGCCTCCAGTTGATGCGACCCCCAACCCACCAAGCCCGGTCGCGCCGTCGGCCGCGCCTGTATCGCAGGAGCGCGCGCTCGACAGCGTGCGGGTCCCCTTGGCAAAACTCGACGAGCTGATCCGTCTGATCGGCGAGGTGACAGCGGTTCAAGTCCAACTGCGGCAGCGGGTCCTGGAGGCTCAACACCTGGGTCGGGCGGCACTCAAGCAGGCGGTCGCTGACGGCAGCGCACCCGGCGGCTTGGCCGACCCGGCGGCCGCGCAACGGTTCGCGCATGACCTGCGCGACAATGTACAGGCCCAGGAATTGCTGGTCGCCGGATTGCGCGAGCGGGCACTGGTGCTGCGCATGTTGCCGCTCGCCATGGTCTTCGATCCCGCCGCGCGGATGGTCCGCGAGCTGGCGCGCGCCCAAGGCAAGGAGGTGCGCTGCGAGGTGCAGGGTGGTGAGATCGAACTCGACCGGCAGCTGATCGAGGGGTTGGGCAGCGCCCTGATCCATGTGCTGCGCAACGCCGTCGATCACGGGATCGAGGACCCCGCGACCCGCCGGGCCGCCGGTAAGCCGGCGGTCGGACAGGTGCGGATCAGCGCGCGCCAGACCGGCGGCGGCGTCGTCCTCGAGGTCAACGACGACGGCCGCGGCCTGAACCGCGAGCGGATCATTGCCAAGGCACTGCACAAGGGTCTGCTCGACCCCGCGCGGGCCGCCACGCTGACCGACGATCAGGTATGGGAACTGAGTTTTGCACCGGGCTTGAGCACCAGCGAGATCATCACCGACCTGTCCGGGCGCGGGGTCGGACTGGACGCGGTCAAACACACTGTCAACGATGTGCTGCAAGGTGCCGTGTCACTCGTAAGCCGCACCGGTGAGGGCAGCACCTTCGCCTTCACGCTGCCATTGTCACTGGCGGTGATGCGGGTGCTGGTGTTTGCCTGCGGCGGGCAACGGTTCGCCCTCGCCGCCCAGCATGTGGTCGAACTGCTGAGGGTGATGACGCACGAGGCGATCACCCTGGCGGGACGCCCGGCGGTGGTATTGCGCAACGAGTTCGTACCGCTGATCCCATTGGCGGGACTGCTGGATCTGCCGCCCACTCCAGCCGCGCGGGACCGGGCCTCCGGAACCGCGCGACGGGGCGACGGGATGCGCCTCGTGGTCGTGATCGGGGTCCGCCAGGCCAAGTTGGGACTGATCATCGATCAACTGCTCGACGAGCGCGCGATGGTGATCAAGGCGCTGCCCGAACATATGCGCGGCTGCCCCCTGGTCGGTGGTATCGTAGTGACCGGCGACAATGCCCTGGTCAGCGTGCTGCAGGCGCCGAGCCTCATGGAGACCGCGCGCCGCACCCGCGGTGAGACCGCCGTCCAGGGTCCGGCCGGCGACCGCGCGCGGCCGGGCCGGGATGAGCCCTGGCACATTCTGGTCGTCGACGACTCGTTCAACACCCGCGAGATCGTCAAGGATGTGCTGGAAGCCTGTGGCTATCGGGTGACCACCGCCGAGGACGGACTCGATGGCTGGCAGAAGGCACTGGGTGGACGCTTCGATGCCGTGCTGACCGATGTGGAGATGCCTGGTCTCGACGGCTTCTCGCTCACCGCGAAACTGCGCACGCACGACCGCTACCAGACCACCCCCATCGTGATCATCACCTCGCGTGAACAGGAAGAAGACAAGCGGCGCGGGATTCAGGTCGGCGCCGACGCCTACATTGTCAAAGGCGATTTCGATCAATCCAGCCTGCTTGAAACCTTGCACAATTTGCTGGGGTGAAGATCATGCGTATACTTATTGTTGATGACGACCCCCTGGCCGGTGAATTGGCGGCGGCCGTCCTGGAAGATGCCGGCCACGACTGCGTCCGAGCCGAGCACGGGATCGCGGCGCTGGAGCTGCTGGCGGCTGACGCCGCCATCGGGTTGATCGTTTCGGACATGAATATGCCGCTGATCAGCGGGCTTGAACTGTTCCGGGAGCACTGCGCCCAGGGCCGCGCGCTCCCCTTCATCCTGCTCACCGGCGACGATCCGGAACCGCTGCACGCCCAGGCTCCGGGGCTGGCCGGGGTGCTGATAAAGGACGCGGCCCTGGAGGTTAGGCTGCCGGCCTTGGTCGCGACACTGGCCGTCAACCCGGCTGGTCCGGTGCCGGGGCGATCCGCATGACGCCGGATCTCAGGAGAAAACTTTAAGTGTTCGACTAGCGATTCGACGGCTATGACACCACCATCGGACACCTTCAAGGCCCGCAAGGCACGGCTGCGGTCCGCATTCCTCGCGCAGTTGCCGCAACGCATCAGCGAGGCGCGCTTGCGGTTGGCGGCGCTGCCGGACAGGTCCGTGGAACCGGAGACACTGACCGGCTTGGCGCTGGTATTTCACACCATCAAGGGCAGCAGTGCCTCGTTCGGTCTGGCGGCAATCAGCGACCTGGCACGGCAAGCGGAGGATATGGTCCGCCATGCACTCACCGCCGCCGAACCCGTGTCGACGCCGGTGCGCGCAACCCTGGAGCGGACACTCGATCAGTTGGCGGTCCTGCAGGCGCGGCCCGCCGAGGAGACGAACGCGGCCGAGCGATTCGGCTTTGAGCCGCTGCCGACCGCGGCCGAACCGGCAGTCGCCCATACCGGGCACGCCGCGCAGCGGCGCGCGAAACGGATCTATCTGTGTGATGACGACGGCGATCTTGGCCAGCAGCTGTGTACCCAACTCGCCTGCTTCGGCTATCAGGTCACGGCACTGAGCAGTCTCGCCGAACTGCGCGCGGCCGTGGCGGCGGAAGCGCCGGCGGCGATCATCATGGACGTGATGTTTCCGGAAGGAGAGCACGCCGGTCCAGCCGCGCTCGCCGATCTCCATGAGACACTCGGCTACGTGGTTCCGAGCCTGTTCATCTCCAGCCGGGACGATTTTCAGGCGCGACTGCAGGCGGTCAAAGCCGGCGGCAGCGCCTACTGTACCAAACCCGTGAAGACCACCGAGATGGTCGAGTTCCTGGATGCCCTGACCAACCGGGAGTCGCCCACCCCTTTTCATGTGCTGGTCGTCGATGACGAACCCAACATTGCCCGACTCCACGCCCTGGTGCTGGAGGAGGCGGGCATGACCACGACCGTTGCCACCGACCCCGCCGCGGTCATCGACCTGTTGAAGGGATTCAATGCCGATCTGGTGCTGATGGACATGTATATGCCGCAGTGCTCCGGCCCTGAACTGGCGCGGGTGTTGCGGCAGATGCCCGGCCATGTCAGCCTGCCCATCATCTATGTCTCCTCGGAGACCGACCGTGAGCGCCAGTTCCGGGCACTCGAAGTCGGTGCCGACGGTTTCCTGACCAAACCGGTGGAGCCCGCGCGTCTGGTCAATGAGGTCAGTCTGCGTGCCGAGCGCATGCGCACCCTGCATGCACTGATGGTGCGCGATGGCCTGACCGGGCTGTTCAATCACAATACCATCATGCAGTTTCTGGAGATCGGGGTCGCCAACGCCCGCCGCGACCATCACCCATTGTGCTTCGCCATGATCGACGTCGACCGCTTCAAGCGCGTCAACGATGCCTATGGGCATCCGGCCGGCGATCAGGTGCTGATGGCGCTGAGCCGAGGCCTGCGCCTGCGGTTGCGCGAGTGCGACGTGGTCGGACGCTATGGGGGTGAGGAATTCGCGGTGGTGCTGCCCGGTGTCGAGATGGAAGACGGCAAGCTCATCCTCGACCAATTGCGCACGAGCTTTGCCGAGGTCTTGTTCTATGCCGGCGATGCAACCTTCCGCTGCACCTTCAGTGCAGGGATCGCCGGCTTCCCCCTCATCGCGTCCGCCGACGCCCTGATCGAGGCGGCCGATGTAGCCCTCTACACTGCCAAGGGAAACGGGCGGAACCGGGTGGAGATCGCGTCCGCGAACGACCGCTCCGGGAACCAGGACCCGATCGCCCCGGAGCACGCGAATGGGCAATGAGTCCAATGGGCCGACCCGTCCGCCAGGCGATGCGCCGATTGATGCGCCGATTGATGCGCCGATTGATGCACTGGCCGCGGCACTGGAGCGCCGGCGCCGCGGGGATCAGGACATCGTGGCGGTCGATGTGCCCGGCGTGCAATGGGTGGTGTTCACCCTCGGCGGCCGGGTCTTCGCTTTTCCCGGTGCGCAAGTCGCGGAGATCCTGCCGCTCCCGCCCATCTACTTCGTCCCCGGCTGCCCGCCCGCACTCGAGGGGGTGATTGATGTGCGCGGCAGCATCTGCTCGGTACTGCGGCTCGGCGACCTGCTCGATAGTCCCCACGGACCGCTAACGCGCCGCACCGCCATCCTGCGCGGCCGCGCGGCGGACATGGAGAGCGGGCTGCGGGTCGATGCGGTCGAGGACGTGCTTGAGGTCGCGCCGGAAGCGCTCCGGCCCCCACCCGGCAACCTCCCGGAGCGGCTGCAAGGGCTGGTCACCGGGGTCTTTGCGCACCGCGAACAGTTGGTCATGGCGCTGGACATGGAGCGGTTGTTCCGGTCATGGCGCGACGCCCGCCTGTGACACCTGGACCCACGATGTGACCGACATTGACCTGGTCATGTTCCGCTGGAACGCGCTGCGGCTGGGCGTCGCGGCCGGTCAGGTGCTGGCCATGGAGTCGACCCCCGACCCTGACGCGCCCTCGATCGGCGATCTCCTGGGGTTACCGACGGGGGAAGGCCTACCGGGTGTCGTTACGCCGACGCGGCCGCCACGCCTGTTGCGTCTTACCCACCCGGCAGGCTCGTTTCATGTACTCGTCCAGGAACCCGTCGTTCAAATCCGGCTGCCGGCTTCCGCCATCCACCCGCTGCCGCCGCTGCTCGCCGCCAGGCTGCGCCTGCCCGGCATCCGCGCCCTGGCGTGGCAGCAAGGGGAGGGACCCGGTGCACTGATCGTTATCCTTGATGTCGGCGATTTGGCTTGCGAAGCGCAGCCGGCAGTTTGAACGCCTTCGCACCTGACATCCAGACAGACCCTTTCGAGATTTGCCTGTCGGTGGGCCTTGATCACCTGCTACTCCTTCTCGAACCCCTGGCTCGTGAACTTCAGCGTCCGGCAGTTCTCGGTCACCGTTCGCACCACATGGTCCGACGCGCCGGCCGGAATCGCGGCCTCAACTTCGATGGTCACCGTCACCGTGGTCCCGACCAAGCCGGCAAGGTGCGCGATGACTTCCTCAGCGATCCGGCCCGCGTCACGACCCACGCGGGTCGCGTCGAGTACCGCCGTGCCGTGGAAGCGTTTCGGCTTGGCCGCCGCTGGTTGATGATCGGTTGTCGGTGTTTCGATAGGCTCGGAAATGCTAGCCGAACCAGGTGTCGTGGTGTTACCGCCCCCTGGTCCGGTCCCCAGTGAATCCTCGGAAGAACTCACTGGCGCAGTGGCCGCCCGCTCGGCATCCATCTGCCGACGCGCCACATCCGGCTTCACCACCAGCCCCGGCGCATGGGCATCGATCAGCGTCACCATCTGTCCGGCGCGCAAGCCCTGGTAGCGGCCCGCTGTCTCATCGAACGCATCGGCGAAGCCGAAGCTGTCCTGCGCCCAGGTCAGCAGATTCATCCCATCGCCGATGGCATGGAGCAAGACGCTCGGGTCCTTGAGGCGCGGCAGGTAGAGATAGCGTGCGAAGTCCTCGACCAATTGCTTGACCGCCACATGATCGCCGCGCCACAGCGGCACCCGATCCAGTTCCATCTTGAGACGGGTTGCGGCAAAACTGGTCAGGTACGACTCGTCGGAGCGCAGCTTCTTGCCGGCGCGCATCGCCAGCGCGTCGGTCCCGGAGAGGCGCAGTGCCTCCCAGGTGATGGGCGCCTGCGGCGTGGCCTGGCCCGGCACCAGCAGCCACAGATAGGTTTCCGGCAGCCGCGCCGTCACGGTGCTGTCGGCGGCGGTCTTCTGCGTCTCGGCCTGGGTCACCTGAAACGGCGACAGGTTGAGATCCTTCTGCTCGGCCAGGATCGACACCCAGGCCAAATACTTCCGCGCTGCCTCGTCCAGGTCCTGCAAACGCGTCTTGTCGGCCGCCAGAAAGACCAGGGTGTTGCGGTAGAGCCGGGGCGTGGTGCCGCGCGTCTCGAGGATCGCCTTGGCCGCCAGCATGGCTGGGCTGTCGGTCTCCTTGCTGTAGGGATGCCCGATGCCCAGCACCACCAGACGCGCATCCAGATCGTCCGGCACATCGGCGCCACTCTGCGGCAGCGGGTGGATGCGGGGGAAGTCGCCCATGCGCTGAAGGTCCTTGCGCAAACGCTGCTCTAACTCATGCGCCACCTTGTCCGGCTCACGCTTCAACTGTTCGGCGCGGTCTTCGGCCAGTTTGGTCACAGTCGGCTGGGTCGAATACCAGTAATGCGGCCCGTCCTGATACAGATAGGTCGCGGCAGCCGCCATGCGGCGCAGCGCATCGCCGAATACGGCCGGCGACTCGCCGGGCATGACGCAGCCGAGCTTTACTCGCCGATCCTCGATTCCTTTGTGCGCGGCGGCCGTGGTCGGTGCCGAGCCCAGGTAGATGGTGCGCGCCACCCGCCGACAGGCCGAGAGCTTGCCCAGGTTGGGCAATTCGCCGTCGAGTTTGAGCGGCAAGGAGTTCGGCCCGTCCACGTCCTTCTCGATCACCGGCACCCAGTTGTCCGAGAGATAGCGCGTCAGCTCAGACTGCACGCGCGGATCGTCGATCGAGACATTGGCAGGCAGGATCAGCGGATTGCGGTCGCCCTTCTCCCACAGGCTATGGATCACCGCCGCCATCAGCCGCAAGACCCCGCGCGTGCGCTGGAACTTCACCAGGGTCGACCAGTCGGTATAGAGCCGGTCGAAGATCTCCGGGTGGATCGGATAGGCGGCTTTGATGCGTTGCTCGTAGTCCGACTCGCGGCACTCGGGCGGAAACTCCGCCTGCTGGGTCCGGTAGAACTCGGCGAAGGCCCGCGCCACCACGTCGCGATCCTTGAACTGGGCCGGATCGGACAGCGGCTGAAACAGGCGCCGTCGGACGATCTCGAAGCCCTCCTCCGCACTCGCGGGCCGCCAGGAGGACTCCACCCGCCCCACCACGTTGCGCAACCGGTCCAGCGCCTCGCGCCCACGGGTGCCCCCGACCTCCACATCGTCTGAGTGCGACCGACCCGAGGTATCCGAGGCCGGCAGGCTGATGACCAGCAGGCAATTTTTGGCCAGTTTGGCCGATTCGGTCAGCACCTGAGCGAAGGTGAATTGGGTCTCGAAACCGCCGGCCGGCAGGTCGCTTTGGTCGTGGAGCTGGCGCGCGTAGGCCACCCACTCGTCGACCAGGATCAGGCAGGGACCGTAATCATTGAACAGCTCGCGCAGCACATCGCCGGGGCTGGTGGCCTGCGCGTCGTCGGCCTGCACGCGGGCGAAGGCCGGCGGACCGCCCAGTTGCCAGGCCAGTTCACCCCAGAGGGTGCGAACCACGGTGCCGTCAGGCTTGACGCTCGGGTTACCGGGCGAAATCTTGTTGCCCACTAAGACCACCCGACGGGCGGTCGGAACCGTGCTGGCCCCGGCGGCGGCCATCACCACGTCGATGCCGGTAAGGTCAGTCGGTGCGATGCCGGAGAACAGGTGATAGAGCGCCAGCATCGAGTGCGTCTTGCCGCCGCCGAAGTTGGTCTGCAACTGGATGACCGGGTCACCACCCGCCCCGGTCGCAGAGGGCGAAAGCCGCCGCAGGGCACCCACCAGCATCCCCTTGAGGCTCTCGGTGAGGTAGGTGCGCCGGAAGAACTCGACCGGGTCGCGGTACTCGGCCGTGCCCTCGCCCAGATGGACCTGCCACAGGTCGGCGGCGAACTCGGCCTGCTGGTACCGGCCGCTGGCCACGTCCTCGTGCGGCATCACGACCTCACGCCAGGGCTTGAGGCTCCCCGTCACTCCGCTCTCGATGGCCTGACTGACCGACTTGCGCTTCTCGCCGCGCGCCTGCTCGTCGAAGCGCTGGCGCAGCAGTTCCATCTTCATCCTGCCGACTTCGTCCGACTCGGGGGCCGAGACGGCGGACAACAGCCGTTCCGCGGAGTCTAAGGCGCGGTAGGCGTCATCGCTGGAGATGGGCTCCTGGTGCGCCCACCGGTTGCGCACGGCGATGATCTCGTTCACCAGGCCGCGTTCGGTCTTGCCGAGGATTTGGCGGAAAACCTCACCCCATTTACGATCCATGATCACCAGCAAGGCGGCGACATCCTGGAGCGGTTCATCCTTGCCGGTCCCCAGGCGGGTGTCGGACAGGACGACTTTCGCCTCGCCGGCCCAACCATCGCCGTACCGCGCCCTCAACTCGCGCTCGACGAAAGGGCCGAGACCGGCCTTCAGCAGTTCCAGCGACTTGCCGACACGCTCGTGATTCGTTATGGCCATTTCAGTCCTGTCTGTTGTTCAGGCGTTCACTCGCCCAGTCGATCGTTCGCGTCACCACGGCTTCGAACCACGCTGGCTCCATCGGCGGCGGGTCATCGGTCGTCGCGTCCTCGTAGCGCAAGACCACGCCATAGGGAACCAGTCGGCCGAAGTCATCGACATCCGGCGGCAGGGCAATCGCGGCCGTGCGCAGCAGTTCGCTCAACATCACCAGATTGTGCGTGCGCGGATAGGCCATCCCGGCGCCCGAGAGCACCGCCTTGAGCGCCTTTTCCACGGCTTGCTGGGCGTGAAAGCCCAGCACCCAGCCGGGCGCATCCAGATCGGCACCCAGGTGGCACACGACATAACGGTCGTCGCGTGCACGGGCCAGCAGCGCCAGCGCGTGCTCAAGCGGCCAGGTCATACGCCTGTCCTTCCTGTGCCGCGCGCCAGGCCAAGGTGTTGATCACCGTTTTCTGGCGCTCGAAGGCGTCCGCGCTCATCACCACCACGTCGGCGGGAATCAGGCGCCGACCCAGCAGGGTCGCCAGGCGTGCCATCTCCGCGAACCGGTCGGGAACATCCTGTTCCACCACCAGTAAGTCCAGGTCGCTGTCTGCCCGTGCATCACCACGCACCTGCGAGCCGAACACAATCAGCCGGGTGCCAGCGGGCACCGCCGGCTTGAGGCAGGCCAGTGCGTCATCAATCAGACTCATCATCGACCTCCGTCGTCATCGAACAGGTCACCGGTGCCCGGAGTGGCGGCGCGCGGCGATGCCTGCGCCAGCCGGGTGATCTCGGGCCAGCTCTGCACCAGGCCGTTGTAGGCCATGGCCTCGGTTGCGCGCTTCTTGCGCTCGCACAGGGTGTAGAGGCGGTAGCACAGTTCGCGGGCGGTCTCGGCTTTGCTTCCGAGCTTGGCGACCAAGGCCGCCGCCGCGCCTTCGCCGCCGGTCTCCAGCACGCGGATCAGTTGGTGGACCATCATCCAGTGAGGAGTGAGTCGAGAGGAGTGAGGAGTGAGAGAAGAACCCTCTCGTTTCTCACTTCTCTTTCCTCTTTTCTCGTCCTCCGGGTCCCAGTCGGCGGGCAGATCCACGGGTTTCAGCAGGCGCACCTTGCCGGCCTTGGACACCAGGATACCTGCCTCGACCAGCCCGGCCACGGCGGTGTTCTTGGACTTGGAGAGCTGCTCGGCGACGCCGTAATCGCCCTCGGCAAAGCCGGTCTGCTCGAACCAGGTTAGGGCCCAGCGGCTGTCGGCGTCAAAATCGCCCTCTTGTTCGGCCAGTGCCTCGTCCAGGGTCTGGTTGATCAGCGCCAGCGCCGCGCGCACCGGGAGCGCCTGGCCCTCCGCGTCGAGCACCTTCGTATAGCGGGTATAGACCGCCATGCCGGGGCCGATCGCGGCTTGGGCCAAGTCGACAGGTGCTATATTGCCCTTCTGTAAGTGTGCCAGCGCGGCCGGCAACTCAGCCTTGAGCGCGGCGACGAACTCGCGGCGGGTGGCGGTAGGGGCGTCGTCAGGGCGTTGGCGGCAGACGAGGACGATGCTAGATGCCAGGGCGTTGGTGCCGATGCCAACGGATCGGGCACCACGCTCGGTCCGCATCGGCCAAGTTCCGCTAATCGAAAATCCGGCCTCAATCACTGCGGCCAGGAACGTATCCCAGCCGGTATTCGTTGAACCGTCTGCGCCATCGCTCTCTGCCTGTTTGAAGGCGTAATAGATGGTGACCGGGAAGGCTGGATGGGCCTGTTCGGCTAGCCTGCGCATGGCCTGGGTCATACCGCCGAGAAAGAATGCTTCTGCTCTATCCCTGCTACCGTGCCGATAAGGTGTGGCTACAAGTTCTTCGGCCTTGGGCACGGACATCGTTGAAAATAGTTCGGGAAAGACTAACCGTAGCGAACGGCGCGACCAGATGTAAAAATAGTCTGATAGATCGGCGTAACCAATATTATCGTAGTAAGGCGGATCGGTGGAGACAATACGGTCGAAGCTTACTGACTGCGTGGCTGCATCAGCCTGGATTGCCTCACCAAACCCCAGCGCCGGAGTTATCTCGATAGCGCGAGCCACCGCAACAGCAGCGCTCGTGATATCGCCAGCCGCGCCGGCTAGCGGATTCGCTTCCGCGAAATCCCAAACCATCGGAAGAGCCTGACGAGCAAATGTCCCACGAGTTGCGCCCGTACCGTGAGTTGTTCGCCATGTAACATTTGCGGACAAATCATCAGCAATTGCGCTGACAAGGCAGCTCAAATATGTTTCCAAAGCTTCCCCATACGCGGTCGCTTCGTTGCCTCCCTCTCTTAGTGGCCGCTTGTCGTCGGGGAGACCAGCAACAAGGGCATCACGTTTAACTTGCCGGTGCGCCTCAACGACCAGATCTGAAAAAGTCGTTAACGCTACGAGTTGGCGCGCGGTGAAGAGGTCGCGCCATTTTGTCATGCCGTATTCTTGCACACGAAAACCCATGGCTTTAGCAGGTAAATCGGTTTCTGGCACATCGTTCGGGTTCGCGCCCAACGCGATCACTTCCATTTCCGATGTTGGCGACAAATAGACCCGACCGCGTTCGCCCTCCGCAACTGTGGCCAATAACCGCGCACCCATCCGGCGAGCCTTCGCCTCCGCTCGGATGTACTCGAACGGCATAGGCGTTCCCGATACAAGGCAAATAAAACTGCTTCCGCTACTTCCCGACTTCGTTCCCCGCTGAACACATGCCATATCGTTCGGCTTGCCGAACTTTACCAAGAATCGATAGGAACAACTATCAATCACCGGCTCAACATAGGCTTCTTTACCCGCCTTGGTGGAGAGCATGAAAGTGGAGGCAAGCGGCACATCGACATCGGCAAAGGCCGGATTCGGACTCTTCACCGTCCGCGCCCACAACCACGCAATGACGGTCAGCTTCTGCCCGACATATTTCGCCAGGTCAGGCCGCGGATTGCCCGGGTCCTCCACCATCTCGGCAGTCACCTGGATCTTGGGATAAAGGTGCCCAATCCGCCGCTCCGCCTGATCCCGCATCCACTGGCCGTAATAACGCACATCCTCGGCGAGCCCCTGCGCGCCCTTCCACTCCCGCTCAAACAACTTCCCCTGTTTCGGTCCAGATTTGCCGGCCCCGGCCCCATAAGGCCGCACCGGCGCCTGCCCGGCAAATCTGGAAGGGATCTCAATCATCGCCTTGTTGATCAACACCGCCACCGGATTGAGGTCGGACGCGTAGCTCTCCAACCCCAGCCGCTGCGCCTCCAACGGCAGCGACCCGCCCCCGGCAAACGGATCATGAAAGGCCGGCAGCTTAAAGCGGTCGAACAGTTCCTTGGCGCGCGGATGATCGGCATTCTCGGCACAGGTATAACGCCAACTCTGCCAAATCTCCTCACGCGCCCGCTGCAACACCGTCTCGTTGGTGGTGTTCTCCCACAGCACCAGGTCCTCGATGATACGGAACAGCCGCTGCCGCTCCTTCTCCTGCGCCTTCTCGGTCTTGAAGATGTCCGGATGCGCCGATGGATCATCGACCATCTGCGCAAAGATCACCGCCCGCGCCGCCGCCAGCGGTCGGCGCGCCCACCACAGGTGCAGCGTGGAGGGGTGCCCGTGCCGGATGGACTTCTCCCGCGCACTGGCCTTGTTGATCGCCTCCAACGGCAGAGCAACCTCGATGAGCTTTTTCTTGATAGGGGGCGTCACAAAAAGAATGTCCTTTGTAACCAGACGGCGAAGATATTCGCAGCGGGCAGGCTGGGATCGAGATAGCGAGCCGAAATAGCTTGTCCGAAGGGCTTACCTGGCTCTTCTTGCCAAGCCAGCCAGGTATGAATGCGGGCCTTGGCCGCTCTCACCTCGGAAAACCTTCGTTCACCAGCGGGAATACTGACGAGCGCTTGATCGACATGGGCAAGCAAGCGATCCCCAGTCGGTACCAGAAAGCGGAGGAAATCCTCGAGGATGCCCGGCAATTGGTTGTCGGGCATGAGCCAGATTCCGACGCGGGGTAACAGTGAGTCTGCCGGTGATTCAATCACAGTTCCTTCGGGCGCGGGTGTCGCAGGAATGTTGGTGTATCCCGCTGCGCTCAGACGGAAAGCCACCGCCTGCCAGCGGGCATGAAGGTCGGTATCCGCATCCAGGATGATGCCTAGCGCACCAATGTCACTCTCTTTCAGCCGGACACCGATACCCTCAATCAAGCGGTCTTTGCCGCCATAGGGATGGATATACTGAATTATTCCGAGTTTTCGCTGACCGCAGATGCTCTTGACGACATGCTCATCGTCCGGCCCTTCGACCATTAATACGCATTTGCCCACCATGGCTACCTCACCTCAATTTGGTCACGGGTAACTATCTTCAGTTCTTGCTCCGTGAACAACGTTGGAATGACCTGGTCGTCCTTTCTGGATAGGCGCACAAGTACACCATCCTCTGGGCTCTCGCTTGCTGCTTCCTGGAAGGCGCGCACACAGTCCCAGCTATGCGAAGTAGCGAATACCTGCACGTTCAGATCGTTGGCAAGGCGGAAAATGGTGCGAAAGATATCAGTTTGCGCCGAATAATGCAGGCCATTTTCTATTTCATCAACGAGCAAGACGCCATTACCGGCATTGCACAGAGAAAGAATGATGCCAAATAGCCGATTAACGCCGTCGCCGAAGGTACGCAAAGGCACAGGCGAGCCGTAGCGAGTGCTCTTGGCGATGGCCGTACGCGTCCGGGTGCCTCGTTCATCACCACCGCCGATCACTGATACGGCCTGGATGTCCGCGGCAATCACTTGCAACGCCTTGACGATTTCCTGCTCGACGTCACGCAGGGCGATGGCATCCCAAAGAACACCCATCTGGCTGGTCGAGCGGGAACTGAACGGGTCCAGATAGACGCAAGGGACGGGGGCGGTATCGGATTCAGGACGAATCGGAAAGCGACGCTGAAACCTGTCCAGGGGCACAATACGCTGGCGACCTGAAATATCCAGGTCGAGGGCTGGGAACCCGTCTACATCATCAAATAAGTCGCCCGACATCGGCTCATAAGCAAACCCTTGGCGATCTGGGTCCGTCTTCCTGATGAACCAATTGATATTGGCGCTCATCCTGGACATCGATGCCGGCAAGGCGCCTTTGGCGGCGATGGAAAAGCCGTGCCGGCTTGAAGCGAGGTCAGGAAATCCGGTAAACAGATTACAGAATGGCGCGAGATCGGTCGGCAAGTAGGTACGGTCCGAGTCGCTGGTCGGTCCAAGCTCTTCACGATAATTCAAGATTTCGTAGAGCGTTCGCAAGGCGCCGCCGGTGCTGAGAATTCTGATAGCCTCAAGGAGCGTCGATTTGCCGGCATTGTTCTTTCCGGTAACCAGGTTGACTCGGCCAAAACCATTGATCTTCAGGTCCGCAAGCGCCCTGAACCCAGCAATTTCCAGGCTACTGATGAACACTGCCATGATTGAAGTCTCCAAAAACGTGCAGTGGGCGCCGGAACAGCAATCGCGGCCGTCACGCCGGCGCCCGCGCCCGCGCGAGCAGCTCGCCGAAGGCGTAGTTTACGCTGGTCACGCCAAAGTCCGGCTCCCGCTGGAAGGGCTGGCGCAGGTAGTGGACCTGGTGCGTGTCCGCGTCCAAGAATTCGACGATGGCGAGGATGAAGTCGTCCGGCTTGTTGAGCGAGTACAGAATCTCATTGCGGGTCAGGGTGATGGTCGACGCCCCGGAGACGCGCCCCTTCACCTCGATAAAGCGCAGCTTGCCGGTGCCGGGGACGCGGCTCTCGATGTCGTAGCCGAGCTTGTCGAACTCCCGGTCGGTGGGGTCGAAGCCGAGGCCGCGCTCGATGTCCATCACGATGGCGCGGGCTCGGGCGGCGCTCGCCTGGGTATCAACGGGAACGGTCGTGACTGGTGTAGGTCGGCCGGCCATGGCCTGGATCAGTCCTATCGGCACGATGAGCGAGCCACCTAACACCACCGGCGGCAGGGGTGAGAGTTGGGCTTCGAGCTTCAGGTCTTCGAGCCGCTTTTGCAGCCGCCCTTGCAGGAGGTCGGCACGCTTACGCGCCTCGCCGGAGTTGAGCCTGGCGTTGGGCTTGCCGGCCGCCTCTTGGAGCTTCAGCTCCTCGGCACGGTGGTCCCAGTAGGTGATCTCCTTGGTGAGGCGATCCTTGACCGCCGCCTCGGTCTTGGCGATGAGGTCCAGCTTGCGGCCTTTGACCTCGGCAAGGTGCTCCGGCACGACCTGGGCGATGGCGTAACCCTGTGCCTTTTTCTCCAGTTCGCGGTCGATCCACTGGCACTCTGGCCGATCAAGGATGGCGTCGATACCGGGCTCGTCCGCCGCCAGTGGGCGATAGTCGAGATAGGGGGCGTAGGAGAGGTGAGAAAACAGAAGTGAGGAGTGAGAGGGGGGCGGGAAGAGAATGGCTAGGTCTGGCGGCGGTTGCGACGCATCACCGTCAGCATTCGGCTCACTTCGTCCAACAAGCCTCGAAGCCGGGCTGTCTCCAGTCTGGGAAACCAACCGAGGTCCTCGCACAGCGTCAGCAGGGTCTCCGTCTCCGCTAGCGAACCCTGAGCAATCGCCAGGAACTGCGCCTTTTCCCGCACCCCCTCCCTCGTCCATCCCTCCGCAATGTTCGCCGGCACTGAAACCGCGGCGCGGGTGATCTGGGACCGCATCCCGTAGGTCTCTTCCCTCGGCAGCAACGGGACGAGCCGATAGACCTCCCGAGCCACCGACATGGCTTTCTGTCAGACAGTTGTCTCTCGATAATGCATCGCTCCCCCTCTCACTCCTCACTCCTCTCCCCTCTCTTCTCATCCTCGCCTCGACATAGAGCATCCGCTTGGAGACGACCCGGCGCTCGCCCGCGCGGGTCAGGCCGGCGTCCTGGATGGCGTGCTCCAGGTAGAACAGCACCCGCGGTGCGATGCCCGGATCGCGCTCGTCCACCAGGACGGTACCGCGTTTCAGCAGATCGCGATTGCGCTCCAGGGTGAGATCGATGACGGCGTCGAGCAGCGGATGGCCGGGGCAGACGAAGGCGGCGAGCGGCTGGCCCTGGAGTGCCACCAGGGCCTTCTCGAAGGCGATGCGCTCGTAGCGCGGCAGCACCGGTTCGCCGATGCCGATGAGGCGGTCGCGGTTGCGCACCGGGGCGGGCACATGGCTGATCTCGTAGCGGCGGGGCTCGCGCTGTTTGGCGGTGCCGCCGAGCCGCTTGAATGCCTCATGGAAGAAGGACTCGATGTAGTGCGGTTGCAGGCGGCGGGCATCGGCACGCTCCATGTCCTCGCGGATGCGCCGGACCCCGCTCGCGTCCATGGCGTCGTGGGCGAGGACGCGCTCATCGATCAGGTCTTGCAGGTGGCCCCGGTCGAGCGTGGTGTCGAGCACCGTGGTGAGGAAGGCTTTGACCTCGGGCTTCTCGCCGTGGCGGATCGCCTCGATCAATAGCTCGCGCAGTGACTTGCCCTGAAACTGGAGCTTGCCGAGCACGTCGAAGACCTGGCCGCCCAGGGCCTGGCGCGCCTGTTCGAGCTTCTCCAAGAGCTTGCGGTAGACATCGCCCTCGCGGGTGTCGTCCGCGACCAAGTTCCACAGGTGGCAGACCTCAGTCTGGCCGATACGGTGGATGCGCCCGAAGCGCTGCTCCAAGCGGTTGGGGTTCCAGGGCAGGTCGTAGTTGACCATCAGGTGGGCGCGCTGGAGGTTGATGCCCTCGCCCG
>CAYYAY010000053.1:0-40028 GCA_964470155.1 uncultured Lamprocystis sp. | reverse complement strand
ACTCTCCCACGCTCCTGCGTGGGAGCAGGTGCGTGGGAGAGGGAATGGCTTAACTTAATGGCATTGACCCGCCACCCGCAACTGATCGATGGCCTCCTTGCCAAGATTTTTCAACAGTATGCGATCGGCATCCGTCTCCAGGCTGACGGGCGTGGTGGGCCGATAGAGCGAGACCGCCATGTCGGGGCGTTACATGGCGAGATCGGTCAGCTCAGCGGCGGTCGAAAGGTCGAGCTGTAGCATCATGGGGTCCTCAATCGACGAATCGTTTTGTCCACTGACTTCAAAGAAGGTATGTGCTGGTGGCGGGTTACGCGCTCAAACTCACGCTGACGCGGGAAACCTATGCGCTCGGTGACCGGGACCGCGGATGGGACCTGACCTGGGCGGCCATCGCGACTGTCTATACCATCTTCATGATCATCGCCGGCGGGCTCACTCAATCACCGTCAATCCGTTATTGGATGGCACCTATTGCGCCAGCCAGCCGCCGTCGACTGGTAGGCCGACGCCCCGCATATTGCAGGCCGCATCAGAGCACAGGAAGACCGCCAGCGCCCCAAGCTGCTCCGGGGAGGCAAAGGTTTGCGACGGCTGCTTGTCGCCCAGCAGTTTGACACTGGCATCCTCGTTGGAGAGTTGCTCGCGGGTGGCAAGGGCGTCGATCTGCTGCTGCACCAGCGGGGTCAGCACCCAGCCGGGGCAGATGGCGTTGCAGGTGACCCCCGTGGTCGCCGTCTCCAACGCGACCGCCTTGGTGAAGCCCATGATCCCGTGTTTAGAGGCAACATAGGCGGACTTGTCTACCGAGGCGACCTGGCCGTGCACCGAGGCGATATTGATGATGCGGCCCCAATCGCGCGCGAGCATCTGCGGCAGCACCGCGCGGGTGATGAGGAACGGGGCGGTCAGATTGATCGCGATCACCGCATCCCAGCGTTCCGGCGGAAAATCCTGTACCGGTGCGGCATGCTGGATGCCGGCGTTGTTGACGACGATGTCGATCTTGCCGAACGCGTGGTTGGCGGTCTCGACCATCCGCTCGATGTCCGCGGCCTTGGTCATGTCGGCACCGCAGTAGGCGACTTTGACGCCGTACTGCACGGCCATCGCGTCGCGCAATTGGTCGATTTCGGGGCCGTCGCCGAAACCGTTGAGCAGGATGTCCGCACCGTCGGCGGCGAGCGCCCGGGCGATCCCTAAGCCGATCCCGCTGGTCGAGCCGGTCACGATGGCTGTCTTGCCTTTCAACATGGACGATTCCTCTGGGTTTCAGAAAGAAATGAGATGGCGAGACCCTCTCCAAATCGTTGTCGTTGTCGTAATCGTTGTCGTCTTCGACTTGTTCTCGGACCACCAGCCTCCTGCCGCTCGATTACGACTACGACTACGATTACGACAACGATCACGCCAACCGCCAGCAGTGGTCGCGGATCTTGCGCCCTGCGGCACTATTGAGCGGCCGGGCCCACCTCAGTGACCGGCCCCGGATTCTTGGCATCGATCTTGGCATAGAGCTCGCTCAGCGCGGCCTTGAGCGCGCCTTCGATCACCGGATGGTAGAAGGGCATGCGCAGGATCTCGCCGACCGTCATTCGCTGCTCGATGGCCCAGGCCAACAGATGCCCCAGGTGCTCACCGCGCGGCGCGATCATCTCGCTGCCAAGCACCCGGCCGCTGGCCCGGTCGGCGTAGATACGCAGCACGCCGCGCGCCTGGCCCATGGCCCGTGCGCGCCCGACCGTGGAGAAGCTCAGCTCGCCGATGGCGCTGCGCTCGGCATCGATCTGATCGAACCGAGCACCGACGGCGATGATGTTCGGATCGCAGAAGTTGACGTAGAACGGTGAAGTGCGGCCCCTGCGCGCTGCGCTGGCCATGGCGGCACTCGGCCGGATCGAACACATCGCTGGTGCTCACCCGTTCGCGCAGCAGTGCATCCTCGGCAAGCTCCGTGGCCGAGGGTTCGATGGCCGCCGCGGGCGCGCCGGCGGCGAGCGGCCCGGAGGTCGTCCGATAACCCTCGCCGCGGCGGCGCGACCGCGCGGCAACCAGCCTCAACCACCAGAGCCCAAACAGCAACATGATCGCCGCCGCGATCAGCCCGAGCCAGGGCGCCGCGAAGGGCGTGGTGCCGAACCACGGCATCGGGATCGCGTTCTGGATCGCCGGCGTGCCCGGCAGCGCGGTCATCGTGAAACTGAAGGCGCCGAGTGCGACCGCGGCCGGGATCAACCGATGCGGGATCTGCGCGCGCCGAAACAGCGCCGCGGCGACCGGCACCACGACGAAGGCGACGACGAACAGGCTGATGCCGCCGTAGGTCAGGAGCGCACAAGCAATATGCTATCGTTTCCTTACTTTATCGCTTCCCCCAAACGAGGCGCTTTCAAGGCACCCGCGGCTCGGTTAAGCTGGCCCGCCATGATACCCACCAACCCGCTCTCCCCACTCCTCGCGTCCACCGACTTCGCCTGGCGGCGTGAACCGGCCGCCCCGGCCGCGCTGACCAATCTGCAGTGGCGCGCCGATGCCTGCGACTCCGGCTCGATCCTGTTCTTCCAACGCTTCGATGACGGCCGCGACGACGCGGAGATCTATCGGCGCTACCTGGCGGACAGCGCCTGCGCCGTGCTGGTCACCAACCGGATGCTCGACTGCTTCGACGGCCTGCCCGGCAAAGGCGTCTATGTGACCCGTCCCGCGGACTGGCCCCAGGTGGTCGGGCGTTTCTGCGACCGGGTCTATCCCTTGCGTGCGGATTTGCGCTTTATCGGCGTCACCGGCACCAACGGCAAGACCACCACCATCAAGTACCTGGAATCAATCCTGGCCGCGAACGGACACCGGGTGCTGGCGGTCGGCACCCTGGGGCTGTCGCTCAATGGGGAACCGCTGGCCGCGACCGGGTTCACCTCGCCGCCCCAACTCGAATTGCGTCGACTGCTGCACGCCTACCAGGACCGCTGCGACTGGGTGGTGATGGAGGTGAGCAGTCACGCGCTCGACCAGGGCCGCGTCTACGGGTTGCCGCTGGAGGATGCCGGGTGGACCAACTTCACCCAGGATCACCTGGACTACCATCGGACCGAGGCCGCCTATTTCGCCGCCAAGGCGCGCATCCTCGACCAGCTCGTCGACGGCGGACGACTCTATTGCAGCAGCCCCGAGGTGGCCGATCGACTGTCGGCAGCGGGGGTCGCGCAGGCCGCGATCCGGCTCTTGGACGAACCCACCCTGGAACCGCGGGCATTGACCGCCAAGCCCTTCCTGGCGCTGGCCCACAACCGCCGCAACTATGCGCTGGCGGTCGCGCTGGCCGACGGTGTGCTGGGAACCGGTGCGCGCACCGACTGGCGGCACCTGCAAGCCGTGGATGGCCGCTTTGAGTGTCGGGTGGCCGGCAACCGGACCTTCGTGGTCGACTTCGCACATACCCCGGATGCGCTCGACACCATCCTGACCGCCATCCGCGCCGGCTTCCCCGGCCACCGGGTGCTGACCCTGTTCGGCTGCGGCGGCGCGCGGGACCGCGGCAAACGGCCGCTGATGGGCGCCGCGGTGGCGCGTCACTGCGACCACGCGATCGTCACCTCCGACAACCCCAGAACCGAAGACCCCGAGCAGATCATCGCGGACATCCTCACCGGCATGTCCGGCGCGAACCTGGACGTGGTTGTAGACCGACCGCTGGCGGTCGCGCATCTGTTCGACCTGCTGGCCGCTCGCCCGCCGGAAGAGCCCTGGGTCGCCCTGATCGCCGGCAAGGGTCACGAGCGCTACATCGACCGCAACGGCGCGAAGACCTATTACAGCGATCAGGACGAGGTCGAACGCAACCTGCGGCGGCTCGGCTGGTAGCCCGCTATTGCCATCACCCACGGACCAGGGGCGGCGGAACCAAACCGTGTCGTGTGTGTCCCGGCCAGCGTGCGTCAGCTGAGGCACAGGGTATTGCGGCCGGCCGCCTTGGCCCGGTACATCGCCTGATCCGCACGCTTGAGCAGCCGCTCGACGCCCTCCTCCGCCCCCGATCCCGTGAACAGACTGATACCGATGCTGCAGGTGCCGCGGTGCAGTTCCCCCTCCAGATCGAACGGCGGGACGAAGGCGGCGAGGAGTTTCTCCCCGACCCCGCGCGCCTGATCGGCGGCCCGCGCGGGATTCGCACTCAAGTCCTCCAACAGCACCACGAACTCGTCGCCCCCCAGACGGGCCACGCTGTCGCGGCGGCGCACGCTTGCGGTCAAACGCTGGGCGGTCTGCTGCAGCAGGCGATCACCCAGGTGGTGCCCGCAGCGGTCATTGAGTGCCTTGAAGTTGTCCAGATCGACAAACATCAGTGCACCCAGCCGTCCGCTGCGGGCCGCGGCGGCCAGGGCTTCCCCCAGCCGATCGAGCAGGAGGCGTCGGTTGGGCAGGCCGGTCAGGGCATCGAACAAGGCCAGCTGGCGGACCGTCTCTTCGCTGCGCTTGCGCTCGGTGATGTCGGTGACCATCGCCAGCGCCTGCACCACCTGCCCGTCGGGGGCGCGCAGGGGGGAGGTCGTCACCAGGGTCCAGATCGCCGTCCCATCCGCGCGGATAAAACGGAACTCATGCTGCGCCGCGAGCCCGGCATTGCGTTCCGCGAGCCGCTGTTCAGCGTCGCAGCGCCCCGCGCCGTCCATGAAGTCGAAGAACGGCCGTCCCACCAGACTGCCCGCAGGACAGCCGAGCAGGGCCTCCATTTGGCGGTTGGCGAAGGTCGTCACCCCTTGGCGATCAATGATCCAGATACCCTCGTTAGCGGTCTCGACGATCTGCCGGTAACGCTCCTCGCTCTCGCGCAAAGCGCGTTCGGCCGCTTTCTGTGCGGTGATATCGCCATAGGTGATGACCACGCCATAGCCCGGCAGCGGCAGGGGTGCCGCGGTGACCGTCAGCCAGGTGATCGCATTGGCCGCCTTGACGATCCCCAGCTCCACACCCTCCACCAGACGCCGCTCCTTGAGCGCCCGCACGCTGGCGAATTCCGCGGCCGGCATCGGCTGCCCATCCGGGCGCAGGATTCGCCACTGCGGCGCATCGATGCTGCGCGTACCATGCTCCGCTCGGGAGATGCCGAGCAACCGCTCGGAGGCGGCATTGGCCTCGACGATCCGGCCGGCGGCGTCGGTGACGGTAATGCCCAGCGGAAAGTCATCGAACAGGGTGCGGTACTTGACCATGGTCTCGGCGAGTGCGTCCTGCACCCGGCGGGGTTCAGTCAGGTCGATATCGACACAGAAGAACTCCGGTGCGCGACCCGCGATCCGCACCACGGCATGGCTGGAGTAGACCGTCACCCGGGTACCATCCTTGCGCTGGAGCGACAACTCCCCAGGCGGGATGGGCTGTCCGGTCTCGGCCATCATTGCGATGGCACCGCGAACGGTGTCCCGCATATCGAGGGGGATGATCAAATCCAACAGGCTGCGTCCAATCGCCTCCTGCGGCGCATAACCATAGATCCGTTCAGAGGCCCGATTCCAGTAACAGGTTGTCCCATCCATCAGATACCCCTGCACGGCGACCGCGGGGACCTCATCGAGCAGTCGGCGAAAGCGTTCTTCACTCTGGGTGGTACGCTCTTCGACCAGAACGGTGAGTACACGCGCCTGGGCGCGGGTCTTGAGCAACAGACGCGTCAGCGCGGCGAGCAACAGACTGAATGAGAGACCAAGGGCCGCTTTCAGGAGCAACTGGGTCTGTTCGCTGTGCCAGATCGCGGCGTTGGTCAGCACGGCGGTCAACACGAAAACGATCAGGACAACAGCCCAGTGGCGGCGGGTATCTGACAGGGGCACTGGGTTCATCTGTCCTCCGTTCTGCATCCTGAACACGGGAGCCGCCGAGCGGCCAAGGACCGGCAAGACGCTCGCTGATGATCAGTTTACTCCGATGGCGTAAGATACGCCTTGTGTCTCCACCCCGACCGGACCCGATGAGTACACCATGCCCCTCCGGCGCGCGCTGGTCCAACCGCTGACCGCCCTTGCTCTCTGTCTGATGCTGACCCCGATCGCAGCCGTGGGCCAACCCCTCCCCGTGACCAACGCCTTCACCCCCTCCCTGCGCGAGATTCAGGACGCGACCGACCGCTTGCTGCTGGGACAGACCGAAATCGCTGAGGCAACGCGGCACCGCATCCATGAGTCCGAGCGCCTGGCGTCCCAGATCGCGGCGGCGGAGCAGACCCTGCGCAGCGCCGACATCCAGCCGGGGATGTTGCAAGCGGCCCGCCAGGAGCGCGATGCGGTCCGCTCGCGCATTCGCACCCTGGAAGGCCAGATCGCGCACCGACAGGCGGCGTTGGCGCGGCTGCAACAGCGCGTCGCCGCACTCGAACGGACCCTGGCCGACACTCCGGCCCGCGACTTGGACGACCTGTCCCAACACACGGCCCTGCGGTTGCTGAATGATCAGATCGTGGCCCTGCGGGCGCTGCTGGAAAGTTTCGCGGACCTGGTGACCGCCGACCGGCGTTTCGAGATCCTCAGCGAGCAACGCCTGCGCTTGCTCCAGCGGCGCATCCGCCTGGACGCTATCGACTACGCGGCCGCCCCCGAACACGACGCGCGTGTCCCGCTGCTGGAGTCGGCGGTTTCGCAATTTCTTGGCGAAACCGCGCGCCTGGCCGCCGCCCTCATGACCATCGACGAGAACGACCCGGCGACGCGACCGCAACGCGACCTCCTGGAAACCCGTTTGCATGATGCGGCCTCCCGCGCCTACCTGCGCCAAAACGATCTGGACTTGCTCGGTCTGCGCGGACAACTGGAAGGCCTGATCGCCGTGCGCGGCGACCGGTCCGCACCCCTGCCGTTACTGGCGGCGGCGGCTGATGAACTCACCACGGTGCGGGATGAACTGCGAACGCTGGTCAGCGAACTGGTTGGCGAGCGCCAGGTCATCGAGGCGCGGCGCACCCTGCTGCGCGAGCGCGGCGTCACCGCGGGACCGACCTGGGACCTGACCCAGGACCTGGAGGACCTGATCGACCTGCAGGACCAGGACCTCAAGACCGAACTGCAACGGGTGGATTCCGAGCGTATTCACTTCGCCCGACAAATAGCGGCGCTCTATACCGATTCACTGACCGAACGACTGCCGTTGCCCGGCGCGGCCGGGGAATGGCAGCGCATCGCCGCGGGGTTCGCCGCGCTGCCGGCGCTGGCGATGCATGAACACCGGACGCTGGCCATCAACCTGCGGGGACGCTTCGACCTCCTCACCGCGGGCGAGCGGGGCAGCCTGCTCGGGGGTATCCTGCTCGTGATCGTGCTGACTCTGAGTCTGCGCCACTGGCTGCGGCGGCACCACCTGGAATCCGGGCGGCGGCTGGCCATCCCGGCCCAGGCACTAAGCCCGGCACTCCCCTGGGCCATTCCGGCGCTGATCTGGATGTGGGTGGCGTTCCGCCTCGACCTCCCGGTGAACGCCTGGCGGCCGCGCCTGCTGGTCCTCGGCGTTTGGCCGGCGAGCGCCTTTCTGCTGCGGCTGGCGCGGCTCGAACTCTTCGTCCCCGACCTATCGACGGGTCAATTGGCTGAACGCACGGCATTTTACCGCCGACTGCGCTGGGCGCTGCTGCTGACGATGGTGATCAGCGCCTTGTACTCCCTGACCCACGCACTTGCGGTCTCGCCCCTTGCCGCCGAACTGCTCGATCGCCTGGCCCTGTTTGGTTTGCTGCTGCTGGCGGTGCCGGCCTTCGGACTCAAGGGGCTGATCCGGCAGTTCGCGCAGCGGTCTGATCGAGCCGCGGACCAATCAGCCGACGCGGCACCGGACTGGCGCAGCGGCCAGTCATCGGCGCCGCCTCTACCCGCCAGACCGGAGCCCACGACACCACCCCATCACGGCGTGCGCCTGTTCGCCTGGTTGTCCAGGATGGCCGCCATAGCGCTTGCGGCAGCAGGGCTGCTCGGGCTGCTGGGATACCTCAACCTGGCCTGGGCCATTGCCGCGTATCTGGGTTGGCTGGCGCTGATCACCGCACTGCTCTATCTCGCGCTCGGCGCGCTCGACGACCTGCGCACCGCCGCCTTGCGCCGTTTCGAACGCTGGTCGGACAAGAAGCAGGATACACGCGGCGATCTATGGCGCCGCGAGTTTCTGGGTCCGACCCACGCCCTTGCGGTCCTGCTCGCCTGGCTGGCCGCGGGCTGGGGCCTGCTGCGATTGTGGGGCTGGAGCACGCAGACACCGCCGCTGAGCAGCCTGCTGGACTGGACGCATCGGACTTTGCTCCATGTCGGCACAGTGCAGCTCACCCCACGTGACCTGGCCGTCGCCGGATTGCTGGTGCTCGCCAGCGTCTGGATCGGCGCCTGGGTCAAGCGCGTCAGCTTTTATCTCGCCTACGCCCGCATCCGCGATCACGGGCTGCGCCAGACACTGGCGACCTTCACCCAGTACCTGATCATCTGCACCGGCTTCCTGGTCGCGCTCCAGAGTATCGGTGTCGACCTGACCACGCTGCTGGTCTTTGCCGCGAGTCTGGGCGTAGGCATCGGCTTCGGGTTACAGAACATCGTCAACAACTTCATCTCGGGCATCATGCTCCTGGTAGAGCGTCCGTTGCGGGTGGGCGATATCGTGACCGTGAGCGGCCATGAGGGCGAAGTCACCCGGATCGGTTTCCGCTCACTCACCATCCGCACCTTCGACAAACAGGAGGTCTTCGTGCCCAACGGATCGGTGATCACCGGAGAATTCATCAACTGGACCCGGAGCGACGACATCCTGCGCACCGTGCTGACCGTGGGCATCAGCTATCAGAACGACCCCGACCAGGCGATCGCCCTGGTCCGCGAGATCCTGGCCGGGTATCCCCCGATCCTGCGCAGCCCAGCGCCGCTGGTTACCCTTTGGGAGTTCGGCGACTCAGCCGTCACCCTGCGCCTGGAATACTGTATCCATTACCTGGGACAGATCGGGCGCACCGCGGTGCGCTCCGAGGTCAATCGCCGCATCTGGTACGGATTCCGGACCGCCGGCATCAGCATCCCCTACCCGCAGCGCGATCTGCACCTGTGTCTGGACCAGAGTGACGCGGTTTCGCCCGCCCCCGAGCGTGCCACTCCGGGGACGATGACACCCTGATGTTCCTGCCGCTCAGCGACTTGTCTTGAACGGCCGCCGCGATTGGAAAACGAGCGTGCTGCACGGCGACGGCTACGGGGTTTTCGCCAATCGCTCGCTGACCATCGCGTCTTATAGCCTGCGGACGTGATTACCGGACGTAGGGGCGGTACAGAACGGTTTTGAGTTTTCGGTTTTTCATTATTTTTCGGTTTTTCGTGATGATGAGCGACCAGCAGACCACAGCACCACTCGACTGGCGGATCTATCTGGCCGCGGCCCTGGTCGGTGCCTGCGCCGGGCTGGTCGGTGCCGCCTTCCATGCCCTGCTCGACCAGGCCGATCAAGGCCGGGACCTGCTGCGCACCGTCCTGGAATCGGCGCCGGTGCCAGGTTGGCTGGTCCTGATGGGCCTGGGTGCCCTGGTGCTGAGCGCCGCCCTGGGGCTGGTCCGCCGGTTCGCTCCGGAGACCGCCGGCAGCGGTATCCAGGAGGTGGAGGCCATCCTCGCCGGTGCGCGGACCCTGCGCTGGCAGCGGGTGCTGCCGGTCAAGTTCGTGGCCGGGTTGCTGGCCGTCGGCTCCGGACTGGTGCTGGGGCGGGAGGGGCCGACAGTCCACATGGGCGCCGCGCTGGGTCAACTGGCGACCGAGCGGCTGCGCCTGGATCACCGACAGGGCCGTTCGCTGATCGCGGCCGGCGCGGCGGCGGGACTCGCCGCCGCCTTCAATGCCCCGCTGGCGGCGATCGTCTTCGTCACCGAGGAATTGCGGGAGCACTTCGAGTTCAGCTTCGCCGCACTGCAGTCGGTCATCCTGGCCTCCTGTGTGGCGGTGGTGGTCAGCGGCTGGCTCCTTGGGCAGGGACCGTCCCTGCCGATGGCGCCAGTGCAAATGGCGCCCTTATCCGCGCTGCCCCTGTTCCTGGTGCTGGGGGTGCTGATCGGTGCCTTGGGCGTGCTTTTCAACGCGCTGCTGCTGGGCTCGGTGCGGCGGTTTCGCGCCCTGCGCGCGGGGCACGCCGTCCTCACGACCAGCGCCCTGGGAATGGCTCTCGGTGCCTTGGTCTGGTTCGCACCTGATGCAATGGGCGGCGGCGAGGGGCTGGTGGAGTCGCTACTCCAGGGACATCAGGGCGCGCTGTTCCTGCTGGTGCTGCTGGCGGTGCGTGTGCTGACCACGGTGGGCAGCTATGGCGCCGGACTGCCGGGCGGTATCTTCGCCCCCCTGCTCGCGCTGGGCACCATCGGCGGGGCGGCCTTTCACCACTTCGTCGCCTGGCTGACCCCCGGGCTCGGCCTGAGTCCTGAAATTTTCGCGGTGGCGGCCATGGGGGCTTTGTTCGCCGCCACGGTGCGCGCCCCCTTGACCGGGATCATCCTGGTCATCGAACTGACCGGCGCCAACGCGCTGGTCCTGCCGATCATCCTCACCTGTCTCAGTGCCACCTTCACCGCCGAGGGGTTGGGCGGACGGCCCATCTATAGCCTGTTGCTCGCCCAGGGGGACCATCCTGCGCCGTCGCCGCACCGGCCTGAGCGTCGGGTCCTGGCCGCCGGGCTCATCCTGATCGCGCTGCTTGGGCTGGAACGACTGATCTCCGCGCCGGAAGAGGTCCCGACGACGCCGCTGGCCGGGACGACGCGCGAGGACAGCGGGGCGCCGATCGCGCAGTCCAGCCGGACGACACCATCCGGCGCCGCGACTCCCACCCCCGCCCCGGCGTCAGTCCCGCTGGTCCAGGACCAACCGCGCTTCGCCATCCAGCTCCTGACCGTCTACAGCGACACGGGCCTCGCCGCTTTCGCGCAACAGCACGCACTGATCGGGCAAGTGCGGACCCTGAAAGGCCGCCATCGGGACAAGGACTGGTATGCCCTGCTCTTGGGCGACTACGCCACCCAAGCCGCGGCCGAAGCCGCCCTGGCCGCACTCCCCGCCGAACTGCGCCGCCTGAAACCACTGGTGCGGCCGCTGGCGGCGGGCACGCGGCTGCTGCCGGTCCAAGCGCCCCCTGAGCCCGACGATCGGGGTCGAACGTCAGTCCGGCCCGAACCGGACAAGTAACCGGTGTATGATTTTCCGTAGGTCCGCCCTCACCCCCGGACTACGCCGCGCGCTCCGGACTGCCGGACGCTTACCGCGCATCCTGGCCCGCTCCTGAAGCGGGATCATCCGTTGATTACCTAAAGGCCAAACATGGATTCGTACATCAATCAGACCTATGATGAAATTGCGGTCGGAGCCACGCTGACCGTCACCCGCCGCCTGAGCCGCGCCGATCTCGAAGCACTGACGCTGGTCTCCGGCGACCTCGATCCTTTCCATCTCGAGGCAACGGCCCCCGCGGCCGAACTGATCGTGGAGGCGGTGGGTGCCGAGGCTCTGGTATCCGGCATGCTCAACCGGCGGCTGCCGGGGCCGGGCACGCGCATCCTGGCGCAAAATCTGAGCTTTGCCGGCGATCTGACCGTGGGCGACGAACTGGCGGGCACCGTGACGGCCATTGAGAAACGTCCGGACGGTCACCAGATCGTTTTCGACTGCAAGGTGCGGCGGGGCGACGAAACGCTGGTCACGGGCACCATCACCGTGGCCGCACCGACAGCGCGGCTGCGCTATTCGAACATCGCCACACCCGAGGTGATCTTACGGCGTAACGACGGCTTCGCACCACTCTTCGCCCGTTGCCGAGGGCTGGCGCCGGTGCCGTGCGGGATCGTTCATCCCTGCGACCGCGACGCGCTGCTGGGGCCGATCGAGGCGGCCAAACGCGGTCTCATCACGCCGGTGCTGGTCGGACCCGCGACCAAAATCCGCGCCGTCGCGGCCGCCGAGGGCGTGGACCTGACGCCTTATCGCATCGTCGACGTCGAGCATAGCCATGCGGCGGCGCGACAGGCGGTGGCCATGGTCCGCGCCGGCGAGCTGGATGCCCTGATGAAGGGCTCGCTGCATACGGACGAACTCATGGCCGCGGTGGTCGACGGGGCGACCGGACTGCGTACCGAGCGCCGGGTCAGCCATGTCTTCGTGATGGACGTTCCGACCTATCCGCGGCTGCTCCTGCTGACCGATGCCGCCATCAATATCGCACCGACGGCGCGGGACAAGGTGGACATCTGCCAGAACGCCATCGACCTCGCCCAGGTGCTCGGCATCGCGACGCCGCTGGTGGCCATCCTGGCCGCGGTCGAGACCGTCAACCCGGTGATGCAGGCCACCGTCGACGCGGCCATGCTGTGCAAGATGGCCGACCGCGGCCAACTCACCGGCGGTATCCTCGACGGCCCTCTGGCGTTCGACAACGCGGTGAGCGAGGACGCGGCCCGCACCAAGAAGATCGTCTCCCCGGTGGCGGGCCGGGCCGACATCCTGCTGCTGCCCGATCTCCAGGCCGGCAACATGGTGGCCAAGCAGCTTCAGTACCTGGCCGGGGCCGACAGCGCGGGCATCGTGCTGGGGGCGCGCGTGCCCATCGTGCTGACCAGCCGCGCCGACACCGTGCGCACCCGGCTGGCATCCACCGCGGTGATGGTGCTGGTCGCCCAGGCGGGGCGGCGGCCGCCGCCGGCAGCCGGGCACTAGGAACCGGGGCTTTGCCGTGAAAGTCACCGCGACCCCGTGGGAGCGGCTTCCGGCCGCGACAGGGCCTCGCGGACGAGCGCGGCGTCCGAGTTCATCGCGCACTCATCGCGGCCGGAGGCCGCTCCCACAGGTGGGTTTGAGGTGAACGCACCCTTTGAATCCGTCAACCACGCGTCAACCAACAGAGGAACACATGATGTCTGCAAGCAACACGGCGACCGTCCAGGGTGCCTTTTCCGCCGAGGTACAGAAGCATTGGGGCTGGCTGCTGGCCCTGGGTATCATCTCCATCCTGCTGGGGACCCTCGGGTTCTACATGACCTTCGCGCTCACCCTGGCGAGCGTCCTGTTCTTCGGGGTGCTGATCCTCGCCGCCGGACTCTTTCAACTGGTCCATGCCTTCACCTGTAAGGGTTGGAAGTCGGTGCTCTGGCATGTGCTGATCGCCCTGCTGTACATCGCGGCCGGGGTCGACATCATCATGGACCCGGCCCGCGCCTCGGTCATCCTCACCCTGGTGCTGGCCGGCATTCTGATCGCGGTCGGTCTGGTACGCATCATCATGGCCTTCCAACTGCGGCCGGCGGCGGCGGGCTGGTTCTGGGTGGCGCTCTCGGGCCTGGTGTCCATCGTGCTGGGCGGCATGATTTTGGGCCAATGGCCGGAATCCGGCATGTGGGTGATCGGCCTGTTCGTTGCCATCGAACTCATCTTCAACGGCTGGTCCTACCTCTTCATGGCGCTGGATGCGCGCAAGGCCGCGCGCTGATCGCGGTTGGCCGAGAGCGGTCGGGCCGCATCCGCGGTGCCGCTCCGGCCCTGAGGGGGCTCATCTCAGTGGCCCTGAAAAGCGCCGTTTGTCGCTTGCTTCGCTCGCTGGCCCGGGCGCGGCGACGATCTGAGCTGAAGACCCAAGAGCGAAGGCGCCGACGCGGGCGCGGATCGGGTCTGTGAGCCGCACGGAACCGTCACTGGCGCGGACCATCGTCCCGGCCGCTCAACTTGTGCGATCAACAAGGATGATTGAGTACGTCCTCTAAGGTCTGGGCGTCGAGGACACGGTCAGCCCAGGATTCAAGTTCGACTTCCCCGGCCTGATCCAGCCGTTGCTCGGCCCAGGACGGTAAAGGACCGAAGCGTCGCGCCAGTTGCCGACGCAGCACGTTGGCCTCGCCTTCGTGCCGACCCTCCTGCCGACCCTCCTGCCGGCCCTGCTGGAGACCCTGCTGTTTCCACTCCTCGGTCCAAGTCTTGACCCGTTCGGCTAACATGGCCTGCATCTCCTGTAATTCGATGACATGGGGGATGTCTGCACCCGGAACCCGCGCCGGCAGCAGGACCCGTTTGAGCCACACCACGAAGGCCCGCCGCAAGGCGGTCTGCTCCGGGGCCGCGAGCCAGTCGACGAGACTCGCCACGACCCGTTCAATATCCTCCGGCGCACGGCTGTTCTCCAGCCTGAACAGAGCGGCGGCGACATTGCGCAGGCCCGCCAGCTCGGCGTCGGCGTAGCGGCGCTCCTCCAGCAGAAGATACCGGATTTGCGGCTGCCAGTGGCGCAGTTGCTCCGGCAGGTCCGGCTCGATCAGGTCGGCCAGGCTGGTCTTGGCCGTCCAGGATGCCCAAGAAGCGGACGGTGCTTTCCAGCTTGATATGGCCCAAGAGCAGTTGCACGGCACACAGATTATTGGTGCGGCGGTAAATCAGGGTCGCCTTGGTGCGCCGCGCCGTAGCGAGTGGGTGCCGTACTCGTGCGGGTCGGCGCCAATCAGCGCCGCCCACGATTTGACGATGCGCGTGTACTGGCGGGTCGAGAGGTGGGGTGACGCGGTGAGCATGTAGGGCCACCAGGTCGCAGCCCGCAGCTTACTGTCGAGCGCCAGGTCGAACAGCGCCAACTCGCGGGTCTTGTTGGCCAGCGGCAAGCGGGTCCGCAAGATCCGGATCGCCTGGAGCTTCAGCGGCGGCTTCTGCCCAATGAGTCTTCCCTTGTTCCACGGGATCGGCCGCACGGTGCTTGTGTCGTTCATGGTCTGTCTCCTCTGCGGTTGGTGAGGAAACAGAAGTTTGGCCCACGACCCGAGGCCGCTTGCATTGCCCGCGGCGGCCGGGGGGCGGCGACGCTCCGAACAGAGGCAGCCCGGGGAGGAATCCCCGGGCGCCGATGACCGCGGGGCGAATTGCCGGCCCGGCCATCCTGCCTGCCCTGCCGAAGTCCCTGCTGCTTCCACTCCTCGGTCCAGGTCTTGACCCGTTCGGCTAGCGTGGCCTGCATCACTTGTAATCGACTGCCGCGAGCTTGACCTCGAGGAAGGCCGCGTAGAGCACCTATTTCCTCGATCTTCAGCACTCGCCCTGACCTATACTGCGGCCTAGTACCAACGACCGCTCAACCCCGGGCCGCCGCAGCGAGCGGCCCGGGCGACCGGTTTACCAAGGTCCTATCATGCCAGATCTGAGCCGTATCACCCTCGACCCGGACATTTGCCACGGCAAGCCGTGCGTCCGTCACATGCGCTGGCCGGTGGAAGTCGTCCTCGATCTCGTATCCGCGGGTATGGGGCCGGACGAGATCCTCGCCGATCACCCGGAGTTGGAGCGCGAGGATATCCTTGCCTGTCTGCACTACGCGCGGTTGGTGGTTTCCGGCGAGCCGCTGCGGCGAGTCGCCTGATGAATGTGCTGTGCGACGTCCATCTGCCATATCGGTTAGTGAACCAGCTTCGGCAGCGAGGCGTAGACGCCACTCATGTGAACAGAATTCTGGACGGATCCGAGACCACGGATGCCGCTGTGGCCGTGTTCGCCGATGCGAACGATATGGTTTTGATTACCAAGGATAGTGACTTCCGCGATAGCCATTTCCTGGCCGGGTCTCCGTCCCGCCTGATCCGTGTGACCTTGGGCAATCTCCCGAATAACGCTTTGCTTGCCTTGTTCGACGAGCATTGGGAAGCGCTAGCCCAGGCACTTGCGGTAAGCCCTCGCTATGTCGAGCTGGGAAGCGAGGGCGTTGTCGTTTACGAATAGCATCTCCGATGCCTGTTGTCCTGCACAACCGCCAGTGGCGGGAGTCCGCCCGAAAGCTGTCCCTTCGGTTCCCGGCACCGGCGAGCGTTCCTGGCCGTGAGCCGCCGGTCAGCCATACACTTAGGACCATCCGTTGATTCGCATAACACATCGGTGACCGCCGCTCCCGCCCCCCGACTTAACCGGTTCCGCATCACGTCCCGAGCGACGCGAGGCCGGCGTCTCCTCCCAGACGACCGGCCTGTCGGCCCGCCCAGCGAGCAATGGGGTCATTGATCGGACCAAGCGAACGGCCTGCGACCTCCCTGTCGGGCTTTCCGGCAGCCGGGCACCGCCAATCCCGATAGAATAGCTGGAACACCCTTGAGGGTCGACACCGATGAACTGCTTCCGATCCATCCACTACGAGACCGTTGCCACCTTCCTGCGGTGTTTCGACAAGGACATAGCCCTCTGATGGCCCCGAAACAGCCGTTTCAAGGGCAAAGCCCGTGCGGGCCTTGCCCAGATCGGTACGCGCTACCCCAGATCACTGCCTCATGACGCCGGACCACCCCCTCACCATCGCCCCGAACGCCCACATCCTGCTGGTGCGCCTCTCGGCCATCGGCGACATCGTGTTCGCCTCGCCACTGATCGCGGCCCTGCGCCGCGCCAGCCCGCAAGCACACATCGCCTGGCTGGTCCAGCCGGAGTGCCGGGCGCTGCTCGACCGCCATCCGGACCTGGACGAGGTGATCGTCTGCCCCATGGGTCATTGGCGGCGGCTGTGGCGTGAACGTCGGTTCGGCCAGTTGGTCAGGGGGCTGCTGGCCATGCGTGAAACGCTGCACGAACGGCGTTTCGATCTTGCCCTGGACTTGCAGGGACTCGCCAAGAGCGGGCTCCTGACCCGCTTGTCCGGCGCGCGGGAGCGGGTCGGCCTGGGCTCGCGGGAGGGCAGCGCCTGGCTCATGACCCGCACGGTTGACCGCGGCGGGGACCCGCGGCGCATCGGCTCCGAGTACCTGCAGCTGGCGCGGATGCTGGGCTTGCCCACCGCCGAATTCGCCATGGCCGTTCACTATGACGCGGCAGCCGCGACCGCGGCTGATGAGGCGCTGGTGCGGGAGGGGCTGACCAGTGGCTTCGCGGCCCTGTGCCCCTTCACCACCCGACCGCAGAAGCACTGGTTCGAGGAGCGCTGGGCCGACCTGGCCTGGCGCCTGCGCGCCGACCTGGGGCTGATCCCGGTGCTGCTGGGCGGCCCGGGCGACCGAGAGGCCGCGGATCGGATCAGCGATGCGGCCGGGGCGGCCGGCGGGACCGCCGCTGAAGCCGAGAACCCCGTGGTCAACCTCGCGGGCCGGACCAGCCTGAGCGAGGCCGCCGCGCTGATCGACCGCGCCGCCCTGCTGGTGGGGGTGGACACCGGCCTGAGCCACATGGGCATCGCCCACGGCACCCCGTCCGTGCTCTTGTTCGGCGCCACCTGCCCCTACACCGACACCACGCGGGCCAACGCCCGGGTGCTCTATCACCGGCTGCCCTGCTCCCCCTGCAAGCGCCGGCCCACCTGCGACGGCGCCTTCACCTGTATGCGCGAGATCCGCGCGGGCGAGGTGCTGGCCGCCGCCCGCCAGGTCATCGGACAGACGCCGTGAGGGTCCTGCACGTCGAGGGCGGGCGGCACCTTTACGGCGGGGCCTTCCAGGTCCTGCACCTGATCCGGGGGCTGCACGCCCGCGGACACGGGAATCTGCTCGCCTGCCCGCGCGGCTGCGACCTGGGCGCCGCCGCGGTACCTTGCGCCGAGGTCCATGGCCTGCCCATGCACGGGGATGCGGACCTGCTGCTGGTGCCGCGCCTGCTGCGGCTGATCCGCTCGACCGGGCCCGATCTGGTGCATCTGCACAGCCGCATCGGCGCGGACCTGATGGGCGGGATCGCGGGACGCCTGGCCGGAGTGCCGGTGGTCCACACCCGGCGGGTGGATAATCCGGAAGCGGCCTGGCTCGTGCGTCTCAAATACCGGCTGCATGATCGGGTGATCGCCATCTCGCAGGAGATCGGGCGGGTGCTGACCGCGGGCGGGCTGCCGGCCGACAAGCTGCGGGTGGTGCGCAGCGCGGTCGATTGGCAGCGCTATGCCCGGCCCGGCGACCGCGCGGCGGCGGCGCAGCGGCTCGGCATACCGGCAGACGGACCCTGGATTGCCGTGGTCGCCCAGTTGATCGAGCGCAAGGGACACCGCGTCCTGCTGCGGGCACTGCCGCCACTGGTCGCGGCGTACCCGGATCTTCGGGTGATCTTCTTCGGCCAGGGCCCGCTGGCCGCGGACCTCGCGCAGGAGGCACAGGTCCTGGGGGTCGCCGGGCAGGTGACCCTGGCGGGTTTTCGCGCCGACCTGGACACATTGCTTCCCTGTGTTGATGTGCTGGTGCACCCGGCCCTCATGGAGGGCCTTGGCGTCGCGCTGCTCCAGGCGGCGAGCGCCGGGGTGCCGATCGTCGCCAGCCGTGCCGGGGGCATTCCGGAGGCGGTGTGCGACGGGGAAAACGGTGTGCTGGTCACCCCGGGGGACCCGGCCGCCCTGGGCGCCGCGGTTGCCGCGCTGCTCGCCGACCCGCAGCGTCGCCGCATCCTGGGTGCCGCGGGCCAGGCGCTGATGGCGCGGGAGTTCTCCATTGATGCGATGGTGGAGGGCAATCTCGCGGTCTATCGGGAATTACTGGACGAAGCGGAACCTCGGGCGGCGGGCTGGCCTTGGTCATAAACCCGGCCCCCGCGCGATCGGCACGATCGTCGGTCCGCACAGCGGACCCTACCGGTTACGGTATTACCGTAGGGTCCGCTGTGCGGACCCTCCGCGGCTGCACTCAAGCCTAGATGACGCGCCACACCAGCCGCTCGACGCCGAGCGCGACCACCGCGAACGCATGCAAATCGGTCAGCCCATGCTGCTCACCCAGGGTCGCACCATAGGTCAGCGCCTGCGCTTGCGCCTCGTCCAGCTTCGCCGCGACCGCCGGCACGGCCGCCAGGTCCGCGCGCGACAGTGCGCGGACCTGCTCACCGCTCAAGCCGAGTTCTTTCAAGCCGAGGTACTTGAATTCGAGCAGCAGGTCCAGCGCCTGAAAGCGCCGCCGGTCGGGCCGCACGATCAGTGCCAGATCCACATAGCCCCGACGGGCTTCCAACTCCGACATGGCCATATAGAGCCGGTCGTCGAACAATAAGGTCAGAAACGCAAACTTGACCAACAGCTCGTTGACCCACCGGTAATCGCGATTGGACAGCACCGCAAAATAACGCTGTTCGATGAAGTCGCATAGCGGCTCCAGGTCACCCCGCAAATAGACCTGCTCGGCTTGGGATCGCGTCCAATCCCGTTCGGCCGCGTCCGGCAACCAGCGCTCACGCAGCCGTTCCACATAGAGCGCGCGCGCGACCAGGTTAGGGATCTTCAGGATCAGCTTGCCCAGTTCCCCCTCGCCCGCCAGGGTGAGGATACCGAAGTAGTAGAGCAGCGAGGCCATGAATGGCTGATCCTTGGTGGCCGCCAAGACCTCGGCCACCCCGAAGCGCCGCGCCAACTCCGGGATCGTCACGGTCGCGTCACCGCTCAACGCTTGCACCAGCAGCGCCTCGCCGTGCGGCAGGTCGGCGATGTAGATCAACTTGCCGCGGTCCATCGCCAGATTTTCGTCCAACAGCCGTCGCGGCGGCTCGCCATGCCGCTGCAGGGCCTTCAGAAAATAGAGCGTCAGGGTCGGATTGTAGAGACTCGCCGTGGCGTCCTCGCTGAAGCGATAGCCGTTGTAGAAGGTGCGCATGGTCTCAAGCGCCGCGGCGGGTGACCAGGCGGCCGGCGCACCGTCCTCCCCACGCTCCTGTGCGAGCTGATCCAGCACGGTCGCCACTTCGGCCTCGGTGAAGCCGCACAGGTCATTGAAGTCGGGCTCCAGGTAGATGCTCTCGCCGACGTTGTAACCGCTGGTCATGTCGCTCAGCACCACCGGGGATACGCCGGTGATGAAGACCCGGTCCAATCCCAGGCCGCCGGCTCCCGCCTTGACCGCCTTGAACACGGTCTTCGACAAGCCTTCGCCATAGAGCAGCGCCTGGTAGCGGTCCTGGGCCTGACTGGAGTGCGCACCCGCCATCAAGACCTCATTGGCGAAATTGTCGTATTCGTCGATCAGCAAATAGAGCTTGTATGGCGTTTGCGAGGTTGCCATCAGCACCGACTGCCAGGACGACAGGGCGTCCTCCGGGTTAATCGTGACCGACTCGGTCAGTTGCTCCCGATACCGCAGCACGAACGCCTGGATACGATCGTTCAGATGCCGATGCAGCGCCGCCTCGATCTCGCGCAGGTCCCCCTGCGCCTGAACCAGCGAGAAATCCCATTTCATCACGAAATACTGGTTGTGCAGCGGCGTGGGGCTTTGGCCGATCGCCAACCGGCCGAACAGGGCATCGAAATCATTGGCCCGATTGAGATCGTAATAGTGCTCCAGCATCGACAGCAGCAAACTCTTGCCGAAGCGGCGGGGCCGGATAAAAATCAGTTGCCGCCCCGCCGCTTCCACCAGCGCAATCCGTTCGGTGCGATCCTGATACCAGTAGCCGTCCTGGATCAGGGTGGCGAAATCGCTCAGGCCGTAGGGAAATTTCATGTTGGACATCAATGGATTCAAGACTGTCACCGGTCCGGCGCGCGGACCACCGCCGACCCCTTGGGCCGGTGCTTGACCAGAAGCTTCCAGAGGAAGCCCAGTCGATCATCGCCGAACGAAATGGCCTTGCGCGGCAGGGCGAGTGGATCGAAGGCGGTGGTCGCCCTGGCACGCAGGCAGGTCACGCCCGTGGCATAGCCCGCGCCGGCCGCCGCGGCGACCACGGCCGGATCGTGACTGCCATAAGGGTAGCAGAGGTGAGTGACCGGCTCGCCGAGCAGGTCTTCCAACAGCCGCCGACTGCCCGACAGTTCGCGGTCCAGCGCCGGACCGGAGAGCCCGGCCAGCGGCACATGAGTCAAGGCGTGAGAACCCACCTGGATCCCGGCGCGGCGGATCTCGCGCAGCCGCGGGGCGTCCATCAGCCGCGCGCCGGGCAACCCATCGGTCTGGAGCCAGTGCGCCGGACGGCCGACCAGGCCGGCCACCGCATAGACCGTGGCCGCGAATCCATAGCGCTGCAGCCAGGGCAAGGCGAACGCGTAGAAGTTCTCATAGCCGTCGTCGAAGGTGATGGCCACCGCCCGCGGCGGCACCGGACGGGCACCGGCCAGACACGCCTGGACCTGATCCATGGTCAGCACGCTGCAGCGCAGCCGCTTGAGCAACGCCATCTGGGCGGCGAAGCGGCGCTGATGACAATAGACCGCACGATGCGTCCGGACGCGTCGGAAGTCGCCCACCTGGTGATACATCAGGATCGAGATACCGCTCATCGCCGTGCCCCGGCCAGCGCCTGCAAATACACGGCCTCGACGCCATCCGCCATGGTCTCCAGTGAGAAATGCCGCAGGAACCGGATGCGTCCGTTGGACCCGAGCCGGTCGCGCAGCGCCGGGTCCCCGGCCAGCCGGCCCATGGCCGCAGTCAGCGCCGCCGCGTCCTCACTCGGGATCAGCAGACCGGTCTCCTCATCCACCACCACCTCCGGGATACCCCCGACCCGCGAGGCGATCACCGGCAATCCAGCCGCCGCGGCCTCGATGAGTGCAAGTGACAAGGCTTCGCGGCGCGAGGGGACGAGCAACCCATCGAGTTCGCGGATCAACTGGGGCGCCGTGTCGCTGAAGCCCAAGAAGTGCACACGGGCGGTGACGCACTCGGTTCGCGCCTGCTCACGCATGGCCAAGCCCCAGGGGGTTGCCGGGTCCCCGATCAAGACCAAATGGATCCGGGGATCACAGTGCGCCAGTGCCGAGATCGCCACATCCTGGCCCTTATCGCGCAGGAAACGCGCCAGCACGCCGAACAGGATCGCGTCGGCAGGCAGATGTAACCTTGGCCGGAGCGTCGACTGCAATGGGCGTGTCAGCGGGTCCGCGGCACCGTTATAGACCACGCTGATCCGCTGCGCGTCATAGCCCTGTTGGACCAGAAAGCGCTGGACGGCGCCACTCACCGCGATCAGTTGATCGGCGCGGCCGAAATGCTTGCCCGCGTTGGTGGAGTGGGCGGTCGCCACCACCGGCAACCCGGCCAGACGCCCGCCGATGCCGGCATACCTGGCGCCGCGGGTCAGGTGCCCGTGGATCAGATCGGCACCGCGCCGCCGCGCGATCCAGGCGAGCCGCAGCATCGAGACCGGGTCATAGAACCCGTGCATCGGCAGGTCGTCGCCGGGAAAGCCCGCCGCGCGAAAGCGCTCCATCAGCCAGGATTTCGCGGGTCCGGCGTAGGCCGGCGCGTGCCCCCGGCGGCTCAAGATCTGCGCCAAGTCGAACAGATGGGTCTCGGCCCCGCCGCGGCCATGGCTGTGCAATACGAAGAGGGGCTTCATTCCAACTGCGGGACCTGGGCTCGTGGTGAGAGTGATTCAGGCGCGAGGGTAGTGCGCGGCGACCGCGAACACAACGCCGAGCCGGCGAAGAACCGCCATCAGCGGCCAGGAAAAGCCTTACCCGCGTCCCAGTTGAGGTCATGGCCGCCGGTCCCAAAGATCCGGACAGCCGTCCTAACCCTACTGACCCCCGAGGTGGATCATGCAGATAAATGGACCCGCAATCGAGTTCTTCGCCTTCATCGGGGTCGCCGCCTGGCTCATCTTCATCGGACCCAGGACCTCAAGATCCAAACGCGAGGAGCCGACCCCGACCCAGGAACAGCCCGCGACGGACGCCGCCGACGACGACCCGCGGCAGCGTCCCTGAGCCGTGCACCCCGCGCCCGCGATCACGTACCCCCGGCACACATCGGCTGATCGGGTGCTACACTGTTGAGTGAACGAAGGCGTGGACCAGACCCACCTTCGTGGTGCGCGGGACCAGGCGCCGCGATCACGATGCCGGCGTGGCCCGCGAGTCCTTATTCCTTCCGGAGATTCGCGATGAAACAAAGTTTCAAAGACATCCTGGAGGCGATGGTGCGTGAGCGCATCTCGGCCGGGGAAGACCCGTTGGACCTCTTCGAAGACCTCAGCCGCGAGGCGAATCTGGTGTTCGGCCACTACAACCTGGAGTACGAACTCGGCCTGATGATGAAATGACGGTCAGTCGCCGTTCACTGAAAACCTGAGTAAGTCCAGTAGGGAACGTCTTTGGCGTTTCCGTCGTTGTCGTTGTCGTTGTCGTAATCGAGGTAATGATACCCGCGATCGAAGCCTTATGAAACGCTTGTCGGCCTTGTACACCCTGACGACGGAGCGAATCGAAACCCGATCGTCAGGGGCTATTAATGACAAAACCGCATCGCTTCTCCGATGACGACAACGACAACGATTGTAGTCGTTGTCTAGCTTGTTTCCGACTCGCTACCAAGGATCAGCCGGTATTGCGCATCCCCGCCGCAATGGCATTGATGGAGCGCAGCAGCGGGTCGAGCCACTCCTCGCGTTTGGTCTCGTCGGTTTCGCCGCGATAGCGGGCCAGGGCGGCGACCTGAATGTGATTCAGGGGATCCAGGTAGAGGTTGCGACGCGACAGCGATTGCGCCAGTTCCGGCGTTTCCTCCATGAGCCCGCGCAGCCCGGCGACATTCAGCACCTGCGTGCGGGTGCGCTCGTATTCCGCCTCGATCAACCCGTAGATGACTTCGGCGCGTGGGCGATTCTGCGCCAGGCGCAGGTACTCGCGCGCAATGTGCATCTCGGCCTTGAACAGAGCCATCTGGGTATTGGATAACAAGGCCCGGAAATAAGGCCACTCGTGGTACATGCGCTGGAGCTTGGCGAGCCGCTGCACATCGTTGCCCCGCCAACGCTCCAAGGCCTGACCCACGCTGAACCAGGCCGGCAAGGTCAGACGGGACTGGCCCCAGCCGAAGACCCAAGGGATGGCGCGGATGGATGACAGTGTCCGGTTGCCCGGCTTACGGTGCGATGGCCGTGAGCCGATGTTCAACAGGGCAATCGCATCGAGCGGGGTACATTCATAGAAATAATCCATGAACCCCGGCGTGTCGTGCACCATCGTGCGATAGGCTTCCTCGCCGTAACGCGCGAGCTCGTCCATGATTCCCAAATAATCGTTGCGATCCTCCTGGAGCGGTTCGATCAGACACCGGCTGGCCTTGATGAGCCCGCTGATCCCCATGATCAGTTCGTAGCGGGCGGTCTCCGGATTGGCGTAGCGGTAGGACAGCACCTCGCCCTGCTCGGTGAATTTGATCTGACCATGCACCGTATCGACCGGCTGGGCCAGGATCGCCTCGTGGGTCGGGCCGCCGCCGCGCCCGACAGTGCCGCCGCGACCGTGGAAAATGCGGCAGGACACCTGCCGGTCGTCGGCCAGCGCGATCACCTTGCGCTGCGCATCGTAGAGACTCCAACTGGAGGACAGGATGCCGCCATCCTTGCAGGAATCCGAATAGCCGAGCATGACTTCCTGGCGATTGCCGGAGGCCTTGAGCAAGGCGCTATAGGTCGGATTGTCGAACAGGGTAGACATGACCCCCTGGATATGGCCCAGATCCTCAATGGTCTCGAACAGCGGTGAAATCTGGATGTGACAGAACCAGCCGTCGCGGTCACGCCCGGCCAGTCCGGCGAGACGTGCCAGCAGCATGACCTCCATCACATGGCTGGCGGCGTGCGTCATGGAGATGACGTACTGGCCGAAGCAGCCGGCGCCGATCTCGGCGCGCAGGCGGGCCATGACCTCGAAGGTCTCCAGCGTCTCGCGCGTCTCCGGGGTCAGTGTCGCCTTGTCGACGATGAAAGGGTGCGGATGCGCGATCGCCTCAGCCAGAGCCATCAGGCGCTGGTCCTCGTCGAACGCCTGATAATAGGGTGCGCCCGACTGGCGGGCGAAGAGTTCAGTCACCGCCTGGGTATGCCGGGTGGACTCCTGGCGGCAGTCCATGTGGACCAGGTGGAAACCGAAACCCTCGGCCAGCCGGATCAGATCCTGCAACGGACCGGCCGCGGCGTTCGCGTCGCCATGGTGGATCAGTGAGTCGCGGATGAGATAGAGGTCGGTGAGGAACTCCCGATCGCCGTTATAGCCCGCCGGCAGGACTTCGTGGTGCGCACCGCGAATCCGCGCACGCACCCGCGCCAGATTGGCGGCCAGCCGATGCGCCATGATGGCGAGTTTACGCCGATAGGGCTCGTTGACATGACGGCGCAGGCTCTCGCCCATGGTGTTGAGCCAGTAGTCCTCATCGGCGTCCAGACTGTCCAGAAAGGCCGGCGAGGGCTGACACATGGGCACCGAGTGGCTGAGCATTCGCCGCAACCCCTCCACCCGCCGCTGATATTCCTCCAGCACCAGTTCGTGGTGCAGGCGCACCGCCAGTTCCGTGGTCTCGGGCTTGACGAACGGGTTGCCGTCGCGGTCGCCGCCGATCCAGGACCCGAAGCGGATAAAGCTCGGTGCCCGGATCCCGCTGGCCGGTCCATAGGTGCGGCGGATCGCCTTCTCCAGATACCGGTAGAGCTCCGGTACCGCCTTGAACAGGGATTCGCGGAAATAATGCAGACCCTGGCTGACCTCATCGGTGACCTGGGGTTTGTGGACCCGCACCTCATCGGTCTTCCACAGAATCTGAATCTCGGTCAGGATCGCCTGGAGTTGTTCCTCCAGTTCTTCCTCGTTGAGCCGCTCGCGATGCAGGCCCTGCGCGATCAGGAAGATGCGCCGGAAGGTGTCCATCACCGTGCGGCGCTTGGACTCGGTCGGGTGCGCGGTGAACACCGGCAGATAGACCAGATGGTCGAGCAAGCTCTGGAAGTTCTCCGCACTCACCCCGTCGGCGTGCAGTTGGCGCACGGTATCGTCGAGTGAGCCGATCCATAACCGCTCGCCGGAGCTGATCCGATCCATGCGGTAGAGATAGGCGTTGAGTTCCTCCGCCGTATTCACCAGCCCGAAATAGATAGTGAAGGCGCGGATCACCTCAGACAGGGTTTGGGCGTCCAGCCCGTCGATACGCTTCATCAGCCGGTCACGCACCGCCGCATCTTCCTGTTCGCGCAACTGCATGAAGCCGTCACGCAAGCGCTCCACGATCACCAGAACGCGCTTGCGGCTGTGCTCGCGCAGGACCTCGCCCAGCAGGGCCGTGAAAAGCTTGACGTCGCGCTCCAGCGCCTCGTCTTTGGTGAACTGATTCATCGAGGGGGTCTGCCTGCGGCCGTTATAGGGTTATTGCCTTTGCGGGCATTCTAACCCCTGGAAGCGGATCACCGTCGGACGAATCCGCGGCCGGGGTCACCATCGGCGGCCTTGATCTTGAACCCGGCCGCCGCGCGATCGGCACGGGCACCGGTCCGCACAGCGGACCCTACAGGTCACGGTGTTACCCTAGGGTCCGCTGTGCGGACCGTCCGCGGCCGGCCGGAACGATGATCAAGGCCCGATCGGCGGCGACGGAGCCAGCCATTCGTAGTTCGTGGGATTGTCCGGGCAGAGACCGAGCCCGCACTCGAGGACGGTCGACAGGATGTTGGCCAACACCATCAGGGTGAACAGCACCAAGGCCAGCAAGCCCAGGCGCCCCGGGCCTGCCGACTGATCGGCGGGGCGGTCGTCCGAGCGGTTGAAACCGCCGTCGAACAGCAGCAGGACGGCCGTGCCGACAATGATCAGCCCGAACAGCAGCGCCGCCCAGCTATAGAAGTGTAACCCCAGAAACGCCTCCCCGTAGGCACCCGTGCCCGGCACAATGTGCAGCAAGACCTGACGCAGGGCCACCGCACCGCCGGCGGCGGCGCCGAGGATCACCACGCCGTAATGGCTGGCTCGCGGCCCGCAGGCCAGATTCAGTGCCAAGCCAAAGCCGGCCAGCACAAAGCCCGCCCGCTGCAACAAGCACAGCGGACAGGGTAGGTCGCCGTGGATGACCTGATCCACGAAGGCGAACGCCAGCACGCCGACGATGGCGAGCAGACCGAGGGCATTCAGACGCAAGGACAGGGTCCCCAACATGATCGATGGCTCCTAAAAAGCGAGCGGCAGCGGATCGGTGACGTGCAGATGGAACAGCCACAGCACCGCCGCCAGCGCCAGGATCCAGGCGCCCAGCGCCACACCGCGTCGGTGCAGAAACAACGCGCCCAGGCCGAACGCGGCCAGCACGAACGGTAGCGCCATCATGGGTGAGTCTCCGCCAGATCCTGCCGCTTGACCAGGTAATAGCCGCCGATCAGTGTGCCGAGCAGGGCCGCGATCCCCAGCATTTCCATGGCGCCGGTCGTTTCCTTATCCAGGATCACGACCTTGCGCGTCAGCGCCGTGATGGCAATCAGCAACATCAGTTCCACGTGCACCGATTTGTCCTTCATGTACATATAGATACTCGACATGAGTTCGATCGCGATCAGCACCATGAGGAACATGCCGAAGATCTCGAACAACTCGTTCAAACCCATCAACAGACCATGCGGACTGGTCATATCGAGATAAAGAAGATAGCCAAGCTCCCCTACCGCAATCAAGGCTACGGCCGCGATCAGGATCAGCAAGACTGCCGCCAAAAACTTTTCAAACGCATGAAACAGCGTATCGAGCATGGTCCGGATCCCCGCTGACCTCAGGCGTGCGCGGCGCGCCGCCGGGCGCGCCTGGTGATCTCAGCAGCCGCGGCCGCCGGCGCCGACTGCGCCAGCGCATCCAGCTCCTGTTTGGCCCAGGCGCGGTCGCCGAACAGATCGACGATCGACTCCGCCCACTCCACCCGGTCGGCGGACTGACTCAGACGCGCCTTGAGTCCGGCATAGACCGCGCGGATCTGCTCCTGATCGACCCCGTCCGCACCGAGCCGGTCAGCGAGTTGGCGGGCCGCAGCGGCAGAGACACAGCACGCTGCCGCCTGCGCGACCAGGTCGCGCGCCGCCGCCTCCATCCCCAGATCGCGGGCGACGCGTGCCAGTTCGGCGAATTGGAAGTGACTGGCCGCCTGCCCCGCGGCTTGTTCCAGCACCGCCGCGGCGCCCGCGGCGTCACCCAGTAAGCGCCCACGCACGGCGGCAAGTTTCGTCAGGTCATAGACGCCGGCCGCGGCGCCCAACTGCCGTGCGAAACCGTCCAGCAGGTCGGCAACCAGCGCGCGCGACCGCTCGCGGTCCGGCAGGAGTTCAACCGCGGACTCGGCGACCGCACTCACACCCGCGAAGCCTTGAATCCGTTCACCCGCATCTTTGAGCAAGCGCTCGGCCCAAGCGCTGTCGTCGAGATGGCGGCTCACGCCCTCCACCAACTTACGGGCTTTGGAGAAGTCCCAGCCCTCCTCCTCGAGGCGCTGCTGCGCATCCGCCAACAGCTTTTGCGCGTAGAAGCGGTCTTCCAACTCGGCCATCACGGCGTCTGCCAGCTTCAGCATCTTGACCGTCGAATCGGCACTCTTCTCCCGCTCCTGGAAGAGCGCGTATTTCTCCTGGTTGGCTTCACGCCGGGCGAGCTTTTCTTCCACCTGGGCGACCCAGTCACGCATCCCGGCACAATGTTCCTTGACCGCCGCCACCACGTTCTTCATCTCACCGACGGAGGATACCTGTTCCTCGGCTTTGCCGAGCAGTCCCCTGGCCAGTTCCTGATCCCCGATGGTGACGACCGCACGACGGGCAAGATCCAGATAATCCGGCGTCCCGGCGGCAACGGCCGCGGCGCGCTCCAGGATTTCCCGGCCAAACCCCTGGTCGCCGATCTGCGCGTCGACCGCCTCCAGCAGCTTGGTGTACTGACCCAGATCGCTCATGGCCGCCATCGCCTTGCGGTAAATGGCGGCAGCCGCGGCCTGATCACCAAGTTGCTCGACCAGATTGGCGGCTACGGCCATCAGGTCATTGGGCTGAGTCAGCCGGTCGGCGGCGCGCCCGTAGACGGCGGCGGCATACCCCTGATCGCCGGTGTCCTTGAGCACCGCCTCGGCGAGTTTGATGCGCTCGGCAGCGGAGGCGAGCTTTTCCTCGGCCTTGGCGTAGAAGCGCTGACCCAGCGCGGGGTCACCCACCTGGGAGGCGATGAATCCACCCAGTTCCAGCAGTTGGTTTTTATCGTTGACCTCGGGCAGGGCCTTGGCAAAGGCCGCGACCGCTCGCGCCCGATCACCCAGCAGACTCCAGTAGCCGCGGGCCAGATCCAGGTGCTCTTCACCGCTCATCGCGAACTCGGCAGCCTGCTCCATCAGCTCGGCAACCTTGGCCTGATCGCCGCAGATCTCCTTGAAACCGCCGGCCAGGTCAGCGAAGTCCTTGGGGAATTGGCAGTCGGTCTCCGCGTCCTCCAACACGTTGCGGGCAGCAGCCGGATCGGCGAAAACCTCGAGATAGCCGGTGGCGTAGGCCACGGTGTCCGCCATGCCGTCCAGCTGGCGGGCAGCCTTCTTGTAGAGATCCAGGGCCGCGGCGACCTCGCCCTGGGCCTTGAGGGTCGCCGCCAGCTCCAGAAAGTCGGCGACAGTCTTACCGGATGCCGCGCGGGCCTCGAAGTCTGCGGTCGTCGACATGCTGGTTCTCCCCGATGGTAAACAAATGTGGCGCGGCGCATCCCGAACCATGTCGGGTCTGCGTCATGACTGGCTGCCAGTCTAAAGGCAATCGCGCCGGGGTGCACGGGAGTCCGCGCCGATCTTTCGGGGGGACACCCGGCACGCCGCGACCATCGAGACCCGCGGCAGCCGCGCGTGGTTCGATCGGTCCGGTGTGATCCGGAACAGTTTTGAGTTTTCGGTTTCCTTCTTTTGGTTAATTCTTGTTAAGCATCGGGTTACGAAAAGCGAGAAGCGAAAAAAGCAACAACGACAGGTATAGGAACCCTGAAAGTCGTCCCCAATTCTGCGACAGTCCGGGCAATGACCGCCCGATCCCGATGGCCGACCGCACCCGGAGCCCGCCATGAGCCGCAGCCCGTTTTTCCCGAAATTTGCCGATCTGCCCGTCGAGATTCCGATTTTTCCCCTGCCTGGCGCGGTGGTGATGCCGGGCGTTCAACTCCCGCTGAATATTTTCGAGCCGCGCTACCTGAACATGGTGACCGATGCGCTGGCGGAGGCGCACGTGATCGGCATGGTCCAACCGACCAGCGAGACCTTGCTGGATGAGGTCCCGGAGATTCACCACATCGGCTGTGCCGGCCGCATCACCTCTTACAGCGAGACGCCGGACGGGCGCATCGTGCTGGTCCTCACCGGCATGTGCCGCTTCCAGGTACGGTCCGAGGTGGAGGGGCGCCACGGCTATCGGCGGGTTTCCGCGGATTGGGAGCGTTTCGCCGCGGATTATCACGAGGAAACCGTGACGCTCACCGACCGCAACGGATTTCTCGGCTCGCTCAAAGCCTACTGCACCCTGCGCGGGGTCGAGGTACCCTGGGATGATGTGCAGAAAATGGCCGACGCCGATCTGGTCAACCTGCTCTGCGCCCACCTGCCGCTAAGCCCGGAAGACAAACAGGCGCTGATCGAAACCATCCCGACCGACGAGCGCGCCCGACTGATGCGCGGCCTGATGGACATGGCCTCGGTCGCCAGCATGGACGTGGCGGAACATCGGCACTGAGGCAACCTTGAAATGGCCCACCCTCAGGGCTATCTGAGGACCCATGAGTCGGTTTTGACAGAGGTTTACCAGATGGCAGTCACACTCACCGAAGCGGCCGCCCGTCACGTCGCCGGTATGCTCGATAAACGCGGGCACGGTCTCGGCTTGCGTGTCGGCACCAGGAAGAGCGGATGCACGGGCTTCGCGTATGAGGTCGATTACGCCGACGCCGTGGATGATCAGGACCAAATTTTCGAAAGCCACGGAGTCAAGGTGGTGGTCGACCCAACCAGCCTGACACGGATCGATGGAATGGAGATCGATTTTGTCCGGTCCAGCCTACTCAACCAAGGCTTCGAATTCCGCAACCCACAGGTCAAGAATACCTGCGGCTGCGGGGAATCGTTCAGCGTCTGACCGCGCGCTTCCGCTCCCACATCAACCGACAGGATTTCCGCATGATCAGTGACGAGATCAAGGCCGTGATCGAAGACTTCGAACTGCTCGGTGACTGGGACCAGCGTTACCAGTACCTGGTGGAGATCGGGGAGCGTCTGCCGGCCATGCCGGCCGCCGCCAAGACTGAAGAAAACTGGGTCAGGGAATGCATGAGCACGGTCCACCTGGCGGCCCATCCCGACACGAGCGCGCCGCCCAAGCTCCACTACACCGGCGACTGCGACACGGCGATCATCAAGGGCGTGGTGGCCATCCTGGTAACCTTGTTTTCAGGCAAGACCGCCGCTGAAATCGAGGAAACCGACGTGGATGCGCTCTTTGAAGGGCTCCACCTGGAAGAACATCTGAGCCCCAATCGCCACGTTGGCGTCTATGCTATCGTCGAGAAGATGCGCCGTCAGGCGCGGCCCTTTGCCTGAGCCACCGACGGCGGGCGCAACCGCAAACGGGTTCAGGGTCCTGTCGTTATACGGAACGGTTTTGAGTTTTCGGTTTTTCGTTTTTAGTTAAGGACTGTCAAACATTGGGTTACGAAAAACGAGAAACGAAAAACCAACAACGACGGGTATATTTCTGCTCCTCGTCTTACTACGCGCCGGACCATCGGCCGGGCTGATCACTCAGGCACCGCAAGCGCAGGCCGTGTCACCCGGCGCCGCCCTGCCGTCCGTCTGTGATAAGCCCATCCCGATCGCCGATGAACCCTCTGCACCCCTCGCTCGCCTGCGCTGTGTCCAGGACGTGGCAGGCATGACGCGACTGGAGCTGTCCATCCCCGGCCGCGCAGCGCTGCCGCTGACCGGTGTCGCCGCCGACACCCGACCGAACGGCCACGTCGAACCGGAGCCCTGGTCGCTATCGCTGCGCCGGCTGGCCGGCTCGCCGCCGCTGTACTGGCTGCGCTACCTGGATCGGGATGAGGGAGAGGACGGTACCGGTGGGGCCGGACACTGGCATGACCTGGTGTGGCGCGCGGACGCGGCGGCGCCGGTGCTGGTCGACGCTTGGACCCTGGCGAGCGACCGTTTCAGCCGTGTCGACCTGCACGCGGACCAGGCCGAATCGCTGCGACTCGACTATCGCCCACCGACCCTGTGGGTGACCCGCCGCCGCGCCGATCGAACCGCTTGGGAGGTGCCGGGGCTCGCGCCCTATCGGTGTGCCGAGGACTGCGCCGCGCACGCCGATCCACAGGACCGCGCGGCCGGTGCGCCGGCCTGCCGCCGGGACTGTGAGCTGGAGCACCGACTCACCGTCAATCGGGTGACCGCCCTGCAAAGCCAGGTCCACCGCACCGAGGTCCCCACGGGCCTGGAGACCCCGGAAGGCACGGCTTGGGCCAGGCTCTATGAGCCGCTCGCGCGATCCGGCAACAACCTTCCGGGCGGACGGGCGCTCCTGATCCTGGACGACGGCGCGGCCGGCTGGCTCCTGGTGCCGCTGCAAGTCCCCGACTTGAGTCCGGCCGGCGGTCTCGACCCCGCCGCACCGGGTCCCATTCCGGCACTGGCTTCCTGCTGGCTTTACAATCACCGCACGCGCCTGGCCGCCGACGCCGGACACCCCTACCCGCCGGCGCCAACGGAACAGGTGCGCGCCGACCACGCGGCCCCGGCGGACTGCTGCACCGTCGAGTCCAGCCCGGACGGACGGCGCATCCTGGTCTTCGGGACGCCCGCGGCGCCCCAGCCCGAAACCGAGCCGGTGACGCCTGCCACGCCGCCGCGCCAACTGCTCGCTCTCTACGACGTCACCACGCGGCAGTGCTGGAGCGCCAACCTGGCGCTCGACGGCCAACTGGGCCGCGCACCCTACGACGGGCTCGGCGACCCAGTCTTCAGTCCCGATGGGCGGCATTTGGGCTATCGCGCCCGGCGCGGGGACGCGCGTTTCGTGGTTGTCGACGACCGCGAGGGGGCGGTGTTCCACCGTGTCGGCGCGCCGGTCTTCAGCGCGGACGGGCGCCACAGCGCCTATTGGGCACGCGACCGGGGCCGCGAGTTCATCGTGTTCGACGGCACCCCGGGCCGAACCTGGACCGGCGCCGGGGCACCGGTATTCAGCCCGGCCGGCGGGCCGCCCGCCTACCGGGCGCAGGACGCCAAGGGCTGGCGGGCCGTCGTCGCCGACACCCCCGGTTCGCTGTACGACGACATCGGCTGGTTCAACGCCGATGCCACCGGACGCACCGCCACCATCGCCGACCTGGTCTTCAGCGCCAAGGGCGAACTCGCCTACGCGGCGCGGACCGGCGACGACTGGTTCATGGTCCGCGACCACCGTCAAGGTCCCGCCTACGACCAGGTAGGGCTGCCGGTCTTCAGCCCCGACGGCATCCGGCTCGCCTTTCGCGCCCGGCGCAACGAGCGGGACTTCATCGTGCTCGATGGACGACCGGAACCCGAGTACGACCAGGTCGGCACCCCGGTATTCAGCGCGAACGGGCGCCAACTCGCCTACTGGGCCGCCGATGCCGGGGCCGAATTCGTCGTCTGGGGCGGACGCCAGGGACCCAGGGTCGCCACACCGGGAAGCGTCGGGGCGCCGGTGTTTGCGGATGCCGGCGAGACCCCGGTCTACCTCGTGCGCGCGACACCGCAGACACCCGACGGAATCAACGCCGCACCGACGCGGCTCTGGTCCGGCGATCGGCCTCTGGCCGACCTGGAGGTCGGCTCAGGGGCGGTCTTCAACCGCGTTACCGGCGCCCCCGCCTGGTGGGACAGTCAGGGTGCCGATACCGCAGGAGTGCCCCCGGGTTGGCGCATTCTCAGCGAGACGGATGGCGACCCACCAGGCGACGCGCCGGTCTGGAGCCCGGACGGCAACACGCTCGCCTTCGCGGCGAGCCGGCACGGTCGGGCGCGGATGCAGATCGGCGCGACCGACGATGGTCCCTTCGACGCGGTGGCCGATCCGGTATTCAGCCCGACCGGCGACCGACTCGCATACCGCGCCCGCCTGGGGGCGGTGTGGTTTCCGATCGTGGCGCCGCTGGCGGGCTCAGCGACGGCCGCCGGGCCGCCCGCGACCGCGCCCCTGGTCGCGAGGGCGCCCCGGCTCCTTCCGCATCCGGTGGCGATCGGTCAGGTCGTGGACGAGGGCGTGAGCGCAGGCATCCTCGGCGGCTCGGCCCGAGGTCGCTGGTATGGACCCGAGGCCTGGCTCGATGAAACCCATGTGCCCACGGCCGAGGCGCGCTGCGCACCGCTCGGCCCGGATTGGATCGACCCGACCCTGCGCTGGCGGCTCTACGGCCCCAAGGGTCCGCTCGGCACCTGCACCGGTGGCCAGGTCTCCAACTGTCCGGCCCAGGCCGCCGGCCCGAACTGGCTGAGCCTGGCCCTGCCGGACTGCGACCTGAAGGAGTTCACCGTGGCCATCGCGGGCGAGTGGAACGCCATGCCGCGGCGCCCGCGAAGGGTCACGGACAGCACCCGCTTCGAGCCGCTGGTGCGGCGGGTGCTCGAGGGACACGAGACCCCGGTGTTGCCGATGGGTGACGTCCGGGTGGACGCCATCGACCTCGACGGCGACGGCCGCGACGAGTACCTGATCCGGTCCACCGGCGGGACCGAATCACTCACCGGCGGCCCTCTATACTCGATGCTGCTGCTGGCTCACTCGGACCGTGATCCGGCCCCCACCGCGCTCTGCGACTGGCAGGGCATGCCGGATTTCGCCGATGACTGCACGCTGTCCAATTTTCTGGACATCGATGGCGACGGGACCATCGAGATCATCGTCTACGCCATCGTCTACGAGGGCTGGGAGATGCAGGTGTTTACGCTTCAGGACGGTAAACCCGTGAAGACACCCCTTAGCTGGGGAGATGGGACATGACGCGTCCGGGGAAATCGAACCAGGGTTTGCCGTGGAGGTCCGCCGACCTGCCGACACCGCAACCGCCATCCTGGCCTGCCCTGGCGCTCGGCCTGCTCCTCACACTCGGGGCCGCCGTGACGGCCGAGGACACTGCCCCCGACCCCCGCATGGGGGTCTGGGCAGGCGCACTCGGCGACGCTTCGATCACCGTCTGCATCGAGGCCCACGGCTACGGCCGCTACTACGCGCAGCGCGACCGCCTTCCCACCGCGCTGTTGTCAGCCGGTACGAGCGGCGGTGACTACAACCTCGTCGACGACACCGGCACTGGCGAGCCTTGGCCCTCCCCAGGGACTTGGGAGCTGGGCGACCCCGCCGACGACACCCTGACCGGCGTGATGCGCGGACCGGACCACGAGCCAACGGGCGCCATCCACCTGCGGCGCCTGTCCCCGCCGCTGACACCCCGGACCGATCCGCCCCTGGCCGATCCCGGCTTCTGCGACACCGCGGCCTTCACCGCCGGACTCTACCAGCCGCCGCGAGAGTCGGTCAGCGAAGCCTTCCGGTTCAACGACCACCGCTATCGGGTGCGCCGCGTGATCAGCGCCTACGGGACCCATCCGCTGCGCAGCAGCCGCCCGGAACTGCTGGACGACGCCCCGACCGGAACGCACCGGAGGACCACGCCGCGCCCGTCGCCGTGCTGTGGGCAGACGCCGGACGACGCGGCGGCCACCGCGCGCCTGAACGCGGTCCTGCTGGCGGCCCTGCCGACCACCGTCGCGGCGCTGCGCGATGACCTCTGGACGGCACGCCTGCGCCTGCTCGACGACTGGGGCGAGGGCAGCGCGCTGGAGGAATGGGCCGAGATCCGACTGTGGAATCGCCACTGGCTCAGCATCGTCGAGCACAGCGAGGTCCGCCGCGGGGGTGAGACCCTGGCGCGGCGCGTGGCGTACCGGACCTGGGCGCTCGCGGGCGGGGCCTTACTTGACCTGCGCGACTGGGTCGAGGACCCCGAGCAGCTGGCAGCGCTGCTGCACCGCGTGCGCGTGCGCGCCCTCCAGCGCGCCGCCGCGGCGGGCGCGCGCGACGACTGCCTGCGGCGTCTGGAGGCGAACGACTACTGGCAGACCGGACTCGCGCCCGACGGGCTGGTGTTCGCGACCGCCTTTACCGAACTCACGGACGACTGCGGAGCCGAGATCGTCATCCCCTACCTGGACCTGGTCCACCTGGTGTCTGAAGACGTGCAGCAGGCGCTGTGTACCGAGCTTGGGCGGGTCCCCGACACGACCGCGGGAGGCTGCCGATGACTGGTCCCGGCACCGGGCGGCTGCACGCCGCACTCCTGGCCCTGGTCATGGTGGCCTTAGGGCCGGTGCTGGGTAGCGAACTGCGCGCGGCCGACGGGGGTGTCCTCACCGGCATCTGGCGCGGGACCCTGGGGGAGCGCGAGATCGTCGTCTGTTTCGACGGTCCGGACCGCGACGGCGCCTTCTACGACCTGCGTCACCCGCGGCGGGTCGCGCTGCACCCGCAACCGGATGGGACCTGGCAGGCGGTGGGCGGTGATGCGGAGCCTCATGACCCGGCGGTCGAGGAGGAAGATTGCGAGGGCCCCTGCGAGGGCGCCCCAGAGGACCCGGACACCGGTACCTGGCACTTGGAGGCCCCCGCGCCGACACCCGAGGCTGAGCAGATCACCGGCCACTGGACGGCCGCGGAGACCGGGCAGGCACTGCCGATCCGCCTGACCCGCGGGTACCTGATCGGCGATCAGGGCGCGGCGACCGACCCCACCGGGCCGCCCTGCGACAACCTTGCCTTCACCGCGCCCTTTTCCAAGTCGATTCGGGTGGTGACCGGCGAGCCGCGCACCTTCGCCGGCCACCGCTACCGCACCCGCACCCTGACGATCGGCGACGGCTTGGAGATCTCCGGCATCGAGTTACTGGAGCCGGGGCCGCACGCGGCGGCGATCAGCCGGGCACTACGTGGTTTACCCGAGACCGACGCCGAAGTTGCCCTTGAACTCTACGATTGCCGGCAAGGACGGGGGTGGGGCTTGCAAGCGACCCACAAGATCGAATTCTGGAGCGAGCGCTGGCTCGTCGCGTCCGAGTTCACGATGGACGAATGCGGCTATCGACCGGACAGTTCCAGCACGTATCGCACCTGGGATCTCGCCACCGGCGACGCGGTGGACCTCTCGGCCTGGATCGACGATTGGCCGCGGCTGCAGCGCGTGCTCCTGAGACGGGCACTGAGCGCCCCTGACCTCGCGGCGGAAGCGGCCCGGAATGACCCGCGAGGCAATGACGAGGGCTGCACCGCGACCCTGGAGGAGGACCCGATATCCTGGAAAAACGCCTACCTTGGCCTGACCGGCATGGTCTTCGCGACCGAGTTGCCGCACGTGGTGCAGGCCTGCGATCAGGAGGTGGAAATCCCCTATCCCGAACTGATCCCCTTTGCGACTGATAAAGGCCGCAGGGAGCTCCTGGATATCCTCGCAACCCTGCCCATGCTGCCGCCGCGGGCACCGATCCGCTCACCGGCAGGGACCCTGCCGTAAGCGGTACCTGACGGGAGTGTTCGCTCCCCGAGAGCGATTCGCGTTCAATTATCGCAAAACGCGAATCACTCACTCCGCGCCGCCTTTCCTCACCACCGCGTTTTGCAATCTGCAACGCAGTCGCGCGTCCCCGCCCAATCCAAGAAAACGATCCGCTTCGGCGGGCCAGCTTTATCCTTTTGTTACTTATAACAAAATAACTCTGGCATTAGATTTGCTTTTAGTCTAGCAACAGACTCCAAACCGAACCGACTTGGAAAGCAGGCCCGACATGACGACCAACACGCTGATCCGCTTCGCCGCCGCCCTCCTGCTGGTCGTCGCCTGCGCCAACACCTTCGCCGCCGCGCGGTTGCAGGAGATCGTCTCACCCGCTGCAGATTTCCAGTACACCACCGAGCAGGATCTCTGGGTGCAGATATCGGCCTATGATGTGGAAGGCGCTCCGGCCGACCAACGCTCGGTCGAAATCCTTGAGGCCCTGGACGCCGAGGGTCAGGCGACCCGCGTGCTCGACAAGGGGTTGACCGACGCCGCCGGCAGCTTTGAGCGCAAGGTCCGAGTGCCTGCCGGCGCCAGGCAACTGATGGTGCGCGTCGGCGTCTTTGGGATACCCAACACCGTCACATTGGATCTGGACGGCAGCGGCGTCATCGAACATACCTTCGAGTAAAGCCGCGGCACTCAATGACTGAGGGACGGGCAAACCCTCACCCGGCGTTCGCCTTCAGGAGACCAGTTTGCCCGATGCGGTCAAGCTGCCCGACGAATGGCGGCAACCTTATGAGAAACAGCAAGTCCACACCTGTTATCCTAGCTTTGTTGCCTGGGTCAACAGCGGCGGTACCCAGGCACTCAACTGGTACTAAACCCCGGTGGCGGGCGGCGTCTTCCCGGCTAAGTGACCAAATTTCATGATCAAACGACTCACCAACACCCCCTGGCACGGCCCATTCTGTGCAGCCTCCGCGCTCTGTTGCGCGGCTCTATCGCTGCCGGCCCACGGCGTGCTCGGAAACCAGTACGAATTCCTGTTCAGCGCCAAACCAGGCAAGACCCTCGGCCAGACCTATCTGCTGAACCATGACAGCTCCGGGATCCCGCTCGCCCTCGACCAAAACCTGGTCAGCGTCGACGCCGCGCTCATGAAGCGCATTGCCGACACCCTGCCGGAGCAGAAGGATATCCGCACCCAATCGCAAAACCTGATCGCCGATGACGACTCGGCGGTCGTGCAGTTGATCAAGCCGGCGGACGTCTGGGTGACCTTCCTGCACGAGGGTGCCGCCGCAAAAAATGTGTTCGGCTATTTCACCTACCCGGAGGGACAGCCACCTAAGAGCGCGGCGGCGATCGATCACATCATCATCCTGCCCAACGCCTCATACTCCACCGCCGGCGGCAGTCGGCTGGGCATGAAAACCGGTCACCGCGTCTACCTTGGGCAATTCCCGGCCGCCACCCGCATCGGATTCTTCGTCGTCGCCAACGGTTGGCACAGCACCTTGGGAGTCAATCCGGATACGCAACGCTATCCCGTCTTCTACAGCCTGAGCACGCTGAATCCGGAGGACACCGCGGAGCTTCGCAAGCATATGGTGCTGCTCAAGGATTCTTGGGGGCAGCGGCTGGTATTGGGCATGGAAGACCTGCGGCGCAGCGGCGGCGACCATGACTTCAACGATGTCATGTTCGCGGTCGAGTCCAACCCGATCGACGCCATCAAGACCGAAAAAATCATCGAGTTGAATTATGTCAAAGGCAGCGACCTGGACCAAGACGGCATTCCGGACACCCTGGACGACTACCCGGAAGACCCGCTGCTGACCACCCGCGTGACTTATCCCAACGACAAGGGCCGCGCCCAGGTGGCGTTCGAGGATCTGTGGCCGCTGGAGGGTGACTACGACTTGAACGATCTGGTGCTGGCCTACACCCTGGATGAGGGACGAAACGCGGCGGGCGAGATCCGAGAGATCGAGGGGCACTTCCAGATCAAGGCGCGCGGCTCAGCCTATTCACAGGGGTTCGGGATCAACTTCCCCCAACTGAAGCCGGACACGCTCGAATCGGCCAGCGTTTGGGTCGATAACCAACCCGGTGTACCGCTGGTCAGCGAGCCCGGTCAGACGACGTTGACCCTGATCCTGACCGAAGACACGAAAAAGATCGCCGGCAAGAATGCGACCACCCGCACCTGTTACACGACCAAGTTCAACGCCGATCGCAACTGTGCGGCCGACCAGGGGCCGACGATCCACTTCAAGGCGCGCTTCAAGCAGGCACTGACCCGTCAGGAACTCGGCTCGGCACCCTATAACCCCTTCATCTACATCGTCGGCGACCGGCTGCGTGAGACGCATCTGCCCAACCATCCGCCGACGACGAAACACAAGAGCTGGCTGTTTGGCTGGAGCAACGAGGGCAGCGATCCCACGGTCGGGCGTTACTACAAGACCAAGGACCGCGGTCTGCCCTGGGGGGTGAATCTGCCGGATGAATGGCAACAACCTTTGGAAAAGCAGCAGGTCCATTTCTGCTATCCTGGCTTTGTGGATTGGGTCAACACCAGTGGCGCCAAGGCGCTCGACTGGTACAAGAGCCCGGTGGCGGACTGCGTCTTCCCGACCAAATGACCACCCCGCGATCCATCTGAACTCTGAACGCTCGAAAAGAGCTTTAGGGCCGGCGCAAGCTGGCCCTGTTTTTTTTTCACTGATTGATCTTGGTAGTATACGGAACGGTTTTAAGTTTTCGGTTTTTCGTTTTCAGTGAAAAATTATCAAACATTGGGTTACGAAAAA
>CAYYAY010000052.1:0-40220 GCA_964470155.1 uncultured Lamprocystis sp. | reverse complement strand
TGCAGGATGTAATACTCGGGTACGCCCCCGGCGGCGTATTCGGCCTTCTTGGTGACGGTATCGCGCTCGATGCCGCGGCGCTCCTGGTCGGACAGTGCCTCGATACAGAGGTCGAAGACGCCGTGATAGGAGCAGTCCTGGGGTAGCAGCGGCCGGGGATTGTCGTTGCGGACCACGCCAAAATCTGGCTTGCGGATGACGGTCCCGCTCGGCAGCGGCAGCCGGAAGCCCATCTCGAGGCCGACCATCTGCGCACAGGGGTGGGTGCGCAGGAAGTGCCGCACCAGTTCGCTGAACCAGGCATAGACCAGAAAGGTCTCGTAATCGGACACCGGTTTCTCCTCCAGGCGGCCGTTGTTCCACTCGTAATGGTGGTCCGACTCCAGGTAATAGGTGGTCCAGTAGATCTCCTCCGAGACTTGGAGACCCTCCGCGGAGTGCGCCGCTGGGAGGTGCCGGGGCGGCGGGGCCGGGACCTGGGACGCGGGTGCGGTAGCAGCGATGGAGGACATGGGCGGCAGGAATCCGGTCTTGAAATCGCAGTGGTCAAGGCTAGCACAAATCGGGCGGAACTGGTCGCCGCGGGTGCCGTCGGCAGCAGTTCGAAATTTGGGCGGTAGCAACCGGCATGGCGCCGTCGGCGGAGCGGATGGTGGATGCGCCGCGCTTATCCACTACCAAAACCGGCGCTGCGGCCTCGATCATCGTTCCGACAAGCGATTCCCCTGAGGAGGCCCGCTGCCGGGTTTCAGCACGCCACCGGCTTCGCCTCGACCTGCCAGATGTGCTCCGCGTATTCGCGGATCGCCCGATCCGATGAGAATTTGCCCATCCGCGCGACATTGAGGATGGACATGCGGTCCCACTGGTGCTGATCCGTCCAGACGGTGGCGACACGCGCCTGGCAGTCGACGTAAGCGCGGTAGTCGGCCAGCACCATGAAGGGGTCCTGATTGACCAGATGATCGGTCAGCGGGCGGAACAGGGTGGGGTCGCCATGCGAGAACAGACCGGAGTTGATCAGGTCGATGACTGATTTGAGTTCATCGTCACCTTGGTAGATCTCCCACGGATGATAGCCCGCGGTCTGACGCTGACGAACCTCATCGGCCGTCATGCCGAAGAGAAAAAAGTTCTCCGGCCCCACTTCCTCGCGGATCTCCACATTGGCGCCGTCCAGGGTGCCGATGGTGAGTGCGCCGTTCATCGAGAATTTCATGTTGCCGGTGCCGGAGGCTTCCTTGCCGGCGAGTGAGATCTGCTCCGAGAGGTCGGCGGCCGGATAGAGCCGCTGGCCGTTCTGCACGCTGAAATTGGGCATGAAGGCGACGCGCAGGGTGCCGTTCACCTGAGGGTCGTGATTGATCACCTCACCGACCGAGTTGATCAGTTTGATCATCAGCTTGGCCATGTAATAGCCGGGCGCGGCCTTGCCGCCGAAGATGCAGGTGCGCGGCACCACGCCGTGGTTGGGGTGCTGCTTGATGTGCTGATAGAGGCTGACGATGTGCAGCAGGTTCAGATGCTGGCGTTTGTATTCGTGCATCCGCTTGGCCTGGACGTCGAACAGGCTCTGCGGATCCACCTTGACCCAGGCATGCCGTTCCAGCCAGCGGGCCAGGTCGCGTTTGGCCGCGGTCTTCACCACGCGCCAGCGCGCTCTGAATTCGGCATCCTCGGCATAGGGTTCCAATTGGCGCAGGCAGCTCAGATCGCGCAGCCAGCGGTCGTCGCCGCAGGTCTCGGTGATGAGTTTGGCCAGGCGCGGGTTGCTCACCGCGATGAAGCGGCGGGGGGTGACGCCATTGGTGACGTTATGGAAGCGCTCCGGCCAGAGTTCGTAGAAGTCCTTGAGAATGGTGGTCTTGACCAGATTCGAATGGAGTTCGGCCACGCCATTGACGGCGCGCGCTCCCACCACCGCCAGATGCGCCATGCGCACCCGCCGCCCGCCATCCTCGCTGATCAGTGACATCCGGGCGACCCGGCCTTCGTCGCCGAGGAAACGGATGCGCACCTCGTCCAGGAAGCGGCGATTGATTTCGTAGATGAGCTCCAGATGGCGCGGCAGGATCTTTTCGAACAGCCGCACCGACCAGGTCTCCAGTGCTTCGGGCAACAGGGTGTGATTGGTATAGCAGAAGGTTCGGTGCGTGAGGTCCCAGGCCTGATCCCAGCCCATGCCGTGCTCGTCCACCAGGAGCCGCATGAGTTCCGCGACCGCGAGCGCCGGGTGGGTGTCATTGAGCTGGGCGACGAACTTCTCGGCAAAGCTGTCGAGGCTGCCGACCGTGTGCAGATGCAGTCGTATCATGTCCTGGAGTGAGCAGGAGACGAAAAAGTATTGCTGCTTGAGGCGCAGTTCCTTGCCCGCCGCGGGCTCGTCATTCGGGTACAGAACCTTGGAGAGGGTTTCGGCCTCGATCTTGGCGTGGACCGCGCCGTAATAATCACCGACGTTGAACGCCTGGAAATCGAATGACTCGGGGGCCTCGGATTTCCACAGCCGCAGCAGGCTGACATTGCCCACCCCATAGCCCAGGATGGGCGTGTCATAAGCGACGCCATTGACTTCCAGGTCCGCGGCCCAGCGCACGCGCAGCGCGCCGTGCTCGTCGTGATACTGTTCGGTGTGGCCGCCGAATTTGACCGGGAAGCGCAGCTTGTAGCGCGGGATCTCCCAGGGGTTGCCGTTCTTGAGCCAGGTGTCGCTCTTCTCCACTTGCCAGCCGTTCTCGATTTCCTGATCGAAGATGCCGAACTCGTAGCGGATGCCGTAGCCGATCGCGGGGATCTGCACCGTGCTCAATGAGTCCATATAGCAGGCGGCGAGCCGACCCAGACCGCCGTTGCCGAGTCCGGGTTCCTCCTCGGTCGCCATGATCTGCGCAAAATCCAGCTCCAGTTCCACCCCGGCGGCTTGCGCGGCCTCGGTGATCCCCAGGTTCAGCAGGTTGTTGGCCAGGTGGGGGCCCAGCAGGAACTCGGCGGAGAGGTAACAGACGGTGCGTGCCGCGGTGTCCTTGTAGCGCTGCGCGCACTTGAGCCAGCGTTCCAACAAACGGTCGCGTACCGTGTAGGCAGCGGCCATATAGAGGTCGTTGGGTGTGGCCACATCGCGGAAGCGCCCCTGCACATAGAACAGGTTGTCGATGAAGGCCTGCTTGAGGGCTTCCTGGGACATGCCGGTCCGAGTGCGCTCGCGGGGTGCGGCGGGGACCGGGGGCTCGCTCTGCGGCGTCTGGGCGGTAGTCATTGGGTGTCTCGTCGGGGCGGGTGGCGGGAACGGCGGACGGAGCCAGGCCCCGTCCGCACGGCGGCTCACAGCGGCCAGGTCCAGTCGTCGAACTCCGGCTTGTCGATGCCGTGTTCAAAGGCGTAGGCGCGCGCTTCGATCTGCATGTCGCGGAAGCGCTCCTTGGCGTGGGCGCCGGTGGCCTGGAGTCGCGGCACCCGGTTGATGACATCGATGGCGAGGCTGAAGCGGTCGATTTCGTTGCTGATCGCCAGCTCCAGCGGGGTGTTGATATTACCCTTCTCCTTGTAGCCGCGCACGTGCAGGTTGGCGTGATTGGTGCGCCGGTAGGCCAGGCGATGGATCAGCCAGGGATAGCCGTGGAAATTGAAGATGATCGGCTTGTCTTTGGTGAAGATCGAGTCGAAGTCGTTGTGTGAGAGCCCATGCGGGTGCTCGGTGTCGGGCTGGATGCGGAACAGGTCCACCACGTTGACGAAGCGGATCCTGATGTCGGCAAAGGCCTCGCGCAGCATCGCCGTGGCCGCCAGGGCCTCCTTGGTGGGGATGTCGCCGCAGCCGACCATGACCACGTCCGGCTCCACGCCCTCGTCATTGCTCGCCCAGTCCCAGATGCCCAGACCTTTGGTGCAGTGCTTGATGGCTTCATCCATACTCAAATACTGCAGATGGCTTTGCTTGTCGCATACGATCACATTGATGTTGTTCATGCTGCGCAGGCAGTGATCGGCGGTGGAGAGCAGGCAGTTGACGTCCGGCGGGAGATAGATGCGGGTGACCTTGGGACTCTTGTTGACCACCACGTCCAGGAAGCCCGGGTCCTGATGGGTGAAGCCGTTGTGGTCCTGGCGCCAGACGGTGGAGGTGATCAGCAGATTGAGTGACGAGACCGGTGCCCGCCAGGGGATCTCGTTGCAGATGGCCAGCCATTTGGCGTGCTGGTTGTACATGCTGTCGATGACGTGGACAAAGGCTTCATAGGTGGCGAAGAAGCCGTGCCGCCCGGTCAGCAGGTAGCCCTCGTACCAGCCTTCCAGGGTGTGCTCGGAGAGCATCTCCATGACCCGCCCGTCGGGGGACAGCTCGCTGCCGTCGGCATCTTCCGGAAGATAGTCGCAGAGCCAGGTCTTCTTGCTGACCTCATAGACGGCGTCGAGCTTGTTGGACGCGTTCTCGTCCGGGCCGAAGACGCGGAAGTTGCGCATATTATCGGCCATGATGTCACGCAGCATCGCGCCTAAGGGCTTGGTGTTGAACGCGCGGGTGGTGCCGGGGGTGCCCGGGTCAACCGCATAGCCGCGAAAATCCGGCATGCGCAGCGCCCGGCGCAGGATGCCGCCATTGGCGTGCGGGTTGGCGCTCATGCGCCGGTTGCCCTTGGGGGCCAATTCCTTGAGTTCGGGGATGAGCCGGCCCGCGGCGTCGAACAGTTCCTCGGGCTGGTAGCTCTTCAGCCAGTCCTCGAGCTGTTTCAAATGCTCCGGGTTGTTGTGCATCCCCGACAGGGGGACCTGATGGGAGCGCCAGAAGCCTTCCACTTTTTTGCCGTCCACCGTCTTGGGGCCGGTCCAGCCCTTGGGACTGCGCAGGACGATCATCGGCCAGTGGCCGCGCGTGGCCTCGCCGCTGGTGCGCGCGGCCTGCTGGATACCCCGGATCTCGGCCATACAGGTGTCCAGGGCGGCGGCCATTTTCTGGTGCATCTCCTGGGGGCCATCGCCCTCCACGAAATGCGGGACCCAACCGTAGCCGCGCATCAGGCTTTCAAGCTCGGCGTTGGGAATGCGCGCCAGCAGGGTCGGATTGTTGATCTTGTAGCCGTTCAAATGCAGGATCGGCAACACCGCCCCATCGCGGATGGGATTGAGGAACTTGCTGGAGTGCCAGGAAGTCGCCAGCGGTCCCGTCTCGGATTCGCCGTCGCCCACCGCCACGACCACCAGCAGATTGGGGTTGTCGAATGCGGCGCCGAAGGCATGAGAGATGGAATAACCAAGCTCGCCGCCCTCGTGGATGGAGCCGGGGGTCTCCGGCGTGCAGTGCGAGCCGATGCCGCCCGGAAACGAGAACTGCTTGAAGAAGGCTTGCAGTCCTTCCTCGTCCTCGCTCTTATTCGGATAGATCTCGGAATAGGTGCCTTCCAGGTAGACCGGGGCCAGCACGCCGGGGGCGCCATGACCGGGTCCGGCCAGGAAGATCGCCTCCTGGTCCTGTTCACGGATGATCCGATTGACATGGATATACATGAAGGACAGGCCCGGACTCGCGCCCCAGTGGCCCAACAACCGGCTCTTGATATGTGCTTCCTGCAGCGGCTCGCGCAGCAGGGCGTTGTCTTTCAGGTAGATCATCCCCGCGGCCAGGTAGTTGCAGGCGCGCCAGTAGGCGTCGATCCGGCTCAGCATCTCGGCTGACAGGGGGGCTTGCTGCTGCGATACGACGGGCGGTTGAGCGGCCATCAAGATGTCCTCTTTCGGTGGTTCTGGGCCTGCGAATCGTAGCGCCGCGAGATTGCCGGGAGGTGACCTTACGGGGTCTCCGGAGCAACGCCCGCGCACTCAGGTGACGATACTCGCCGAAGCGTCAGGATCGATGCAAGCGCACGCGATGGCGGGCACCCGCGCGCAGGACCAGGTGCGGATTGCGTGCCGCCAGAATCCGCTCAACGCGCACCCCGCGGGCGGCGGACGCTGTCCTAACCAAGCCCAGGCGCGCACCAGGGCGGGCAGGGGATCCGCCGGATCGACGGGTGCCGCGGCCAATGATTTACTGAGTTTACGGCCGGCGCGATCGACCGCCAGCGGGACATGGGCGTAGGTTGGATGCCGCAGACCGAGCGACTGTTGCAGCAACAACTGCCGGGGCGTCGAGGCCAGCAGATCGGCCCCGCGCACCACCTGATCGATGCCCTGCCAGGCATCGTCCACCACCACGGCCAGTTGGTAGGCGTGAATGCCGTCGGCGCGGCGCAGTACGAAGTCACCGACGGCCGCGGCGACATCCTGGCGCTGAGCGCCCTGGATGCGATCCTGAAACCGGACCTCCCCCGGGTGGGTGCGCAGCCGGATGGAACGGGCCGGGCGCCCCGGCGGGAGTCCGCCGCGACAGGTACCGGGATAGATCGGACCCTCACTGCCGTCGCGCGCCAGCCGGGCAATCTCGGTGCGGGAGCAGGCGCAGGGGTAGGTCAGTCCACGCTCGGTCAGTCGCTCCAGTGCCGCGGCATAGGCGTGCGTGCGGCGGCTCTGGTAGACCAGTGGTCCATCCCAACGGAATCCGCAGCCGTCCAGGGTGCGGAGGATGGCGTCGGCGGCACCTGGAATCGCGCGGGTCCGATCCAGGTCCTCGATGCGGACCAGCCATTCACCGCCATGGGCCCGGGCATCCGCATAACTGGCCAGCGCCGCGATGAGTGAGCCGAAATGCAGGGCGCCGGTCGGTGAGGGCGCGAAGCGCCCCCGATAAGGCGGGTGGCCGGCACCCACTGCCATCAAGGGCTCTCAGCCGCGCTGCTTTTCCCGAATCTCGTCGAGGGTCTTGCAATCGATGCAGAGTGTCGCCGTGGGACGGGCTTCCAGGCGGCGAACGCCGATCTCGACTCCGCAGGCTTCGCAGTAACCGTACTCGTGCTCGGTAATCCGCGCCATGGCCTCGTCGATTTTCTTGATCAACTTGCGTTCGCGGTCGCGGGTCCGCAGTTCGAGGCTGAACTCGGACTCCTGGGTGGCGCGGTCGTTGGGATCAGGGAAATTGGTCGCCTCGTCCTGCATGTGATGGACGGTCCGGTCGACCTCCTCCATCAGGGACTGCTTCCACGCCAGGAGGATCAGGCGGAAGTGCTCCTCCTGCGCCGGGCTCATGTACTCCTCATCGCTGGCAGCGTTGTAAGGTTCGAATCCGAACGCTTTGGGCTCTCGGTTACTGACTGTCTCGGCCATGAACGTGCTCCCGCAGGCTCGCAGTGGGGTGATCCGCGACCGTTGTCCCAGCCCCATCCTTGGGCTTGGTCACGAAAAACGCCCTTGAATACCAGATCGCGGCGTCCGGGGCAACCCATTTGGCATTTCCCGGCGGTGCAATCAGGCGGCGTTTCAGGCTGGACCCGACCCGCGACATGGTGCATCAGGGGTGCGTGTCGTCGGTCGCTGGGGTACCCTTCCGGCATTCAGATGAACGCGATAGCGCGAGGCGGGTAAGGCGTGTACAGATTCAAAGCAATTATTTTCGACGTGGATGGGACCCTGGCCGACACCGAGCGTGATGGCCACCGTCTCGCCTTCAACGCCGCTTTCGCCGAGGCCGGGCTCGCCTGGCACTGGGATGTCGCGCGCTACGGGGCCTTGCTGGCGATCACCGGCGGTAAGGAGCGGATCCGCTACTACATCGAACAGGAAGGGATCAAGCTGGACTCGGCGGTGAACCCGGACGCTTTTATCGCAGCCCTGCACACTGCCAAGACCCGCCATTATCTGGCCCTGCTCGAAACGGGGGCCATCCCCCTGCGCCCCGGCGTCCTGCGCCTGCTGCGCGAGGCACGCGAGGCCGGTATCCGGTTGGCGATTGCAACGACCACGACTCCCGACAATGTCATTGCGTTGCTCCGCCATTGCGGCGAGCCGGGGCTGCCCGACTGGTTCGAGGTCATCGCGGCGGGGGATGTGGTCCCGCGCAAGAAGCCGGCACCCGACATATTTACACTCGTCTTGGCGCAGTTGGGCCTGGCCGCACAGGATTGTGTCGCGGTGGAGGACTCCGACAACGGCATGTGCGCGGCGCTGGCCGCAGGTCTGAAGGCACTTCTGGTGACCCTCAACGCCTACACCGAGAATCAGTCGTTCGACGCCGCCCCGCTGGTGGTGGAGAGTCTCGGCGGGCCGGACGCCGCCGCGGTCGTCCGGCGCGGCGACTTGGGCGGGTCGAACCTTGTCGATCTGGCCGCACTGGACCGCCTCCACGCGATGGTCTACAGCGGCGCATGAGCGCGGGCGACGGTCGCGATCGAGAATCGGTGTCGGACGGGTTCCCCTGTGCGATAATCCCCTGAGGATTCACTCTCAGTGATGAAGCGCGGCGATCAACGACGAGTCAAATCGGCTGAATCGTAGGGAGCAACACACGAGTGCGGCATTGTGACATTCTCCTGAGCGCGTTGCTGGCGTCCTTTCTGGTCGGTTGCTCTACCCCGAAATTCCCATCGCCGCCGGAGGCGACGTACGAACTTCGCTCGGCCAGCAAATACAAGATCGGCCCCGGGGACTCGGTGCAGATCTTCGTGTGGCGGTACCCCGAAGTCAGTACCACCGTGCCGGTGCGGCCTGACGGTTTCATTTCCGCGCCGCTGCTGGAAGATATTCCGGCCTCCGGCAAGACGCCTACCGAGCTTGCCCGCGACCTGGAGGCGGCGCTGTCGGTCTACCTGCGCGACCCCCTGGTTACCGTCATCGTGCAGGGGTTCCAGGGGATTTTCCCTGAGCAGATCCGTGTATTAGGTGAGGCGACTCATCCCACCGCATTGCGCTATATCGACGGCATGACCTTGCTTGACCTGATGATCCAAGTCGGCGGAACCACCCAGTTCGCCGCCGGCAATCGGGCGGTGCTGATGCGGTTCGAAAAGGGCGAGAAAAAACATTACACGGTACGCTTGGACGACCTGACGAAAGCGGCGGATCTTTCGGCAAATGTCGACATGCAGCCCGGCGACATCCTCATTATTCCCGAGTCCTGGTTCTAGTTTGCCGCGCGACTGCACCTTCTCGTCATGCAAGACTTGCTGCGTCTCGCGATTCAATATCTTTCCGGTGTCTGGCGCCACCGTTGGTCCGCCCTTGCCGTGGCGCTGATTGTCAGCCCGGTCGGCTGGTTCTATACCGCGAGCCTGCCGGACGAGTTCGTCGCACAGGCGCGTGTCTATGTCGATACCGACTCCGTGCTGACGCCGCTGTTGAGCGGCCTGGCAATTCAGACCAGCGACAGCCGTCGCGTGACCATGATGACCAATGTACTGTTCAGCCGGGACAACATGGAGAAACTCGCGCGCATGACCGACATGGATTTGCGCGCGAAGACGCCGCAGCAGATGGACGATTTGGTAAAGGAATTAAAAGAGCGGGTCAGTCTGGCGCGTCAGGGCGACAACATCTATACCATTTCGTTCAAGGACCGCACGCCCAGCCTCGCCAAACGGGTCGTCCAGTCGATGCTCACGATCTTCGTCGAGTCCAACCTCGGCTCGTCGCGCCAGGATCAGGATTCCGCCGAGCGCTTTCTGCAGCGCGAAGCGAAAGATTACGAACGGCGCTTGATCGACGGCGAGCGCAAGATGAAAGAGTTCAGAATGCGTAATCTCGACATCCTGTCCGATCGCGGATCTTACTATACCCGGCTACAGGCCGCGCGCGCCTCCCTCAAGCGCGCGCAAGACGCGGTAAGTTCCGCTACGCGTCGTCGCGATCAACTTGGCGATCAGCTTGCGATCGTCGAGGATGAGGGGGCCGCGAGCGCGGATTACGCGCAGTACATCAATGACGAACTGAAGATCCATCTGGCGGATATCGACCAGCGTATTCACGAGATGCAGAAGCAGTTGGATGAATCCCTACTGCGCTACACCGACGTCCATCCCGGCATCGTCGCCATGAAGGCTGCTCTTGAACGGCTAAACGTCCAGCGCGAGACCGAAAAAGCGCAGTTTATCGCGAAGCAGGACCAGAGTACGGTCGTGAAATCACTGTCGGGTAATCCCATCTATCAGCAACTGCGGCTGCGGCTTGCGGACGCTGAATCCGAAATCGTTTCCCAGCAGGCCGTCGTCGAGAATCTGAAGGCGGAGATTGAACAGTATCAGGCCTCGGTCGATCAAGTGCTTCAGGTGGAGTCAGAGCAGCAACAGTTGAATCGTGACTATGCCATCCTGAAATCCAACCATAGCCAACTGCTGGAACGGATCGAAAAAGCACGCCTCACACGCGAGGTCGACACCAGCGTGGACACCCTGAAATTCCGAACCCTCGACCCCCCAAAGGTTCCCAGTGAACCCAGTGCCCCCGACCGCGTGCTGATCGCGTCGGGGGTGTTCGCCGCAGCGACCACCGCCGGGATTGGTCTGGCATACCTTCTTGCAATGCTCTGGCCTGTCTATGGTGACCGTAGGCAGTTGTCCGAGGCCACCGGATTGCAGGTGCTCGGCAGTCTGAATATGGTATGGACCGCCGCGGAGCGCCGCAAAAGGTTCTGGGAAAACATCGTCTTCGGTACCACGTTGTCCGGTCTGGTTCTCGCCTTTGGCGCGGTGTTGGCTTTATTTCACTGGCGCTTCGACATCATGTCGCGATTGCCTTTCTAGGCGTAACGAGATTGAGATGAACACAATTGAACGCGCCGGCGATCGACTGTCCGCGAAACCTCGAGTGCTCTCGCCGGATGTAGTGGTTGCCGACGGCCGCAACGCGACCACCCGCGAGGCGGTGGATGCCAATCCCGAAATTCCCGCGGCGCAGCTCAAAGTCCATATCCCACCGAGCACTGTAGTCAATCCCGACATTTTGCTAACCGGCCTCGATCAGGGCTTCCTGCTATCGCCGGAAGGCGGGCGCTCCCGAACGGCCGAGGAGTTCCGTATCATCAAGCGGCCTCTGCTCGTGAATGCATTCGAGAAGACGCCGGACGGTGTCAACTATCCCAACCTGATCATGGTAACCAGTTCAGTTCAAGGCGAAGGCAAGACCTTTACCTCCCTGAACCTGGCTATTTCCATTACCATGGAGATGGACAGCACGGTGCTGCTGATTGACGCAGATGTCGCCAGGCCGGGGCTTTCACTGCGTCTGGATGTTCGTGACCGACCCGGCTTGATCGATCGCCTCGTCGATGAAACGATCGATCTTTCGCAGATGCTCCTGAAGACCGACATTCCCAAGTTGACCGTGCTTCCAGCAGGAACAGCACATAAGCGCTCAACCGAGTTGCTTGCCAGCGGGAGCATGCGTCGACTGCTTTCGGAAGTCGCATCCCGCTATCCGGATCGTATTGTGCTGTTCGATTCTCCACCGGTCCTGGAAACAACCGAGGCAAGCGTTCTGGCGTCATTGATGGGGCAGGTCGTGATTGTCGTGGAGCATGGCAGCACCGCCCAGGGTGTTGTCAAAGAAGCGCTCGCGCATTTCGAAACCACGGACAATGTCTTTCTCGTGCTCAACAAATGCAAGGCCAGCCTGTTCTCCAATCAGTACGGATACGGCTACGGTTATGGCTACGGTTATGGTAGTTACGGCGATGCCGACGGCGTGCGGAGTTAGTCAAGTGACAGTTCAAGCGCAGGCTATACGCAGCGATTGACGAAACACAAGCACATCCAGCCGCTTGAAAGAAAAGTCATGTTCACCTTGTCATTGAATGGTTACCAAGGGTGTTCGGCGCGGCGGTTGCTGAGTGCGTCCGCATCGCCTGGGGTCGTGCTTGTTCTGGCGATCCTGAGTGCGCGGAGCATCGCGGCCGCGCCGATCGTCGCCTCGGCCGGTGTGTTGTCACGGCTGGTTTTTACCGATAATCTGTTCCTTACGGCGCAGCGCCCGGAGCCGGCGATGATCTTTCAGTTGACCCCGAATGTCACGGGTGGTCGCAGCGGTAGCCGGTCATCCTATCGCTGGTATTATGGTCCCAGCGCGCTGTTTTATTCCGGTGGCAACGCTGACCTGAATCATGTGTTTCACGTGCTGCAGGCCAATGCGAGTGTCGACCTCATCAAGGAGCACTTGGCATTGCAGTTAGCGGCGAACGCCAATCAGAACCTAGTCGATCCGACCGCGCGGAGCACTGGATTCGACGCGTTCGGAAATCCCGATGCCTTTGCTCAGACCGCTTCGATATCGGTGGCGCCGGTTATTCAGTTTCCATTGTTAAGGGCGCATGTCGCGACAGTACGGCTCGCGCCCGGATTCAACTACGTGTTTACCGCGAAGACTGCCGCTGGAGCGCGCAACGCCGGTTCCACGGGCTCGCAGAGTTACTTGAAGATTGCGAGCGGCGACTATTTTGCACGTACCCCGTGGGATGTCGCAGCATTCAGCAATAGCTTCGGCAGCGCCAACGCCAACGCCAACGCCAACGCCAACGACACCGATGGAATCTCCAATATCAGGGGAACCGTCACTTACCCGGTCAGTGCAAAGTGGAACATCCAGGGTCTCGTCGGATATGAGTGGGGCCAGTACGAGTCCTTGTCCGAACCTGGCGGCTGGCGCTGGCGCGTCACGCCGTACTGGTCGCCGTCCCGGAATACATCAATCGGGCTTGGCTATGGCTGGCGATATTTCGGCACGGACTATTTTGCCAGTATCAACTACCGGCGCAAGAAAACAGTGGTCACGATGAGCTATGAAATCGTGGTGTCGAATGCCCGCACCGCCTTGCTCGATACCCCCGTCGTCTACTTTGAGGACCCTTTTGGGGAGCCGATCATCAACCCGACTTCCGAACAGACCTTAGCGGGCTCGGTGTCGAACCCGCCGCTTGTCGCCGGTGTCTTTTTGCAGTATCAGTCGCTGGCCAGTATCGCGCACCGGTTAGGTCGGACGACCGGCTATTTATCGGTTAACCAGAATCGCTGGGACTATCAGCGTTCCGGCATCCAGGTGGATGACCTGCAGGGCAGTCTCCTTTTCCATCGCGCCTTGTCGCGGCGCACCCGCGGGGAAGTCGGCGCGCAATACTGGCTATATAGTCAGTTCGCTGTCGGCGCGGTCGATTTCGATCAATTTAAAATCTGGGGTGCGCTTAGCTATCAGGTGAACCGCAGGGTATCCGGAAGCATTCGCTATTTCTATAATCAGCGAAGCTCCGACACCGCCACCCAGAGTTTCGACGAGAATGGGTTATGGTTGACCATGAATTGGGGTTTGTGAAACGGGATGTACGAAGAATTCTATCACCTTTCCGCTAAGCCGTTCCAATTGACACCCGATCAGCGGTTTTTTTACGACAGCCGCGGTCACCACCGGGCTTTGGCCTACTTGCGCTACGGATTGGCGCAAGGAGAGGGATTCGTCGTCATTACCGGTGGTATCGGAACAGGGAAAACAATGCTGTTGCAGGCGTTGTTCGGCGAACTCGACACCTGCCAGGTGATGGCCGCCCAGTTGACAACAACGCAAGTGGAGCCCGAGGACCTGCTTCGGATGGTGTGCGCTTCCTTTGGTTTAGCCCATGACGGGTTCAACAAGGCAACATTGCTGCATCACCTCGAGCAAGTCGCGCGCGCGCGATTTGCCGAGGGTCGTCGCGTTTTATTGGTGGTCGATGAGGCGCAGAATCTTCCGGCGAGATCGCTTGAAGAGTTGAGGATGCTAGCGAACTTCCAGCTCGAGGGGCGCTCCCTTTTCCAGAACTTCCTGTTGGGGCAAGATCATCTGCGCCGGACGCTGCAGCTGCCGAGCATGGAGCAACTCCGGCAACGGATTATTGCCGCTTATCATCTTGATCCGCTATCCGGTGAGGAGACTCAAGCGTACATCGAATTTCGTCTGAACTGTGTCGGGTGGTCCGGGAAGCCAACGTTCGCGTCAGAGGTTTTTGCTTTGATTCACGCTGAAACGAATGGCGTGCCGCGGCGTGTAAACACGTTATGTGATCGCTTGCTGCTCTATGGATGCATCGAAAACAAGCTTGATCTGAGTGCCGACGATGTCCGTGTCGTCGCTAACGAACTGCGGCAGGAGCTCGGGTGGTCAGTCGGGGTCGAAAGTGTCGCCGCGGACGATGCTCCGACCAGTCCCAAATCCGGAAGCAATGGGTCCTTGCTGTCGGACGACGCGGACGCGCTGTCGGCGCGGCTGCTGGCCTTGGAAGAGGAGGTTGCGCGGATGCGTGCGATCGTTGCGCGGGAGCGCAAGCTCCTGCGTAAGGCGGTATTGTTGCAGCTGGAACTTGATGCCTATGATGACCTGGATTGATCGAGGTCTCGCGCTCGACGCGGTTGCGGCGCGGCTCATCCCCGTGGCGGAACGAGAATGCATCGGTACTTTGGCTCACGTCAATGCGATGACCGTCGACGTAGAAGATTACTTTCAGGTGACCGCTTTTGAGCGGCATGTCAGTCGAGCGCACTGGGATCGGATGCCGCACCGGGTCGAAGGTTGTGTTGATCGTATTCTCGGGCTGTTTTCGCAGCATAACGTCAAGGGCACGTTTTTTACCCTCGGCTGGATCGCGGCCCGCTATCCGGCAATGATCAGGCGTATCGTCTCCGAGGGCCATGAACTTGCCAGCCACGGCTGGGAACACGTGCGGGTGACAGAGCAAAGCCGCTCGGAGTTCCGCGCCGATGTGACCCGTGCAAAATCTGTGCTGGAGGATACCGGTGGATGCCCGGTGCTGGGGTATCGTGCCGCGAGTTACTCGATCGGCGAGCGAAACCTGTGGGCCTTGAAAGTCTTGGACGACGCGGGATACCGCTATTCTTCAAGCATCTATCCGATTCGTCATGACATCTACGGGATGCCCGGTGGACCACGGTTTCAATTCAACCCGGGCACTGATTCGTCGTTTCTGGAGATTCCGATCACGACGCTCGATGTCGGCGGCCACAAGCTGCCATGTGGCGGTGGCGGCTATTTTCGATTGTTTCCTTATGTCTTGTCGCGGTGGGCGATGCGGCGAGTCAATCGCCTCGACCGGCAAAGCTGCGTTTTTTATTTTCATCCGTGGGAGATCGATCCGGATCAACCACGGCAGCAGGATCTCGGAGCGAGAACGCGGTTGCGACATTACCTGAATCTGCATCGTATGGAGGCTCGTGTCGGGTCCCTGCTGCGCGACTTTTGCTGGGGCCGGATGGATGAGATCTTCCTGACCGCGCCGGATTTCGAGTAGTGTTGGAGAAGCCGATCGACGCGACCGTCGACACCGGACTGCGGGTTAGGCGGTATCTGGCGTGCGATCACGCGCGCTGGGACGCATTTGTATCACATTGCGCGCAGGCAACGTTTTTCCATCGGTCCGGGTGGTCTCGGGTCATCACCGAAGGGCTTGGCCAGCGCTGCCGGTATTTGTTGGCTGAACGCAATGGCGAAATCGAGGGCATCCTACCGTTGGCCGAAGTGCGCAGTCGGCTCTTCGGGCACGCACTTATTTCGACCCCCGGTTGCGTCTATGGCGGGGTGGCCGCCGTGAGTGAGGAGGCGAGGCAGGCGCTCATTCTGGAGTCAATGCGCCTGGCGCGGCAGCTCGATGTGGACTTTCTGGAGATGCGTAACCGCGAAGCGGTCTGTCCGGAGTGGCCCACGCAGAACCTGTATGTGACCTTTCGCCGGTCGATCAGCGCCGGCGACGGGGATAACTTCAAGTCAATTCCGCGCAAGCAGCGCGCGATGGTGCGCAAGGCGATCGATGCCGGATTGGCGGCGCGCCTGACGAATGACCTTGACCGGTTTTACCGGATTTATTCGGAAAGTGTTCGCAATCTCGGTACGCCAGTCTTTTCCAGGAGGTTTTTCGCCGTGCTGATCAATGAGTTTCACAGCGATACGGAACTGTCGGTCGTTGCGGCTTCAGGCCGGGATGTCGCCGCTGTACTGAGTTTTTACTTTCGCGACGAAGTGCTCCCCTACTACGGCGGCAGCCGGCTTGCCGCACGGCCAGTCAAAGGCAATGACTTCATGTACTGGGATCTGATGAGACGCGCTGCGGCGCGCGGTGTCCGGTTGTTCGATTACGGCCGCAGCAAGGTCGGCACCGGCCCTTATCACTTCAAGAAGAACTGGGGCTTCGTCCCGCAACCGCTGCACTACGAGTATTATCTGGTCAGATCTCGGGTCATCCCGGAGAATCATCCGATGAATCCGCGTTATCGACTGTTGATCGCCGCCTGGAAGTGGTTGCCGTTATCGATCGCCAACGCGGTCGGTCCAATGTTCGCGCGGCATCTCGGTTAGACCGGGCTGGCGTAGTACCATGAACCAGTGCTTCCCCCACCTGCTGTTTTTGTGTCATCGTATTCCCTATCCGCCGGATAAAGGTGATAAGGTCCGCTCGTACCGTTGGCTTCAGGAGCTGTTTCAGTATTTTCACGTGCATCTTGGGGCGTTCATCGATGACCCGGCGGATTGGGCACATGTTGCGCAACTGCGGGAGCGTTGTGCGTCGTCACTGTTTCTTCCGTTGGCCCGAAACGGCGCGACGTTCAGGAGCATGAGTGGTTTTCTCAGCGGCACCGCGTTGACGATCCCCTATTACCGGGATGGACGTATGCTGCGCTGGGTGCAGGCATGTCGCGCGGCGCACGGGATAGAACACCTGTTGGTGTTTTCGTCGGCGATGGCCCAGTATGCGGAGAGCAGCAGTTGGTCTACCGCGCGGCGCGTCATTGATTTTGTCGATGTTGATTCCGATAAGTGGCGTCAGTATGCGCAGCGTAAGCGCGGGCCGGCGGCACTGATCTTTCGGCGCGAGGCGAAACGATTGGCCGAAGCGGAGGCACGGTTGGCGCATGTTTTCGATGCGAGTGTGTTTGTGTCGGAGCATGAAGCCGATCTTTTTCGCAGCGGCGTCGGTGATGTCGGCGAGCGGATCAAGGCGATCAGGAATGGGGTCGATACGTCCTATTTTGGTGCTTCGACTGAGCACCTGTCGCCTTATCCGGTTTCGAGTGAACCGGTGGTGTTTACCGGTGTCATGGATTATTGGACGAACGTCGACGCGGTGCTCTGGTTTGTGCGTGAAGTCTGGCCCAGTGTCAAGGCGAAACAGCCGCGAGCGCTTTTTGTGATCGTCGGTGCGAGACCGACGCGGGAGATCCTGAGGTTGCGTTGCGAGGATATCCGGGTGACTGGACGGGTTGCCGATGTTCGGCCCTATCTGCAACACGCCGCAGCAGTCGTTGCGCCGATGCGGATCGCGCGCGGTGTCCAGAACAAGGTGTTGGAGGGGATGGCCATGGGGCGCCCCGTCGTGGTGACGTCCAAGGGGCTCGAGGGGATCGCGGCGGTGCCGGGGCGCGACTTATTGGTTGCGGACGATCCGGCAGCCTACGCGCGTGCAGTCGTTGCCGTGTTGAGCGGGTGCGCACCCCATCAAGGCGCCGCGGCACGGCGTCTTGTTGAAGCGGATTATGGCTGGGCCGAGTCGGCGGAGAAGATGGTCGCGTTGATTTTCGGAGAGCACTGACTTGACCCTCATTCCCATCTGTTCCCGCGGCGGCGTTCTTGATCCGGCGGCCAGCCTTAGGCTTGTCGTTCGGGTGCGCGCGGAGTAGCGACGTTATGGAAGCTGCTAGCAGGACTGCCGTTTTACACCGGGTCACCTGGTCAGCCGTGTTGCCGGGGCTGGCCATCGTCCTCCTCGTACTCCTCTGGCTGTTCTTTCCGACCTTGTGGTCGCTGGTGTCGATCTGGCTGCGATCGGATACCTATGCTCACGGCGCCATTGTCTTTCCCATCAGCCTGTGGCTGATATGGGAGAAACGCGCGGGTCTCGCCGGCTCGTTCCCGCGGCCGACGGTGGTGCCAACGCTGTTGATGCTTCCGGTTGGCGGTGTGTGGCTCCTTGGAAGCGCTACTGATGTGCTGGTACTTCAGCAATATGCATTGGTTTGCCTGTTGATCCTTGCCATCTGGTCGATGGTGGGCACGCCGGTCACGCGCTTGCTGGCCTTCCCGCTCGGATTTCTGCTGCTGGCCGTTCCGGTGGGCGAATCGCTCACCTATCCACTGATGAACTTTACGGCTGATTTCACGGTTGGTCTGCTACGGCTCACGGGGATACCTGTGTATCGCGACGGGACCTTTTTTTCTTTGCCGAGCGGTGATTGGTCAATCGTCGAAGAGTGCAGTGGCGTTCGCTACCTGCTGGCGTCGGTCACCCTTGGGATCTTATTCGCCTATCTGAACTTCAGGTTGCTGTGGAAGCGTCTGGTGTTCGTGCTGTTTTCCGTGGTCGTGCCGGTGTTCGCCAATGGGCTGCGTGCCTACCTGATCGTGATGATCGGGCACCTGAGCAATATGAAACTGGCAACCGGTGTCGATCACCTAATCTATGGCTGGGTGTTCTTCGGCATCGTTATCGCGGTTATGTTCTGGTGTGGAGCGATGTGGCGCGATTCAGGCAGTGAGATCCCCGCGGGCCTGAACGGCAGAGGTGGCGCGCATGGCGTCGTCAGCGTGGGCATCGCCGTGCTGTTAGCCGCGGGAATCTGGCCGGGTCTGATGTGGGGATTGGAACGGGTCGCGGATCGCTCTGCGATGGCGGTCGCCTTACGGGTGCCGGCGGCCGTTGGCGATTGGCAGGAGGTGTCGGAGGGCCTCTGGTCATGGCGCCCGCGCGTCGTGGCTCCCGACGGTGACATCTATGTTTTTTATCGGGGACGCTCCGGGACGGTCGGTGTCTATCTCGGTGTCTTCCGGTCCCAGCGGCAAGGCGCAGAGTTGGTGAACTCTGCTAATCAAATGGTCTCGACACGGAATCAGCAGTGGAGCGACAAGGAGATATCGAAACGGGTGATTCGCCTTCCGAACGGGCTGTTCACCGTCAATCAAAGCCGGATCGTTTCGCATCACGATGGCGACCATCTACTGGTGTGGAACTGGTATCGGATTGGTGATGTAAGCACCAGCAGTCCCTATCGTGCCAAGCTGGTCGAGGCGGCCGATCGGTTGTGGGGAGGGGAGCGTGCCGGGACCTTGATCGCAGTGGCTGCACCTTATGGCGTCAATGAGGATGAGGCGGTCGTGGTGCTCGAGGGATTTCTGGCGGTGATGTTGCCGGCGCTGGAGGCGGAGATTGCCCGTGCGATCTCGGCGCCGCCATGATCGCGGGTGGTTTCAAGTCACCGCGGATTGTTCATGTCGTTTATGGTTTCGGCACTGGCGGGTTGGAGAATGGACTCGTGAATATCATCAACCGGACGCCTCCCGACCGCTATCGGCATGCGATCGTCTGTCTGACCGACGCGGGGTTATTCGCGTCACGGATCGTCCGTCATGACGTGCCCGTCGTCGCGCTGCGGTGCCCCGCGGGGCACGATTTTTCAGTGTATGTTCGCCTCTGGTCGGCGCTCCGGGCGCTACGCCCGGCGATCGTGCATACGCGTAATCTCGCCACGCTCGAGGCGCAGATCCCCGCATTCTTCTTGCGCGGTGTCAAACGTGTTCACGGGGAACACGGCCGCGATGTCTTCGATCTTGACGGCCGGAATCGCAAGTACAATGCGCTGCGTCGGGTTATTCGGCCCATCGTCCAGCGTTACATCACGGTCAGTAAGGAGCTCGCAGACTGGCTTGAGTCCAGGGTCAGGGTTGCGCCGGTGCGCATCAGGCAGATTTACAACGGTGTGGACACCGACCAGTTTTCACCCGCGGTCGGGGTACGCACCGATCTGGGACCGCCGGGGTTCCTGTCGGATGGGGTCCTGGTGATTGGGACCGTCGGGCGACTGGTCGCGGTCAAGGATCAGCGGACCCTGCTCCTCGCCTTCGCCGACTTGGTTGGTCGGAGCCGGGATGTGGCGTCGCGTTTGCGTCTGGTCATGGTTGGAGAAGGGGAACTGCGTCATGAGTTGGAGCGGCAAGCGGCGGCCTGTGGTGTCTCCCACGCGGTTTGGTTCACCGGTGACCGTAGCGACGTTGCTGATTTGATGCGGCGGTTTGATCTGTTCGTGTTGCCGTCGCTCGGCGAGGGAATATCGAATACGATCCTGGAGGCCATGGCCACCGGGCTTCCCGTCATTGCGACACGGGTTGGCGGCAATCCTGAACTGGTAACGCAGGGCCGAACCGGCGCCTTGGTGTCCGCTGGGGATGCCGGTGCATTGGCGTCTGCGATGTATGATTTCATTACGGATGAAGCGCGTCGCATACGCTGTGGCGCGGCGGCCCGCGCCGAGGTGGTGCAACGATTTGATTGGGGGTCTTGTGTTGCTGCATACTTATCATTGTACGACGAGGTGCTGGGGCGCCGGGTCGATCCGACTGATGTTCGAGACCTTGTTGCGCCGGATCGCTGAGGATCAAGGCCGCGTTGCGGGGGATGACGCGGCGTGAAGATTCTGCACGTCCTGGATCATTCGATCCCACTGCACAGCGGTTACGCTTTTCGCACTCGGGCGATTCTGGAGCAGCAGCGGGCGCTTGGCTGGGAGACGGTGCAGGTGACCTCGGCCAAGCATCCGGGGTCTCAGTCAGTGGTCGAGGAAGTGGATGGTCTGCGTTTCTATCGCACCGCCCGCGGCACCCCGGCGACCTGCAGCGTGCCGGTGTTGAATCAGTGGGCCATTGTCAGCGGGCTGGAGCGGCGACTCATGGAAGTGATCGCGCTGGAACGCCCTGATCTCTTGCATGCACACTCGCCAAGTCTGAATGGCATCGCCGCCATCCGTGCCGGTCGCCGCAGTCGCTTACCCGTCCTGTACGAGTGTCGCGCCTTTTGGGAAGATGCCGCGGCGGATCATGGCACGAGTAGGGCGTGGGGGGTGCGTTATCGGTTGTCCAGGCAGCTGGAGACTTGGGTCTTTCGTCAGTGTGACGCGGTCACTTGTATTTGCGATGGTCTGCACACGGATATCGTCGCGCGCGGCATCGCCGCATCGAAGGTGACGGTGATTCCCAATGCCGTGGATTTGGCGCATTTTCAGTACGGACGGCCCCGCGACGAGGCGTTGGCGGCCGAGTTGGGAATCGGCACGGCGACCGTGCTCGGTTATCTCGGCTCGTTCTATGCCTACGAAGGGCTGTCCCTGGCCTTGCGTGCGTTGCCGCGAATCATAGCCGAGTGTCCCCAGGTACGATTGCTGCTGGTCGGCGGGGGGCCGCAGGAGGCGGAGCTGATGCGTTTGGGGAGTGAACTCGGCGTGGCGCGGCAGCTGATCTTTGCGGGGCGGGCGGCGCATGCACAAGTCCATCGCTATTACAGTTTGGTCGATTGCGTTCTGTATCCGCGGATGCCGATGCGTTTGACTGAACTGGTGACGCCGCTGAAGCCCTTGGAGGCGATGGCTCAGGGCATACTGGTTATGGCGTCGGACGTCGGCGGTCATCGTGAGCTGATACGCGATGGGGAGACCGGCTCGCTTTTTCGTGCGGGCAGTATTGACGCTCTGGTCAGCGCGGTACCACAACTCTTCGCGCGACGCGATCAGTGGGATGCACAGCGTCGACGGGCACGCGCGTACGTGGAGTCCGAGCGTCAGTGGCATCTGATTGCGGCACGCTATCGAGACGTTTACGGACGGCTGGTGCCAGCCGCCGCTGTTGCCTGAGGGTTCATGTGCCTGGCCGGGTGACGCGTCAGAATCAAGTGAAACAGCGACCACGACCGCGACGCCAACCGAGTCGTCTAATGGACTTGTTTATACCCGTCGTTGTTGGTTTCTCGTTTCTCGTTTTTCGTAAACCAATGGTTGATTGTCCTTAACTGAAAACGAAAAACCGAAAACTCAAAACCGTTCGGTATGACTTATTAGGGGACGGTTCCTGGGGGCACCGGCGGCGCCGGTACCGGTCCCGGGATGGTGCGATCTTCACTCGGGAGTGACGCGTTGGCGGATTTCTACACCGGTACTGTCAGCAGGTTGCTTTTCCCGCTGCATGAGCGAATGAAGGGCCATAACAGTGTCGCCGTGCGTATCGGGCTTGAAGCAAGCCAATGGTGGGGGCCGGAGCAACTCGCGGCAGTGAGGCTGCAGCGATTACGCCTGCTGCTTGAACGCGCCTATCGCCAGGTGCCGTATTATCGTCGCATCATGACCACGCGCGGCATCACCCCCGACAGTATTACCACGCTGGCGGACATCGACGCCTTGCCTTTTCTCACCAAACCGGACATCCGCGCCCAGCGTGAAGCGCTCAAAGCGCGGGATGCCGGTCGTCTGACCCGCCTCAATACGGGCGGGTCTTCCGGCGAGCCACTGATTTTTTTTGTCGGTCGCGAACGCCTCAGTCATGACGTCGCGGCCAAATGGCGCGCGACCCGTTGGTGGGGGGTGGATATCGGCGATCCGGAGATCGTGATCTGGGGTTCGCCGCTTGAATTGTCCGCACAAGACCGGGTACGCGAATGGCGTGATCGACTGTTGCGCACACGCCTGCTCCCCGCTTTCGCAATGTCGACCGGGAATCTGGATCATTTCGTTCGAGCGATTCGCAGCCGTCGCCCGCGGATGCTGTTTGGCTATCCCTCGTCGCTCGCCCTGATCGCGCGCTACGCCCGAAGCAGCGGTCAGCGCATGGACGATCTGGGCATCCGGGTGGCCTTTGTGACCGCCGAACGCCTCTATGAGGATCAGCGCTCGGCGATCGAGCGGACCTTCGGCTGCCCGGTTGCCAATGGCTATGGTGGTCGCGACGCGGGGTTCATTGCGCATCAATGTCCGCGCGGAGGCTTGCACATCTCCGCGGAGGATCTGCTGGTTGAGATCGTGGATGCGCAGGGCCGGGTAGTGCCCGAGGGTCAGGCGGGCGAGATCGTGGTCACCCACTTTGCCACTGGAGACTTCCCTTTCATCCGCTATCGGACCGGCGACATTGGGGTTTTGGGTCCGCCGGATTGTCCCTGCGGTCGTGGATTGCCGGTGTTGCGTGAGGTTCAGGGGCGGGTCACGGACTTCGTGGTGGCGCAAGACGGCACGGTGATGCACGGCTTGGCGTTGATCTATGTGATCCGCGATATCAGCGGCATCGAGCGTTTTCAGATCATCCAGGAGAGTCTGACGCGAACCCGCGTGCTGATCGAGGCGGGCGCGGCTTATGCTCCGGCAGATGCCGCCAACATCGTTGCCGGGCTGAAATGTCGTCTCGGATCCGGGGTGCGGATTGAAGTGGAGGTCGTTGACGGGATTCCGGCGGAGCGTTCCGGAAAGTTTCGCTACGTGCTCAGCAAGGTGGGTGTGGCCTGATGCGCGACTATATCGTCGCGCTGGTGGTATTTGCCTGTCTACCCCTGATCCTGCGTAAACCATTCTTCGGGATTCTGGTCTGGAGTTGGCTCAGTCTGATGAATCCCCATCGTTTGGGCTGGGGTTTTGCGACCGAAATGCCGTTCGCGCAGATGGTCGCGGTGACGCTCATGCTGTCGTTGCTGATCGCCCGGGAGGTGAAGCGACTGCCCGCTGTGCCATTGACCTGGCTGCTGGCTTTTTGGTGGTTCTGGTGGTTCCTCACCACGGTGACGGCGTTTTATCCGGCGGCCGCCTGGGCGGAATGGGAGAGAACCTGGAAGATCCTGCTTCTGACGTTCCTGATGAGCGCGCTCTTGACGACGCGGGAGCGCATCGATGCGCTGGTGTGGGTCATCGTCCTGTCATTAGGGTTCTATGGTGTGAAGGGCGGTATTTTCACACTGCTCGGCGGCGGGGAAAATCACGTTAATGGTCCGCCGGGCAGCTTTATTTCCGGTAACAACGAGATCGGGCTCGCGCTGGTGATGACGGTCCCGATGATACGGTATCTCCAATTGGTCAGCGAGCGTCGGTGGATCAGGTTCGGGATGCTGGCAATGATGGCGCTGACCCTGATCGCGATTTTTGGCACGCAATCGCGCGGTGCGCTGGTTGGCATGATCGCAATGACCTTCTATCTGGCGATGAAGAGCAGCAACAAGGCGGGTCTGCTGTTATTGCTCGCGGTGGCCTTCCCGCTGGCTTTGATGACGATGCCGGAGACCTGGTACAGCCGTATGGACTCGATCCAGAGTTACCAGGAGGACGCATCGGCACAAGGTCGAATCAATGCGTGGTGGACGGCGTGGTACGTGGCCCTCGATCATCCGCTGGTGGGCGGCGGCGCTAATATGTTCAATCGCCAGACGTACGCGCTCTATGCGCCGAATCCGCAGAGCGTTCTTGATGTGCACAGCATCTATTTCGAGGCCTTGGGCGAGCATGGGTTCGTCGGCCTATTCACCTTTTTGGCCATCGGGCTCGGCGCGCTGGTAACCTTGAACCGGGTGATGCGATTTGCCAAGCCGCACGCGCCCCTGAACTGGATGCGCGATCTGGCCTCAATGATTTACGTGAGCCTCATCGGCTACGCGACGAGCGGACTATTTCTGGGACTTTCAATGTTCGATTATTATTACATGCTCATCGCGATCACGATCGGGCTTGCCGGCTTGACCCGCCGCTACGCAAGCGATGGGGTGCCGACGATCGATCCGCCGCCTGCCGTTCCCCTGGATGTCAAGGGACATCGACGCCGTGCCGCGGGCGCAGTGCCCGCTGGTCGACGTTTGCGGCGCGGGGTGTCAAGAATGGCGGGTTGGTTCGCCGGGCTGTAAGTCGGGGACCAGGGCAGCACGTGGAACCCTGCGCCGCGCGGTGGCCATCGGCACCGGACCGCCTGGAGCGCGGGCAGGGGCGCCCGGCCCCTGGTTCTGCGCTGCGCTTGGCGGTACCCGGACTCACTGAGGGTTCGGCGCCGGTTCGAGCCGGGGCAGGTCCTGGTCGAGGTCCTCAGCCGTGACGAAATAAAATCCGCACTGTTCTTGTGTTAAGTGCTCGGATGCTGTCCGCGGATATTTCCGGCAACTTGGCGGCCGGACGTGATAGACGGCGCAACTGCTCAGTCCCTGGTCGTCGAAGCGCAGGAACGGGCACGGATAAGGAAGTTTGCAGCAGGCGCCGCAACGGTTGCAGTCGCCCCGCCGATTCTCGTCGACGGGCAACAGGGATGTTGTGAAACGCTTGAGTTTATTGAGCATCCGAAGGGTACTCTTAAGGATATGTGGGCGCTGAATTCAGCACAACAGGCTGCATACCATATTTCAAAGTGCTGTGCTTGTCACTCCGTTGGTCGCGGCACAGGCGCTGGCGGCCGGGCGCTTGGCGCGCGCCGGGCGCGCGCGGTTGTCGCCGGGAACCGCTTTAGTCCACTGTTCGGTGGCGCTCTGCCGACCCGTGGGAAAATGGGTCATAAAATGGCAATTATAGAGTGTCCGATAACCAATCCGCGGGTCATTTAGTCATGTCGATGTCTTCTTTTCCATGCAATAGTGATGGGTTTCACCCCTTGGACGAGGTGCAGCAGGAGGCGTACCAATTACTGCAGGATCTCCAGCTGCGCCTGGCTGGTGTTCCCGCGGGTGTGCCGCGGCGTGGTTTACTGGACCGGTTGATCGCGCGGCCGGCCCCCGGTCAACCCCCGACCCCCGGTCTCTATTTATGGGGCGGCGTCGGGCGCGGCAAGACCTATCTGATGGACTGGTTTTGCGGTTCCTTGGAGGTTGCCGGTGCACGCCGGATCCATTTTCACCATTTCATGCGCGATGTTCACGATGCGATGTCCCAGCTGCCGAGTCAACCCGACCCGCTGGAGGTGATTGCCGATCAGTGGCGGCGCACGGTGCGGATTTTGTGTCTCGATGAGTTCGTGGTGACCGACATCGCCGATGCCATGATCCTGCATCGGTTGTTGCGCGCACTCTTCGTGCGCGGTGTCACCTTGGTGGCGACGTCAAACACCAAGCCGGATGCCCTCTATCGCAACGGATTACAGCGGCAGTTGTTTTTGCCCGCGATCGAACTGCTGAAAGCCCACACGCGGGTTTTTGAGCTGAACGGCCCCGTCGACTATCGGTTACGGGAGTTGACGCAGGGCGGGGTCTACTTCGTCGGCGGCGAGGGCGAGGCCAGACTGGCGGAGCACTTTGATCATCTGACCGGCGGGCATGGGACCTGCGATCAGGAGTTCAGTGTCAACGGCCGGAGCTTCCCGGTGCGTCGGGTAGGCCCGGATGTTGCTTGGTTCACGTTTCAGGACCTTTGCGCAACACCGCGATCGGTTGCTGATTACATTGAAATCGCAAAACTATTTCACACCGTACTGATTTCGGGTCTGCCGGTGTTCGGTCCCAGGCACGAGGCGGCCGCCAGGCGTTTCGTGCACCTGATCGACGAGTTCTACGATCGTCGGGTCAAGCTGGTGACGGCCGCTGAAGCGCCGATCGCGGATTTGTATCCGGGCGGGCTCATTGATTTCCCCTTTGAACGGGTACAAAGCCGTCTGCTTGAGATGCAGACGCTGGGCTATCTGGCTGCGCCAGGCCGAGCTTAGTTTGATGATCATTGCAAGCAGGGCAGAGCGTTCGCGGGAGCCGGGGCGCGAATCACCGCCAGCCTGCAGACGCTTCAGTCATCACCACGCGGTGCCCTTCCCCAGGCGTCCCAGGAAGGCGCCACCCACACGTTTGACCGGTTCCGGTATCCTTCCCGCCAACCCCAGTCCAATCCAGACCTGCCCACACGGCTTCAACCACTTATGGAATCCAGCAAGGACAAGTTCCTGACCCTGCTTTACAAGGACCTGCTGAAGGTCGACCTCGCCGACCTGGACTTCGGCGTTTACCGCATCCTCAAGGTCCGCCGCGAGGAGGCGAAGGCGTGCTTCGGCCAACGTTTGCCGGAAATCTTAGCCTCGCCCATGCAAGGCCAGGCCGCGGATCGCGCGACCCAGGTGCGCAACCGGTTGCGGTCGCTGGCCGACAGTCTGGAGACCGTGGCCCCGACGCTCGGGCTGGCCGGCCGCCTTTACCGACAGCGGCCTGGACGAGCCCCTGGCCGCCCTGCCCGCGGGTCGGGATTACCTCGCCCTACTTGACGAGCTTGAGCGGCTCGAAGCCGCCGCCGGACTCTCCCGGAGCGAGGAGGAGCGGCTTTACAACCATCTGTATCTGTTCTTCTCCCGCTACGACGCCGACGGGGACTTCATCAGCCAGCCGCGGCGCGGGTGCGACGGGTGCTACCGCGTCGCCTACAACGGGGAGGACGTGCATTTCCATTGGCGCGGACGCGGCAGTCACTACGTCAAGACCACCGAGGAATTGCGCAGCTACCGCTATCGCGATGGTGACTGGTCGGTGGAGTTCGCGCTTGCGGACGCCACCGAGGAACAGAATAACGTCAAGGGCAAGACCCGCTACTTCTTTCCCCTGCCGGACCGGTTCGAGGTCGACCCAGTCGCCCGTCTGGCGCGTCTACCCTTCGTCTTCCGCCCGCTGAACAGCAAAGAGGAGACCCAATGGAAGGGCAATGGACCGATCCAGGATTAGATTGTGGAGCTTGCCGTGCCCCAACTGCGTAAGCGGCTCAAACCCGGCCCGGACGGCGATCGGCTGGCCCATCATGTGCGCCGCTACACCCGCACGCACCGCATCGACTACTTCGTCCACCCCGCGCTCGGGGCCTTCCTCAAGGCCGAACTGGACTGGTATCTCAAGAATGAGTTCCTGGACGTGGAGGCGTTCACCGATCCCGAGGGGATGACCGACAAGTTCATCAAGTTCCATGCCCTGCGCAAGATCGGGGACCTGATCATCGACTTCCTGGATCAGGTCGAGACCTTCCAGGCCGTCCCGTTCGAGAAGCGCAAGTTCGTACTGCGCACCGACTATCTGGCCCCGGTGCGGATGCTCGACCCGGCCCTGTGGCCGGAGATCGTCAAGAACCCGGCCCAGATCGCCGCCTGGCGCGACCTGTTCGGGCTCAAGGGCCGGATCACGGTGGAGACGCTCAAGGGCCACCCGACGCTCGTGGTGGATACCCGCCACTTCGACGACGGCTTCAAGCTGCGGCTGCTGGCCTGTTACCCGGACCTGGACGAGGCACTGGATGGTGTGCTGGTGCACGCGGAGAACTATGCTGCGCTGCGCACCTTGGAGTATCGTTATCGCGGGCGGGTGAAATGCATTTATATCGATCCGCCTTACAATACCGGAAAAGATGATTTTCTGTATAAAGACGAGTTCTCGCGTCATTCTACGTGGCTTACGATGGCGGATGAGCGACTGCGGTTGTTTGCTGCGATGCTCGACCCAGCGGGCACCCTATTTTGCAGCATCGACGGCAATGAGTACATTTACATTCACGAGTTGCTTAATCAGGTATTCGGTTGTGGAGTTTCATCGCCGCATGAACGAACGCGATGAGCATTTCTCCGGATCGTGACTCTATTCGCTCTATCCGTTCCCAAGGTCCCCTTTGGAACCAGCAGAAGGAATGCCCCCACCAACTCGTGGAGTTTTAACTATGACTCTTGAAGAACGCCTGCTTGAGACCTTGCGCGAACTGCCAATGGCACGACGCGGCGAGGTGCTGGATTTTGCTGAGTTCCTGAAACGGCGTCAGCCCATGACTCTGGAACCCCGACCATTTGGGCTGTGCGCCGGAGACTTCGAGGTGCCGGCCGATTTCGACGCGATGCTTCCCGAAGCAGAACTTCAGGGATTTGAGCAATGAGGATATTGCTCGATACCCATATTTTTCTCTGGTATATCAACGGGAGCGCGCAGTTGCCGGAGCGGACCACGGATCTCATCCGCGACCCGGACAACAACGTCTTTTTAAGCCCGGTAACGCTCTGGGAAGCATTGGTCAAGTATCGCCTGGGCAAATTGCCGCTGCCGGATCGCCCCGAGACCTATCTGCCGATTCAATGGGCGCGGCACGGTATCGCTACCCTGGACCTGGATGAGGCGAGCGTGGCCCGTCTGGCAGAACTGCCGAACCTGCACCGTGACCCATTTGATCGCATGCTGATCTGCCAGGCACTGGAGCACGCGCTGACGCTTGTTACGGTGGACCCTGCCATTCGCGCCTATCCGGTAAAGACCCGGTGCAGCTGCAACGCGACCTGCTGCTATTCGAGTTCCTCACCGATCGCCTTGGCGGCGACTTCGCGGCCTTGTCAACGACGCTGAAAAACACCGACGCCGGCCGGCGGGCGGACGGGCAATCGCATTGGTTCGGCTGTCTGGAGGGGCGCGCGTCACGGCTCCTGGAGACGAGCGGACTGCCGGCTTGGCACGCGCTGTCGGCCGGCGCCGGATATGCGGGTATCCAAGTCTTGGAGATTACCAAGCTCTACAAGCCTCAGCCCGGTCAATCCGGACCGCGTTCCGGCGAGAGCCTGCCGACTGACCATTTCGAGGGACCGAACCTGCTGCTGGTGGATGAAGGTCACAAGGGGACGGCGAGCGCCGGCGACGCCGCGGAGGAACGCGCCTGGCGGACGGTGCAGGAAGCCCTGGCTGAGAATGGCGGCTTCACCATCGAGTACAGCGCGACCTTTGCCCAGGTGGCGGAGATCGATCCCATCCTGCACGCGGAGTATGCCCGTTCGATCGTCTTCGACTACGCCTACCGGAGTTTCTACGCGGACGGCTACGGCAAGGATTATTGGGTGGCGAATCTTCAGGATCAGCCGGGCGGGACGCACGAGGATCTCTTGCTGATGGGCGGACTGCTGGCCTTCTACCAGCAATGGCGCTGCTTCCACGACGAGCGCGCCGCATTGCGGCCCTATCTGATCGAGCCGCCGCTGATGGTCTTCATCGGGGACAAGGTGTCCGCGGGCAAGGCGCCGGAGGTGCTGGAAGTCATCCGTTTTCTTGACCGGGTGTCCGGTGACGAGCGCTGGGCGGAGGGCGTGGCGGCGCGGGTCCTCTCAGGCAACAGCGGTCTGCATCGTCCCCCGGATGGAGCGGACTGCTGTGCCGACCGCTTCCCCTATCTGCGGGGGCAAACGCGCGCCGGCCCAACTCGTCGCCGACCTTCGGCGGGACCTGTTCCACGGCGCGGGCGGCTTGAGTCTGCACCTGATCCGCCGCGCGGAGGGTGAGATCGGGATGCGTGCCCGCAACAGCCCCAAGGATTGCTATTGCGGGGTCATCAATGTGGGCGATGCGCCAAGCTTGCTGAAGCGGGTGGCACAGGAGTCCCAGATACCGGTTGAGGAAGACGACGCCACCGCGGAATCCCTGTTCAAGGGCTTAGACGCATCGGACAGTTCCATTGCCTTCCTGGTGGGCGCGAAAAAGTTCCTGGAGGACTGGAGCAGTTGGCGCGTATCCACCATGGGGCTGTTGAAGGTGGGCCAGAACGCGGGTGCTCAGGTGTTGCAACTGTTCGGGCGCGGGGTGCGGCTCAAGGGCTGGCAATTTTCGCTGCGTCGTTCAACCGAATTGAACCTGACGCCACAACTCGGGATCGGCGACAAAGACGGCTACCACAAGACCGCCCGGGGGCCATCTTGGGGGCAACTCTCGGAGCACGCATTGGCGCTGCTGCCCATTGAAGACCTGTATCGCCATGCACTCGCCCACAAGGCGTGGAAGGATTGGGGAAACCTGTACCTGTCCCGCGACCGGATCAAAGATTTCCTGCGCCACAGCGTCTATCTGTCGGCCCCACCCGAGGTCATGGTGCCAAGGTCGCCCGCCGCGCTCCGGTTGCTGACCCAGGCGGCGCGGGTGCTGATCGAGAAGGGTATCGACCGTTTCTATCTGCAATGCCAGCGGGCGGAGGAGACCCGCAACGCGCAACTCAGCCTGTTCGATGCTGACCATCCCAACGTGCCGCGGATCGGCGAGGTGAGGATTGCTGCTTATACGGAACGGTTTTGAGTTTTCGGTTTTTCGTTTTTAGTTAAGGACTATCAAACATTGGGTTACGAAAAACGAGAAACGAAAAACCAACAACGACGGGTATATGAACTGCGGGTGCCCCCGAAGCTGGTTACTCGGGTGAAGTTGATCATTGAGGACGAGGCCAAGCGCTTGGAGGAGGATACACGGGAGCCCCTGCCGCGATTACACCTAGACCAGCACCTTTACCAACCGCTGTTGCTCGCGGCGGTTGCGACCGACGAGGACTCCGATGTCGTGAAATCCGTGCCGAGCGGCTTGGTGGACAGCGAGGGGCAGTTCATCCTGGACCTGCGCGCCTTTTGGGAGCGGGAGGGGGATGCCGCGGACTGGAGCGGTGTCGAACTGTTCCTGATGCGCAACCTGCCAAAGACCGGGATCGGCTTCTTTCAGACTGGGGGATTCTTCCCGGACTTTCTGCTGTGGATGCGCCGGGGAGACCGACAAGCCCTGGCATTTTTAGAGCCCCACGGCATCGTACATCAAGAGGTCGAGAAGCTGGATATGCTCGGGTTTATCCGGGGAGATCTGACCCACCAAGTCGCCATGCCGTTGCTGGCGTTCATCGTCACGGATACCCCGCTGACACAGGTGAAGTGGATTGCCGGCGGGGACCAGGAGAAGCGCGAGGGTTTGCGCGCACAGCATGTCCTGATGATGGACGAGGCCGACTATTTGGGCTCGGTCTTACGGGAGATGCGCGCGACTTTGCAGTCCGACGAACGGGAAAACCGCTCAGATGGATGCACGAAGGGGGGTAACGGGGATATGTTATCTTAAGCCTTTGATAAAATAACAATTTTTCTCAAAATTGGCGGAGAGGGAGGGATTCGAACCCTCGATAGGCTGTTAACCTATACACACTTTCCAGGCGTGCTCCTTAAGCCACTCGGACACCTCTCCGGGGGTGTTTCGCGCGCGCTAAACTGTGCATCATCCGGATTGCGACCGCCAGCCTGTGGCAGGGGAAGATCAGTTTTCCGAAACGCTCGCGAGCCGGAGACGATACAGTAATATTCGTGTTCTTTCAATCCACCGATTGATTTCTTCCGCGACTGGTGGCGTAGCGCACTGTGCACCGTCAAACGTCCATCCGACCGGTTTTCCGACCATGGCACCACAACGCCCTGTTGCTCGCCCGACCGCCGCCGCGTTGGCGGACCGGCACCGCCTCTACGAGCGCGCGGTGCAGAGTCCCCGCGCCGAGGTGGATTTTGTCGATCGGACCTACCGGTTGCTGCGCGGACGCAGTGCCCGGTGGCTGCGGGAGGATTTTTGCGGGACGGCCGCGGTCTGCTGTGAGTGGGTCAGGCGGCGTAAGACCAATCGGGCCCTCGGGGTGGACTTGGACCCGGAGGTCCTGGCGTGGGGCCGCCGCCACAACCTGGCAGCACTGCCGCACGCGCAGCGCGTCAGGGTCGAACTGCTGGAGCACGACGTGATGCGTGCCGCCACCCGGCCGCTGGATCTGGTGCTGGCCATGAACTTCAGCTATTGGCTGCTGTGCAGCCGCGCCGCGCTGCGCGCCTATTTTGAACAGGTGCGCGCGGCCCTGGCACCGGGCGGGGTTTTTTTTCTCGATGCCTACGGAGGCTATGACGCCTATCGGCTGATCATTGAGGAGCGGTCGATCGATGACCCCGAATTGGGCCGCTTTCGCTACCAGTGGGAACAGGCTCACTATGATCCGATCAGCGGTCGTCTGGTCTGTCACATCCATTTCAGTTTCGAAGACGGGTCCCGTCTGGAGCGCGCCTTCACCTACGACTGGCGTCTGTGGTCGTTGCCGGAGATCCGGGATCTGTTGGCCGAGGCGGGGTTCTCGCGGGTGCTGGTTTACTGGCAGGGGTGGGATGCGCAGGGTCGGCCGGATGGCCGTTTCGAGCCGGTGGAGTCCGGGGAGCCGGATGCCGGTTGGATCGCTTATCTGAGCGCCGAGCCCTGAAGCGCAAGCCAGGTGACGATGAACTCCACGACCGCGTCCGGATCGTCCAAAGGCAGGCACGGTGGGTGGTCATCGGCGGGCAGGTCGGCATCCGTCACGACGGCGATGATAGCCGGATCGCGCGGGTAGAGCGGCGGCTCGCCGACCGCGGTACGATGGACCTCGATCTTGGGGTAATCGGCGTATTTGAAGCCCTCCGCCAGCACCACATCCAATTGATCGCACGCGAAGCGGCCCAGCAATTCGCCCAGGTTGGGGTCCGTGCCTGGCGTGCGGTTCTCAACCTGCAGCGCCCAGCGTTGCGTGGATGCTAGCAAGACCTGATCGGCCCCGGCGGCACGGACCTCGAAGCTGTCCTTGCCCGGGCGGTCCAGGTCGAAGGTATGGTGCGCGTGCTTGAGATAGCCGACGCGCCAGCCGCGGCGCTTCAGGATCGGGACCAGTTGCCGCAGCAGGGTGGTCTTACCGGTGCCGCTGGGCGCGATGAAGCCGATGACGGGGATGGGGTAGGAAGGCATAGGCAATCTTCAGGCGGTTTCCGTCAAATCCTATACCATCTTGCTCGTCTTTTCGCCCACCTTCCGCGTCGCACCGATCAAAGGATGTCAGTCAACCACGTGCCCGACCCATGCTCCCGGCGACACTGGCCCCCGAGTTTGGACATTTCCCAGGCCACGCCCCACAATGCACTTCTCGATCGCGGACGCCGGCCCGACCCCCGGGCGGCTTACCACGACGTTATACCCGTCGTTGTTGGTTTTTCGTTTCTCGTTTTTCGTAACCCGATGTTCGATAATCATTAACGAAAAGTCGAAAACTGACAACCGTTCCCTATACCATCTCCCCCAAGCATCCGGTCTTTATCTCGGGCAAGCCATGGCTCAATATATCTACACCATGAATCGGGTCGGCAAGGTCGTGCCGCCCAAGCGCGTGATCCTGCGCGACATCTCGCTGTCCTTTTTCCCTGGGGCCAAGATCGGCGTCCTGGGTCTGAACGGCTCGGGTAAATCCACGCTGCTGCGCATCATGGCCGGGCTCGACACCGAGATCGAGGGCGAGGCGCGGCCCCAGCCCGGGATCAAGGTCGGTTTTCTTCCCCAAGAGCCGCACCTGGACGCCACCAAAGACGTTCGCGGTAACGTGGAAGAGGCGCTCGGGCACATCAAGGATGCACTGACCCGGCTTGACGCCGTCTATGCCGCCTACGCCGAGGCGGACGCGGACTTCGATGCACTCGCCAAAGAGCAGGCGGAGCTCGAACACCTGATCGAGGTGACCGACGGCCACAATCTGGACCGCACCCTGGATGTCGCTGCCGAGGCGCTGCGCCTGCCGCCCTGGGAGGCCGCCGTGGCGACCCTTTCCGGCGGCGAGCGGCGGCGGGTCGCCCTGTGCCGGCTGCTGCTCTCCAAGCCGGACATGCTGCTGTTGGACGAGCCGACCAACCACCTGGACGCGGAGTCCGTCGCCTGGCTGGAGCGCTTCCTCCACGAGTACCCCGGCACCGTGGTTGCCGTCACCCATGATCGCTACTTCCTGGATAACGTCGCGGGTTGGATTCTGGAACTGGACCGGGGCTACGGCATCCCCTGGGAAGGCAATTACTCCTCCTGGCTGGATCAGAAAGAGCGGCGGCTGGAACTGGAGGAGAAGACCGAGGCCGCCCGCGTCAAGACCATGAAGCAGGAACTGGAATGGGTGCGCGCCAATCCCAAGGGGCGCCACGCCAAGAGCAAGGCGCGGCTGGCGCGTTTCGACGAGTTGCAGTCCGCCGAGTTCCAGGCCCGCAACGAAACCAACGAGATCTACATCCCGCCGGGTCCGCGCCTGGGCGATCTGGTGATCGAGGCCGCGGGCCTCAAGAAGGCCTTTGGAGACAACTTGCTCTACGAGAATCTGTCGTTCAGTCTGCCCAAGGGCGGCATCGTCGGCATCATCGGCCCCAACGGCGCGGGCAAGACCACACTGTTCCGCATCATCACCGGGCAGGAGCAGCCGGATGCCGGAACCTTACGCATCGGCGAGACCGTGCAGGTGGCCTGCGTGGACCAGAGCCGGGATGCGCTGGACGACAGCAAGACCGTCTGGGAGGAGATCGCCGATGGCCTGGACACCATCATCGTGGGTCGCTATGAGATGCCCTCGCGGGCCTATTGCGGGCGTTTCAATTTCAAGGGGTCGGATCAGCAGAAGCGCATCGGCGACCTGTCCGGCGGCGAACGCAACCGGGTCCATCTGGCCAAATTGCTGAAGAGCGGCGGCAACCTGCTGCTGCTCGACGAGCCGACCAACGACCTGGACGTGGAGACCTTGCGCGCCCTGGAAGAGGCGCTGCTGACCTTCCCGGGCTGCGCGGTGGTCATCAGCCATGATCGCTGGTTCCTGGACCGGATCGCCACCCATATCCTGGCCTTCGAAGGCGACTCCCAGGCGACCTGGTTCGAGGGCAACTACGCGGACTACGAGGCCGACCGCCATCGCCGCCTGGGCACCGACGCGGACCAACCGCATCGCATCAAATACCGGCGGCTCTCCGCCTGAGGATGCGATGCCGACGTCACAGCTCCCGAGTGCCCGGTTGGGACGCCTCCAGTCCGACCGTCAGGAACACGCACGATCCAATCCGTCGTGGGCAACCATGGATCCGACTGTCATCGCGCTGTCGGCGGGGGCGGCCGGGGCTCTGATTGCCACCGCCTTGCTCTGGTGTTGCGACGGCTCCGCTGCCGGACCGATGGCCGCGGGGGGCGGTCGTCTGGCGCTGATCGTCGCCCTGGTGGTGGTCGCGGGCTTGTTCGCCCTGCAGCGCATGGCGCGGGGGCGTGCTGTCGCCCGCACCGCGCGCGTCGACCCGATGGGCCTAGGTGCGGCCGGTGAGACCCTGCGCGCGGTCCTTGGCGCGATGAATCAGGGGGTTATTCTGGCCGACCCGGACCTGCGGGTCCGACTGCTGAACCCGGCCGCGGAGATGCTGTTCGGGCGTTTGAGTGACGAGGCCGCATCGCTCCCGGTCCAGGTCTTGATTCCGAGCCTTGCGATGACCGCCGCGACCGCGGCGGAGGATGCGGCGGGCCCGCGCGTGCGTCACTGCAGTGGTCTGCGTCGGGGTGGTGAGGCGTTTGCGCTGCGCCTGCTGTTGCGCAATCTGACCTTGGAGGGCGCGTCCTGGCTGTTGATTCTGGCCGAGGATCTGGCCGAGAGCGAACGGGCCGAAGCGCAGATCGACTATCTCGAGAATCACGATGCACTCACCGGGCTCAACAATCGACGCACGCTGGAGCGGCTGATCGGTGCAGCGGTTGCCGATCCGGACCGCGCGGCGCAGCCGCACGCGCTCTGTCTGATCGATCTGGATCACTTCAAGCTCATCAATGGCACCTGCGGGCATGCCGCGGGTGACAAGCTGCTCAAACAGCTTGGCCAGATCATCTCCACCAAACTCGGTGGCGCCGCCGTTCTGGCGCGGCTGGGTGGTGACGAATTTGCCGCTCTGTTCGTCGGGGAGGCCGTGGCGAGCGCCGAGTTCGTCTGCGCGGAACTGGTGCGTACCGTGCGCAGCTTCCCCTTCACCTGGCGGGAACGCACCTTCGATGTGTCGGTCAGCATCGGGCTGGTCAACTTCGCGCCGGTGGAAGGTGCGCTCAGTGCCCTGGGGCGGGCGGATATCGCCTGCCAGGTCGCGAAGACGCGCGGCGGTGATCGGCTGCACCTCTTCAGTCCGGAAGACATCAACGCCATTCGCCGACTGGGTGACGTGGCCCTCATCTCGACCATCGGACGTGCGCTGGAAGAAAACCGCTTTCGCGTGATGGCGCAGCCGATCAAACCATTGCAGGTCGCGGGTGCGTCGCTGCACTATGAGATCCTGGTGCGGATGCAGGACGATCAAGGCCGTTCGGTGGCCCCGAACCATTTCATCCCGGCCGCCGAGCGCTATGTGCTGATGCCGGCGGTCGACCGCTGGATTCTGGCCCACGTCCTCGGACGCCAGGCCGAGCAACTGCGGACCTGGCACGAGCAACACCCCGAGCAGTTCATGCTCGCCCTGAATCTCTCCGCCACCACCTTGGTCGATGAGGGCTTCCTGCCCTATCTCAAGCGTCAGTTCAGCGACTACCGGGTGCCCTATCAGGCGATCTGTTTCGAAGTCACCGAGACCAATGCCGTCTCGGACCTGGGCCGGGCGCGTGCCTTCATGCAGAGCCTGTGTGATCTGGGCAGTTCATTTGCCGTCGATGACTTCGGTACCGGCTTCGCCTCCTACACCTACGTCAAGTCACTCCCGGTGCGTTACATCAAGATCGACGGGAGCTTTGTGCGTAATCTGGCCAACGACCCGGTGGATCGGGCCGTCGTCGAGTCCATTAATCATGTCGCCCATGTGCTGCAACTCCAGACCATTGCGGAATGGGCCGAAACACCCGCGGCAGTCGAGATCCTGCGCGATCTGGGAGTCGATTTCGCACAAGGTTACGGGGTCGGCCCGGCGGTGACCCTGGATGACCTGCGGCTGCATCGCAGTCTGGGGATCGCGGGATGATTCCGACAATGATCGACCAAGCACACCTGAGCACCCGCTTCGACGCCTTACTCGATCGTCTGGAACGGCTGCTGCCCGAGCCGCCGCGTCCGACCGATTGGGAGGCCACCGCCTTCCGTTGGCGCATCCGCAACGGGCGCGGTGCGCTTGAGGCCCTGTACGCGCCACATCGGCTGGATCCCGCGGATTTGCTGTGTCTCGATCGCCAGAAGGCCGAGATCGAACGCAATACCCGTCAGTTCATCGCCGGGTATGGCGCCAACAACCTGCTCCTGTGGGGCGCGCGCGGGACCGGCAAATCCTCCCTGATCAAGGCCGTTTACAACGCCTTCAAGGACCAGGGCCTGCGGTTGATCGAGGTGGACAAAGAAGATCTCAAAGACCTGCCGGACATCCTGGATCTGGTGCGGGAACGGCCGGAGCGCTTCATCCTCTTCTGTGATGACCTCTCCTTTGAGGCCGGCGAACCCGGTTACAAGGCGCTCAAGGCCGCGCTGGAAGGATCGATCAACGCCACCCCGGACAACCTGCTGATCTATGCCACCTCCAACCGCCGCCATCTGATGCCCGAGTTCCAGTCCGAGAACCGCGACGCGCACATGGTCGACGGTGAATTACACCAGGGCGAGGCGGTGGAGGAGAAAATCTCGCTCTCCGATCGGTTCGGGCTCTGGGTCAGTTTTCACCCCTTTACCCAGGCCCAGTATCTGACCTTGGTCCGCCATTGGTGTGGGCGCCTGGGGACAACCCCGACGCAGTGGGCGCCGGTCGAACAAGCCGCACTCCAATGGGCGCTGCGGCGCGGTTCCCGCAGCGGGCGCACCGCCTGGCAGTTTGCCCGGGATTGGGCCGGGCGGGAAAACGGTAGTTTGAACCAGGCGCAAACTTGAGAGTGATCTTTGGTGGAGACCGGCAATGGGACTGTTCGATTCGCTTTACATCGACCTTGATGGGACGGAACGCGAGGTGCAAACCAAGCGTTTCGACTGCAGTCTCAGTGCCTATCGGCTGGGTGATTGCATCGATGGTGCCAGGCCCGGCGTGTGGGTGTACTTTGATGAACTGGACATTGATGCGGCCGGCAAACTGGTCTACGGACGCTCGGACAGCGCGGTGCGGTCACTCACCCTGTTCGTCGTGCTGGTCAATGGCATCTTTGTCGAGTGCAGCGTCAGCGACGGCCGTCTCGAACAGGTTGCCATCGAGCAGCGAATTCGGGAACTGCGTGAACGCTGGAGCGACTCGGCGCGAGTGATCGATTTCCTGGTCGGGGTGGTGCGTGACAAGCAGCAGGTCATCGAACGGCTCAACGCGCGCATCGGCCATGCCGGCGCCGCAATTGCCAGCGCCAGGCGCCTGCGTGCCGGTGAAGAACTGAAAGGCGTACTTGGCCTGGTGCGCGAGGAAGACCAACGGCTGACCCGCGGCGATGACCCATTGGATGTCGTGGAATGGGCGCTTGGCTGCGACACCCTCGGATGGGGGTTCCGCAGCGGCGCTGGTGCAACGGCTGACCCGTTGGAGGACTATCGGCTGTGAGTTGAGGGGGAAAAGGAATCAATCTCGTTCCGGCCACCGATGCTCATTTCGGGAAAGCGGCACGTCCGGGACTGTGCTGGGTAACCGGCGTACATTCAGAAGGAGTCATTTTCCGATGCGAACTCATGGTAACCTTATTAAGTGGAATGACGATCGCGGATTTGGTTTCATCGCTCCCGCCCAAGGGCATGACGAGATCTTTGTTCACATCTCCGCTTTTCCGCGGGACGGCACACGTCCTCACATTGGCGAGATCATTTCCTTCGAAATTGAGGGTGGTAGCGACGGAAAGAAGCGCGCAGTCCGCATTTTGCGCCCTGGGAGTAAAGCCAGCCCGCATCGGACACGCAGCAAGGAATCATCTACCACCAAGCGTAGTCCGTTTACTGCGGTTCTCGGCCTGTTGGCGGTCGGTGCAGTCGGTGCAGTCGGCGTATCTGGTTACAATGCATTCACATCGCGGTATTCCGGAGCAGCCGCAGAGTACGCCACACCGACGGTTTCCGCCGCACCCAGACAGACTTTCCGATGCGACGGTCGTACCCGGTGCTCGCAGATGAACTCCTGCGCTGAAGCCCTGTATTTTCTCCGTAATTGTCCAAACACGCAGATGGATGGTGACAATGATGGTGAACCCTGCGAACAGCAATGGTGCAATTAGACCAATGAAGGGCCTAACGAGAAGGATGGTCGCGGCTTAGCCGGACGAGAACAGGCTGTATGCGACGGCGACCGGCCATGGCGCCCGCGCTACCCCGGAACATGGCAGTCTTCTCGACTACTGTCGCGACTGCCAGCGTGCGAGACTGCGTAGTCAGGGCTTCCAGCCCTGACCGTTCCAGTCCCGACGCCGTCAGGCCAGGATGGCCTGACAACGCACTTTCACGGTAAAGCCTCGACCTCCGGCCTTCTTACGGCAGGAACTCGGATCAAGGCCGACAGAACGCTTTACTCATCTTCCTTAAGACCCTTCTTGACCGACTTGATAAATCGGCCAAACTCCTTGTCCTTCTTACGCTTCCCGGCGTAGGACAGGTCGTGGTACGCGGACTCCTTCTTCAGTTTGAGAAAATTCTCGTAGTGCTCGGTGTCGATTTCACCAGACGCCAGCTCCTGCGCAACAGCGCAGCCTGGCTCATTGGTGTGGGTGCAGTCCCGGAAACGGCAGCGGCCGGCGCGCGCGATGATATCCGCATAACTGGCCTCGATGCCGCCGCCGGTACCCAGCACCCCGAACTCCCGCATTCCTGGATTATCGATCACCATCGCGCCGTTTGCCAGTATGATGAGTTCACGGCGCACGGTCGTATGCCGTCCTTCCCCGGTGTCGCTGACCAGGTTTGTTTCCATCAGATCGCTGCCAACAAGCCCGTTGATGAGCGTGCTCTTGCCGACACCCGAGGAGCCGACGAAACAATAGGTCTTGCCGGATTCGAGGACGCACTGCAACTCGGTCATGCCATCCCGCGTCACATTGCTGAGCGTCAGCAATTCCCGGCGAGCCTCGATTCAACAAGCGTCCGACCGTTGAATTGCGA
>CAYYAY010000051.1:0-40365 GCA_964470155.1 uncultured Lamprocystis sp. | reverse complement strand
CCAACCCGCGGCGTTGACCGTCGCGCCGCTCCCTGGGGGGCGCGGCGCCCCCCCGCGCGGGGGCGGCCGCGACACTGCGCCCCCCCATCGCGGCGGCACGCCGCTCCCACGGGGGACATTCACTTTCCGGGACGACTGATGCTCCTTCCATGGCCGTTAGCCGGCCGACTGGACTCCAAATGCGCATCGCCGGCCGGAACGATGATCAAGGCCATCTCTGACCGAAAGCGGCGCGGCAAATCGTCCGGCGTGCCGACCTCCGATGTCCGCCGCGCGAACCGACGATCCACCCACTAACCACTAACCACTTGCCCCCATGCCCAGCATCGACTTCTACACCCTGGAACCCGCGAGCCCCGGTGACCGGTACCTGCTAACCTGCCACCTGGTGGAGGATCTGTATCAGGACGGCGCACGGGTCCTGATCCACTGCCCGGAGACCGAGCGCGCCCGGCACCTGGATCGGCTGCTCTGGACCTACCGCGAGGACAGCTTTATCCCACACGGGCTGGTCGGCCAGGTCGACCCCGAGTTGACGCCGATTCTGATCGGTACCGACCTGAGCCGCGAGACCGCGGCCGCGGTCTTGATCAACCTTGCCGCCGCGGTGCCCGCCGAGTTCGCGCGCTTTGAGCGCGTGTGCGAGCCGGTCGATCAGGACCCGGCGGTGCGCGCGGCCGCGCGGTTGCGCTTTCGTTATTACCGCGATCAGGGATTCCCCCCGCGGCATTACCCGATGCGCCTGCCGCGCGACGCGACGAATCCCTGGTAGGGTCCGCGGTGCGGACCGACCACCGTGCCGATCGCGCAATGGCCGGGTTTATGATCGGGGCCGCGTCACGACCGCGCGATCAGCCGTCCGCTCCCGCACTCCCGCTCGACCGGGTCTTGACCTGGCGATTTTCTCGGCTATAGTCGTACTCGTGCCCTGAATTGATAGGCACATCGAAAAAACTAATTAGAATACACGAATATACCTTAGGAGTGGAGAGACCATGAGACAAACGAATCTGCATGAGTCGGCGTCCGGCGGAGCACGTCCGTTGCCGACCGACGGCGACGGATTCCTGGTCGATGCTGAACTCTGGAACCCCGGCATGGCCCGCGTCATCGCCAGAATGGATGACGTGGGGCCGCTGACCCCGGACCATTGGTCGGTGATCTACTATCTGCGCGAGCATCGCCTGACTTACGGCGCCATTCCCCCGGCCTCCCAGATTTGCCGCGTCCACGGCATGGAACGTGATGCCGTGCGCCGGCTGTTCGGCTCCTGCCGCCAGGCCTGGCGCATCGCCGGGCTGCCCCATCCGGGCGAGGAGGCGCTCAGCTACATGAGCTGAGGCGATTGTCTGGAATCAACATCTAATCCGTAAGCAGCCGCCGCGCGATCTGATCGAGCGGCAGCACCCATTGCGCGGCCTCGAGCTTGACGGCCGCCCCAGGCATGCCCCAGACCAGGCTGGTCGCCTCGTCCTGGGCGATGGTGCGGGCGCCGGCGCGGCGCAAGGAGAGCAGGCCCTGGGCACCGTCGCGACCCATGCCGGTCAGCAGGGCGGCACTCACCGCGTGGTCCGGCAGGCGTGCCGCCGATTCGAACAACACATCCACCGAGGGCTTGTGACGGTTGACCGCGGGTCCGTCGTCGAGCCGACAACGCAGTTGTCCGCCGCCGGCCCGCAGATGCAGGTGGCGGTCGCCCGGGGCGATGTAGACACAACCCCGCTCGACCAGGTCACCGTCGGCCGCCTCGCGAACGACCAAGGGCCCGAGTGTATTCAGACGCTGCGCGAAGAGCCGGGTGAACAGCGCCGGCAGATGTTGGCAGATCACCACGGGCGGGGCACCGGCCGGCAGTGCACCGAGCACCGCCCGGATCGCCTCGGTGCCGCCGGCGGACGCCCCCAGGGCGATCAGGCGGACCCCTGGACGATCCGGCAGGCCCCAGTCCGCGGCGCCGGCCGTCGCCTGCCGCGGCCCGGTCGCCACCAGTCGGCGGACCTGGCTGTGCGCGGCGGCCCGCACCTTGGAGCGGATCTCGGCCGCGAATTCCGCCAGCCGGTTGACCAGATCATGTTCGGGCTTGGCAACGAAGTCGACGGCGCCCAGGGCCAAGGCATCGAGCGTGGTCTCGGCGCCGGCTTGCGTATGGGCCGAGATCATGACGACCGGCATCGGCCGCAACCGCATCAGGTTGCGCAAGAAGCTGATGCCGTCCATGCGCGGCATTTCCACGTCCAGGGTCAAGACATCGGGGTTGAGATCCTTGATCCGCTGCCGGGCGACATAAGGATCGGCCGCGGTTCCCACCACCCGGATGTCACCGTCGGCCGCGAGCAAGTCGGTCAACAACTCGCGCACCAGGGCGGAGTCATCCACGATCAGGACCCGAATGGGTGCGCGGGAAGCGTCCATCACGACCTCTGTCAGGGTTGGAAGAACTCGATCTCACCGCCGATCGGCCGGCTTGCCGATTCACGGTAGAACGGCCCAGGCAAGACCGTGGCCGGCGCTACCGCCACCATCTCAAAATTCGGGCGGCGTCGCGTGGCCCCTGGTGGATACGGCGCGCAGGCCCCCGGTGCCGGGTCCATGACATCGCGCGGTACGCCTTATCCACTCTGCAACCGAGCCGGTTTTGTAGGGTCGCTAAGTGCATAGACGGTACGCGCAACCGGTCGGAACCGCGGCGCCAGCCCGATCAGCGATTCCGCGTGGCCCAGGAATAAATGCCCATCAGCCGCGAGTCGATCGGCGAGCCGCTCAACCAGCACCCGCTTGGTCGGCGCATCGAAATAGATCATCACGTTGCGGCAAAAGATCGCATCGTAATCGCGGCGCAACGGCCAGTCGCCGATCAGATTGAGCCGTCTGAAATCGACCAGCGCACGCACCTCCGGACGCATGCGGATGCGCCCTTCCTGAGCGCCACGCCCACGCAACACCCACCGGCGCCAAGGCAGCCGGGTCAGACAACCCATCTGCCCGGTGGTGTAGACCGCCGCTTGCGCCTGCTCCAGCGCGCGGGTATCCAGGTCGGTGGCGAGGATGCGCAGGTCGCGTCGCTGCACGTCGGGCAGCCGTTCCAGCAGCACCATGGCGATGGAATAGGGCTCTTCACCGGTGGCGCAGCCGGCGGACCAGATGCGGATCGGGACTCCCGGCCGGGCGGCCCAACGCGGCACCAGGTGGTCCGCCAGGAAGTCGAAATGGTGCGCTTCGCGGAAGAACCCGGTCAGGTTGGTGGTGATCGCATTGATGAGTTCGATCAGCTCGCTGCCGTCATCCTCACGCAGCCGTGCCACATATTCTTTGAAGTCCGTGAGGCCCAGCAGGCGCAGGCGCCGGGCCAGACGCGCGTAGAACAGCGCGAACTTGCCATCGGTAACGACGATCCCGGTGTGGTCGACCACCAGCCGGCGCAGCGCCATGAAGTCCGCGCGCGTGAAGGCGAACTCACGCTTAGCGAACATCGGGCCGGACGTCCGCGGTAAGGCCCAGCGGGGCCGTCAGGCCGAGCAGAGCCGCGCCGCTCAACAGCGCCGGACTGGCACCGGTCCACTGGACCGTTATGCCGCGGGCGGCGGCATCCCGACACAACACCGCGAGCAGTTGCAGACCGGCGGTGTCGATCGCCGCGACCACGCGGCCGTCCAGTCGCAGGCCGCGATGGCCGCCGAGCAGCCCCAGGAATTGCTGCCGCAGGGGTTCGAGATCACCGATGGTGAGCGATGCCGGCAGCACCAGTGCGGCGTCCATCAGAACTCGGTCCACTCCTCGTCACGGTGATCGAAGACCCGGCCCGCCCGGGACGCCTCGGGCCGCGACCGGGCGCGGGCCGACCGCTCCCCGGCAGGTCCGCCGCCATGACTGAGGGCGTAGGTCGGCGACCTCGGCGACGGCAATGCATCCGGCGCGGACTGGGGTGCGCTGCCACGCTCCCCATCACCCGTCCGGAAGAAGGCGACGGCCCGCTGCAGTTCACGCGCCTGATCGTCCAGCGCGGCGGCGGCGGCGGCGGCTTCTTCCACCAGTGCCGCGTTCTGCTGGGTGACCTCATCCATCTGCAAGACGGCCTTATTCACCTGCTCGATGCCGATCGATTGCTCACGGCTGGCCGCGCTGATTTCCGCCACCACGTCGCTGACTTCCTGGACGGCGGTGACGATGTCGCGCAGGGACGCACCGGATTCCTTTACCAGGCGACTGCCCTCCTCGATCCGACTCACGCTGGCGGAGATCAGATTCTTGATCTCCTTGGCCGCATCGGCACTGCGGTGCGCCAGTTGACGCACCTCACCCGAGACCACGGCGAATCCCCGCCCATGTTCTCCGGCGCGTGCCGCCTCCACCGCCGCGTTCAACGCCAGAATGTTGGTCTGGAAGGCAATGCCGTCGATGACGCCGATGATGTCCGCGATCTGCCGGCTGCTCGCGTTGATCTGCGTCATCGCCTCGACCGTCTGCGCCACCACTTGGCCCCCGTGCTGCGCACGCGCCTTGGCGACCAGCGCCAACTGATTGGCCCGCTCGGCATGGTCGGCGTTCTGGCGCACGGTTCCGGTCAGTTCCTCCATACTGGCGGCGGTCTCCTCCAGAGACGCCGCCTGCTCTTCGGTACGGCTGCTCAAATCCATGTTTCCCTTGGCGATCTCACCGGCGGCACCGGCCACTTGATCGGTGGCCGCGCGCACGTCGCCGACCACGCCGCGCAAGCGCTCCGCCATCTGATCCAGCGCCTGCATCAATTGGCCGAGCTCGTCCGCGGAGCGGCTGTGCAGGTGCTGATCCAGGTTGCCCTGGGCGATGCCCGCGGAGAGCGTCAAGGCCTCGTCGACCGGACGCGTGATGCCGCGCGCGGTCAAACCGGCGGCCAGCGCGATACCCAGCAAGGCCAAGGCGGCGACCGCGAGATAGATCAGCATGAGCCGATCGATTGCCGCGAATGACTCGTCCTCATCCTTGTCGACGATCAAGGCCCAGGTCAGACCGGGGACGATCTCCACTGGTTGAAAAGCGGAGAGCACGGGTTTGCCGCGATAGTCCAGGGTCAGCAAAGTGCCGGTCTGACCGGCCAGCGCCGCGCGACTGGCCGGTGTATCCACGCCGTTGCGCTCCACACTGCCGCTCAGCGAAGCCGCGACGGTGCGCCACTCCCGGTCCAGCCGGACACCAGAGCGCAGGCGTTTGTCCGGGCCCACCAGATAGGCTTCACCCGTATCACCCATCCCGTCGTACTGCTGCATGATCGCGTCGATCGCAGCGGACGCCAGCTGCAGGACCAGCACGCCCGCAAACCCATCGCCGCCCGCGAAGGTCTCGCCCAGGAAGGCGGCCGGGGCATTGTTGGCGGGGGCAAAGGGCGCGAAGTCGACGAAGATCACACCGGTCTGGGTGGTGTCGGCGCGCCCGTCACGCTCGCGCACCTGCCGGAATACCTGGCCGAGACCCGTCTGCGCGTAAGCCGCCGCGGTCACATCGACCCCGCGCAGGGCCGCCGCCCCGACGCTTTGCAGCACCCGTCCGTCGCGACCGATCAGGTAAAGGGCGGCGAAGCCGCGCCGTGCGGCAAAGCGCTGCAAGAAGTCTTCAGGAGGCGGCGCGGACAGTTGGGAGAGCACGTCGGCCAGCACCTGCGTACTGGCGACCCGGCCCTGTATGAACTGCACCACGGCCGTATGCTTATTGACGCGCGCGCTCTTGAGGGCGTCGAACACCTCGTTGGTCATGGCCTCGCTGGCGATCCGGAAGGTCAAAACACCCCCGATGGCCAGCGGCACCAGCGCGATGAGCCAGAACGCGATCAGCAGCCGAGTGCGAAGCTTCAGATTCTTGAACATGTCGGCCCCTCGATGGACGTGGCGGCGTGAAAGCGCAGTTTGCGATCAGTTGTCAGCCCGGTGATCGGTTATCCGGGCTCGGCCATTGCTTCTCCCAGCGCCGGTTCCAGCAATCGATCGCTGTCCAGCAGCACGATCATCCGACCGGGGAGCTCCGCCAGCCCGACCACGAAGGAACGCTCGAGCGGGCCGCCCAAATCCGGCGGCGGACGGATCAGCGCCTCATTCAGGCTGTGCTCATCACAGACCGCATCGACCACCATGCCCACCACCTTCGCCTGATCACCCTGGCCCAGGTTCACCACGATGACGACGGTGCGCGGACCATAGGCTTGGGCCGGCAGCCCGAGCCGCTCACGCAGGTCGATGATGGGCACGACACTGCCGCGCAGATTGATGACTCCCTTGACGAACAGCGGGGTGTTGGGCAGCGGGGTCGCCGGCTCCCACACGCGGATCTCCCGTACTTTCAGGATGTCGAGCCCGTACTCGGCATCGGCGAGTTGAAAGGTCAGGAACTGGCGGATCGCCCCCCCGCTGACGGCGGGGACCGGCGCCTGGTCGGCACGTTGCATGGGTTTATATCCGTCGTTCGATATCAGGGACCCGCCCCGGTGACCACCGCGCTCCCGGCCCCGGTCCAGGCCCGCCGCGCCGGGTCGTACATGTCCTCAACCGCCGCGGGCGGATGCGCGTAAGACCCCGGGGTGACGGCCCGCACCAGATAGCCCAGTTGGAACTCGGTCGGGTCGCTGTCGTCGCGGTCCACGGCGGCGATGAAGCGATCCGCGCGGAATTCCTGGTGCGCCGGGGTGTCGAGCAGGTTCAGCCCGGGTACGGCGCCGATGTCCCCGGACTTCAGCAGGTTGGGATTGTCGATCTCCAGACCGGCGGGCAATGGATCATCGACGATCAAGCGGGCCGCCTGTTGGCGGTTCGCGCGTACCGTGACCACGGCCAGCAGCCGACGGCCCTGGGGCAGGCTGGTCAACTCGGTGCGCCGACCGTCCAGATCATAGTAGGCGCGCTCGATGACATAGCCGTCGCCGCCCGCGGGCGGCGCACTGCGCGGGACACCCAGAGTCCCGACCATGGCGTCCACCGGCTGGGTACCCAGGTTCGCGATGACCACGGGGGCGGCGCCGAGCCGGGCGTCGTCGAAGCGGCCGAACCAGGCTCCCTTGACCGGCGTGCCGTCGACCGCGAGCGCGAGCCCCGCCCCGCTCGTGTTGAGTGCCTGGGCGGCGAGCAACAGCCAGGTGTTGTCCTGAGTGCTGCGCCAGGGCTGGCGGGCCGCCAAATCCTGGACCTGGCCGGCCAGGGCGCGCAGGTCCAGGGCGGTACTGCCGGACTCGGCGGCCAGGGCCAGCACGGCAGCGGCATCACGCAGGGGTGAACCGTAATCGGCACGCCAACCGGTGACCGCCGGCGATCCGTTCAGGGCCGCGGCGGCGGCACGCAGGGCCTGATCCGCGCGGGTCCGGTCACCATAGAGCGCCAGCGCGGCGCCGATCTGGGCTTGCGCCAGCGGCGACCCCAGATCGCCGAGCCGCTCATCGGCCAAGTAACGCAGGTCGCCGATGGAAGCACGGCCGTTGCGCGCCAGCACATAGGCGGCATAGGCATCGGCCGGCCCGGGAGTGGTGTAGGCGCCGCGATTCTTGAGGTTATCCAGGGCCGCGTCCAGGGCCGCCTGGGGGACCGCGAAGCCGCGCTCGCGGGCACGGGTCAGAAAGTCGGTGGCGAACGCGGACAACCAGAGGTCGTCGCCGCCGGGACTCCAGGCCCCGAAACTGCCGTCAGCCGAGATATTCGCCAGGATGCGGGTAATGGCGTCGCCGATTCGCGGGCCGACCGCGGCATCGCCACGCAAGCCCGCGGCCAGCGCGACCTCGTCCAGATAGAGCAGCGGCAGCGCGCGGCTGGTCAGTTGCTCGGTGCAGCCGTGGGGATAGCGGTCCAGGGCGCGCAGGATGCCGGCAATGTCGAGCCGCCCGGCGCGGCTGACCGAGACCAGGACCTCCCCGGTACCCGGCACCAGACCTGTCAGCAGATCCGCGGTCAGGCGCAGGTCGCCGCCAGCGGGCGCCAGTTCATGCCGGGTCGTGTTGAACTGGGCCGGCGCATTGTCGCGCACCCCGAGGGTCAGCCGCTTGGTCAGCGCTATACCGGTCGGTGTGGTGACACGCACCACCAGCGTCTCGTCACCGACGGCGAGCGCCTCCAGCGGGAAACTAAGATCCTGACGAACGCCGGGGTTCAGATCGATGCGGTGACTGACCTGCGAGGCGGTCTTGAGCAGACCGCGTTCGGCGGTGATCTCGACCGCGGCGCTGGTGGCGGCCGTGGGCGCCGCGCCGGGCTGGGGAGCGGTGTGCGCCGCCACCAGGGTGAGTCCGAGCAGGAGGCGCGAGCGGTCTCCCGGCGCAAGGAAGCGCGGCAGACTGGCGCTCACCACCACCGGGTCGCGCACCAGGGCATCCGCCACCCCGTGGCCGACCCCCGCGGCGGTCCAGGCCATGGCCATCAGGCGCACGGTGCCGTTGAAGTCCGGGATCGGGACCTGGACCAGGGCCTGACCCTGCGCATCCAGCCGCACGACACCCGAGAAATAGGCCATCAATTCCTCGCTGGGCGGCGGTGCCAGCATGCGCATGCCGGCGCCGTCACCGCCGGAGCGCACCACGCCGGGCGCGCCCTGCATGCGGTCGATCAACTGACCGTAGAGGTCGCGGAATTCCAGGCCCAGGCGGCGCTGGCCGAAGTACCAGGTGTCCGGTTCCGGCGGCTGATAGCCGGTGACATTGAGGATGCCCTGATCCACCGCGGCCAGGGTGACATAGGCCTCGGTACCGGGTTCGAGATGGGGGATCGCAACGCGCACCGGCAGGCTGCCGCGGGGGCGGATGCCGGGGTCGATACCCAGGTCGACCGTCAGACGGCGTTCCTGCGGATCGACGCCGGCCCAGGCCAGCCCGATGGCCCGGCCCGGCATCCGCCGGGCGGCCAGATCCATCGGCCGATAGACGGCCGCGGTGACATAGGCGCCGGGGCCCCAGTCGGCGGTGACCGGCAGTTCCAGGGTCGCGCCCGCGGCCGGCACGGCAACCGCCTGCATCGCGATCAGGCGGTCATCCACCACCATCACCAGCGCCAGACTGGATTCGGCCGTCTTGCCGCGGGGTTCGAGATGCACCCGCGCCCGCTCGCCCACCCGATAGCTCGGTTTGTCCAGTGACAGCTTGAGCTGATCCGGCGTGTCGGCCGCGCGCGGCGCCACGTACCAGCCCGCCTCGAAGCCCAGGCTGGCGGGCAGCAGACCAGCGGCGTCGAGGCGCAGCCGGTAGGCGCCCCAGGCCACCGGGGCCTCGATCCGCCCGGGGGTGTCCGCATCCAGCGTCAGGGTGCCGCTCGCCACCCGCTTGGTGCGCTCGACCGGCTCATAGTCATAGCTGCCGTCCGCACCACGGTACCACTGGAAATCGGATTCGATCCGCTCCAGGGTCCAGGCCAGTCCACCGACAGCCCGGCGCGTCCCGTTACTCGCCAGGGCGATGACCTCGAATCCGGCGGTACCGCCCTCCTCCACCTCACCCTCGAACAGTGGCCGGATACCGATGCGCGCCTGGCCGTCGAGTACCGGCAGGCTCAGGGTGCGCTCCACCGGCCGACCGCCCGTGTCCAGCACCCGCACCAGCAGGTCCGCGGTCAACAGACGGCTGGTCGGGGTCAGTTCGGGCAGCAGAATCTGGACCTCGGCCGCGCCGGCCGCGTCCGTGGTGACGGGGTCGAGCGGTTGCTGCGTCGTCTCCGGCGCGTCATCCACAAGACCGAAGCGGTAACCGGGATAGGCGGCCAGGCTTTCAGCCACCTTGACCAGGGTCTCGCCCTCGACCTTGAGCCCGGCGGCGGGCGCGCCGTACAGGAAGCGCGCTTTGATCGGCAGGCTCGCCGGGACGCGCGGGTCGAGTCCGGCACCTGGGGCCTGGAGCGCGAAATCCAGCCGCTCGGGCAGGAAGTCTTCCACCAGAAAGGTCGTCTGTGCCAGCGGCTCGCCCTTGGGATCGGCATACGCCAGCACGCGCCAGGTACCGCGCTGCGCGGACCCGGTGAGCACCAGATCCGCTTGGTGACCGCCGAGGCCGCTGTCCTGCACCAACATCCGCTCGCGCTCCACCCCGTCGGGGCGGCGGAGCACCAGCGTCAAGGGCACACTGGCGACGGCCCGCGCCCGCGGGTCGCGCACCAGGGCGGTCAGATGCACCGTCTCACCGGGACGGTAGACGCCGCGCTCGGCGGTCAGGAAGAGGTCCAGCGGCTTGGGGGCGGGGCGGCCCTCGACCCCACGGTCGGAGAGGTCGAATGGATTGCGGGTCAGATCCAGGAAGCCGTAGTCACCATCGGCCGCCTCGGCGGTCACCAGCACTGGCGCATTGCCGCCGCTGCCGCGCAGCAGGCCGGGTTCAAAACGGGCATAACCGGCGCTGTCGGTGGCGGCCGTGCCCAGCACCTCGTTGTTGCGGGCGACCAGCCGCAGCGTGACCCCGGCAACCGGGGCCGCGCTGGACAGTGACCGCACCAGGGTGTGCAGTCCGTCGTTGCCGGTCAGGGTGGTCAGACCCAGATCGGACACCACGAACCACTGGGTGGCGACCGCTGACGAACACCCGTTCTCGCACGACTGACTTTGCCCGGGGGTCAGGAGGCGGGCGGGTTTCGCCGTCAGTGCGTAGACGCCGGGTTTGAGATCCGGCACCAGGGCACCGACTGGAATCGCCGTGGTGACCTCCTGATTCAACTGACCCTGGACTTCGACGGTCCCGGTCCAGATCTCCGCACCGCTCTGATCGGCGATCTGCTCGGATTGATAGGGTTCAAGCTGTTTGAGAAAGGGTCCGTCGCCCAGCGCCGACGCGATGGAGCGGTCACCAATACGGTAGACCTTGGCTTCCAGCCGATCGGCGTTCACTGAGACGACCGGGATCGCCGCCTCGCCGCCTTTGGGCAGCACATAGGCGCGGCCCGCGAAGCGCGCCGCGGGGGAACGGTCGCCCACCTTGATGTCCAGGTCGACTGTCTGCTGGAGCGTCTCACCGGTGGTCGCGGGCAGACCTTGCCGCACCTGGACGGCATAACGCCCGCCGTGGCTCACGCCATCGACACAGATCTGACGCTCCTCCACCTCCACCGCGAGGCCCTGGCCGTCCGGGACCTTCACGAAATCCGCCAGGTCGGGCTTGCGCCGGTCCAGCGCCTCGGAGAATTCGACACAGATGCGCGGCGTAGCGCTCTGCGCGTCCACCCGATGATTGGTGATACGGAACCCATGATCGGCCCGGAGCTTGTCCAGATCCTTGCGCACCGCCGGGTCCTCCCGCACGGCCAGGGCGGCGGTCAAGGCACCCATGGCCGGACGCCACTGCTCGCGAACCTGAAAGGCGCGCCCCAAGGCCAGCAGCGACTGAACCCGCTGGCCCTCGCTCGTGGCCGTGAGATAGGCATTGACCGCCGCGGCACCGGCCTGCGCCTTGCGCTGTTGCCGTAGATTCCAGTCTTCCGGCTGCGCGGCACCCAGTGTCTCGGACAGCCCGACCCACAGCGCCGAGTCGTCCGGGGCCAGGCGCACCGCCGCCGCGGCAAGACTCACCGCCGGCTCGCCGTTGCCCGTCCCGCGGGCGGCGCGCAGGGCCGCCGTCAACTCGGGCAAGCCCTGATCCTTGAGCGTCTTCAAGGCATCCGGCGCCATCAGACCGGTGAGACCCTGGGCCAGTTTGCCGGCCGCGGCCAGGGTATCCGCCGGGAGAAAACCCAGCTCGGCGGCGCGGCGCTCGGCCAGGCCGGCGCCTGCCCCGTCCACCACCCGTCCGGAGATGGCCCCGACGAAGGTCCGCAGATCGCGAAACTGATCCTTGAGGAAACACCAGCGCGCCTTGGTGTTATAGGTGAAGGCGCGGCAATTGGCCGTCGTGAGACAGGCCGTCTCGCAGGCCGCCCGATCCACGTCTTTCAGCACCTGGATATCGCGGCCGTAATAGTCCGCGTCTTCGATCACCAGCAACTGACGGCTGGGCGCCGGGGCCGCCAGGGTCCAGGCGGGCACCAGCGCCGCCAACAGCAGCCAGAGCGGGAATGACAGCAGAACACGCGGCGAGAACCTGAGGCCGGACATGAAACAACTCCTGTCGAGTGGTGAGCGTGCCCCGTCAGTATAGAACCTGCCGCCCGCGCGGGCACGCGCGGCCTGAGGTGATTTCCTGGAAAAATGTACCAGCGTATAGGGGCGACTTTAGTCGCCCCTACGACCCCTACGGAAATACATCTGGACAGGTTGCTAAACGACAGAACAGTCTTTCGTGACGCGTCGCCTGAGGGCACAATCGACTTTTCCCACCAGTCGTCTGTCACAACAGCGCACAGGAGTTCCCCATGAAGGTCCCCGTCTGCGTCATCGTTGGTGCCGGCCCCGGCAACGGTGCCGCCTTCGCCCGCCAGTTCAGCCGCGCCGGCTACCGGGTCGCCCTGCTCGCTCGCGGGCGCGACAGCCTTGAGGCGTTGACCGCCGAGATCGCCGGCACCCGCGCCTATGCCTACGACGCCACCGACCCGGCCGACGCCGAGCGCGTCTTCGCCGCGATCCGCCAGGATCTGGGCACACCCCAAACCCTGATCTACAATGCCTCCACCCGTGAGTTCGGCGACATCGACGCCACCACCCCGGATGCGTTCGAGCGCGCCTGGAAGGTCAACACCTACGGCTGCCTGCTCGCCGCCCAACAGGTCATCCCCGACCTGCGCGCCGCCGGCCAGGGCAGCATCGTCATCATCGGTGCCACCGCCTCGCTCAAAGGCGCCGCCGGCTTCGTCGCCTTCGCCTCCGCCAAAGCCGCTCAGCGCAGCCTGGCTCAGTCACTCGCCCGTCAACTGGGTCCGCAGGGAATCCATGTGGCCTATGTGATCATCGATGCCGTGGTCGACATGCCGGCCTCCCGCGCCATGATCCCGGACGCTCCGGACACCTTCTTCGCGCGCCCGGACGACATCGCCGAATCGGTCTTCTTCCTGGCCCGCCAACCACGCTCCGCCTGGACCTTCGAACTCGATCTGCGGCCCTTCGGCGAGCATTGGTAGACCTCCGTTGCATCGGTTGTTCCGGATTCCAACACTGCAACTCAAGGGGTTACGCGATGATTCAAAACCTGCGCTGGCTTCGCCACTACCTGAAGACACGGCTGATCGGTCAGCTCCAGGCGCGCCTGAACCGTCCGCCCCAGACCGATGAACTGTTGTTCGTGGTCCCCGCGTCCTCGCGCGGCTGGATCCTGGATGGGATTTGCAAGGATCTCCAGCGGCAGTATCCCGCCCCGTCGCGCGTTTTCTACCAGGCCGATGGGGAACTTCTGCCCCCGGCCAGCGCCTATTTTTTCATCCACTATTTCATCGCGATCACCGCCCTGGCGCGGGATCCGGCGGTGTGGCGCGCCCGTCGGCTGGTCTGGTACACCCACCCGAGCGACGAACTGATCACCGCCGGCGAAGCCGAGATCGTCTACGCGCTCAACCACCTGAGCCGGGTCATTTGCACCAACACCAGGGTGCAGGCCCAGTTGATCGCCCGTGGGGTGAGTGCCGAGCGGGTCACCACCCTGCTGGGGGCCGCCGACCCGGAGCTGTTCAAACCCCAAGCGCGGCCGGGCGCCGGACGGGTCTGTATCTGTACCGCCTATTACCCGCGCAAGAACCCCGAGTTGATGGCCGCGGTGATCCGCGCCATGCCCGACGTGCACTTCGTCCTGCTGGGGAAGGACTGGGAGCAATGGGAGGGCTTTGCGGCTCTGCGCACCTGCCCCAACTTCGAGTATCTGACCCTGCGCTACGCGGACTATCCGGCCCAGTACCGGCGCATGGACTGCTATCTGTCCACCTCCCTGCTGGAGGGCGGCCCCATCCCCTTGGTCGAGACCATGATGTGCAATCTGGTCCCGGTGGTGAGCGACACCGGCTTTGCCCCCGATCTCATTCGCCACGGCGAGAACGGCTACATCTTCCCGGTGGATGCCGGTCCGGACCAGGTAGTGGCGCTGGTGCGACAGGCCCTGGCGAACCGCTCCGACATCGCCGCCACCGTCGCCCACCTGACCTGGCAGGCCATGGCGCAGGAACTGGCGCGCGAGGTCACGGCCGTCGGTTCCTAGGAAGGCATCCGGTCGGACCTGCGCAGCTTCTGAATCGACACGCGCCGGCCTGGGAGCGATCCAGCGCGCTTGGACCAGACCCGCGTGGCCAGGATCAGAACTGCCGCACTTTGATATTCAAGGTCTGAATCCGGTAGGCGATCTGGCGCGGGGTCATGTTGAGCAAGCGCGCGGCCTTGGCCTGCACCCAGCCGGCCTCTTCCAGCGCGGCGATGACCCGCTCGCGTTCGTCCAGGTCCGGGTCGTCAAGGTCGACCTTGGGCATGGCCTCGGCGCCGTCGGCGCGCAGGGCGGGGGCCGGTGCGGCCGCGGCGCCGTTCATCGGACGGCCATCCCAGGTACTCACGTCGAGCCCGGTGAGTTCGATCACGTCGCGGTCGATGGTGCCGTCCTCGCTCATGACGGCCGCCCGCTCCATGCAGTTCTCCAGTTCGCGCACATTACCCGGCCAGTCGTGGCGCATCAGGATGCGCAGCGCGCTGTCGGTGATCTGCAGGTCCCGCCCCTGCAGGCGCGCGACCTTGGTGACCAGAAAACGGGCCAGATCAGGCACGTCTTCGATGCGCTCGCGCAGGGCCGGCATACGAATGGGCATGACGTTGAGTCGGTAATAGAGGTCCTCGCGGAACTCACCGGCGCGCACCTCGGCCTCCAGATCGCGGTTGGTAGCGGCGATGATGCGCACGTCGACCTTCATGGTGCGGCCCCCACCGACCCGCTCGAATTCACCCTCCTGCAGGACCCGCAGCAGTTTGGCCTGAAAGGCGGGGCTGATTTCGCCGATCTCATCAAGGAACAGAGTGCCGCCGTCGGCCTGCTCGAAGCGCCCCTTGCGCATGTTGACCGCGCCGGTGAAGGCGCCCTTTTCATGTCCGAAGAGTTCGGACTCCAGCAGGTTGTCGGGCAGGGCCGCACAGTTGAGCTTGACGAAGGCGCCGCGCGCGCGCGGCGAGTTGTAATGGATCGCGTTGGCGATCAGCTCTTTGCCGGTACCGGACTCGCCGCGAATCAGCACGGTGGTGGTCCACTTGGCGACCTGGCGCACCTGATCGAAAACGATACGCATGGGCTGGGTGCGGCCGATGATGCTGTCGAATCCGTGCGCGCCCTTGACCTCGCGGCGCAGCTTGTCGCGCTCCTCGCGCAGGGCTGCCTGGTCGGCCTCGACTTTGCGGGCCAGGCGGATGACCTGACCGATCAGATTGGCGACCATCTCCAGGAAGCGGGCGCGCTGGTCCAGCAGGTCGTCGACCACCGGCGGCTGTGCGGCGAAAACGCCGACCGCCCGCCCCTCGCCGATGCGGATGGGCACGCCGATGAACGGCAGGTCAGGCCGGTAGAGGTTGAGCCGGTCCAGGAAGCGCGGCTCATCGCCGACGCGCGGCAGCACGCACGACCGGTTCTGCTCCAGGATGCGCCCGATGACACCTTCGCCTGGACGATAGGTCACTGATTCGAAGGGGTCGGCATCGTCGCTGTTGTGCAGGGCACTGATCATCAGATCGCCGCTCTCTTCGTCGAGCAGACTGACCAGGCCATAGCACAGCCGGCCGCGGTCATGCAGCACCCGCAGGACCTCACGCAAGGTCTGGCGCAGGTCGAGCGAGCGGCTCAGGACGCTGCTGACCTCATAAAGCGCATCCAACTGGGCGTCGAGTAGGTCCAGTCGGGCGGCGTCCGCGGCGTCGACTGAATCCAGGGGGTCAGGGTTCATTAGCTAAATGGCGAGTAGCTGGTGGATAGTGGATAGGATCTCGGTCCGCGTAGCGGACCCTACGGACGCGGCTGGTTACTGGTCCGCCGGTACAGCGCTCAAGGTCAGGTGAATACGGCAACCGTCCTGATAGTCCGGGTCCACCTCGATATAGCCACCATGGGCATTGACGATCTCCTGCGCCATCGGCAACCCCATCCCGGCGCGGCCACGCCGATTGCGCCAACCGATATAGAAGGGCTCGAACACCCGAAAGCGATCCTCGAAGGGGATACCGCGACCATTGTCCTGGACCGCGACCTCCACGGCGCCGTCGACGCTGCGGGTCGCCAGCAACAGATCGCGCTGCGGACGACCGGACTCATTCAGCGCCTGAATCGCGTTATCAATCAAATGCTTGAACAGCGACCGCAACGAATCTTTATGACCGGGCAGTTCCGGCAGCAGGTGCGAGGGTCGCCAATCCACCACGATGCCGGCCGCCAGCAAGCGGTCGGTTTCCAACTCCAGCACCTGGCGCAGCAGTTCGTTGACGTTGACCATGACACCCGGCTCGCGCGGACCCTCGGGCAAGGCCGCCTTCAGGGTGTCCAGCGCCTTGGTACCGGACCGGCTGATATCCTCCAGCATCTCCGCCAGGGTCTCCAGGCTCGCGCTGCCGCTGCGCGCCAGGGCCGCGGCGGCCTGGATGACGTTCATCGGCGCCTGAATCTGGTAGATGGACGCGGCCATGGTCTCATGCAAGCTGTGCGTCAACTGCTGTTCAGCCAGGCGGGCGCGCAGGTTCTCCAGGTGGGCACGCTCGATCTCCCGACGCCGCGCGGTCACCTCGTTGGCCAGCAGCAGCATGCGCCGCTCGCCCTTCTTTTGCCGTCCGAAGAAGCCGCGGGCACTGGGGTCCAGTTCGTCCGCCGGAGTCCCCGAGCAGGAGAACCAGCGGGGACCGCTCGAACCCGGTGCCGCGATGCTGATCTCCAGATCTTTGAACGCGCGCCCGCTCAGACACTCGACCAACGGGTCCAGACCCACTTGCTCACGCAAGGCGGCGCTGAACGCCTCCCCCGGCTCGCGGCCGCCCAGCTCACTGGAGAGCTTCTTGCATGCTTGATTATCGAGCAGCACCCGCCCTTCGGCATCGAGCAGCACCACCACCACCGGCGCGGCATCCAGCACGGTCTCGATGCGCATCTTCTGGCGGCGCAATTCGCCCTCCAGCTCGTGCACCTTGGTTACGTCCCGGTGCATCCCCAGGAAGTACTTGAGTCCGCCGCCCTGATCCAGCACCGGGGCAATGGTCAACTCGGCCAGGTAGTCGCCGCCCTGCCGGGTACGGTTCACCAGGGTGCCGGTCCAGGTTTGCTTGCCCTGGATGGTCCGCCACAGATGCTGATAGATGTTCTCCGGCGTTGCCTTGTTGGACAGGATCGACTCGTTCTCACCGATCACCTCCTCGCGGGTGTAGCCGGTCAACAGCTCGAAGGCCCGGTTGACATAGAGGATGCGCGCCCGCGCGTCGGTGATCGAAATGGCCGAGGGCGCTTGTTCCACGGCCTCGAAAAAAAGCCGCGGCGGCAGTGGGTCCACCGCGTTCCCGGCCATCAGGGTCAGCGCCTCGATCACCTCGCCCGGCGTACCCGCCGGGGGCGAGGCGAGGAACTCACCCAGGGCATTCACAACGACGTGCTCCGCGGACTCCGGGTTTGGTCGAGCCGACACGGCGATCTCCAGTCAGGGTCATGGGGTCTGTAGGTTGGGTTGGTTTGCACGAAGCATACCCGAGCGGCGCCGTCAGACCAAAACCGGATGGCATGGCCGATTGAGTGCTCCGGCACTCGCCTGCTCGGCATCCGCGCCCCCGGTCCCCGACTCGGCCGGCGGACGCCTTGTCGATCTTACGACAATTCCGCCGTCGCGCCGCGGTCTGGTTGTCGTGTCGACCACAGCTTGGGGTTGGTGCAGGTCGCCGTCCCGCGTGGGCGCTCTCTGCTTCCCGCCGCCATCGTAACGCTAAAGCCCTGATCCTTTGTGCGGTCTGTCGCGGAATCGCACGCGTGCCGGGGCGCTTCGGTAGACCGCCGCCGCGGCCCCCGAGATTCTGGCATCGCTATTGCATTTGGAGTCCCAAGCTAAGTATGACGGTGGATTCGGGAATGGGCGAGTACCTGCTGCTGATCTTAGGGACCGCGCTGGTCAACAATGTAGTGCTCGTGAAGTTTCTCGGGCTCTGTTCCTTCATGGGCGTCTCGAACAAAATCGACTCCGCCCTCGGCATGGGGCTGGCCACAACCTTCGTCCTCACCATGGCCACACTCGCGGGCTGGCTGCTGGACCATTGGTTACTGGAGCCCCTTCAAATCGGTTACTTGCGTATTCTGACCTTCATTCTGGTGATCGCCGCGGTGGTGACCTTCACCGAGATGGTCGTGCGCAAGGTCTCACCAGCCCTATACCAGGTCCTGGGCATCTACCTGCCGCTGATCACCACCAACTGCGCTGTGCTCGGTATTGCCTTATTGAACTCCCAGGAGGGGCACGGGTTGTTCCAGAGCGTTGTGTACGGACTAGGCTCGGCCCTGGGCTTCACCTTGGTCATGCTCCTCTTTGCCGGGCTGCGCGAGCGTCTGGCCTTAGCCCAGGTCCCCGCGGCTTTTGCGGGGTTGCCGATCGCCTTTATCGTCGCGGGTCTCTTGTCCCTCGGGTTCATGGGCTTCGCGGGTCTGGCGTGACCAACATGGCCGCCGCCTGATCGCGGACGGCTCCGGAGAAACGCAATCGTGATCATCGCCATTGGCAGTATCGCCCTTCTCGGCCTCGCCCTGGGTGGCTTGCTCGGCCTTGCCTCCCGCTACCTGCGAGTCGAGGGGAATCCACTCACCGAGAAAGTCGCCGCCCTGCTACCCGGCTCCCAATGCGGCCAATGCGGCTACCCCGGCTGCGGCCCGGCCGCTGAGGCCATCTCCTCCGGCACGGCTGCCATCACGATCTGCATTCCCGGCGGTCGGGCCGTGGTGGAGGAATTGGCCAGCCTGCTCGGACAAGCGGTCAACCTGGCAGGCGTCGCCGAGCAGGCCCCGACCGTCGCGAACATCAATGAGAACCTGTGCATCGGGTGTTGCAAGTGCTTCAAGCGCTGCCCCTCGGACGCGATTATGGGGGCGAACAACATGATCCACAGCGTCTTCGCCGATGCCTGTATCGGCTGCGGCAAATGCTTCGAGGTCTGCCCCACCGAGTGCATCGAGATGCGGCCGGTGGCGGCCACCCTGCAAACCTGGTTCTGGCCCAATCCGGCCCAGCTAAGCGCCTGATCTGGATAAACGAATAAGATGAAACTCTTCAATATCCGCGGCGGCGTTCACCCGGCAGACCGCAAACACCTGGCGGCCGACCAGGCCATCGAAGACCTGCCCCTGGCGCCCCTGCTGCATGTTCCCTTACAGCAGCATATCGGCAACGCGGCCACCCCCGCCGTGCGCCGCGGCCAGCAGGTGGCCAAGGGCGAGTTGCTGGGCACCGGCCAGGGACCCATCTCCGCCCCGGTGCATGCCCCGACCTCCGGGCGCATCATGGGGATCGGCAGCTTTCCGGCGCACCATGTCTCCGGCCTCTCGGTGCGGACCATCACCCTGCAACCGGATGGGAAAGACCAATGGCTGGAGGGCATCGAAGGCGTGCCCGACCCCTTCGCCCTGGACCCCGACGAGATCGCGGCCCGGGTCGCCGCGGCGGGCATCGTCGGGATGGGCGGCGCCACCTTCCCGTCGGCGGTCAAGCTCAATCTGCGCAAGAAATACCGGCTCCACACCCTGGTCATCAACGGCGCCGAGTGTGAGCCCTATCTGACCTGCGACGACCGGCTGATGCGCGAGCACACCGCGCAGGTCCTCGACGGTGCCCGCATCATGGCCCATGCACTGGGGGTGACGCAGATCATCATCGCTATCGAGAACAACAAACCCCAGGCCCAGGCGGCGATGACCGGGGCGGCCGCGGACAGTCCCGCGGTGCGGGTGGCCGGCCTGCCCATGCGCTACCCCATGGGTTCGGAAAAACATCTGGTGCAGACCCTCACCGGCCGCGAGACCCCGGCCCGCGGACTCACCGCCGACATCGGCGTGGTGGTCCATAACCCGGCCACCGCCTTCGCGGTCCATCAGGCGCTGCGCCTGGGCTGGCCGCTGGTGTCGCGCCTGGTCACCGTCAGCGGCGGCGCCATCACCCGGCCGCGCAACCTGCGCGTCCCCCTGGGGACGCCGGTGCAGCAGCTGATCGACTATTGCGGCGGCTTCCGCGAGGAACCCACGCGCCTGATCAGCGGCGGCCCCATGATGGGCAATCCACTGCCCGGCACCCGGGTGCCGATCGTCAAGGGCAGTAACGGGGTCCTGGCCCTGACCGCCGAGGAAGTCAATGCGCAGGCGGCGGCCCCCTGTATCCGCTGTGCCAGTTGTGTCGCCGCCTGCCCCTGCGGCCTGTTGCCGCTGCAGATGGCCGCCCATGCCCGCGCCGGGGACCTCGACGGCACGGTGCGCCTGGGGCTGATGGACTGCATCGGCTGCGGGTCCTGTTCCTACGTCTGCCCCGCCCACATCCCGTTGGTGCAGTTTTTCAACTACGCGAAAGGCGAGATGGCCGCCCGCGGACGCGCCAAGCAAAAGCAGGCCGAGACCAAGCGCCTGATCGAACAACGCACCGCGCGCATTGAGGCGATCCAGCAGGCGAAACGCGAGGCCATGGCCGCGCGTAAACGGGAATCCGCCGGCAAGCCGCCGGCCCAAACACCGGCGGACCGCCGGGCCGAGGCCTGAGATGTATAGCGACACCCCGATCGCGGGACCCTACGCCCATGAACGGACCAGCGTCTCGCGGATCATGGTGCTGGTGGTCCTCGCCCTGCTCCCCGCCACCCTGTTCAGCCTGTGGCAGTTCGGCTGGCCGGCGATCTTCCTGTTCCTGATCACGGTCGGCACCTGTCTGGTCGCCGAAGCCGCCTGTCTGCGGGCGGCGGAGAAACCGTTGCGGCCTAGCTTGCTGGACGGCTCGGCCCTGCTCACCGGCTGGCTCCTGGCCTTGAGTCTGCCACCCTGGGCGCCCTGGTGGATCGGCGTCCTGGGCGGGCTGATCGCCATCGTGGTCGCCAAGCAGGTATTCGGCGGCATCGGCCAAAACCTGTTCAACCCGGCGATGGTCGCACGGGTGGCGCTGCTGATCTCCTTTCCGGCCGAGCTGACCCGGTATGTCGCCCCGGCACCGCTGTTCTCGCCGCAAGCCCCCGGATTCGGAGAGGGCCTGGCGATCACCTTCGGCCTGGACGGACCCGACATGGTGACCGGAGCGACGCTGCTCGGCCAGGTCCGCACCGAACTCGGCCAGGGCCATCCCCTCACCGATATCCTGCCGGGCATTTATCAGCCTTGGTCCGACGCGGTCGGCACCCTGGCCGGCAGCATGGGCGAAACCTCCGCCCTGCTGCTCCTGCTCGGCGGGCTCTTCCTGCTCTCGCAGCGGGTCATCACCTGGCATATCCCCGTCGCCACCATCGCCACGCTGGCTCTGGCCGCGACCCTGATGAACCTCTATGACCCGGCCCACTACCCCGACGCGCTCTATCATCTGGTCGGCGGCGCCACCCTGCTCGCGGCTTTCTTCATCGCCACCGATCCGGTGACCTCGCCGATCTCGCCGCGCGGGCAGTTGATCTTCGGGGCGGGATTGGGCGTGCTGATCTACAGCATCCGCACCTGGGCCGGCTATCCGGAGGGGGTGGCCTTCGCGATTATTCTCATGAACACCTGTACTCCACTGATCGATCACTATGTCCGCCCGCGCATCTACGGGCGCGACCGCAAGGGCGCCCCGATCGAATACGCCGACGATGCCGATGCCGAGGTGACCCGATGAGCACCGCAGTCCAGGCCGGCCTGCCGCGCGGCATTCTTTACCAGGCCCTGTTGCTGGGCGGTTTCACCCTGCTGGCCGCCGCCCTGCTCGCGGTGGCCGACCGGGTGACCCGCGAGCCCATTGCCTTGCGGCATGCCGAGGACCTCAACGCCTCGCTCAGTCAGGTCATGCCGAGCGACATCCACGACAACGACCTGGCGGCCGACCCGCTCACCTTGACCGACGCTGCCGGCGCCCCGGTCCTGGTCTACCGCGCACTGCGCCAGGGTCAGGTCACGGGAGTGGCCTACCAGGTCATCGGCAACGGCTACGCCGGCGAGATCACCCTGATCCTGGCCCTGGATGCCCAGGGCCGGGTGCTCGGCACCCGGGTCCTCGCCCACAAGGAGACCCCAGGACTGGGCGACAAGATCGAGGCCGCCAAGAACGACTGGATTCTGGCCTTCAAGGGCCGCTCCCTGGGCGACCCGCCGGCCGAGCGCTGGGGCGTGAAGAAGGACGGCGGCACTTTCGATCAGTTCAGCGGGGCCACCATCACCCCGCGGGCGGTGGTGCGCGCCATCAAGGGCGGACTCGAATTCTTTGCCGCGAATCGGACCGAGCTGTTGGCGCCGGCCCGGGAGGCAACCGTTCACGACAACGCGAAATAAGTGCATCAGACGACCCCGTTATCAGGCGATTGCCAACCGGATCTGATCGTTACCACACCAGGAGTCTCTTATGACCGATGCCGCCAAACCGAAACCCGCCACCGACTGGGGCCGCATCACCCGTGACGGCCTGTGGGGCAACAACGTCATTCTGGCCCAGGCGTTGGCCCTGTGCCCGACCCTGGCGGTGACCAGCACCGCCACCAATGGACTGGGCATGGGGCTTGCCACCACCGCCGTGCTGGTGCTGTCCAACCTGCTGGTGTCCCTGCTGCGCGGGGTCATCACGCCCGAGGTTCGCATCCCCGTCTACATCGTGCTGATCGCCACCCTGGTGACCCTGGTGGACCTGGGTCTCAATGCCTATGCGCATGAACTGCACAAGGTTCTCGGGCTCTTCATTGCCCTGATCGTGGTCAACTGCGCCATCCTGGGGCGCGCCGAGTCGTTCGCCTCGAAGCATACAGCCGCCGCCTCCGCCCTGGACGGGCTCGCCATCGGGCTTGGCTTCACCCTGGTCCTGGTGGTCCTGGGCGGCGTGCGCGAGGTAATCGGCAGCGGCACCCTGTTCGCCGGAGCCGCGCAATTGCTTGGACCCTCATTCGGCTTCCTGGAACTGCACCTGATTCCCGACTATCGGGGTTTCTTGCTCGCTATCCTGCCGCCCGGCGGCTTCCTGGCACTAGGCTTCCTGCTCGCCGGCAAGCGCCTGATCGACGCACGGGCCGCCGCGAATCGCCGGCGGCAAGCACGCGCGGAGCCGGTCCTGAGCTGATCCCGCAACACTGGACCGCAACACTGGATCGCAACACTGGATCGCAACACTGGATCGCAACACTGGATCGCAACACTGGAGTGGAGTTCATTCGATGCACGTCGGTATCGCGTACGCGGACAAATTCAAACAAACCTGGCTCAAGCTGGACATGCCGGACGGCAGCACGGTGCGCGACGCCATCCTGCGTTCCGGCCTGCTCAATCAATTCCCGGAGATTGATCTCGACCGCAATCAAGTCGGCATCTTCGGTAAGATCACCCGCCTGGATGCCAAATTGGCCGACGGCAACCGCGTCGAAATCTACCGCCCCATCATCGCCGACCCCGAGACCGTGGAGCGTCGCGACCGCGACTGATAGGGGCAGCCAACGCGATAACCGGAGGTAGGGGGCGGGTTTCAAACCCGCCCCGACAAAAACCATGTCCAACTCTCGTGACACCGCTGCGCGGTGTCACGCATCGCTCTTGCGCTCTGCGCCGCGAGCGTCGGTAGCGAAAAAGACACTCGACATTCATCGGTTTCTCTGCTATACGCCCCGGTATACAGATTGCGCGCGGAAACCGTTGATATGACACCGGACCACGACCACCGCTTTTGCTTGAGCCCCATTTACTGATGGGAAAGCTAGCCAAGCACCGCTTACCGAGCCCGGCGGAACCCGCATCCGAACCGGCCAGCCAATGCTGGCTGCTGCGCCACCCGGATGGTTCCGTGGCAGCGCATTCATTTACCCCGCCCGCGACCTTCGCCGAGGTTCGCGCCTGGTACCCCGACGCCCTGAGCATCGAACCCGAGCCGACGGCGGAGCCGCTCGCTGATCCGGACCTGCTGCCGGATGCGCCGCTCAGGCCCGCCACACCCGTCACCTGCGGCACCTGTGCCCATTGGGTGCGGGACCCGATCGGCGACGGTGCCGGACTCGGCGTCTGTCTGGCGGATGCCCCGGCAAGCCGCGAGGCGGGTTCGTTGTGGCCAGCCGTAAAGCTTTACTGTCGGTACCATAGCGATTCAAACAGCCGATGAACGAGGGACCGGCTCAACGGCCCAAGATATCACCCGGCAACCGACGTTGGCGTCGAAACGCTCTTCTCGTTCCCACTATGGAAAGCGAGCAACTCCAGCACCGGCGAATGACGCTCGGTCAAACGCTTAACAATCTGCGCGGCAGTAACAGTCTCGTTCCCACGCTCCAGCGTCGCGTCTCATCCCGCAGATGCCGGCGGCCGGGTTGCAGATGCGATCCCGCGGCCGCGGCGCCATCATCTCATGATACCGGCGGCGGCAGTCATGAGTGAAGACCGGTGACTCAGCCTGCCACCGTCAAATTACGGCAGCGCGTTTCCCGCACAAAGAGCGCCGCGATCAAACCCAACAGGGCGAAGCCGGCGGAGAGCCAAAGCCCGTTGTGGTAGTCGCCGCGGGCATAGCGGCGCACGCCGTCGACCAGGGTGCCGTCCCAGCTGAGATCCATGGCCCAGCCGAAGGCCGGCTGCATGATGGCCGCACCCAGGAAGAGCCCGGTGTTGACGAGCGCGATGGCCATGCCGGCGACGCCGGGCGCAACCACCTCCTTGGCCGCGGCATAGCCCACCACGAAGCCCCCGCCGGAGAACCCGAGTACGGCATAGAGCAGGAACCCGCTCCAGCCCGGACCCCAAGGCAGGAGAATCAGCGCCAGCCAGGCCAGCACCGAGAGCGCGGTGGTGCCGATCAGCAGCGGCTTGCGCCGCCCCAACCAGTCCGACAGTGAGCCCATCGCCAGACACCCCAAGGCGAATCCCGCCAAAGCCGCGGTGGTATAGAGCGAGGCGGCGGTGCGATCCAGCCCAAAGGTGTCGCGCATCAGCGGCACGCCCCAGAGCCCGGCGAAGGCGAAGAAACTGCCGGTGATTCCGAACATGAGGAAGAAGCTGGGCCAGACCGCACGGGTAACGAAGACCCCGTGCAGATCGATCACCCAGTGACGGTGACGCTCCGGGTGTGAGACCAGACCCTCCAGTTCGCGCACCGAGGGCAGACCCGCGTCCTCCGGGCGGCTGCGCACGAAGAGCCAGGTGAGCAGCGCATTCAACAGCGACAGCGCGCCGATGCCGACGAAGACCCCGCGCCAAGAGGTGATATCCAGCAGCAGCGCCAGCGGCCCGGCGGCCAGAATAGAGCCCAGATTGCCGAGCAGCAGGGTGACGCCGCTGAGGAACCCGAAATTGCGTTCAGAGAACCATTGCGTGTTGGAGCGCATCAGCCCGACGAAAACCACCGAGACCCCGAGCCCCACCAGGAACCGGCCGCTGGAGGCAACCGCGAAGGTCTCGGCCAACCCGAACAGGATCGAGCCGACCCCGGCAATCAGGCACCCCAGGGTGACGCTGATGCGTGCCCCCAGGGTGTCCGCCAGCACCCCGGCGGGAATCTGCATGGCGGTGTAGATGTAGTAGTACATGGCCGCCAGCGAACCCAGGGCCGCCCCGCTGGTCTGAAAGGTGGCCATCAGCTCACTGGTCACGACCCCGGGGGCCATGCGGTGGAAGTACACCAGCATATAGGCCAGGATCAGGATGGCGTAGGTACTCCACCGTAGGCGCTGGAAGCGCCGCCATAGCGCGGGGTCGATCGTCATGGTGTGTTCCCGGATGCGTGTATGGGGCGGTCTTCTTGTGGCCGGACCGCTGATCAAGGTCCACCGGACGCCATCGGCCGCGACTGACAGTACCACTGAAAAAACAGGGATGTCGAGCGGCCAAGACGATCGCTGAACCTGCTACATTCTTGACAATAGCTGACTTTAGTGCCGGGTGAAAGACGCCGGTATTCGACGTCACAAGGATTGCACCCGAACGGAACCAGAACCCCGGTTTCATCACACAAACCCAGGATGCAAACGCGCTCCCACCGACCATGATCAGCCATGACCGACTCGACATCCGGCAACTTGGGGGCTTTGAGGTCCGCCGGGACGGGCAGGCGGTTGATCTGCCAACCCGCAAGGCGACGGGTCTGCTGGCGATCCTCGCGCTGCGTCCCGGTGTTGCCGTGGGGCGTGAGCGCTTGAGCGATCTGCTCTGGTCGCGTAGCGCACCGGCGCAGGCGCGGGCCAGTCTGCGCCAGGCGCTGGCCCAACTGCGCCGCGTCCTGGCGCCCCATGGAGCCGACCTGATCCAGGCCGTGGGCGACCTGGTCCGGCTGTGCCCGGAACAGGTGTGGGTGGACGCGGCCGAACTGGAGACGACCCTGGACGAACACTCGCCGCAATCGCTGGTGCGGGCGGCAGCACTCTACCGGGGCGACCTGCTGGATGGGTTCGTGCTGCACGAGGCACCGTTCGAGGACTGGCTTCAGTTCGAGTCCGAGCGTCTGCGGCGACGCACCTTACCGGCGCTGACCAGACTGCTCCGGCAACAGGTCGAGGCAGGAGACGTCGAATCGGCCATCCTGCTCGGGGAGCATCTGCTGGAGTTGGACCCCGCCGCCGAGGACATCCACCAGGCTCTGATCCGCCTGGATCTTTATCGCGGCGCCCTGGGCTCCGCCATGCGCCGTTTCGAGCGCTGCCGCGGCGCACTCGCCGCAGCGCTCGGCGTGTCGCCCTCGGCGGCGACCCTGGAACTCGGTCACGCGATCCGCGCCCGGCCGCCTCCCGCGTTGCGACCGGACACCGGCACGCCACCCCTGGTGGCGGTGCTGCCCTTCGCCGACCGCTCGGGCGGGACGGCCGCGAGTGCCACGCAAGGCTATCTGGCCCTGGGTTTCGCGGAAGAGGTCGTCCGTGCGCTGGCCCGCTTCCGCTCCTTGCGGGTCATCGCCGCCCAATCCTCCTTCGCCCTGGCGCAGGCCCACACCGACCCCAGGGAACTCGGGGCCCGGCTTGGCGCCCGTTATTGTCTGGCCGGCAGCGTCGCTGTTGCGGGCGCGACGCTGCGCATCGGCGCCGAACTCCTGGATGCCGCGTCCGGCCATTGCCTCTGGTCCGAACGCTACGACGCCCCGGCCGCCCAGGTGTTTGCCGCTCAGGACGAGATCGCCCGGTCGGTGGCGGCAGCGCTGGCGGTGAGCATTGATGGCGACCTGCTGCGTCAAGCGGCTCACAAGCCGCTGGAGAGTCTGGAGGCTTACGACTGCTGGCTGCGCGGGGTCAGTTGCCTGCGACAGGGCAGCCCGCAGAGCCTGACGCAGGCCCGGCCCTTATTCCTGCGCGCATTGACCATCGACCCCGGATTTGCCCGTGCCTACACCGGGCTGTCGCTCAGTCACTTCAACGAGTGGAGTTGTGTCGCCTGGGAGCGTTGGGAGGAGAACGAGCGCCGCGCCTATGATTACGCCGAGCAGGGTGCGCAGATGGACGACAACGACCATCTGACACACTTTGTACTTGGCCGTATCCTGCTGTACCGACGCGAATTCGAGCGTGCCGAACGCCACTTGGCGCGGGCCGAGGCACTCAACCCCAACGACGCGGATATGTTGGCTCAGCTCGCCTTCTCGGATGCCTGTCTGGGCGACGCCGAACGCGGCACCGGCCGCGCCGCCCTGGCGCTGCGCCTGAACCCCTTACATGCCGATTGGTACTTCGTGTTCGCCGCCGGCACCAGCCTGCTGGCCCGGCGCCTCGCCGAAGCCATCGACTTCGCCCGCCGCGCGCCCCTCGAAGCCACCGATATGCATGCCTGCCTGGCCTGCGCCCTCGCCCACTTGGGCCGGTTGGATGAGGCGCACCACCATCGGGAGTCTTTCATTGAAGTCTTTCGGCGCCGGATCTGCCCGGGGCGGGTCCCCGCGCCTGATGAGCCAGCCCGCTGGTTGCTGCGGGTCAACCCGATGCGCCAGGCGGTCGACCAGGATTTTGTGCTGGAGGGACTGGCACGGGCGGGGCTGCCGGTGCCGCGGGATCGCGGCGCGTTGCCGGAATGATGGCGGTATCGCCTTCGCACCTAAGAGCCGGACATGGTTTTGGCAGAGGGGCGGGTTTGAAACCAGCCCCTACGTCCGGTGATCGCGTTCGCGGCCGAGACTAGGCTGCCCGCTGCTGTTCCACCTCCAACCGCCTCATCAGCTCCCGGTTGGCCGGGCTCGTGTGCTTGAGGTCGGTCCGTTCGGCAATCAGGGCGCGGGCCAGGGCATTTTGTCCGTCGCGCAGTGCCGCCTCGATCAGGGTCAGATCGAGCAGGTCCCGTTGCGCATGGCTGCCGCCGAAGCGGTGGGCGCGATTGCGCACCGGACGCAGCAGGCGCACCGTCTCGGCATAATCGCCGATGCCGAAGGCGAAGATCGCGCGCGTTACCGCCGCCCCGACCTCACGGGTGAAGTCGGCGTTGTCGCCGGCCTCCAGGGCGGTCCCGGCCTGAGTCTCCAGAATCGTCGCAGCAGCGCCCGACCGCTCGGCACAGACGAATGCCATCATGGCGTGCGCGTCGTTGAAGGCATAGTTGCCGGCGGCGGCATGGGGCAACCAGGCGTCCGCTACCCCCTGCCAGCGATCACCCAGGGGGACGCCCCGCAAGTGCAACCGCCAGAGCATCGCCGAGGCGTCGATTAAATCGAGGATCAGCGCGGAGCCCGCCCCATGGATGGGGCCGTCGAACAGCGCGAGTGCCGTCTCGATCTCGCCTTGATCCAGGTAGAACAGGGCCAGATGCCACCAGTTGTGCACGGCGAAAAAGTTGTCGCTGGACCAGGCATCGGTATCGCTGCGCAGCCACGCGATCCCCTGCTCACGGCGGCCCTGCATCTCCAGGCAGTGAGTGACCGCGTGCCAGGCCCAGGCATCGCGGCGCTCCAGTTCCACCGCGTACCGGCCGGCCGCCTCCGCGCGGTCATAGAGCCCGGTCTCCTCCAGACCGAAGGCATGCATGCCGAGCACGGCGTGATACCCCGGCAGGTTTGGCGACCAGTCCGGCAGCGCCCGGGCGATCCGATCGCGCAGCATGCGCGAGTCCCCGGTATAGAAGTCCACCAGATGGCCCACCTGCAGCGCGAGCGGGTCGTGTGGGTACTCGATGGCGATATCCTCCAACACACGCCCGGCGGCTCTCCACTGGTGCCTGATCAGGTGTCCGAGCGCCCGGATGTGGGCCCGTTCGCGCAGGTTGGCCGGCGCGGCCTGGGCCGCTTCGAGGCTCGCCGCGGCGACTGGAAAACCGGACGGCTCAGTGCCCAACAGGTGCAGATAGCCATGCAGCACCTGACCCATGGCAAATGTCGGGTCCCGGTCCAGGGCAGAGCGGACGGTCGCGACCGGATCGAGTCGGTAGCACTGAAACTCGTGCAGTGCCTGCTCGTAGACCTCGATCAAATCGACGCTTGCGGCAGTGATGGCGTTGCCGAGCTTATCATGACGTGTGCGGCGTGTTTGCTTCACCGGTATCTCTCCTCGCTGAATACCCGATCAGCGCGATCGGGTTTACGGAAAAGATTAGCGGGTCGGCGTGACCAGACCCGTCGGGCCGGCGTGAAAAAAACGTGAAAAATCGGCTGACCGTACGATACATGCACTGGCCATTGGCGGGGTGACTAAAGTCGCCGCTATACGTCGATCGCCTAATCGGCCCTGACCGCGCCCAGCAGGGGCCCGGCGCGCAACCGTTTGGCGACCGCGTACTCTTCATCGGTCATTTGGCTGCCGACGATGTTGCGCAACTGTTCGGCGTCGCGATCGCCTTGGGCCACGGCCAGCGACAGCCAATAGTGCGACTGCGCCAGATCGATCTCCACGCCGCGGCCCTCCGCGTAGATGAGCCCCATGGCGTACTGGGCGTCCATCTCCCCAGCGCGCGCCCGCTCCCGGATCAGCGGCACCTTGGCTGGATCATTTCGCAGCAGGATCAGGTCTCTGAGATAGCTCTTGTCACCCATGGCAGGCCGCTCCGGGTTGCGGGTCAAACCGCGCCGTCGGGGTCCGCGTAGGCGGCGAGCAGCCGGTCGTAGTCATCGAACCCGAGCATAGCACGCAGGGTCGCAAAGTCGGTCAGACGCGGCGGGGTGCGCCCGGCGGCCAGGTCGCCCAAGGCGTCGCGCATGGCCGCGACGGCAGCGGCGAGCAGTGTCAGCGGATAGGCGGCCATGCGATAGCCCAGGTCAGCCAGGCGCGCCGGCGGGAGGATCGGCGTAATCCCGCCCTCCAGCATGTTCGCCATCTTGATTCCGGGCACCTCACGGCAGAACCGCGCCATCTCGGCGATGTCGCGCGGTGCTTCCAGGAACAGGATGTCGGCACCCAGGTCGGCAAAGGCCTGCATACGCCAGATGGCCTCGTCCAGTCCCAGCGCGCTGCGCGCATCGGTGCGGGCCAGGATCAGACAACCGGCCCCGGCGTCCCGGGCATCCACCGCGGCGCGGATGCGGGCCAGGGCGGCAGGCCGCCCGACGACCTCTTTGACGCCGGTATGACCGCAACGCTTGGGGGCGAGTTGGTCCTCGATCATGACCCCGGCAAATCCGGCCAGGCCGAACTGCTCCAGGGTCCGCCGCACGTTCGCCGGGTTACCGTGGCCGGTGTCGCCGTCACCGATGACGGGGAGCCCCACCGCCTGACAGATGGCACGCCCCTGATCCAACATCTCGGTGACGGTGATCAGGCCGGTGTCCGGCAGACCCAGACGCGCCGCCGAGACGGCAAAACCGCTCATGAAGGTCAGTGGAAAACCCGCCTGCTCGATCAGCCGCGCCGAGAGCGCGTCGAAGCAGCAGGGCATGGTCAGGAAAGCGTCGCTCGCGAGCAGGGCGCGCAGACGCGCGGGCGGACTGGCTGAGGACGGCGGATCGGGAGTCAACAACCGCATCGGTGTCCTAAGACAACAGAAAAGGCGGGTACTCCCGCCTTTTCTGGTTCAGTCCGCGACCCACTCGCCGAAGTTGTCGGTGGACTTCTCTTCCCCATCGCTGTAACCGGCCTCGTAGGCCTCGGTCAGACGCTGCTCTTCCCGCTTGGGGTTCTGGAGGAAACCACACTGCCAACCCTGAATGTATTCGTCATCGACGCCCATTTCTTCCATCTTGGTGACGGCATCGTAGTAGAACTGGTTCATTTCCGGTCTCCGGGCATTTTGTTTTGGAATCCCCTGTGATCGCCGCCAGTCCTCCGAGCGGGCGCGGGGACGAGAAGGGTGATTAGAATACAACGGTTTTCTTATAGATGACAAGACACTGACCGCCGCCGGCGGCGGTTCGTGTCGTGTCCGCTTGTGAAGTCCGCACACCAAACCCATGTTTCTTTAGGCGCGGCAACTATCCGCCCCCGCGTCGGCGCGACGCGGTTACCAATCTGTCCGCCCCCGTACCCACGAGGAACTAGACCCGCCATGCGTCCAGCCCTGTTGCTTCGCGTCCTGGAGCGCGAGTTTGCGAGCACCCCCGAGGGTCACCACACACCCGTCATGTTGTGGGGTCCGCCGGGTGTCGGCAAATCCCAGATGGTGGCCCAGATCGCCGGGCGCCATCAGGTACCGCTGATCGATATCCGCCTGTCGCAGATGGAGCCGAGCGATCTGCGCGGCATCCCCTTCCGGGTGGAGAATCGGGTGGAGTGGGCGATCCCGGCGCTGCTGCCCGACGCCGCGCGCCACGGCCCGACCGGCATCCTGTTCCTTGATGAGATCACCTCGGCCCCGCCGGCGGTATCGGCCGCCGCCTACCAGCTGATCCTCGACCGCCGTCTGGGGGAGTACCAGGTGCCGGCGCATTGGGCGATCTTCGCCGCCGGCAACCGCCAGGGTGACCGCGGCGTCACCTACAGCATGCCGGCGCCGCTGGCCAACCGTTTCTCGCACTTCGAGGTCGAGACCCACCTGGACGACTGGGTGGCCTGGGCCTATCGCAGCGGGATCGACGCGCGGGTGATCGCCTTTCTGCGCTTTCGCCCGGAGTTATTGTTTGATTTCGATCCGGCGCACAACCCGGTGGCCTTCCCCTCGCCCCGCTCCTGGGAATTCGCCCATCGCGGCCTCAAGAAGTTTGAGGACCATCCGGAACTGCTGCAAGGAACCTTGCAGGCCTGTGTCGGACCTGCCGCCGGGATCGAACTCACGGCCTTCATCAACAGCCTGGACCAGATGCCGGACCTGGACGCCATCGTCAACGGGGACGCGGTGCCGGTCCCGCGCGAGATCGACCTCCAATATGCGGTGGCCGCCGCCCTGGTTGGTCGGGCCATCCGCGCCCAGGACAGCGACCGCCGCGATCAGACCATCGGCAACATTCTGCACTATGCCAATCGATTCCCGGCCCGCGAACTGGGCGTCATGCTGGTCTCCGACCTGCACCGGGCGATCGGCAACCGGGTATTCGAGGTGCCGGCCTTCGCCGACTGGGCGCAGGCGGTGGCGGATGTCATGCTGTTTGAATAGGTTGTTTAACTCTTTTCCGATCCGTCACTGATCGCTATGCCACCAACCCCCATTGAAACCAAGCTAGCTGCGGCCCGCACGCGGCTGATCCTGGACCAGCCGTTCCTGGGAGCGCTGGTGCTGCGCCTGCCGATGCACGCCGCCGCGACGGACTGGTGCAAGACCACCGCCACCGATGCCCGCGCCTTCTATTACAACCCCGAGTACATCGCGGCATTGACCCTGGATCAGACCCAGTTCATTCTCGCCCACGAGGCGCTGCATTGTGCCCTCTCCCACTTCGCCCGCCGTCGGCATCGCGTGCGTCACCGCTGGGATCTGGCCTGCGACTACGCGGTCAACCCGCTGCTGATCGCCGACGGACTGACGCCGCCGCCGGGGGCCTTGGTCATGCCGATGTACAAGGGCATGACGGCGGAGGAAATCTATCCGTTGATCGCCGAACAGGATCAGTCCGCGACGCTGGACACCCACGCCTACGATCAGGACGATCGACACCAGCAAGGCCGCGGCCGGCAGAGCGGTCTGACCGAACCAGACCTGGACCACCGGCCACCGCAACAGCAGCCCGCCGCGGGTGAGCCGGATCACGGTGGCGCGCGCAACGCCCGGCCCGTACCGGGCGGCGCCGGCGCTCCCGAACCGCTGACGCCCGACGAACAGGACACCCTCGCGGTGCAGTGGCAGCAGCGCCTGGCCGGGGCCGCGCAGCAGGCCATGCAGGCCGGCAAACTCGGCGGTGAACTCGCGCGGATGATCGACCAGCTGCTACAGCCGCAATTACCCTGGCGGATGCTGCTCGCGCGCTACCTGAGCGCCACCGCCCGTGACGACTTCAGCTATGCCCGTCCGTCGCGCCGGGAGGGCGACTTCATCCTTCCCAGCCTGCGCAGCCGGCAGTTGGACCTGATCATCGCCATCGACACGTCCGGCTCCATCAAAGACCAGGAACTGAAAGAGTTCATCAATGAGATCGACGCCTTGAAAGGCCAGGTGCGCGCCCGCGTGACCCTGCTGCCCTGCGACGCCGCCTTGTGCGCCGGCGCGCCCTTTCGCTACGAGCCCTGGGAGCCGGTGATTCGCCCGACCGCGCTCCCGGGCGGCGGCGGGACCAGCTTCGTCCCGGTCTTCCAGTGGGTTGCCAAGGCCGGTATCCAGCCGGATTTGCTGGTCTACTTCACCGACGCCGAGGGCGAATTCCCCAAGCAGGAACCCCCTTACCCGGTCATCTGGCTGGTCAAGGGTCAGTCAAAGGTGCCCTGGGGACAGCGGATTCAATTGAACTAAACCGCGTCCAGCGCGACATGCGGAAATTTCATGGACTCCAAATGAGCAGCACTGGCCGGAACGGTAAGCAAGCCCTCCGACACTACCGCCCAGGCGGCGCCGGAAACCCCCGATCCAGTCCGCGGCGCAAACGCAGCGCGTCCAGTTCCCTTGCCTGGTGCAGCTGCAGCCCCAGGGCGCGTGCGCCCGGCCCCGGCGGCATTGTGCCGGAATCGGCGCCGCGCCGTCGGGCGCCCGCGGCCTGGTCGCGCTCTCGCTGCTGATCCTGAAGTGTCCCCCGCAGCTCCAGCCGCTCCTGTTGCGCCTGGATCTCAAGTTGCTGCGACTGCGGTGGCGTCATGGGTTCGACCTGACGGCGTACCGCCTGCTGATCCTGTTCGAGCTGTAACCAGCCGCCCGCCGCCTGTTGGCGCCCGGCCGCGGCGGCCCGCGCGTCGAGCGCGGGTTCCGCGGCCCACAGCACGGCCGCGCAGCCGCTTCCGACCACGGTCACCATCGCCGCAACGATCACTCGCATCAAGCGCATCAATAACACCAGTGCCCCCGTCAGCCGAACTCGATAGCCAGTCGCGCACGACCGTCGCATGACTGTCGCTTTTTCGTCATCGCAGCGTGCTAAAACATCAGGCATTCACCTACCTGCCGGCGCCCGTGAAGCGCACGGCCAAGGCCGACGTTTTACCCACCCACTCCCTTCACCCGAACGAGGAATTCCCGATGTTTCGCAGCACGACGACGCTCCCGACACTGCTGGTCGGCTTGGCGGCTGCCGGCCTTGCTCAGGCGGCTTGGTCAGCCGGTCAGTTCAATGAATACCGGGGTATCGGCAATACAATTCACCTGGGTCCGCGCCCCGGTTTTCTGGTGGACGACATGGCCGACGGCCCACTCAAGAACAAACTGCGCTCCTGCGCCAACCGCGACCTGCGCAAGACGGCGTTCTCCATCGGCCACCGCGGTGCCGCCCTGCAATTTCCTGAACACACCCTGGAGTCCTATGTGGCCGCGGCACGCATGGGCGCCGGGATCATCGAGTGCGACGTGACCTTCACCGCGGACAAGGAACTGGTCTGCCGTCACTCCCAGTGCGACTTGCACACGACCACCAATATTCTGGACACCCCGCTTGCCGAAAAGTGCTCCAAACCGTTCACCGCCGCAACCTTCAAGTACGACGGCACCATCGATACGCCGGCTTCGGCCCTGTGCTGCACCAGCGATATCACCCTTGCCGAGTTCAAGTCACTCAGGGGCAAGATGGACGCCTTCAACCCCGCGGCCCAGACAGCGCGCGAGTATCTGGGCGGGACCCCCAGTTTCCGCACCGACCTCTACGCGGGTCCGACCAGCGGCACCCTGCTCACCCACGCCGAGAGCATCGAGCTGTTCAAAGTCCTGCACGTGAAAATGACACCGGAGTTGAAAAGCGCCAGCGTGACCATGCCCTATAAGGGCTACACGCAGGAGGATTATGCGCAGCAGATGATCGACGAATACCGTGCCGCCGGCGTACCCCCACGCAACGTCTATGCCCAATCCTTCGACATCCGCGATATCCGTTACTGGATCGCCCAGGAACCCGCCTTCGGCAAACAAGCCGTCTACCTGGATGACGCGGAGACGGTCGCGGCACTGCCCAGCGCCGCCGATTTGCTCGGGTACAAGGCCGAGGGATTCAACATCGTCGCGCCGCCCACCTTCGCCTTGCTGACCACCGCCGGCGAGCAGATCGTGCCGTCCCAGTATGCCCTGGACGCCAAGGCGGCCGGACTCAAGATCATCACCTGGACCCTGGAGCGTTCCGGTTTGCTGGCCGACGGCAACAACGGTTTCTACTACCAGACATTCGACTCCGCCATCTCCCGTGAAGGTGATGTCATGAAAGTCCTGCATGTACTGGCCAAGGACGTGGGCGTGATGGGTGTCTTCGCCGACTGGCCGGCGACCGTGACCTATTACGCCAACTGTATGGACCTGACTCGCTGAGGCCAATTGGCGGACGGCGGCGTGCCGCGCTCGATCACGACACAGAATCAGAGTCGGCCAAGGCGAGGTCGGCCGCCGCTTAGGTTTTTTTGGGCGAATTGACCTGCATTCGGTTACAGGATCAAAAAAATAGGCCATGATTAGGGCCGATGTGATCCGACATGGATAGCGAATCGCATTAGTAAACAAGCAATAACTGATTTTCTGAGTGACCGTCGGCCAAGCGTCGGCGCGGCACCGACCGCTTCCGCCACCAGAATCAGTGAATCAACAACAACCAGCCCATCCAAGGGCGGAGGACTAACCGATGCTCAACCTGCAAGTCGCCGGACGCCATCTAAACAAGAAGGGGTACCTGGCCCACTTCGATGATTGGGACCCTGACCTGGCGCTGACCCTGGCCGCCGAGGAGGGACTGAAACTCACCGACTGTCATTGGCGCGTGATCGCGTTCCTGCGTGACTATTACGCCACGCACGAGATCCCCCCGTCACCGCGGGTGGTGATCAAGAGCATCGGCACCGCGATCTCGGAGCACGTCCCCTGCACCCGCAGACACCTGGAGTCCCTGTTCCCCGACGGCGGCTGTCGGCAGGCCTGCCGCATCGCCGGGCTGCCCGACTACTACTGTCACGGCTGCTGACCGGACAGTGCCGCGCTATCCGTCAGCGGCGGCTCGCAATGGGTGCCGCGACAGCGATAGGCGCGGGGTCCGGCGCCCGGCACCAGGCCGGCCAGGGCGCCGGGCAGGTCGGTCTCGGTATTCGGGATGGCAAGCACCATCCGCCGCGGCTGATAGCCCTGCTGCGCGGCGGTCTGCCAGTCATCCAGCAGGTCGGATTCGGCGCGGATCACCAGCAGTTCGGGTGGGTCGAGCGACTCGTCCAGCGCCAATAATAAGCTGGCATGAGCATAGGGCAGACCACGGATCGCCTCGGCCGCCAGTTTGAGGGTCCCGGTCGCCGCGTCCAGATAACGCGGTTCGCCGAGCAGGTGCCCCAGCCGCTGCAAGGCATGCGCGGCGATGCCGTTGCCGGAGGGCAGCGACTCATCTCCCAGGGGTTTGGGGCGATGGATCAGCGGCTCGTGGTCGCGGCCGGTGAACCAGAAACCGCCGGCCTGGGTATCATGGAACTGGTCAAGCAAGACCTCGGCCAAGTCCACCGCGAAATCAAGATCGGCCCTGGACCACCGGGTCTGGAGCAGCTCCAGCAAGGCATCCAGCAGGTTCGCATAGTCGTCCAGATAGGCGTTCAGGTGAGCGATGCCGTCTTTACAGGTCGCGAGCAGGCGTCCGTTCCGCCACAGGGTGCGCTGGATGAAACCCAGGGCGGCCTGCGCGGACTCCAGATAGTCCGGCCGCTCCAGCACCCGCCCGGCCCGGGCCATCGCCTTGATGGTCAGTGCATTCCAGGCGGTCAGCACCTTCTCGTCGCGGTCGGGGCGCACCCGCCGCTCCCGCTCGGCAAAGAGCGTGGCGTGGGCACCGGCGAGCAAGGCCGCGACCTGTGCCGGCGACAGCCCCAGGCGCCGCGCCGCCTCGACCGGCGTCTGATATCCGTGCAGATGCCACTGGCCCTCGAAGTTGGCCGGCTGATCGAGTCCGTAGACGATCGCGAAGGGTTCATACTCGGCCGGGGTGAGCAAGGCCCTCACCTGCTCCCGATCCCAGACATAGAAACGCCCCTCATGGCCCTCGCTGTCCGCATCCAGGCTGGAGTAATAGCCGCCCTGCGGTGACTGCATCTCGCGCATCAGCCAGTTCGCCGTGGCCGCGGCGGCCTCGCGGAACAGACTGTCGCCGGTGACGGCGTAGGCATCACAGCACAGGGCGAGCAGCGGGCCGTTGTCGTAGAGCATCTTCTCGAAGTGCGGGATCGCCCAGCGGTCATCGACCGAATAGCGGCAGAAACCGCCACCGAGCTGGTCGTTGATCCCGCCGCGAATCATGCGCTCCAGGGTGAAGACGGCCATCCGCAGCGAACGCCCGTCAGGCGTACCCGCGGCAATGGTGCGGGCGTGATGCTGCAGCAGAAACTCCAGGTTGGTGGCGTGCGGAAACTTGGGCGCGCGGCCGAACCCGCCGTCTTGCTCATCGAAGCTGCCCGCGAGCTGCGTCAGCGCGGCGTCCAGCACCTCCGCCCCCGGCAGCGCCGTGTCAGCCGCGGGCTCCAACCGGCCGAGGGCCTCCGTCAAATCCGCGGCCTGGGCGCTGATCGCCGCTTGTTGCTCGCGCCAGGCGCGCGCCACCCCGTTCAGGAGTTGGCTGAACGCGGGCAGGCCGTGCCGCGGCTCGCGCGGGAAATAGGTCCCGGCAAAGATCGGCAGGTGGGAATCCGGGGTCAGGAAGACCGTCAACGGCCAGCCGCCGGAGCGCCGGGCCATCAATTGATGCGCGGTCTGATAGACCCGGTCCAAATCCGGCCGCTCCTCGCGGTCGACCTTGATGTTCACAAACAGGCGGTTCATCAACTCCGCGGTGGCCTGGTCCGCGAATGACTCGTGGGCCATCACATGACACCAATGACAGGCCGAATAGCCGATGGACAGCAGGATCGGCCGATCCTGCTCCCGCGCCAAGGCCAGCGCCTCCGGACACCAGGGCCACCAATCGACCGGGTTGTGGGCGTGCTGCCGAAGATAAGGACTGGTCGCCTCGGCAAGCCGGTTGGCGGGACCCGCGGACGCTGGGTTGGTCATGGAGGGTGCCTGTGACTGAGGTGGTGGCCGTTGGACCTGCATCGACGCCCGGGTCGGACCGCCCGTTCCGGGGCGCAGGGTCTCCGCGTCAGCGTGGAGGTGGGTGCGCCGCAAGCGGCTTTCCAGGTGCAGGCGGTCGGTCGCATTCGAATGAACGCGCCGGTTCAAGCCAAGCGCGGCTTTGGCGCTGACCGATGGACTGTCGAAGCGGCGCGGAAGGCGGGCGAACGACGGTGGTCGTCACCCTGCACTGTCTGGCGCCGAGCCAGCCCCGGTTTTTTTCACCAGGCGGCGCTCACCGCCCTGCTGCGCGGACTGCTGCGCGACGCGCCGGATTATGACCTGCACCTGCGTATCGACACGCCGGAATCCGGCCGCGTCGACTACCGCCCCGGCGACTATTACCGGTTCCTGCTCATCGCGCTGCGCGGCGGCGCGCCGCCGCCGCTCGCCTGTCCGCACGGCCATCTGTTTTGGGTGGATAACGAATACCGGGATGCCGAAGGCGCCGACCAGGTCATGGGCGGCCTGTCGGGGCTGCTGCATCTGGAAGGCCGGCTCAGCCCGGCCTGGTGGCGGCTGCTGATCCTCGGCCAGTATGTTGGCATGGGGCAGCGCACCGCCTTCGGTTTCGGCCGCTACCAGTTGCGCACCGCCGACGGCGGCTTCAGCTACCGGCGTCCGCTGCCCGCCGCCTCGCTGCTGACCCGCGCCCTGCAGGCCCTGTCACCCGCCGTCGAATCCCTGTTCTCCGCCGGGGTCCACGGCGACCGCCCCGGCCGCTCGCGGATCACCGCCAGCCACGCCATCTAGGCCGCCTGGCGGGCCGGCTACCGCTGGGTCTATGAATCCGACGTCCGCGACTTCCTCGACAGCGTCAACCTGGGGCGGCTGCGCGAACGCCTGAGCGCATTGTTCGGCGACGACCCGGTGGTGGACGCCGTCGGCGCCTGGCTCGCCGCCCCGGTGCGTTTCCAGGGCGAACGCATCGAGCGTGTCAATGGCCTGCCCCAAGGCTCACCCTTGAGCCCACTGCGAGAGCATCGTGCGCGCGACCGGGCTCCTGTCCTGGAAAGGCTTTTACCACCAGGGCCGGGGGCGTCACGCCGCGCTCGCCTCCGACCTCATGGAGCCCTTTCGCCATGTCGTCGAGCGGGCCGCCCTCACCGTCATCGCCCGCGGCGAGTTCACCCCTGAAAGCTGGAGCCGGTGTGGTTTAACTGCGTGATGTAGCGTTGCCACTGGTCGCGCAGTTGCTCGTTCAACACGCGGTGTAGAACCTGCTGGATCAGCCGGTCCTGCACCGTGGGGATACCTAACCGGCGCGTCCCGCCGCTCGGCTTGGCAATGTCCACCGCCCGCACCGCCGCCGGTTGGTAGTCGCCCCGCAGGAGCTTCTCGCGGACCGTTGGCCAGTGCGTATTCAGGTGCGCCTCACTCTGTGGTTCTTTCGTGACTCTTCGGCCCTTCGCTCCTCCCGGCTTTCACCGGGCATCAACGTGACTCCGGCCTCTGCTGACTCCTGGCTCGCTCTCACGCGCCAGGTCTCCCCGAGTAAGAACATGTACTTTCGACCCGTGCCGTCAGGCTCTACCTGGTGCGTCTTTCGGTGACTGTTGGATTTCGCGTTCCCTAGCTTAGCTCTAGCCCGCACCCGGCCTCACTGCCTGTACTCCTTGAGCAGTTGGTAGAAGCGTTCCTGATTGTCTTCATCCAGCGCGCTGGTGGCCTCGTCAAGGAAGGCAAAACCGGGGTTGCGCAGGAACAGTCGCGCGAAGGCCACGCGCTGCTGTTCACCCATCGACAGGACGTTGGTCCAGTCCAGCACGCGCTCCAGATCCCGGTCGACGCGATCCAGCACATCCGCGAGATTGACCCGATCGGCCACCGCGATGATCTGCTCGTTGCTGAGATCGCGATCAGACGGCGGCCGATGAGAATGCTGATGCCGGTGGCCGCCACGGCATAAATGAGCAGCACCCCGA
>CAYYAY010000050.1:27025-40580 GCA_964470155.1 uncultured Lamprocystis sp. | reverse complement strand
GCCGACATCACACCGCCAACCACAACGCCCCGGTCTGGGCGTCGGTGAAATTCGCCCAGGCTGAAAAGGACCCGCGGCGCCGACGACATCCAGACTGGACATCCGGCCCGGACGTGAGCAGCCGGCCCGCCTCAGGCTTTGCACTCGACGGTCGGATACGTGTCCTCCGATGATGTCTGCTGCTGAATCACTTTGTCGCCTGCCAGGATTCGACAGGTGATCGAGCCGAATCCGTAGAACTGGGCTTTGACCGACGGGGTGAATCCGGCGCCTGCCGCCCCGACGGCCAGGGTCCACGGTAGTTCGACGTTACGAAGCTCCTGCTGCCCGTCATGTGTGGAATAGCCCAGAGTCACGGCCCGGCGGACCAGCAGACTCGGGGGGGGGGGCGAGTAACTGACCTCGTATCGAATGGTCTCCCCGGCGATGGCGACATCACCACGGTCGCTTCCGCAGCCTGTCAGCGTCGCCGCAACTGCTTCGGCGATGGGCGCGAGTATCGGGTTCACCAGCCGAATGAGGTTCGTGGGTTGAGCCAACGCTGTCAAACTCCGAGCATCAGAGGGGAAGGGCTGGACCGGCGCGATTCCGCCCCGGCGTCAGCATAGGGCGAGGGGTGTGAGCTCCTAGGGGGCGTGGCCGGAAATGTCAATCGGTATCTTGTGCTTCTGCCACTGTCCGAACCCGGCGGCTCCGAACCTAACTGCTGGTGGGAGCCGGTTCACCGCGTTGGTAGCGAGAGAACCGTGCGAGGTCACACCGGTTAGGAGTCAAGGTCGTCGCTGAAACTACTGTGGAAGAACTGCGGACGAAACTCGGGAACCAAGGTTAACGTCGGATACCCGACTCGCCAGGTTTGCCCGCTAGGTGATTTGCTTGTTTATTGCGGCATCGGCGGCGGTCGCAACTAGCTATGGATGCTCATCCAGCTGTGTCTCATTAACGGTTTCACCTACCTGAAGGAGTTCGATCATGTTGTTCAAGGTTTCTCCGACCAGCCGCGTTCTGGCCGGTGCGCTTGGTGCTGGCGCACTCACCGCCACGATGTTCGCCTCCACCCCGACCGCGTTGGCCGACCCGCCCAACTGCACCGCCGCTGATCTGGCGGGCGTCGCGGCAGGGGTATCGGCGGCGACCTCCGCGTACCTGTTCACCCACCCTGACGCCAATGCGTTCATGACCGGCCTCAAGGGCCAGCCTCGCGATGACATCCGCGCTCAGGTGCAGCAGTACCTCGATGCCAACCCTCAGACCAAGGCCGATATTCAGGGAATCCGTCAGCCCTTGAACGACATTCGCATCCGCTGCGGCGGTGCCAACGACGACCCGACGTCTTAGGCAATCGGGTCTCCGCCAGCCCAAATCAAGCTCTGACCCGTAAGCCGGCCATGAGTTACGTCAAGTGGTTGGTCGTGCAAGCCACAGCATTGGAACGGTTGGGCAGGTACGGCGGTGATGGAAGCTACTGCGGATTGACTGCGGACGGGGATAACCTCGGTGAACGCGGGGTTGCTGCATTGTCAGCGGCCCGCCAGGGAGGGGTATCGGCATCCGGTGGCTGTCCAGATGCGGGGCGAGGCGACTCGGCGGCTGATTTTGGACGCCGCAGCAGAGGCGTTCGCCGAGGTTGGTTATGCCAATGTCACTTTGTCCGACGTCATTGCGCGTGCGCAGGTCACCAAGGGTGCGTGTTACCACCATTTTCCGACCAAGGAAGCTCTGGCTATCGCCTTGATCGCCTACACCGACGCTGAGTTGTTGGACAAGGCCCGCCAGGTGACAACCGAGTCCGCGTCGGCGTTGGAGAACCTGATTCGCGTCACCTTCGCGCTGGCCAATGTCACTCAGCACGATACGAAGGTTCGCATGGGTGTCCTCCTGGGCGCGGCTCTTGGGCAGACTCGTCACACCGAATCCGAGGGCTATCGACAACGGCGGGCCACATTCGTCGCAGCCCTCGAACGCGCCGTTGCCGAGGGCGATCTGGTCGTCGAGGATGTTGATGCCGCCGAATTGGGCGAGGTGATTTGGTCCAGCTTTGTCGGTAATTGCCTATTGACAGCGGCGGCAGGCCAGGACCTTGTCATTGGAGTGGCCAGAGTGTGGCGGGTCATTCTGCGCGGGATTGTTTCGGCTAAGTCGGCATCTTTTCTCGAACAGTCAGTTGAGCGCGTAGCGGCGCAGTACATCGGAAAACCCAACGGGGGAAACGAGATCGCAGCGGGGCAGGCGCTGGCTGACGTCGCAGTGATCAGCATCGGAAACCACCGGAGGTTGGCCCAGGCAGACGAGACGAACGAAAAATCGCAGACGGAGTTGAGCAGCCGGGTCGTCATCGGACAGGCCACGGGAATTCTGGCCGAACGCGGCAATATCGACATTGCCCATGCTTTTTCCCTGTTGAAGTCGCACGCCCGAAGCACCGGAGAGCATCTCGCTGATGTCGCAGGCAAAATCGTTGCGGGCGCGGCCATCGTGATCATCGACAAGCGGTCATTGGCGGCTGGTTCGTTAGACCCGTGAACCTAGCCGAAGCGTTGGCTGATGAGCGTCCATTGGTTGCCGAGGTCGTCACCGCGGTACGCCAACTGGTCCAGGACGGTTTGGGCCAGTGCGAGACCCCGACCGCGCTCGGCCATTGTGTCGGGCATGGCCACGGACGTCAGGTCGATGTTGGCGGGCAGGCCGTTGTCGGTGAAGGTGACGTGTACCTGATCGCCCACCACCTCTGAGCGCATCCGGATCCGTCCCGGCTGGCCGCCTGCGGTGTGTTCGAGGATGGTTGGCACCTACCTCGGTGGCGGCGATTGCCATCCGTATACGCACGTCATCGGGTACGTGCGGATGGAGCGACCAGAGGGTGTCAAGCTCGCTTTGAATAGCTCCGAGCGGGTCCGGATGGCCACCGATCTCCATCTGTAACCGGCTTTCACCGGGGTTCCCTCGGAGAGTTCCTGGTGGGCCGACCCGCCGCGAACGGGGGGCAGGCGACGGGCCGACAGGTCGAGACAAGGGCATTAGATTGGTTTGACGCCATTTTCCAGGGTATATCCCTGGAATGTACCCCTTGTCGGGCTGATCCGCCCCGAACGTGAAAGCGGTACAAGCAATGCTCGGCCCACAAGTCTGCTGCCCTGACGCTGGACACCTACGCAGACTTGTTCCCCGACGATCTTGAGGCGGTAGCAGATGCGCTGGACGACGCTGTCAGGGTGATGCGTAAATCTGCTGCGGACCAACTGCGGACGGTCGCCGCTTCTGACTGCCTGATACAGCAAAGCCCTGACCTGTATGTACTGGTCAGGGCCTTGCTTTCACTGTCGGGGTGGCGGGATTCGAACCCACGACCTCTTCGTCCCGAACGAAGCACGCTACCAAGCTGCGCCACACCCCGCGTGAAGCGAGGACAGCCTATCGCACCGGCGTAGCCGAGGGCCAAACGCACTCACGGCCCGGTGGCCGGCCCTGTCATCGGGGCAGGTCACGAACAGTCACATTCGAAGGCGGCGAGGTCGTCGGCGTACCGGCCCGGCAGCAGATCGTGCGACGCCAGCCAGGCGTCGTCGAAGTAGGTGTCGGCGTAGCGATCACCGCTGTCACAGATCAGGGTGACCACCGAACCGCTCACGCCGACGGCCACCATGTCGGCCAGGAGCCCGAATGCCCCCCAGATGTTGGTGCCGGTCGACGGCCCGACCCGCCGCCCCAGCACGCGGGAAACCTGGTGTGCGCCGGCCACCGAGGCGGCATCTGGCACCTGCACCATCCGGTCGATCACCGACGGCAGGAACGACGGCTCGACCCGCGGCCGCCCGATGCCTTCGATACGCGAGGACGCCGCGGTGGTGATGTCGCGGCTCCCCGTGGCGTAAGAGGGGAAGAACGCCGAGTTCTCCGGGTCGACGACGCACAGTCGGGTTGGGTGACCGCGGTAGCGGATGAATCGTCCGATGGTGGCGCTGGTGCCACCCGTGCCGGCCCCCACCACGACCCAGGAGGGGATGGAGTGCCGTTCGCTCTGCATCTGCTCGAAGATCGACTCGGCGATGTTGTTGTTGCCCCGCCAGTCGGTCGCCCGTTCGGCGTTGGTGAACTGATCCAGGTAGTGTCCACCGGTCTGCTCGGCGAGCCGATGCGCCGTGGCGTTGACATCTTCCGCGCTGTCGACGAAATGACAACGGCCGCCATACTTTTCGATGAGCTCCACCTTGGTCCGGCTCGTCGAGGTCGGCACCACCGCGACGAAAGGCAGGCCGAGCAGATCAGCGAAGTACGCTTCGGACACCGCCGTCGAACCCGACGACGCCTCCACGACCGTGGTGCCCTCGCTGATCCACCCGTTGCACAAGCCGTACAAGAACAACGATCGGGCCAGGCGGTGCTTGAGGCTGCCGGTGATATGGGTGGACTCGTCTTTGAGGTACAGCGCGACATCAACGCGATCGCACCACGACGACGGCAGCGGGTAACGCAGCAGGTGGGTGTCCGCGCTGCGGCGGGCGTCGGCCGCGATCAGGCGGACGGCGTCGTCCACCCAGTCCCGGGGCGCGCTGCGGGAAACGGAGTGTTCGGCGGGAGTCACGAGCGGCGCTAGTGCACCGACGCCGTCGGGGTGGACCGCACCACGGTGCTGCGGGGGTCGCGCCCTCCGGTGGGGGCCGCGACCAGTGTCAGCAGGGTGGCTTCGGGCCGGCAGCAGAACCGCAGCGGGGCGAACGGCGATGTACCGATGCCCGCAGACACATGCAGAGTGGTCCCGGCGCCCCAGTTGGACGCTCCCTTGGCCCGCGAGCGGTCCAGATCGCAGTTGGTCACCAGTGCCCCGTAGAACGGCAGGCACAGCTGCCCGCCGTGGGTGTGGCCGGCCATGACGAGTTGGTAGCCGTCGGCGGCAAAGCGGTCCAAGACCCTCGTGTAGGGCGCGTGCGTGACGCCCAGGCTGAGGTTGGCCGTCGGGTTCGGCGCCCCGGCGATGGTGTCGTAGCGGTCCCGGCCGAGGTGGGCGTCGTCGACTCCGGCGGCGGCGATGGCCAGCCCGGCAACGTCCAATTCGCGGCGATTGTGGGTGAGATCGAGCCAACCTCGCTCGGTGAAGGCGGCGCGCAGATCCTGCCAGGGCAGGGGAGCTCCGTGCACGCGGTGATCGCGGTCGGTGAGGTACTTGGCCGGGTTCTTCAGGCGCGGCGCGAAGTAGTCGTTGCTGCCGAAGACGAACACCCCGGGCACCGACAAGAGGTCGCCGAGGGCCTGCACCACCGCGGGAACGGCCCGCGGATGCGCCAGATTGTCGCCGGTGTTGACGACGAAGTCGGGCTCCCACTTGGTCAATTCGCGCAGCCACGCCTGCTTGTGCCGCTGCGCCGGTCGCATGTGAATATCGCTGAGGTGCAACACCCGCAGGGGCGTGGAGCCGGGTGTCAGCACCGGCATGGTGACTTCCCGCACCACGAATGCATTGGGTTCGATCACCGCGGCATAGCCCACCGACAGCGCGGCGGAACCGGCCGCGGCGATAGCAGTTGTTCTCAAGGCGTTGGCGGCCATACCGGCAGACTACTGCCAGTCAGCGCGTTGACGGAATGCGATTTCGCCCGTCGGTAACTCCTCCGTCACGGAGGCGGCGGCGGACCTTCCGGAGGTGGCGGCGGCGGACCTTCCGGCGGTGGCGGGGGCGCGAGGACCGGGATGGTGATCGGCGGTAGGCCGGGGATCTCGACGACGGTCGACCCCACTCCCGGGGGCATGCCGGGCAGCGGGGGCGGCGGAGGTGGCCCGCCGGGCGGGGTCGCCGCCCGCGGCGGTGGCGGCGGGGGCGCGGGAGCGACGCCGTTGCTCACGGTCAGCGTCACGATGATTCCGGGCACCACCTGACCGGCGGGCGACGTTCCGAGCACGGTGCCGGCCGAGGCCGCGCTGTTCTGCGTGGTGACCTGGTCGGCCACCTGGAATCCCGAGGCGCGCAACTCTTCTCGCGCGCGGTCCTGGGGCAGGCCGCTGACGTTGGGAATCCGGGAGCCGGGAGCGCCATCGACGTAACGGGGGTCGGTCGGCGGCATCGTCACGTCCCCGAATTTGTCGGCCAGGGGCGTCATCGCGGTGAACCAGGTCTCGGCGGGCTCCTTGCCGCCGAACAGGTCGCCGTCGCCGCACTGCCGCAGGGGGAACGAGCAGATGTCGCTGGGATCGGGCGAGTCGTCGTAGATGTAGTTCACCGCCGCGAACCGATTGGTGTAGCCGAGAAAGCCGGCCGAACGATGGGCCTCCGTGGTTCCGGTCTTCGCCGACATCGGCAGGGTCCAGCCGGCCGCGCCGGCCGCGGGAGCGCCGGTGCCGCTGACGGTGTCGCGGGCGAGCGCATTGGACAGCGTGTTGGCCAGACCTTCGGGCACCACCTGCTCGCAGGCCTCGGCGTTGATGGAGATCTCGTTGCCGCGACGGTCGAAGACCTTGTCGACCGGGTTGGGCGGGCACCACATCCCGCCCGAGGACAGGGTGGCCGCGACGTTGGCGAGTTCGAGCGGGTTGACCTGGAAAGGACCCAGCGTGAACGACCCGATGTTCTGGCGTTTGATGAAGTCGGCCAGGCTCTCGTTGTTGTCGGGGTCATACCCGCGGGCGGTTCCCGGTTCGGTGTAGGACCGAAGGCCCAACCGCACGGCCATGTCGACGGTGCGGCTGACGCCGACTTGCGAAATGAGCTTGGCGAACGCGGTATTCGGCGATTTGGCGAGCGCCTCGGTGACGCCCATGGTCAGGTAGCGCGGATCCTTGTAGTTCTCCACGCACCAGGTTTCCTTGGGGCAGCCCTTGGCCCCGCCTTCGCCGAGCCCACGGGCCTCGAACCGGCCCGGCACGTCGAGTGTGGCGTTGATGCCCAGACCGAGGTCGAGCGCTGCAGCGGTGGTAAAGATCTTGAAGATCGATCCGGCGCCGTCGCCGACCAACGAAAAGGGTTGCGGCTGAACGGTCTGACCGGTGTCGGTGTCCAAGCCGTAGGTGCGGTTGGAGACCATCGCGATCACCGGATGGCTGGTCTTCCCGGGCAGGATGACGTTCATCACGCTGGCGATGCCCTGGAGTTCGGGCGCCGCGATCAAGTCGACGGTCTTCTTCACGTCGGCCTGGACGTCGGGGTCCAGCGTCGTCTTGATCAGGTATCCGCCCCGGGCGACCTGCTCCTTGCTCAGCCCGGCCCGGGCCAGGTACTCCTGGACGTAGTCGCAGAAGAAGGCGCGGTTGCCTGCGGCGATGCAACCCCGCGGGAGTTCGTTGGGCCGGGCCAGAATTCCCAATGGCTGCTGCTTTGCGGCCCGCAGTTCTTCCGTCTTGTCGGGCAGCTGAGCGATCATGGTGTCCAGCACCAGATTCCGCCGCATCAGAGCGCCGTCAGGATTGGTGTAGGGATTCAGCGCACTGGTCGACTGAACCAGACCCGCCAACAGAGCCGACTGCGCCCAGTTGAGTTCAGACGCGTCGACGCCGAAGTAGGTCTGCGCGGCGTCCTGAATGCCGAACGCCCCGTTGCCGAAGGACACCAGATTCAGGTAGCGGGTCAGGATCTCGGGCTTGGTGAAGGTCTTGTCCAGACTCAGGGCCATCCGGATCTCCCGCAGTTTGCGGGCCGGTGTGGGCGCGGTCGCGGCCCGCTTCTCCGCGTCGTTCTGAGCGACGACCAGCAATTGATAGTTCTTCACATACTGCTGCTCGATCGTCGAACCGCCGCGGGTGCCGAAGTCCCCGGACGCGTAGCCTGCCAGTCCGGTGAGGGTGCCTTTCCAGTCGACACCGTTGTGCTCGGCGAAGCGCTTGTCCTCAATGGCGACGATCGCCAACTTCATGGTGTCGGCGATCTTGTCGGTGGGCACCTCGAAGCGGCGTTGTGAGTACAGCCACGCGATGGTGTTGCCTTTGGAGTCGACCATCGTGGTGACGGCTGGGATGTCGCCTTCGAGAACCTGTGTCGATCCGTTGGCCACGATGTCGGACGCCCGATTGGACATCAAGCCCAGGCCTCCCACGGCGGGGAAGAGCAGGGCCGCCACGATCACACTCGCCAGCAGGCAGGACCACGCCAGCTTGATGATGGTGGAAACGGCCGGACCGCGTTCCGACATGGGCTACAGCGTACTGAGGTACCTGCCCAGTGGTGGATACCGACCGCGGGTGGGCGAAGCTAGCGCGAATTTGTGACGGCTGTGTCACAAAAGCCCAGTTCATCGCTTGACTGGACGTTCGTCCCAAAAAACCTGTGATTGGACTGTTGCGCAAACGGTACTTGACCACTTACTTTAATCGCACAGTGCGACGCAGATAACACTGACATCGCAATGTGGCGTAGATCGCACCGGTCTACATCGGAGGGATTTCGTCGCCAGGTGAGGCGGCTTTAAGACGAAGGGATCGCCCGTGTCGGGGACTCGGCCCGTTGCCCGCAAGACCACCTCAGCATCCATCCAAGCGACACTTCAAGGGGTAAGCGGGGAAGCCCGAATCGCCTGGGTATCCAAAGCGTTATGCCGAGCGTCCGACCCGGACCAGTTGTTCGTGCGCGGCGCCGCGCAGCGAAAAGCAGCTGTGATCTGCCGGCACTGTCCGGTCATCACCGAGTGCGGTGCCGATGCGCTGGACAACCGGGTCGAATTCGGCGTCTGGGGCGGGATGACCGAGCGTCAGCGCCGGGCCCTGCTCAAGCAACATCCTGAGGTGTCCTCGTGGGCCGAATTCTTCTCGGTCCAGCGCAAGCACCGCAGCGTCAGTTGACCGCCGTTTCGCCGGTGATCTGGTCTGCGATCGCCTGCAGCGCGCCCATATCGGACACGTCGAACGGCAGGGACGGAACCCCCACCACCCGCACGTGCGGGTTGGCGCCGGTGAAGCGCGACAGCAACCTGATCTCCCGCTTGGCGGTCTGCCCGCGGTCGGCGTGGATTCGCAACACCCCCGCAGCCAATTCCTCGCCGCTTTCGGACTCCAGATATTCGGCGGCGTCGATGGCCCGTTCGACGGTCATCGAGGACAACATCGGATGGGTCCGGTTGAGGATCAGCCCGGCCAGGGGCATTCCCTCCGCTGAAAGCCGGTCCACGAAGAACGTCGCCTCCCGCAGCGCATCGGGTTCGGCGGCCGAGACCACCACGAACTGGGTGCCGCGCTGCTTGAGCAATTCGTAGGTGCGGTCGGCCTTTTCGCGGAACCCGCCGAACGTCGAATCCAGCGACTGCACGAAATTCGCCGCGTCGGAAAGCATCTGAGAACCGACGATGCTCGAGACCGCCTTCATCGCCAGACCCATAACCCCGGTGACGAGTTTGCCGAATCCGCGTCCGGGGCCCAGGAAGAGCTTCCACATCCGGCTGTCCATGAAACTGCCCAGCCGTTTCGGCGCGTCCAGGAAGTCCAGCGCGTTGCGCGACGGCGGTGTATCGACAATCACCAGATCCCAGCGGTTCTGCCCGAGTAGCTGGCCGAGTTTCTCCATGGCCATGTACTCCTGGGTGCCCGCCAGCGAGGTCGCGACGGTCTGGTAAAACTTGTTCTCCAGAATCGCTTGTGCCCGTGAGGAATCCGAGTACTCAAGCACCATCTCGTCGAAGGTGCGACGCATGTCGAGCATCATCGCGTACAGTTCGCCGGCGACCTCGGGGCCCAGGGGCACCTGCTGCGGGGTGTTGCCGAGTTCCTTGATCCCGAGCGCCTGCGCAAGGCGTTTGGCCGGGTCGATGGTCAACACCACCACGTTGCGGCCGTATTCGGCGGCGCGCAACGCCATCGCCGCGGCCGTGGTGGTCTTGCCGACACCGCCGGCGCCGCAGCACACCACGACCCGGTTGGACTTGTCGGACAGGATGGACTTCATGTCCAGCGTCGGGGGTGCCACGCTCATCGTCGACCTTCTCTGGTTCGGTTAGCCGGGCTCGTCATGTCGCCGGTCCTCATCGGACGCCCTGCTGGGCAAGGACACCTGCCAATTCGTAGAGGCTGCCCAAATCCACGCCGTCGGCGATGGTCGGCAGATCCAGCCTGGGCACGTGCAACCGTTCGAGCTCGGTTGCGCTGTCCGATCGGGCGCGCACTCTGCTGGCGTGCTCGATGGCCTCGGTCAACAGGCCGGCAAAATCGTCCTCCGCCAACGTGATTCCCGCCTGGGCCAGGCCGGCGCGTACCGCCTCGGCGTCGATCGAACCGTCTGCAGCGGGACCGAGCGCATCCGCCGGCAGGAACGCGGGAATGTTGCGGTTGACGATCACGCTGCCGATCGTCAAGTTGAGATCCTGAAGTTCCTCGATCGCCTCGATGGTCTCCTGGATGGGAAGCGACTCCAGCAGAGTGACGAGATGAATGGCGGTCTGTTCTGAATGCAACAGACGCACCACCCCTTCGGCCTGCGAGTGCACCGGACCGCCCTTGGCGATATCGGCCAGAGCCTTGGTCACATCCAGGAACCGGGTGATGCGGCCTGTCGGCGGTGAGTCCACCACGACGGCGTCATAGACCGGGCGCTTGTCGGCGCCCAACCGGACCGCGGCTTCTTTGATCTTGCCGGTCAGCAGCACGTCACGCAGGCCGGGTGCCACCGTCGTCGCGAACTCGACGGCCCCGACCCGTTTCATGGCGCGTCCGGCCATGCCGAGGTTGTAGAACATGTCGAGATATTCCAGGAATGCGGCCTCCAGGTCGATCGCCATGGCGTTGACGTGCCCGCCCTCGTCGGCGGTCGCGATCTTGATCTCCCCATAGGGCAGCGGCGGAACGTCGAACAGTTGCGCAATCCCTTGGCGCCCTTCAACTTCCACCAGTAACACGCGACGACCACCCGCGGCGAGAGCCAATGCCAGGGCAGCGGCGACGGTGGTCTTGCCGGTTCCGCCCTTGCCCGTGACGAAATGCAATCGGGCTTTGGTAAGTCGCTCTGGCCAGCCGACTTCGCGGCCCTCCGTCGTCGTGGTCGTCACCTCTGCCATGCTAACCAAGCGGGGGCTACCGCTTCGCAGAGTCGCAAAGTGCGACGCAATTCGGGTGGTTGGCTGCGCGGGCTAGGCCGGACTGCCTCGATTCCTCCTCCGCCTCGTTCCTCGGCGGTATCGTCGGCTCGGCTTGGCCGGACTGCCTCGATTCCTCCTCCGCCTCGTTCCTCGGCGGCATCGTCGGCTCGGCTACGCTCCGCCTATGAGCGAACGAACCACGTGGGAATACGCGACGGTGCCGCTATTGACCCACGCCACCAAGCAGATTCTCGATCAGTGGGGCTCCGACGGCTGGGAACTCGTGTCCGTGCTTACCGGGCCGACCGGCGAACAACACATCGCCTACCTGAAGAGGGCCAAGTGAGCGCCCGGGAACGCCTCGCAGAGCTGGGCGTTGTGCTGCCCGCCGTGGCGACCCCGCTGGCGGCCTATGTCCCGGCGGTCCGCACCGGCAATCTCGTCTACACCTCGGGTCAGCTTCCGCTGGAGGACGGTCAGCCCACCCACTCGGGCAAGGTGGGCGCCGAGGTGACGCCGGAGGAGGGCAAGATCGCGGCGCGCACCTGCGCGCTGAACGCCCTGGCCGCGGTCGACGCCCTAGTCGGCGTCGACTCGATCGTGCGGGTCGTCAAGGTGGTCGGCTTCGTGGCATCCACACCGGGTTTCACCGGGCAGCCCGTAGTCGTCAACGGCGCGTCGGAGTTTCTGGGACAGGTGTTCGGCGAGGCCGGGGCGCATGCCCGCTCCGCCGTCGGCGTAGCAGAACTTCCTCTCGGGGTACCGGTCGAGGTCGAACTCATCGTCGAGGTCGCGTGAGCGACGATCAGGCAGAGGTCGCGTGAGCGACGATCAGGCAGAGGTCGCGTGAGCGACGATCAGGCAGAGGTGAAGTGATCTGAGCCCTCCCGCGTACGGCGTGCTGCGGCCGGTCACCGAGTCGGCCTCGGTATTGCTGTGCCGCAACCCCGGTCCGATGACACTGGACGGGACGAATACCTGGGTGCTGCGCGGTCCTGGCAGCCGCGAGATGGTGGTCGTCGATCCGGGACCCGATGACGCCGAGCACATAGCCCGGCTGGCGGACCTCGGTCCCATCCCGCTGGTCCTGATCAGCCATCGCCACGGCGATCACACCGACGGGATCGACGCCCTCGTCGACGCCACCGGCGCGACGGTCCGCTCGGTGGGCAGCGGCTTCCTGCGTGGACTCGGCGGCTACCTCCGCGACGGCGAGGTGATCGACGCCGCCGGCCTGCGCATCCGGGTGCTCGCCACTCCCGGCCACACCGCCGACTCGGTCAGCTTCGTCCTCGACGACGCCGTGCTGACCGCGGACACGGTGCTCGGCCGCGGAACGACCGTCATCGACGACGAGGACGGCAGCCTCGCGGCGTATCTGGCTTCGCTGCGCAGGCTGCGCGATCTTGGCCGCCGCCGCGTCCTCCCCGGCCACGGCCCCGAACTCGACGACCTCGCCGCCGTCGCCGAGATGTACCTCGCTCACCGTCAGGATCGGCTGGATCAGGTCCGCTCGGCGTTGCGGACCCTCGGCGACGATGCCATGCCCCGACAGGTGGTCGAGCAAGTCTACGCCGACGTCGACGAAAAGCTTTGGGACGCAGCGGAATCCTCGGTCCGCGCCCAGCTGGACTATCTGCGTCGCCTCTAGGCTAAGGCAAGGCTAAGGCCCGACGGTCGGCGGGTTATCCGGAAAGCGACATCATGGCCTCTGGGTAACGGCGATCATTTCGCGGCTTTCCCGACGGCGGGGGATGCAGCCGAGGCAGACAGCGGGATGCACGTGATTAGAAGCAATCCCACAATGCCGAGCGTGCCGGCGGGGTTGCTCGGCGAGTACGGCATATCACCGAGGCCGGAATCATCGCTGCTTCCGGGGGCAAAGGGCTTTCCGGATGACTTGCCGGCGCTCATGCGAGCGTGCTCTGCACGAGTCGATCGGGTCACCGCAACGTGGCTGACATGTGAGGTATCAGATTGCGTGGCCGCACCGTGGCCGCCGGCAGGACGTGAAGCGGCGGCCGCGGCTTCACGGCCCGGCCCGGTGTGCGCCCGCGCACTGCCGGCGGTCGACGCGGCCGGTGCTGCTGCCGCCGATCCAAACATGCCCGCGGCCGGAGAGGCCGCCGGCGCCACCTCGGCCGGCGCCTGGGCAGCCTCGGCGACGGGCACGTCTATGGCTGCCTCCCCCACCGGGCTGATCGCAGCGGCGGTTGGGGCCGCCGCGGGGGTGGCCGCGGTTCCGCCCGAGCTGGCGGCCGGCTGTTGGGTCGGTGCCACTGAGACCTCGACCGGGACGACGATCGTCGCGCCATAACCGTCGACGATGGTGATGGTGAACGAGTCGGTCAGTGCGCGACCCGCGGCAGCGGCTGCGTCGCGTGCAGCAGGGAACGGCGTATAGGTGAAGTCACCGGTGACTGGATCGACACGGACGGTGCCCCTGCCAGGTGCAGAGGCGGTGAAGCTCAGGGCGTCGCCGTCGGCGTCGACGGTGTTCAGGTTTCCGATGACGGTGCCGCTTGCCGGGTTCGGGGTTCCGGCCGTTGCGGTGGCGGTGGGGGCGTTGTTGG
>CAYYAY010000050.1:0-26925 GCA_964470155.1 uncultured Lamprocystis sp. | reverse complement strand
CTGCCTTTGGCCGGGGTTGATGCGGTGAAGTGCAGGGGGTCGCCGTCGCTGTCGGTGGTGCTCAGAGTGCCGGTCACGACCCCGCTTGCCGGGTTCGGGGTTCCGGCCGTTGCGGTGGCGGTGGGGGCGTTGTTGGCCGGAGCGATGGCGACGCTGACTGCGGTGGTGGTCGAGCCGCCGTGTCCGTCGGTGGTGGTGATGATGAAGGTGTCGCTCAGTGCGGTGGGGTCGGCGTTGTCGGCGGCGGCTTGGTGGCGGGTTTGGGCGGTGGGGCTGTAGGCGAAGCTGCCGTCGCCGGCCACCACCACGCTGCCTTTGGCCGGGGTTGATGCGGTGAAGTGCAGGGGGTCGCCGTCGCTGTCGGCGGTGCTCAGAGTGCCGGTCGCCACCCCCGTCACCGCGTTGGGCGAACCGACCGAGACCGTCGCGGTCGGTGCGTGATTCATGGGAATCGAGGCACCGAACGCGAAGTTCGCGTAGTACTCATCTTGGAGATAGTCGAAACGGAACGAATCCACGGCCTGATTGAGTTGCACGACCATGAAGCCCTCGCGGCCGGTGATGAGCGTCGCCGCCTCCGTGGTGCCCTGGTCCACCGTCACATCCTGGGACCACAGGATCTGTACCGGCGCGGAGAACGCTATCGAGACCGGTGTGCCGGGGTTTCCGATGGACCCGAATGCCATCAGCGGTTGGCTTGGCGTCCCGAATTCAAGATGGTTGCTTGAGGTGACGACGTTTGCGATCGTCGGATTGGCGTTCGGAACTCCGAACTGGCTGGGGAACGCCCCCCCAGTTGTACATGCCGGGAACCAAAAACAGATTGGTCGGGGAGCCACTCAGCGTCGTCAGGGTGTAGGTGAAGGGGATGCTGCCTGCCACAGTCCCGTGCGCGACGTTGGTTCCGGCGCTGATGTCGGTGTAGGTGGCCCATCTGAAAACGTCTTGGCCATCGGTGGGAGTCACCGGGACCGATGCCGGCAACGTCAGCACGCCTCCGACGCCGTCGGAGGCCGTGATGGTGAAGGAGTCGGTCAGCGCTGACGCCGGAGCACCTGCTGCGCTGGCGAGATGGCGGGCAGCGAGAGTGGGTGTACAGACGAAACTGCCGTCGGCGCCAATCGTCACGTCGCCGTTGGCGGGAGTGGAAGCCGTATAGGTCAGCGGATCGGAATCCGCATCCGTCACGTGCAGGGCACCGATGACCTGACCGGTCCCCGGATCGGCGGCGTTGATGGTGATGGTTCCGGTCGGACTGTTGTTGCCTCCCACCGTTGCCGCGGCTGCTGGCATACGTCCCGCTACGGTTCCTGAAGACGTAAGGCCAAACGCGCGACGGACCAGCAACAACGCGCCCTCGGTCAGCGCTTGCACCGGCGCGAACGAGGCTCCCAGGTTTTCCAGCGTCGACGAGACCGGATCGGCGGGAATGGAACTGATGGCAGCGAGCGGTGCCGCCGCAGCGACCGGAGGCATCGGCATGACCGGCCAGCGTCTCGGGACGGCTCGTGCTGTCACCCCTACGGTCGGTGGTGCGAATGGCAGCAGAGTCGGCGGAAGGACGTCGACCGCCGCGGGCACTGCACCAGTGCGAAACGACGCCGAACTCCCGGTCGCGCCCGTCGATGCGGCGGGTAGGTCAGCCGGACTGTCGGCTCGTAGTGGTGCCGGGAGCCAGGACGGTAGAGCGGACGACGGCGGTGGGGAGCTTGCCGGGGAGACCACAGAGGGTGAACGTCCATGGCCGGCGCGGGTGGCCGCAGCGGCGTCCGGTACCGCTGTGGCGTGCGCCGTGGGACCCCTCTTAGCCGAAGCGGCTGGTCTCCCGGTCGACTTTGTGCGGTTGGCCGCGGATCGTTGCGGACCTGCTGCTCTGTCGGCATCGGCAGATGCCCCGGACGTGGAGCCATCCTCGGCGGGGCCGGCATGGGCCGGCGCTATGGACAAGCCGACGGCAACCGCCGCTGCACCCATCTGGGCTGCAAATCTGGCCATCTCATGCTGCTTCCCGCGCCAATGCTAAATGTGACGCGGCGCACACTTTGCAAGTATATGCAGAGCCGACCAGTGGTACGAACACGCACGTTGTGGGCCTTGGTCAATAGAGATGCCCGGGTATTCGCCAGCGGGACTGAATCAACTCGCTCGCCGTCTGATTCTCGCTCAGTTGCGCCTCGCTGCGCCTGGCTACCTCGCTCGGCGTGCCAGACGCTCGGAGTCGCAGATCAGCACGCTCTTGCCCTCCAGCCGGATCCAGCCCCGATGGGCGAAGTCGGCCAGCGCTTTGTTGACCGTCTCGCGTGACGCCCCCACCAGTTGCGCGATCTCCTCCTGGGTGAGGTCGTGGGTCACCCGCATGGCGCCGCCCTCCTGCGTACCGAAGCGCTGCGCCAGCTGCAGAAGCTGCTTGGCAACGCGCCCGGGCACGTCGGTGAAGATCAGGTCGGCCAGGTTGTTGTTGGTGCGCCGCAGCCGTCGTGCCAGAACCCGCAGGAGTTGCTCGGCAATCTCGGGACGGTCGGCAATCCACGCGCGCAACGCGTCGCGGTCCATGGACACGGCGCGGACTTCGGTGATGGTGGTGGCACTCGAGGTTCGCGGGCCCGGGTCGAAGATCGACAGTTCGCCGAACATGTCCGACGGGCCCATGATGGTCAGCAGATTTTCCCGGCCGTCGGGGGATCGGCGGCCGATCTTCACCTTGCCGGACATGATGATGTACAGCCGGTCGCCGGGCTCGCCCTCGTTGAAGACGGTGTGGCCGCGCGGGAAATCCACCGGCTGAAGCTGTTTGGTGAGAGCGGAAACCGCGTTGGGGTCAACCCCCTGGAAGATTCCGGCCCTGGCCAGGATCTCGTCCACGTATCCCCTTCTCATCTGTCTTTGGCCGAAAACACGTAGACGCCGTTGACCGTCCGCTTTGTTAGGCGGTCTCGACGTTGAAACAAACGCTACACAGAATCGGCGGATCCGGTTGGTTGAAACTACGGATTCGCCTCCGTGCGTGCGCACAGGCGGGTGGGCAGGCCCGGTTCGTCGGCCAGTACCGGCGACACCGTTTCCCGCCGCGGCACATAGGAGCCCAGATTCTTCAACGGCAGCGGCAACGGCGCCGTGCGTTCCCGTGCCGCCTCCCGGGCTGCCTCCCGCGCCGTCCGGGCCAGTTGTTCAAGGCGCGCGACGAACTCGGCGGCGGTCGGTCTGTCCCCCTGGAGCAGAGTCTCCAACCGCTGCAGACCGACAGTGCCAAACATCAGAAGTCCGGGGAAACTCACCGCGACCAACCAGGACATAGCCGGGAAGTAAACCGGCGGCAGGTCTCATCGGGATCACGAAATGCCACCGTTCTGTCGGCGGTCGGTACCCTGGCAGAAGTGACGGCGGGTGCGGCCGGGTCCGGCGTGGCCAAGGCTTCCAAATGGGACAACGAAACCCGACTCGGTCTGATCCGGCGGGCCCGCCGGATGAACCGCACGTTGGCGGCGGCCTTCCCGCACGTCTACTGCGAACTGGACTTCACCAACCCGCTTGAACTCACTGTCGCAACGATTCTGTCCGCGCAGAGCACCGACAAAGGGGTCAACCTCACCACGCCGGCGTTGTTCGCGAAATACCGGACCGCCCGCGACTACGCGCAGGCCAACCGGGCGGAACTGGAGCAGTTGATCCGTCCGACCGGTTTCTACCGCAACAAGGCCAACTCGCTGATCCGGCTCGGCCAGGAACTCGTCGAGCGCTTCGGTGGCGAGGTTCCCGGAAACATGGCCGACCTGGTCAGCCTGCCCGGAGTGGGACGCAAGACGGCCAACGTCATTCTGGGCAACGCGTTCGGTATCCCCGGTATCACCGTCGACACCCACTTCGGCCGGTTGGTCCGGCGCTGGAAATGGACGGCCGAAACCGATCCGGTCAAGGTCGAGTTCGCCGTCGGAGAGCTGATCGAGCGCCGCGAATGGACGTTATTGAGTCATCGGGTCATTTTTCACGGCCGCCGGGTCTGCCACGCCCGCAAGCCGGCGTGCGGAGTGTGCGTGCTGGCCAAGGACTGCCCGTCCTACGGCACCGGCCCCACCGAACCGCTGATCGCCGCTGAACTGGTCCGGGGACCGGAGACCGAACACCTTCTGTCACTTGCCGGGCTGTAGCTCCGACGATGAGGACCTCAACCCGGTGGACGGTGGCGGTGCTGGCGGTGCTGGCGGCGTTGATGGTGGCCTTCGCGCTGGAAACCCGAGGTACCGCCGGACATTCCGGGCAGCCGGCGGCACCGGCGGCCCGGACCCACCGTGACTCCGACACCCCCGAGGCGCTGGCTGAACCGCGCCGTCGTGCCGACCTGCCGACCTGCCCCGCCGCGAACGGCGGGCCGGGCCCGGCCCGACTGCGGGGCGTCGTGGTAGAATGCGCCGCGGACGGGTCGCGCGTCGACGTGGGGCCGGCCCTGGCAGATCGCGTCGTGGTGCTGAATCTGTGGGCCTACTGGTGCGCACCGTGCGCCGAGGAACTGCCGGCCCTGCAGGCCTATCACCGTCGAATGGGCAACGCCGTCAACGTGGTGACCGTGCACCAGGACGAGAACGAGGAAGCCGCGCTGGTGCGGATGGCCGACCTCGGGGTGCGCCTTCCGGTGTTGCAGGACGGCCGGCGCAGCATCGCCGCCGCGCTCGGCGTGCCGAACGTGATGCCTGCCACGGTGGTCCTGCGCGCGGACGGTAGCGTGGCGGCGATGTTGCCCGAGCCGTTCACCAGCGCCGACGGGATCGCAGCAGCGGTGGAGTCGGCGCTGCGGTGAAACCCGAGGACCCCGCAGTCGCCGGGCTGCTTCGGCCGCAGGACCGTCCGCCGTGGTTGGCGCCGCTGGTCGACAACGTGAACCGTGTTCCCGACGCCTACCGTCGCCGGGTGCCGCCGGAGGTGCTGACCGCGATCACCGGTGCGCAGAGTGCCGTTCCCGGGGCGCGTGACGCCGCCGTGCTGGTGCTGTTCTCCGGGCCGCATGCCGAATCGGAGCCCGGCCTGGTCCCTGGCGATGCCGACCTGCTGTTGACGGTTCGGGCCGGGACGCTGCGCCACCACGCCGGCCAGGCGGCGTTCCCTGGTGGAGCCGCCGATCCCGAGGACGCCGGACCGGTGCACACCGCGCTGCGCGAGGCCTGGGAGGAGACGGGCCTGGACCCCGGCCGCCTGAAGCCGTTGGCGCTGCTGGAGCGGATGTTCATCCCGCCGTCGGGTTTTCACGTCGTCCCCGTTCTGGCCTATTCCCCCGATCCGGGTCCGGTGATGGTCGTCAACGAGTCGGAGACGGCGATCGTCGCGCGGGTTCCGTTGCGCGCCTTCGTTAATCCCGAGAACCGGCTGATGGTCTACCGGACCGGAGGCGGCGTGCGCTATGCCGGTCCGGCCTTTCTGCTCAACGAGATGCTGGTCTGGGGCTTCACCGGTCACGTCATCTCGGCGATGCTCGACGTCGCCGGATGGGCCCAGCCGTGGGATGCCGATAACGTACGGGAGTTGGACGAGGCGATGGCGCTCGTCGATGGCGACAGTGAGGGACAGTTGTGACGAGTTCGCAGTGGCTGGACATCGCGGTGATCGGCGTTGCGCTGATAGCGGCGATTTCCGGGTGGCGATCGGGTGCGCTGGGATCATTGATGTCGTTCGTCGGCGTTGTGCTGGGCGCGATCGCGGGCGTGATGCTCGCCCCGCACATCGTCAGCCATGTGCATTCTCCCCGCGGCAAGCTGTTCACCGCGTTGCTCCTGATCCTGGCTCTGGTGGTGATCGGTGAGGTGGCCGGCGTGGTGCTCGGGCGGGCCGTACGCGGGTCGATCCGCAGCGGTCCGTTCCGGGTGTTCGACTCCATCATCGGAGTGGCCCTGCAGTTGGTGGTCGTGCTCGTCGCCGCGTGGCTGCTCGGCAGCCCGCTCACATCGTCGAGTCAGCAGAACCTGGCCGCGGCGGCGCGGGGCTCGAAGGTGATCTCCGAGGTCGACAAATACGCCCCCGAGTGGTTGCGGTCGGTGCCGAAGCGGATGTCGGCACTGTTGAGCACATCGGGCCTGCCGGAGGTGCTCCAACCGGTGGGCGGCACCCCGATCCAGGCTGTCGACCCGCCGGATCCGTCACTGGCCGACAGCCTGGTGGTGTCGAAGTCCAGGCCCAGCGTCGTCAAGATCCGCGGGGTCGCGACGGCCTGCCAAAAGGTCCTTGAGGGAACGGGTTTCGTCATCGCGCCCAACCGGGTCATGTCCAACGCGCACGTCGTCGCCGGATCGGACAGCGTCACCGTGGAAGCCGAGGGCAAGAAGTACGACGCGACGGTGGTGTCCTATGACCCGACCGCCGACATCTCCATCCTCGACGTGCCGAACCTTCCGCAGGAGCCGTTGGTGTTCGCCGAGGATCCGGCCAAGACCGGCACGGACGCGGTGGTGCTGGGCTATCCGGGGGGCGGCGACTTCGCCGCCACTCCGGCGCGGGTCCGGGAGATCATCGAACTCAGCGGCCCGGACATTTACAAGACGACGACCGTCAACCGCGAGGTCTACACCATCAGAGGCCTTGTCCGGCAGGGTAATTCCGGTGGGCCCGTGATCAACCGTGCCGGGAAGGTCATCGGGGTGGTGTTCGGCGCCGCCGTCGACGACAACGACACCGGCTTCGTCATGACCACCGACGAGGTGTCCCGTCAGCTGGCGAAGATCGGCAACACCGCGAAGGTGGCGACTGGCGCCTGCGTCAACGGATAGCGCTGTCCGGGGCTTCAGGAGCCGTTCAAAAAGTGTTGCAGTAGCCCGTTGACCTCGGCCGGCGCTTCCTCGTGGGCGTAGTGGCCCGCGTCCGCCACGCTCGTGAACCGGCCGTGCGCGGCATATCGCCGGCTGCGGTCCACCGGATCGGCCAGCACGTAGGGGTCGGCCTCGCCGCGCAGGTGTAGCAGCGGCACGTCGAGGGGCCGGTCCATCAGTTTCAAGAACCGCCGGCCCTCGGCGCGCAGTTGGCTGCGGAACGCCCAGCGCTGGTACTCCAGTGCCGAGTGCGCCGCCGACGGAATCTGGATCGCCTGGCGCAGGTACGCGATGGTCTCGGAGAAGTCTTCGGAGGCAACCCATTTGGCGGACGCTCGCCCGCGCACCAGCCTCTCCAGTTCGGCCGCGTCGTGGCGGGTGAGCAGGTGCTCGGGCCATCGGGGCAGCTGATAGCCGAGCATGCTGGGCAGCAGGGCGCGGCGCTGATCGGGGCATGCCAGAACCGAGCGCTTCAACGCCGCCGGGTGCGGCGAGCTGATGAGTCCGACGGCCTGCACCACCCTGGAGTGCAGCACCGCGGTCGCCCAGCAGACCAGCCCCCCGTCGGCATGGCCGATGAGGGTTGCCGAGGTGTGGCCCAGCGCGCGGACCAGGCCCGCGGTGTCGCCGGCCAGAGTCCAACCGTCATACCCGCGCGGCGGCTTGTCGCTTCCGCCGTAGCCGCGAAGGTCCACGGCCACCACCCGGGCCCCAGCCAGCCCGCTCAGTTGGTGGCGCCACGACCACCAGAACGAGGCGAACCCGTGTAGCAGGATCACCAGCGGCCGGGCCGTGGGCGGGGTGTCGTCGTCGGGATCGGGCAGGGCCTCGACGCACTGGAACCGGATCCCGTTGGCGTGGACGTCGTGGTGACGCCACGGACCCGCGATGCGGGTGACCGACGGGTCCGGCTGCGCCATCACCAGCCTGACGGGTCGCCGGGCCGGTGGTCGTGTTCGTGCTCGGGTGTGACGGGCAACCCGGTGTCGGCGTAGATGGCTGCGGTCGGATCGTCGCTGTCGCTGTGGACGGGTGGGATCGGACCGGTTGGTTCATCTTCGCCGGAGTTGACCACGGTCACCGTCTCTCCGGTGTAGATCTCCTCGGTGTAGATGACCACCGTGTCGTCGGAGCGCTCCGAGTCGTCGGCCGTGTCGTCGGAGTAGGGGGCGGGTTCGTACTGCACAGGCTCGTCGGTGGCCTCGTCGGAGTACGCCTCCGGCGCGGAGTAGGCCGTCTGCTCGGTATAGGCGGGCATGTCGTCGACGGTCGTGTCGTGGGACACCGCGGGCTCCTCGTGCACCTCAGTCGCGACGACGGGTGCCGCCGCCACGGGGGCGGGGGATGGCTTACGGACCGGCGCGGCGGCGACTGCCGGGCGCGGTTTTGGCGCCACGGGCGGCGCTGCGGCGGGTGCCACGGCCGGAGTCCTGGGCGCGGCCGGTACCGCTGGGGTCGCAGAAGCCGGGGTCGAGTGGCCCCCGCCCGCAAATTTCTGCAGGCCGGGTGTGAGCGCCGCGGTGGTCTCCTTGACCGACTCGATGGTCTGTTGCGGCCCGCGGATGCGCCGGACCTTGCGGTAGCCGAGGAAGGCGAAGAGCGCCGTCACCAGCAGCATCAGCAGGAACACGATCAGGAATGCGGCCCACCGCCACAGCCAGGTGTCGAGCAATTCGGCGAGGAAGAAGAACAGGAAAAAGGTCGAGTAGAGCAGGACGACGAGGGCCACGATGAAGAAGACGCTGCCCGTCAGCCCCTTCTTCACATCGCGGGTGATCTCGGCCTTCGCCAGTTCGACCTCGGCGCGGACCAGCGTCGACATCTGCGCGGTCGCGTCCCGGACCAGATCGCCGATCGAGGGATTGTCCGGCATGGCGTGGGGGTCAATCAGCGGAATGGAGGTCACCGTCTCGGGTACCCCATTCTTGCGATCCCGTTTGCTCACGACAGTCCTCCAGGGTCGATTGGTCGGACGATAGTCCTCCAGGGGGCGATGTTGGTCGCGGTTCATGTTGCCATGCCGGACCCACGGACGGAGTACCCCTCGCTTTGTTGCGAATGTTACTGATGAGGCAGGAGTAAACTGAATTGGCGAGTGGGACGACCGATGGAGGTATCCGTGAAGTCTGCGCTTCAGATGCGGCGTACGGCAGGGGCCGTGCTTTTCGGACCGGCCCTCGTTGTCTCTGCCATCCTGGCCGCCTCGCTCCCGGCGCCGGCGATTGCCGGGGCCGCCGACAAGGTGCCCATGGGAGGTGGCGCCGGGATCGTGATCGACACCGACACCTACTGCACCCTGACCGCGATCGGAAACGACAAAACCGGTGCGCTGATCGGGTTCACCTCCGCTCACTGCGGCGGGCCCGGTGCCCTGATCTCCGCCGAAGGCGCCCCGGACCGCGGCGTGATCGGCACCATGGTGGCCGGCAACGACGGACTTGACTACGCCGTCATCCGGTTCGATCCGGCCAAGGTCGAACCGGTGTCCAATTGGAACGGCTTCGCGATCGACGGGATCGGGCCCGACCCGACGTTCGGTCAGGTGGCGTGCAAGCTCGGCCGCACCACCGGCTACTCCTGCGGGGTGACGTGGGGACCCGGCGAGAATCCGGGCACCATCGTCAACCAGGTGTGCGGCCAGCCGGGGGACTCGGGCGCGCCGGTCACGGTCAACAACAAACTCGTCGGCATGATCCACGGGGCGTTTACCGACGGGCTGCCGACGTGCATCATCAAGTACATCCCACTGCACACGCCGGCCATCACCATGTCGATGAACGCGATCCTGGCCGATCTGGCGGCCAAAGACCGGCCAGGAGCGGGGTTCGTGCCGACGCCCGGTGTCCCTCCGGGACCGGCCTAACACCGGGACCCTGGTTCGGTCACCCGCGATAATTCCCGCCATGGCCGACCCCGCCGGCGCGCCGATTCCGACGCACGCCGAACTCTTCCAGGCGTTCTTCCGAATCACCCTCTCCGGGTTCGGTGGCGCTCTGCCATGGGCGCGGCGAATGCTAGTCGAACAGACAGGGGTGGTTGACGCCGCAGGAATTCAATGACGCCTACGCACTCTGCCAGTTGCTGCCAGGGCCGAACGTGGTGAATCTCGCCGCCATTTTCGGCTCGCGGGCGCGAGGAGCCGGCGGCGCGATCGCCGCGTGGGCGGGCTTCCTGCTGCTGCCCTTCTCGGTGATGCTGGCCGCCGCTGTCCTGTACGGGAACTACGGCGAGGTCCGGGCGGTACGCGGGGTCCTGTCCGGTATGGCACCAGCCGCCGCGGGCCTGCTCCTGGCAACTGCCGCCAAGATGGCGGTGCCGATCTTCCGCCGCCGGGGCGCACCTGCCGTCATCGTCGTCGCCGTGGCGGTCGCGATCGGTGTGATCGAGTGGCCCTTGCAGTATGTGCTGCTGGCCCTCACCCCCCCCCTGAGCATCGCGGCGAGCGCGTGGGCGGCCCGACGATGAACCACGATGCGTTACTGGCCACCCTGGCCGTCCAGTTCGCGATCATCGCCCTGTTGTCGTTCGGGGGGGCGAACGCCGTGCTGCCCGAAATGTACCGTCAGGCAGTCGAACTGCACTCCTGGGTCAATGAACAGCAGTTCGCCGACATGTTCGCGATCTCACAGGTCGTTCCCGGGCCCAACGTCATGATCGTCACACTGATCGGCTTTCATCTGGCAGGCATGGTCGGCGCCTTGGTCGCGACGCTGGCGATGTGCGGCCCCACCGCGGTACTGGCTTACCTTCTGGCCCGCGCCTGGGATCGGTTCAAGCATGCCCCGTGGAGGGCGGTCGTCGAAGCCGGGCTGGCCCCGATCTCGGTCGGCCTCGTCGCGGCGAGTGGCGTCCTCCTGACCATCGCGACCAGCGTCACCGTCCCGGCCGGCCTGATCGCGCTCGGCGCCGCCGCGATGACGTACTGGACGCGGTGGAGTCCGCTCTGGGCGATCGGGGCCGGGGCGCTCCTCGGCCTGGCAGGCCTGATCTGACGCGGGCGCCAGATCGGCTAGTTCGCCTTGCTGGCGCGGATCGCTTCGAAAACAGTCGGGTCGAGAAGCGTTGAGGTGTCACCGAGTGGGCGCCCCTCGGCGACGTCACGCAGCAGTCGCCGCATGATCTTGCCGCTGCGCGTCTTCGGCAACTCGGGTACGACGTGGATCTCACGCGGCTTGGCGATGGGGGAGATCTCCCGGGCCACCTCGGCACGCAACTCCGAGACCATGTCGCGCGTCGACATGTCCTCGTCGGCGCTCTCCTTGAGGATGACGAAGGCGCAGATGGCCTGGCCGGTCTGCTCGTCGGTGGCGCCGACCACCGCCGCTTCGGCGACACCGGCATGGCCGACCAGAGCCGACTCCACCTCGGCGGTCGAGATCCGGTGCCCGGACACGTTCATCACGTCGTCGATGCGTCCGAGTACCCACACCTCGCCGTCGGTGCCGTAGCGGGCCCCGTCGCCGGCGAAGTACCAGCCCTGATCGGCGAACCGCGACCAGTAGGTCTCGACGAAACGTTCGTCGTCGCCCCAGATGCCGCGCAGCATCGACGGCCACGGCTTGTCCAGGACGAGGTAGCCGGTGACGTGCTCACCATATTCGGGGCTCGGCGCGAGTTCGTTGCCGTTGTCATCGACGATCTTCGCCGAGATACCGGGCAACGGCCGCATTGCCGATCCGGGCTTGCAGACAGTGACGCCAGGAAGCGGCGCGATCATCGCCGCCCCGGTCTCGGTCTGCCACCAGGTGTCGACGATGGGAGCCTTGTCGGCGCCGAACACCAGCCGGTACCAGCGCCAGGCCTCCGGGTTGATCGGCTCGCCCACCGAGCCCAGCAGACGCAGGCTGGACAGATCATGCTCGAACGCCAAGTCGCGGCCCCACTTCATGAAGGTCCTGACGAGGGTGGGCGCGGTGTAATAGATTGTGACACCGTACTTTTCGATGACCTGGAAGTGCCGGTGCTCGTCAGGGGAAGCCGGCGTCCCCTCATAGAGGATCTGGGTCGCGCCGTTGGACAGCGGTCCGTAGACGATGTAGCTGTGGCCGGTGACCCAGCCGATGTCGGCGGTGCACCAGTACACGTCGGTCTCCGGCTTGATGTCGAAGACGTAGTTGTGGGTGTAGGACGCCTGCGTCAGGTACCCGCCGGAGGTGTGCAGGATGCCCTTGGGCTTGCCGGTGGTGCCGGAGGTGTAGAGCAGGAACAGTGGCTGCTCGGAGTCGAAGGCCTCGGGGGTGTGCTCCGGGGAGGCCTGGTCGACGGTTTCGTGCCACCACAGGTCGCGGCCGTCGGTCCAGTCGATATCAATGCCCGTGCGGCAAACCACCAGAACGTGTTCGACGGAGGGCTGGCCGGCTACGGCCTCGTCGACCGCAGCCTTCAGTGACACGGCGCTTCCTCGGCGGTATTGGCCGTCGGTGGTGATGACCAGCTTCGCCTGGGCGTCTTCGATTCTGGCCCGCAAGGCCGACGCCGAGTAACCGCCGAAGACCACCGAGTGCATGATGCCCAGCCGCGCACAAGCCAGCATGGCCACGACTGCCTCCGGGACCATGGGCATGTAGATGGCGACCCGGTCACCGGCCACCAGGCCGAGCTCCGTCATGGCGTTGGCCGCCTTGCAGACCTCATCCTTCAGTTGCGCATAGGTGATGGCTCGCTCATCGCCGAGGGGCTCACCCTCCCAGTAGATCGCGACCCGGTCGCCGTTACCGGCTTCGACGTGGCGGTCGACGCAGTTGTAGGCGACGTTGAGTTTGCCGCCGACGAACCACTTCGCCACCGGTGCGCCCGACCAGTCGAGGACCTCGGTGAACGGGGTGTCCCACGCCAGCCGGTTGGCCTGCTCGGCCCAGAAGCCAAGCCGGTCCGCCTCGGCCCGGTCGTAGAGATCCGCCGTCGCGTTCGCGGTCGACGCGAACTCGTCCGATGGGGGATACACAGTGGGAACTTCGGTGTGCGCCTCGGTCATAGATGTGAGCGTAGTCACCCCCATTTGCCCATGGCGTGGCTCTGCCCGGCTGATCGCCGGACGGTGTACGCGGCGCGGCGAACGGCCACTCAACCTCCGCCAGCGGTCCTCCTTCCGGGCCGCGGCCGGGCTGGTACTAGCGTGGGCCGCCGTGACAACCGGACAGCGTGACCTGCTCGCGCCACTGCTGGATCTGCCCGGTGTGGCCGATGCGGCCGAGGCTGCACGCAGCGCACTCGGCAAGGCCCACCGTCACCGCACGAATCTGCGGAACTGGCCGGTGACCGCCGCAGAGTCGACGGTCCGTGGCGCGCGGTCCTCCTCGGCGCTCGACGGGGGCGGAATCCACCTCGAGACCGCCTCCGGCTCGGCGGACCCGGTCCTGGCCGGCGCACTGCGAGCGGGGCAGGCGATCGAGGGCGGCGCGACGAATCTGGTGGGAACCTGGCCGCGGGCTCCGCTGCAGGCGCTCGCGCGGCTGCACGCGCTGGCGGCTGCGGATCTGGTGGACGACGACGCTGCCCTCGGGCGGCCCCGGCGGAGCCCCGAGGTTGCGGCCCGGCTGGATCTGATGACGCGGCTGGTGACCGGCGGCAGCTCGGCCCCGGCCCCCGTTCTCGCCGCCGTCGCGCATGGTGAGATCCTGGCCGTGGCGCCCTTTGCTACCGCGGATGGTGTTGTGGCGCGCGCTGTTTCGCGTCTGGTCACCATCTCGACCGGGCTTGATCCGCATGGTCTGGGAGTGCCCGAGGTCTACTGGCTGCGGCGGCCGGACGAGTACCGGGATGCGGCTGCCGGCTTCGCCGCCGGAAAGCCCGACGGCGTCGGCGCGTGGGTGCTCATGTGTTGCCGGGCGCTTGAAGACGGTGCGCGCGAAGCCTTGTCGATCGCGGAGGCAGTCGCCGACCAACCCCGGCGGGAGTAGTCACCCTGCACCCGCACAGCAAAGCGGGCGGCGCTCCGAAACGTGTTCGGCTCGCCGCCCGCTAGCACGGGTTTCCGAGTTACCAAGCGTGCTAGGTGGGTTGCGTGGGTGGCCTCGGCGACTTTTGCATTCCGCTGGGGAGTCAACACTTCGGATGGAGCCGGTTGATTCCTCTTTGGTATGCAATTGCGCAGGCCCGCAACACTTTTGCCATCTCCGCGGCTTGCTTCGCGTGGGTGCTCGTAACCGTGCTGGATGTTTGGCTTCGGGAAGTAGAACCTTCTCTTCCGGTCCTACTTTGGCCTCTCCCAAACTTCCGTGCCTCCTTTGTACTACGTGACGGCAGTCACAGCAAGAGCAAAACGCAGATCGGTTTAATGCGGGCGGGATTTTGGGCGCGTGTCCCTACCGGGCCGGGGTCCGGGGTATGGCCAACGGCGCCTCGGGCGCTCGGCGCGGGCGTCGGAGACCGGACCCAATTTAATTGTCACGGTAAGTAATTGACCTGATCCGGGTGCCAAGGTGGAGGTCGCCACCCCAGGTCGGCCGAGGAAAAATGGCAGATCAAGACACGTGTCCGAGGCTGCAGATTCACAGGAAATGCTCGTGATTTCACAGGTGCGAAACGATTGCGTTGCGAGCGCCAGTCGTGTGTATAGTTGGCTTCACTCGGCCCTGCCGAGAGTGCATCAGCCCGACCCCCCGGGGCTGATACACGACGACCCTCGCCTCCTCCCCCCCTGGCGAGGGTCGTCCCTTTTGTGGGGCAATTCGGCCGAGCAATCCACAGATACGGCGACATCCACAGCCGATCGGTCGGCGACTGGTCCTTCATGACGGGTCGGGCGAATCTTGCGCCATGACTGCCGCCGCACCCGTCGTCCTGACCATGGTGAGCGATCCCGACTCGGCGTCGAGCGTCGACCGCATCGCCGCCGCTGTCGGAGCTCGCCCCGTTTCGGCCGAAAGCCCAAGCCGGAGGGCCTGGCTCGGGGCGGCCGCGATCGTGCTTGACGAAGCGGGTGCGTCGCGCTGCGTGAGCTCTGGGCTCCCGCGCCGCGACGGGGTGGTGCTGGTGTCACCCGGTGAGCCGTCGCCGGCGACGTGGGCGGCCGCGATCGACGTCGGCGCTCATCAACTGTGTGCGTTGCCCAGCCAGGAGACCGAACTGGTGCGCCACCTCGCGGAGGCGACCGACTCGGCGTCCGGCACCGGGCGTCACGGCGCGGTGATCGCAGTGCTGGGCGGACGTGGCGGTGCGGGCGCGTCGGTCTTCTCCGCCGCACTGGCGTCGGGCGTTGACGATTCGCTGATCGTCGACCTCGACCCGTGCGGTGGGGGGATCGATCTACTGCTCGGCGCAGAATCGGTCCCAGGCTTGCGATGGCCGGATTTGGGCCGCCAAAGCGGACGTCTGACGTGGACCGCGGTGCGGGACGCACTGCCGCGTCGAGCGGGGGTCAGCGTCCTCTCCGGCCACCGGCAGTTCCATGAGATTGAACCCGGCGCTGTCGCCGCCGTTCTAGAGGCCGCCCGCCGCGCGGGACCGACCGTTGTCTGCGACATCCCGCGTCAACTCACCGCGGCGGGGATCCGGGCGGTGCAATTCGCCGACCTCGTGGTCGTCGTGACGAGTTGCGATGTGCGCGGCATTGCTGCCACCGTCGCGACGATGTCCGTGCTGCGCCCGCTCAACCCAGCCGCCGGGCTGGTGGTCCGCGGCCCCTCGCCCGGCGGTCTGGCGGCACGCGATGTCGCCGACGCGGCAGGTGCTCCCCTGCTCGCATCGATGCGTCCGGAGCCGATGCTTGATCAGCGACTGGACAGCGGGGGACTGCGGTTGCGCCGCGGCTCTCCGTTGGCCCGGGCCGCACGTGCGGTGCTAGAGGTTCTGCACCGCACCAGCGGGGCGCGGGCCGCATGAGCGATTCTTTGATCGATCGGGTCCGGGAACGGCTCGCAGCCGAGTCCGCTCCGCTGCGTCCGGCCGTTGTCGCGGCCGCCATCCGGGCCGAGTCCGGCGGGGTCCTCGGCGATACCGAGGTACTGAGCAATCTTCGGGTACTGGAGACGGAATTGACCGGCGCCGGCATCCTGGAGCCGCTGCTGCGTCTGCCGGGCGTCACCGACGTGCTGGTGACGTCGCCGTCGGACGTGTGGATCGACGACGGTAATGGCTTGCGCCGCAGCGATGTTCGGCTTCCCGACGAGGCGGCGGTCCGGCGTCTGGCGCAGCGGCTCGCGGCTGCGGCCGGTCGACGGCTCGACGATGCCCAACCGTGGGTCGACGGCCAGCTCACCGGCGTCGGCAGCGCCCGGTCCACGGTCCGGCTGCATGCAGTTCTGCCTCCGGTGGCGGCCGGCGGAACCTGCCTGTCCCTGAGGGTGCTTCGCCCGGCGACTCAGGATCTCGCTGCGCTGTCCGCTGCAGGAGCGATCGCGCCTGCGGCCCGCGAATTGCTCGACTCCATCGTCGCCGCCCGACTGGCTTTCCTGGTCTCCGGCGGAACGGGTGCCGGCAAGACCACGCTGCTCTCCGCTGCACTCGGCGCCGTCGCCGCGGACGAACGGATCGTCTGCGTCGAAGACGCGCCAGAACTCGCGCCTCAACACCCGCACCTGGTGCGGCTGGTGGCCCGCGTCGCGAACGTCGAAGGTGCAGGCGAGATTACGCTTCGGCAGCTGGTCCGGCAGGCGCTGCGCATGCGCCCCGACCGGATCGTCGTCGGAGAGGTTCGAGGCGCCGAGGTGGTCGATCTGCTGGCCGCGCTCAACACAGCACTTAGCGCCCGCCCGAGCGATCCTGGACGAGTACCTCACGGTGGGACTGTCGCGGACGCGTTTGCAACAGTCCTGGGTCACGACTCTTGTCAGTAGTGCGGGACGGCCGGTGCGCGTTGCGAGGACCCGCCTTCTTGGCGCGTGGTTTCTCAAAGTCCCAGGCCCGCAGTGGGTTACAGCTACGGTCTGGTGAAGACCACCTTGCTCTCGGCCGCGCTCGGGGCCGTCGTCGCGGACGAACGGATCGTCTGCGTCGAGGACGCGCCGGAACTTGCGCTGCAACACCCGCATCTGGTTCGGCTGGTGGGCCGCGTGGCGAATGTCGCAGGTACGGGGGAGATTACGTTCCGGCAGGCGCTGCCGGATGCGGCCTGACCGGATCGTCGTCGCCGAAGTTCGCTGTGCGGAGGTGGTGGACCTACTTCTGGTGAAGACCACGTTGCTCTCGGCCGCGCTCGGGGCCGTCGTCGCGGACGAACGGATCGTCTGCGTCGAGGACGCGCCGGAACTTGCGCTGCAACACCCGCATCTGGTTCGGCTGGTGGGCCGCGTGGCGAATGTCGCAGGTACGGGGGAGATTACGTTCCGGCAGGCGCTGCCGGATGCGGCCTGACCGGATCGTCGTCGCCGAAGTTCGCTGTGCGGAGGTGGTGGACCTACTGGCTGCGCCCAATACCGGCCTTGGTGCCTCGTCGAACGGGGTGGATTGTTCCCGCTAGGACTGTGGCGGACGCGCGTTCGCGACACGCAAGCGGTGTTTGAACCGTTTGTCGCTGCTGTCGGGCATACTGAGTCGGGACGCATTCGAACACATGTTTGTTTTTTGGGAGGTTGGATGGGCTGGGAGACGAGCGCTGCGACGGCGGATCAGTTCGGCGACGCAGTTATGCGCGATTTTTGGCTACGTCGGAATGGCGGTTGGTCCATCCAAGCGTCGGCGTCACCACCGTCGTCGGAGACCCGGGCGCTGGGGCATCCCGGCTTTGAGGAGCTCGAGGTCGGCGAGCGGCGGTCTGCATCGCTCGCGGTGGCGTTCATCGACCTGACAGATTTCACGGGGAGAAGCTTCTGGGATGACGACGACGAGGTCGTCGACCTCGCTCATTCGGTCTTGACCGGTTTCGTTCAAGTGGTCACCGGCTGCGGCGGATATGCGCTCGGCCTGCGCGGTGACGGGCTCTTCGCGGGATTCGGTCCGGGAGATCCCCGAATGGACGCGGTCCTCGCGCTCAGCGCGTGTGCTCACGCTTTGAATGCGGTGGAGAACGGATTGAATCCGAGGCTCAAGGCCGCGGGTATCAAGCCGGTCCAGGCACGTGCGGGCGTCGATTACGGGCGGCTCACATTTGTCCGTTCAGGTAGTCGAGAACGCAACGAGGTCAACGTGATTGGCTTCGCAGCCAACTTCGCGGCGAAGTGCGAGAAGCAGGCAAAATCGTGGGAGGTAGTCGCTGGTGAGGGCATTCAACAGTTGATGCCTGACGCGCCGTCGCTGGATGAACATAAGATGTCGCCGAAGCCATATCAGCGCGATTATGAAGTGCGCTACTACCGCTTCTACGAATACCGCTGGCGCACAGCACTTAAGCACATCCCAGGAGCCTTGAAACAGATCAACGGTCATTCAAGTTCCCGGATAGCTATCAGATGACTTGGAGGTCGCATTGACTATCGCCGCACTTCTTCGCCATCACGGCATACGGGTGCCCAGGTTCGTCACTGTAAATGGAGAGGTCGTGTTCGACGACGTGACGTCGACGTCAGGTGGACCGGTGCACAAAGTGCACGGCTCAGTGACGCCCGTAGTCCCTCATACCTTCCACGGCGGGGATGAGGCCGCCGACGAGCTACCCCCAGCACCTACCGGTTGGTGGGATGATGCGGCGCTGATCAATCGCCACATCGATGAGATGAACAAGTCTTTTCCTAGCTTCTTGTACCTTTCGGCCGACGGCGAGCTTCCCCCGTGCTGGGGTGGGACCATCGACACAGGGCGAGGCCGGTTCGAAGTGCTCATCATGATGCGTCGCGATCAGGGTCTGCCGAGTGTGAGCGTGAACAACCACCGGCTGGGCGTGAATGCGGGTCGCCGCCGGCAGCGTCCGCCGCATCTGTTCACGAGCGGGAACCTTTGCATAGCTGACCGGAGCGACTGGGACCCGAGTCAGCACACCGCGGCAACGGCAACTGCCTGGGCGGCGCACTGGTTGGCTGCCTACACCGAGTGGCGGATCTCCCGACGGTGGCCTGTCGAAGGATTCCAGAGCGTTGTGGCCTAGACGCCTGTCGGCGGCCGGTAACACTGTTACAGCGGTGTCGCCATCTTCTACCGGAAGCCTTGCGGCACTTGAGCACATTGCCGATTGGGTGCGCTTCGCCGACGCCAAGGCGACCCTCCTAGCCGCGGGACTTGGAGTGGTGGTCACGATGTTGACTAGCGGGGCGAGCACGGTCGTCAAGGCGATCGGTGCAACGTGTACTTCCAGGCTTGTCGTGGGCGGACTTGCCGCAGTAACAGTTCTGTCATTCCTGTGGACTCTGATCTGGGTGATCCGCGCGATAACACCACGAAAAACGCAGCTCCACAACACGTTGAACCGGTTCGCATGGCCTTCTTTAGCGGGTGTCACGGCCGACGAACTCATAGCCCACGCTGCCGCAGAAACCCTCGAGAAGGATGCTTGGCAGCAGGTCGTCAACTTAGCCGCCATAGCGAAAGACAAGTTCAATGCCTGCACAAGGGCGACTTATGGATTTGGGCTCATGACTGCGTTCGGCGTTTCCACCTTGATGGCTGCAGCGTTCGCGGCAACATGAACCCTCGAATGAGTTTGGAGGGTCAGTTCGTTCCTGCAATCTGTGGCGTGGGCGGACAGCAAGTATCCGACGGCGTCCACTACCTGCGGTCCGATGGCGTTCATCGCGTCGCCAACGGATAGCCAGTGCTCGGCCCTGCTCTGGTCGAAGTAACGGAAGACTTGCTCGTAGGCGAACACAGGATGCAATGTCACCGAGGCTGGCCCGTCGGGGCGAATGAACTCGACGCGAGCGAGTACGGATCCGGCTTCGACCACTCCTGTGTTTACCCAGGAATTCACGCCGCCGGTTGGCTCTGGAACGACCTTCACGGTTCCGATGTTGACCTGGCTGGTTGCGACAATGTTCAGCAACTGATGCTTGTCGGTGTTGGAGAGGAACTGCAGGATGTGCAGCGGCTGCAATTGGCCGTCGCCGGCATGGAAGGGCTGGAAGCTCTCCAGCACTTCGAATACCGTTGGGCCGTACCAAGTTTTGCGGCCTTTCGACCAACCCGTCCACTTTTCGCGCTTCGAATAGAGCGGGAACGCGACCTTGGTGGGGCTGGCCTCTCGTATCTGCTGCGGCGTCACGGCCCAAATGGTGTAGTCCATAGCGGCGCGAAGGTTATGGATAAAGTCGCCCATCAGCAGGGCTGCTTTCGTGTAGTCAGGTACCGCTTCGAGCACCCACTGCGTTTGCACCATGCGTGAACGGCTCTGCGCGTTGTCCTCCCCCTGCATGTCAGGGTGAGTTGAGTCCAGCGGTTCATTGCAACCCGCTTGCAGGGCGAGATACGGATCAACCCAACGATGACGATTTCCAGCCTGGCTGTTGCCGGGGAGAATGCGCGTATGGATTCAAACCGTCCACGTGCTGGTGGCCCGCAGCGGCGCACGTTTAGTGCGGCCGACAAACTGGCGCACCTGGCCGCCTACGAGCAAGCCTGCTCGACCAACGATGGTGGTGCTTACCTGCGTCGCGAGGGCTTGTACTCATCGCTGATCAGCGAGTGGCGCAAACAACGCGACGCCGGCGTACTCACCGACAGGCCGGCTGGAAAGAAAGTCGGCAAGCTCACCGCCGAGCAGGCCGAGATCGCCAGGCTACGAAGGGAACTGGACAAAACAACCAAGAGGCTGGCCACCACCGAGGTCGCGCTGCAGATCATGGGAAAAGCACACGCGCTCTTGGAGAGTCTCTCCGAGAGCGCGGAGCCGCCGGCCAAGCCGACCAAGCGTTGATGAACGCCTGGAATGAACTGCGCGCCAACACCATCACGACCCGTCAGGCTGCAGCGCTGACCGGGATGCACCGCTCGACAGCGACACGGCGGGCCGCACCCAAGCGCGTGCCGGCCGATCCAGTGCGGACCGAGCCGGTCAACAAGCTCACCCCCGCCGAGTGCGAACGGGTCCTGCAGGAGTTGAACAGTGCACGCTTCGTTGATGCCGCTCCGTTGCAGGTGTGGGCCACGCTGCTCGATGAGGGCACCTACCTGTGTTCGGTCTCGACGATGTACCGCATCTTGAATGCGAACAAGCAGGTCAAAGAGCGCCGTCGGCTGGCCCGGCACCGCAAATCGGTCTGCCCGGAGCTGGTGGCCACCGCCCCGCGGCAGGTGTACTGCTGGGACATCACCAAGCTGGCCGGCCCTGCCAAGGGGATCTACTACGACGCCTACGTGATGATCGACATCTACTCGCGCTACATCGTCGGAGTCCACGTCCACGCCCGCGAGTGCGGGGTGCTGGCCAAGGAGATGATGGAGCAGATCTTCGGGACCTACGGCATCCCGCACGTCGTGCACGCCGACCGGGGAACGTCGATGACCAGCAACAGCGTGGCCGGGTTGCTCACGGAATTGGGTGTGACCCGCTCGCATTCGCGGCCTAAGGTCTCCAACGACAATCCCTACAGCGAGTCGTGGTTCAAGACCCTCAAATACGCCCCGACCTTCCCGCAGCGCTTCCAATCCATCCACCACGCAAGGGATTTCATGGACCAATTCGTTGACTGGTACAACCACCAGCATCGGCACAGCGGCATCGGCCTACACACCCCCGCCGACGTCTTCTACGGCCTCGCTGACGAGAAAGACACCGCACGCCGAACCGTCCTGGCCGACGCTCGAGCGCGCCACCGCCACCGCTTCGCTGGCGACACCGCACCCAAGATCATCGACCTACCCGAGACCGCCTCGATCAACCCACCCAAACCAACCGAACAGGAGAATCCAGCGACAGCCGCTTAACACCCCGTGGACTCAAACACCTTGACAAATTCCGTCCCGGCGGAGGGGACGCTCTATCTCCTGGAGCTTGGCAAGCAGGTCGCGCAAGCGGTCACGGACCTCAAAGGCATGTTCGAGTTTCGCGAACGCTGCACGACCCAAGGCCATCGCTGCGTCGTCATTGTGGCCTTTCACCTAATCCAGCGCGCGGGTCGTCGGGACCGGGTCAGCCAGCGTGTTCGGGTAGTTCATTGAGCCTTTACCACCGAATCTGACTCTGTACGCCCAGTGGTCGGGGCGAGCCCAGTGACGGTGCCAGCGGCTTGGCGACTTCGATCCGAGTAGCCGATGAGTGAGACATTTCGTTCTCGTTCACGTTTGACGTTTGCCCGCGCGGCCTCAAGGGATCGGCGGAGATTGTTGTTATCCAATTGGGTCTGCTGCAGGTTCGCGTTTAGGCCAACGATGAGATCGCGCAGCCGAGCGTTCTCTTCGGCAAGGTGTGTGCCATCGGGGTCATAGAGTTGGCCGGTCAGGTCGGCGATGCGGGCGTCACGTTGTCGTAGCGCTGCCCGGAGTTGCTTTCCTAGTGCTTCTGCATTGAGAGCGCGTTCCCGCCAGGATGCAGTTTGTTCGTTTACGTTGTGTTCAGCGTGGGTCATCACGGCTGCTTGCGATGCGTCACGGGCACAGAGCACTGCCTGAGTGAGTTCGGGACGACGTTTGTCGTAGATGAATGTTTTTCCGACGCCGGCGATTTGGCACACATTCTCCACCGTGAACGGTATGCCCGCCCTTGTTAGTTTCGTTAGCGCTTTGCGAACGCGTTGCTCGCATTCGGTGCTTCGTCGGTTGCGTTCCTCGATAGCCTCGATCGGTCGTCGGCGCTTTAGTGTTTCGGTCTTCATCACTCCACTTTTGCTCGCCGGGGATGTGCACACGTCCGTGTTGGTGGGGGTCATTGCAAGATGTCCTCGTTGCGTCGGTCGCCGGCTGCGCTGAGTGTCGTTACCGTCCAGGCGGTGGCGAACAGTGGACTGAAGTAATCGTGGGTTGGGGTGCGTAAATCGAGTTTCTCGGCGTCTTCGAGTAGTCCCAATTCGTCGAGGGCTTCTCGTAGCCCCGCGAGCACTGGTTCCCAGGGATGCCATGCGCTGAGGATGTACTCGCGGGCTTCGTCGTTCGGTGCGCCTTCAGCGAAGTGACAGGCTGCGTCTCGCTTGCGTTCCCAATAGGCGAGGTCTGCCCCGGTGAGCACGAAGTGCTCGCATGGGCCTTTGGGTCCGGTGGTGCAGTTCTTCCCGAACGGGCAGCTGCTGCCGCCGACGACGGGGCCGTAGCGGCACAGCCCATGCTCGACCGGCACCACGCCCAGGTCGATGCGGGCGGCCGCGGCCGCACTTTCAGGTGTCGTGAGATCGGTCGGTCGCAGCAGGATGGTGCCCGGTTTGTCTGTGCCAGGACCGGCGGCCCAGACTTGCTGGAGGTGCCGTATCACGTTGTCGTCGCTGTATCTCGCGTAATGAGCCAGCGATTCTTCTGAAAGGTGTCCGAGCAACTGGCGTACCAGGGTCGCCGGCGCACCGTTATTCAGCAGCGAGGTGGCTAGAGTTGCCCGTGTCTGGTGCGTCGTGATTCCCGAAAGACCGAGGCTTTCAATCCATTCGATGAATACCGTGCGGAACCAGCACTGTGACACCGCGATCAGCAAGTCAGGATTCTGGACCATGCTGGGAAACAGCGGCATCGTGCGATCCCACTCGGCTTCTAACTGTGCTGCGCCGCGGGGCCCGAGTGACGCGATGTCGTCTGCATATCGAGCGCGAAGTTTCGCTCTGGTGATCGACTGACGTCGCAGCAGACGCTGGTAGACCGGCAGGTGACACGGCATCCCGTAGTCGATGATGTTGACCTTGCTCACATCACGCCAGATGTAGGGCTGAGCGGCGCCCAGCAGGCCGATGCAACCCAACCTCAAGTTGATCGTTTCGCCGATTCTTCCGCCCTGAAACGCGTGTGTGAGCCAGATATCGGCGAAGCCGATGTCCCACTTGTCGGCGGCGTCCAGAGCGTTGAGTGCGTTGTGGCTCACAAGCAGTTGAAAATCACCGAAGCTCAACGGCCGCGGCCGGAACTTCTTTTCCGGTCGCGCATAGTCAGGCAGACCGAGGATGAACGAATCCATTCCAGCATGGGTCAGCCGTTGTTTGCGGCCGTGTTGCATGACGATGCGGATGCCGGACATGTACGCACCGCGCGTCGTCTCGGTTAGGGTGTGCAGCCGCTCAGGCTTCGATAGGCCGATGAAGAGCGGAACCTGTTCGCGATACCACAGATCCCAGGTGTCCTTGACCGCTTTGGCGTCCAGACTGGAGAGCAAGCCAGGGTCTTCGCCATGGTCGGCGCGGACCTGCCGAAGGATCTGCGACAACAGGGTAATCCCGTTGATCCTGCGGTAAATCGAGGCCGCGCCGAGTCGCTTCCCCTGTGGCTTGAGCGCCTCGAACTCCAGGTAGTCCCAAAGCAGATCACGCAACCAGCGCTGTGATACCGCGGTGAGATTCCACGTCTTCTTTCGCCGCTGCTCATGACCCAATGTTCCCGGAAACGGTGTTCCGCCAACGATTACCGGATCAAACCACCCCTCCGATTTGGCGAGGTCGCTGGTGACGCTCAGGCTTCGCGCGGTAAACGGAAGATCCACCCAAATACGCCGCTCACCCTTGCGAGCACCAATTTCGCCTGCGAGTTCGCCGACTCGCGGATCGCTCAAGGACTGCAGTCCGGCGTCGGCAATGGCGTTCACCACCGCTTGCAGGTCGGTGGGACGCCACTGTGTCCGTCGCGCAGCACTGGTGTGGCGATGAATCGCGTAGCGGATCTCGCACTGAACACGCACCGGTAGACGCACCAACGTGAGCTGTCCGCGGGCGCCCAGCGGCGTAACAGACTCGCCGTCCCGCGATCGTGCGAGCCACGCTTCCCAACTGCCGATATCACGCTCTGCACCAACCGATTTCAACCATAGGCGCCAGTTATGGAAATGACTGCGGCACAGACGAGTTTCGCCGACGCCCAGCAGAGCGTCCAGGTCGCCATCGCGAACACATCGAGGAATCGAGCAGGTATCAACTGGAGAAAGCGGGTTCTGAGCGCGCAACCAATCGGCCTCGGAAGTTCCTCTCCGCATAGCGGCACGCAAGCGAGTGTCGTGCGGCGGGCAGTACCCCGACGAACGCGCTTCGCGATTTTCGCCGCAGATCACACAACTAGCCATACGCGACAGGGCCCATCCTGCCGGAGAACCCACTGGATCAGCGCCGCGCACGAAATCGTCGATGCTGACCGATGTCTGGACTTTGCTGTATTCCTTCGAGTGAAGGCTGCACAGCAGGCGTGTGTCTGTCGGCCGCAGCGCCCCGGCGCAATCATCGACCCGACAAGCCCAGCCGAAGGTGGGATGATGCCGCGGAAACGCGATCGGCTCTTCAAGCAGCCACGGCGGGAACTTCTCGCGGATGACGGCGTACCGCTGCTCGACCGTTAAACCGAGGAAATCGCATACGGTCGACAACTCTGGAACCGATGGCGCAACCCCCTCATGGACAGCGGTCATAGCGTTGCATCACCGGCCAAGGTGGGCGGCACCAGATAAGACTCAGACGGCGGACGAGCAGTCGTGTTCCAGGCCTGTCGCAAGAATTTCATCGCGCTGCGATTAGCTGACTTGCCGTACAGGCCGGTAACGATATCGGGCCCAGCCCAACCGAATTCCTGGGCGACCATCTCGGCATTGAAATCGCTCGCCTCATAGAACGCCGCAGCCGCCTTGTGCCGGAAAGCATGTGGCGTGATGTGCGCGTTGAGCCCCGCGCGCTGACACGCCCTGCGCAGCATCTTGCGGACGCCAGCGGTGGTGAGCGCTCGTCCTGGAGTTGATCCCCGACAGTGGACGAGCACCTGCTCATGGTCGACCAGATGCTGGATCGGGTAAAAGTCATCAAGCAAATAGGCGTAGAACGTGCTGACCATGTCCGCACTGACCGCACGGATAACTCCGTCCAGGACATAGCCGTCCTTGCTCACATTCGCGGACTTGTATGCCTTAGCACGTGCACCGTTCGGGTTGGTGTCGCGGCCGACGACGTGAATGTGCGGATCAGCCCGCTGCCCGCAAGGATGATGTGCGATCAAATGCAGGTCGGAAAACCGTAGACCGCATAGTCCACCCACCCGGATACCGCCATCATGAAGCCAGGTGACGATCATGACGTCGCGAGCGGTCGGCAACACTCCCGGCCGAAAGAGCGCCTCAACAACCTCGTCCGGCAGGTACCGTGGCCTTCGGTCAGACTTCTTCGGCGCCAGGGGATTTCCCGTAACTTTGCGTCGATCTCTATCACGCGCATCCGCGGACGCAGTACCGAGCGCCTCGATCAACTCACGGCTCACGTTCTCCGAAGCCGGCAGCCCCAGGTAATAGGCCTTAACCACTGTGGCGACAATGCCCGCTGCTGACGGGCCACACGGCCGTTGCGCCGGCCGACGCCAAGCAACGCCAGCAATGCCGTCCGCGCCGGATACGCCGTTGATGTAGCGGCGCAAATCATCGAAGGTGACGCTGCTCGGCGTCTTGTTGTTGATGAGCGCCCAATTGAGGTGATCAGCCAAGCTGTAGGCGTAAGTCTGCTGGGTTGAAGGCCCGTACCGAGCGAGTAAACGTACCGTCGGACGGTGCACCTCCCCCTCGGGGGTGAAAATCCAAAACGAACATCGCCCATCTCGGTGTACAACCTTCCGAACCGTATGCACACCATCCACCAGACAGGGTCCCTCCAGAGCGACACAGCTGTCGCGAACAAACATCTATCAGGGGTTCGTCACAGGAGCTGGAAGGCACGCCGCGAACGTCACGAACGTTGAACCCCTAGGGCGCAAAGACCGGTCACGAGGGCGGCGCCGGAACCGTCCACGCCAACAGCCCGGCCGAAGTGCCGGCACGCCTGGAAGCCCTGGCCGCACTCGGCGGTCTTGACCGCGCCGCACTGCACAGTCAGCTCGCGGCCGGCGTCATATCTGTAACCGGATTTGGTGTGTGTAAGACAGTCACCGACGACTCCGTTGCCCGCGGTCTCTTACGTGGGTGACAGTGTTATCGGTAACGGTGCAACCGTCGTCGACTGCTCGGCGCCCGACGTGGTGATCCCTGGGAGGATTTCTGGTGTGACGAATCAAGGTGGTAACGGCGACCAAGTGTTCCGCGTCGATGAGCTTCGCGAAGCGGCAGCGGATGCCTACCGGCACACTTTCTTCCCGAGCCCGCAACCTCCCCGGCCGGTTGATCAGGCACAGTGCCTGTACCACTACACATCGCCGGAGGGGCTCATCGGCATACTCGCATCGCAGAAGTTATGGGCCAGCGATACCG
>CAYYAY010000049.1:0-41677 GCA_964470155.1 uncultured Lamprocystis sp. | reverse complement strand
TCCAGAGACGCCAGAGCACCCACACAAGTTATCTAAACGAATTGTTAAAGATCTGCTCGCTGACCACCACAAAACGCGGCCCAGCTCTCAAATTCTACAGCGTCCCGCCGCGTTGTCAACCACCCCGGCTGACGTCCCTTCAACACCGCCGCGCTTCCGTCACAGCAAGCCGACCATTCTACATCCGTTCGGCGACCTGTCAAACTCCTTTTTCGTGCATCCTGCCGTTTCGCTTTGTTCCGTCCGCTTCTCCTTAGCCAGCCGGTCATTTTACATCATCCTTGTGGGCTGTCAACCCCACGCTGAGCCAAAAGCCAACGCGGCAGACTCACCTACGCAACGTCAGACTCGCCATGCTGTGCGCTACGCCCGCCAGTCCTTAGCCAGCCCGCCATAATACAACCCTGACCGAAGGCGTCAAGCCTTCTTTAAGCGTTTGGTGCAACCCGCACCTTGGCGACCCTGCGCTTTCCCACCTGGTAGATATGGCCCGCGTCAACCGGACATAGCAGATGGAGATCCTCAACGCGGTCACCATCGATCCTGACCCCGCCCTGTCCGACCAGACGCAGCGCCTCGGAGGTGCTTTTCACCAAACCGGCATCCTTCAGGAGGCGAGCGATGGACAACCCGCCGGAATCATCAGCAGCGACCGTGATCTCGATCAGGTCCTCCGGTATGGCACCCTGCTGGAAGCGCGCGATGAAGCGCTCTTGGGCGACGCGCGCCGCCTCGGCGGAGTGGAAACGGGCGACCATCTCGGCCGCGAGTTCAAACTTGATGTCACGCGGATTGGCGCCTTCCCGAACCGACGCCTGCCACGCCTCGATCACTGCCATCTCGCGCGCACTCAGCAGCTCGAAGTAGCGCCACATCAGTTGGTCCGACAAGGACATGATCTTGCCGAACATGGCATCCGGCGGTTCGGTGATCCCGATATAGTTCCCGAGCGACTTCGACATTTTCTGAACGCCGTCCAAGCCCTCCAGCAGTGGCAGGGTGATCACCACCTGAGGCTCCTGCCCGTAAGACTCCTGGAGTTGTCGCCCCACCAGCAGGTTGAACTTCTGGTCCGTCCCGCCGAGTTCGATGTCAGCCCGCAGGGCGACCGAATCGTACCCCTGGATCAGGGGATACAGGAACTCGTGGACGGCGATCGGTTGCCCGCCCTTGTACCGCTTGGCGAAGTCGTCACGCTCCAGCATCCGTGCGACCGTGTGCCGGGCCGCGATCTGGATCAGGCCAGCCGCACCCAAGGCGTCCATCCATTGGGAGTTGAACACGACCTCGGTTCGCGCCGGGTCAAGGATGCGGAACACCTGTTCCTGATAGGTGGCCGCGTTCGCCGCAATCTCTTCGCGGGAGAGCGGCTTGCGGGTCGCGCTCTTGCCGGTTGGATCACCGATCATGCCGGTGAAGTCGCCGATCAGAAAAAGAACCTGATGGCCGAGCTCCTGGAACTGGCGCAACTTGTTGATCAGTACTGTATGACCCAGATGCAGATCGGGGGCGGTGGGATCGAAGCCCGCCTTCACGCGGAGCGGGCGACCCTCTTCGAGTTTTTTCCTTAGGGCTGCTGGGAGCAGGATTTCCTCAGTTCCGCGCTGAATCAGCGCGAGCGATGCTTCGAGTCTTTCCACCGGTCTGACCAGCCTTGCAAGTAACGTAAACGCGGCAGGCTACGACGCCGACCCACATTCACGCAAGTCCAAGGCGTGGTTGTGATCCCAGCCCCGGCGCGCACCAAACCAGCTGGGGCCGCTAACCGCCGGAAAACGTCGGGGCACGGACCGGGCAGCATCAAACTGAAAATGAGGAGCCACAACCGCAAGTCGTGGACGCATTCGGATTACGGATCACAAATTGGGCGCCCTGCAACCCTTCCGTGTAGTCGATTTCGGCGCCCATGAGATACTGCATACTCATCGGGTCGATCAGCAACTTGACGCCGTCCGTCACGACTTCGGTATCACCGTCCTGAACCGCCTCGTCGAAGGTGAACCCGTACTGAAAGCCGGAGCAGCCGCCACCCTGGATATAAACCCGCAGCATCAGTGCAGGATTCCCTTCTTCCACGATCAGTTGTGCGACCTTGGAAGCAGCCGCGTTGGTGAAAACCAGGGGCGTATCGGACGCGGTTTCGATGGTGCTTGCGGCGGTCATTGAGGTGCTCGTGATGGCTGAGATGACAGTACTCGATTAGATGTGTCCCCGGGCAACAGTGTTCAAGCGCCGCGGCCGATCACTGGCCATTCAAGACCCAGGGAAAGCTCTCGGAGGTTGCCGCCAGTTGATCCCCTTCGGGCGCCAAGGTAAGCGCAACCATGGTCGGGACCAAATCAGCGGGGAGACTGAATTCGCCCTGGAATCGCTGGAAGTGCTCGAAACGCATCGTCAGGCGGCGGGGATCGGCATACGGCAACTGCCCCAGATCGAACGAGCGCTCTTGCCCCTGCGCGGTGCCGGTCACCAGGAGCTTGACTTCACCCCGCGACTCCCCGAAACCGGGACTGAGCTGCGTCAGGGTGAACGCATAACGCACGACCCCATCGCCCCGCGTCAGGCGCAGATCCGCAACGCGCACAGCACCGCGGCCGCCTTCCTGCATCAGTCGCTTGAGATACGAAGCCTCCTTGATCAGGGCCAGGCGCTCAGCCTGAACCTGCTTCAACTGATCTTGTAAGGATCGATTGGTCTCCAGCGCGATCTGCCGAGTGCGCTCGAGCACGACTCCCTCTTGGCGCAGTGCGGTGATCTCCGCCTGAAGCGTCAACGCCGTCTGCGCGCTCACCGCGCACGGATCGGGCGACCCATCCGCGGTGATGGTCGTCGTGTCGCGCCGACCCAATTCGAATCCAAGCCAGAAAGCCGCGGCCACCAGCACCGCATAGCCGGCCACCGCGAGCAGGTGCCACCACAGCCGCGGCGAATGCCCGCTCACGGCCGCAAGCCTGCCCGGCGTCCGTAGCACGGCCAACGCACTGGCCGCCGCCGCACAGCGGCCGCGCACGGAGCAAGGCGTCCGGTGACGCTGCCCGGTCTCAAGGCAGCAAAGCGATCGCTTCCAGACCGGTCGTCTCGCCCAGATCGAACATCAGGTTCATATTCTGGATCGCCTGCCCGGCCGCACCCTTGACCAGGTTGTCGATTACCGACTGGATGATGACAACATCCGAACCGGCGTGCCGCGTCACCGCGATGCGACACAGGTTCGAACCGCGCACCGAGCGCGTATCCGGATTGGCACCAGCCGGCATGACATCGACGAAGGACTCACCCGCGTAAAACTGCGCATACAGATCGGTCAGATCAGGCATGGCGGCAGGGTCCTTGAGGCGGGCATAGAGCGTCGCCTCAATGCCGCGAATCATCGGCAACAGATGGGGCACGAAGGTCAAGTTGACCGGCGTGCCGGAAATCTGCGTCAGATTCTGGGTGATCTCGGGCGCGTGCCGGTGCCCCTGCACCGCGTAGGCTTTGAAGCCCTCGCCGATCTCGGCCAGCAGCAGCCCGGTTTCGGCCTTGCGCCCCGCGCCGCTGGCACCCGACTTGGCGTCCGCGATCAACCATGTCGGATCGATCAGTCCGGCGGCCAGCAACGGGGCAAAGCCCAGGGTCACCGCGGTCGGATAACATCCCGGATTGGCGATCAGTCCGGCGGTGCGCACCGCCGCCCGGTTGAGTTCCGGCAGCCCGTAAACGGCGTCGGCAAGTAGCTCCGGACAGGCATGCGGCATCCCATACCACTGCTCCCAGACCGCCGCATCCTCCAGCCGAAAGTCGGCAGCCAGATCGATGATGCGCACGCCGTGCGCCAGCAACTCAGGAGCGTGCTGCATCGCCGTCCCGTTCGGTGTGGCGAAAAATACCAGGTCACAGGACCGCAGCGTGGCCGGATCGGGCGTGCTGAAGCGCAGGTCAAGCAGACCGCGCAGATGGGGGAAGAGGTCGGCGACCGCCATACCGGCCTCACCGCGGGAGGTGATCACGGCGACACCGACGCGCGGATGGCGGACGAGAAGACGCAGCAGTTCGGCGCCCGTGTACCCGGTTCCGCCGACAATTCCGACCTTGATCATAATTGTGCCCTGTGAAACCAACGGGTGGAAGTGGGACCGGCGCGCGCGATGCGGGCCATGGCGGCCGTCAAGCGCGTCATCCGGCGGCAATAAAAAAGCGGCCGAGGCCGCTTTTGAGTGGGACGCTCTTCGATCGTTTTGTCGTTAGCCGAAAGGCATCGCGGGCCGCGTCCGACGCGACCGGCAATACATCAGGAACAGCCGCCGCCGGACGAACTGCCGTGCGCGGACCCGCAACTGCCGCAACCGCCGCCCATCTGGGGCAGGTTGTTGAACACGAAGGTGGCGTTGCCTTCGCCATCTTCCACGAAATCGATTTCCACGCCGCGCAGATAGCTCAGGGTTCCGTCATCCACGACGACCTTGAAACCGTCACACGCCAGGACGCCGTCGTCCGCGTTGATCTCGTCGGTGAAGGTCATGCCGAAGCTGATGCCGCTACAGCCGCCGGGGGTTGCGAAGACACGCACGCCCTGAATAGTGTCATCGACTTGGCTGAAGAGTTCGCCCATCTTCGCCGTTGCCGGCAGAGTCAGCGTCAGCTCCGCGTTGGTCAGGGATGCGGACATAATACATGGCCTCAGTGGTCTAAAACACGGCCGCAGACTTTACCAGAAAGGCCGCCGCACAATCCAGCGCAGAAAGTGCGCCAATCACATCAGTCGCACTCCGGATCACATCCGATTGGCGGCCGCCAGGTTGGCCAGATGGCGCTGCGCATCGACCAAATGCTGTCCCCAGTGGGCCTCATAACCGAGGAACCAGGTTTCCAGGGCACCTTCGGGGTTGGCATCGAAAGCGTCCAGCCCGTGCTTGAGTTCACAGTAGATATCGGTCAGGTCGTCGGCCAGACTGCCGGTCATGGCATCCGCCCCGTCATGGGCTCGATCGAACTCCAGAAAATACCCATCCCGGTCGGCCAGCAGCGCCCGCAAGTGCGAAAACAACTCGAAGCGCGCATCGAGATCGACCGGATGGTCCTGTTGCGCGTGCAGGACAGTGCGGTGAACCGAGGTCATGGCGGCGTGCAGGTGCGGCAGCAGCGCGGCGATTTCACTCAACCAGGCGGCGACGTCCGGCCCCGACGCGTTGATCAGCGCACAATAACGCCTGGCGGTGTTCAGTAATGACTGAACGCCGGCATCCGGATGACGGGAGTGATCGATCGGTGCATTCATGAGACACAGTGTAGACGGCCGGAACTTGAATGCCTGGTTCCGATAACTAAAAATCGGATGACCGTCACACTTCCACCATTTCAAAGTCGTCCTTGCCCGCACCGCATTCCGGACACCTCCAGGTCGGCGGGACAGCATCCCAGGGGGTACCCGCGGCGATCCCGTCATTTGGCCACCCTTGTGCCTCGTCATAGATCAGTCCACAAATCACACACATATACGTCTTCATCATCGGCCCTGTCTGGTCGACCGGCCTCCTGATCCTCGCACCGATAGGGAAGCGCGGGTGGACGAACGCACGGTCGGGTGGCGCCTGACCAGTCGCGGCAGGCACAATTGTCGTTTGGAAATCTGGGCAAGGCCCGCTGATTGCAACGGCTATGATGCGGCCCGCACGGGCCCAGGCTCCCCCTAGCGAGGCTCCAATGCACCCAACACCCTGGCCCCCAACCGTACTCTGCGTCGGCGGCCACGACCCCAGCGGCGGCGCCGGCATCCTCGCGGACGCCGAGGCCGTGCGCGCCGCCGGCGCCTTTGCGCTGACCGTGGTGACCGCACTGACCGATCAGGACACCTGCGGTCTGCGCCACCTCTACCTCCAACCGGCCGCTCAGGTCGAAGCCCAATGCCGCGCCCTGATCGCCGACGGCAACCCCCGAGTGATCAAGATCGGGTTGATCGGCGATGAGTGCCTGGTGCCCGCACTGTGCGCGGTGATCGACGCCAATCCGCATCTGCCGGTGGTGCTCGACCCGGTGCTGGCATCCGGCGCCGGGCAGCGGTTGGGGAACCAAGCCCTCATCGAGGCCATCCTGGGCCGGCTGCTCCCCCGCATCACCCTGGTGACACCCAATCTCCCCGAGGCCCGTCAGTTGAGCGGCGCCGTTGATGCAGGCGACTGTGCCCGGCACCTGCTGGCGCTGGCGGCGCCCTGGGTCCTGATCACCGGTACCCACGCGGAATCCGCCGATGTCACCAATCGACTCTATGGGGCGGACGGCAGCGCGCACACGGCGACCTGGCCGCGCTTGCCTGCTGACTATCATGGGTCCGGCTGCACCCTGGCGAGCGCCATCGCGGCCCGCCTGGCGCTGGGGATGCCGCTGCCGCAGGCGGTGGCGGCCGCCCAAGCCTTCACCTGGTCCAGTCTGGCGCACGCCTGGCGCACCGGCCGCTGCCAACTCACACCAAACCGGCTCTACGCGCTTCCTGCCGACCCGCCGCCGGGGCTTCCCGCACCCGACGACCAACCCGGAGCCGGCCGATGAATCGGCCATGGCGCGGGCTCTACGCCATCACCCCCGACACCTCGCCGGAGACCCCGGACAGCGCCGATCGCCGCCTGGTCGCGCAGGTGACCCAGGCGATCACGGGCGGCGCCCGGCTGATCCAGTACCGGGCCAAGGGCCTGGACGCGGCGCGGCGCCGCGCGCAAGCCGCCGCCCTGGCACAGCTCTGTGACGCGACCGGCATCCCGCTGATCATCAACGACGATCTCGAACTCGCGCTCACCGTCGGTGCAGCCGGTGTCCATCTGGGCCGTGACGACGGCGACCCGGCCGCCGCCCGTCGGCGGCTCGGCGACGACGCCATCATCGGCGTCTCCTGCTATGACAGCCTCGACCTGGCGCTCACCGCGGCCGCGGCCGGCGCCAGCTATGTCGCCTTCGGCAGCTTCTTTCAGTCGACCATCAAGCCGCGGGCCGCGCGGCCCACTGCCGACCTCTTGACCCGGGCCAGGGGCAGACTTGCGGTGCCGCTGGTTGCGATCGGCGGCATCACACCACAGAATGCCCGCCTTCTGATCGCCGCCGGCGCCGACCTGCTGGCGGTAATCACCGGAGTCTTTGCCGCCCCGGACATCGCCGCGGCGGCGCGGGCCTTCAGCCAACAATTCGAACCGGGCCTGCGCCCGCCGGAGCACCTATGATGAACCGATCCCACGAACTCTTTTCCGCCGCCCAAGTCCACATCCCCGGCGGGGTCAATTCCCCGGTGCGCGCCTTCCGCGGGGTCGGCGGCGACCCGGTGTTCTTCGAGAGCGCCCTCGGCCCCTACGTCTTCGACGCCGATGGCAATCGCTATGTGGACTACGTGGGCTCTTGGGGCCCCATGATCCTCGGTCATGCCCACCCGGACGTCCTGGCGGCGGTCGAGTCCAGACTGCACAAGGGACTGTCTTTCGGCGCCCCGACGCAGCTCGAAACCACCATGGCAGACACGGTCTGCTCCCTGGTTCCGAGCATGGAAATGGTCCGTATGGTCAGTTCCGGCACCGAGGCCACCATGAGCGCACTGCGGCTGGCGCGCGGCTTCACCGGACGGGACAAGATCGTCAAGTTCGAAGGCTGCTATCACGGCCACGCCGACTCGCTCCTGGTCAAGGCCGGCTCCGGCGCCCTGACCTTCGGCGAACCCAGCTCACCGGGCGTCCCCGCGGCCCTGGCCGAACTCACCATCACCCTGCGCTACAACGACTTGGAGCAGGTCCAGGAGACCTTTGCCAAGATCGGCCACGAAATCGCCTGCATCATCGTCGAACCGGTCGCCGGCAATATGAACTGCATTCCCCCGGTGCCCGGCTTCCTGGAGGGCCTGCGCGCCGTCTGCGATCAATCCGGCGCCCTCTTGATCCTCGATGAAGTCATGACCGGTTTCCGCGTCGCGCTAGGCGGCGCCCAGGCCCATTACGGCATCCGTCCGGATCTGACCGCGCTCGGCAAGGTCATCGGCGGCGGCCTGCCGGTTGGCGCCTTTGGCGGACGGCGCGACATCATGGAGCGGCTCTCCCCCCTGGGTCCGGTCTATCAGGCCGGCACCCTGTCCGGGAACCCGATCGCCATGACGGCCGGGCTCAAGACCCTGGAACTGATCTCGGCCCCCGGTTTCTTCGACCGGATCACCGCACGCACGGTCGAACTCACCGACGGCCTGCTGGCGCGTGCCGCCGCCGCCGGGGTGCCGCTGGCGGTGAACCGGGTCGGCGGCATGTTCGGCATCTTCTTCACGGACGCCCCCCAGGTCACCAGCTATGCCCAGGCCACGGCCTGCAATCAGGATCAGTTCCGCGCCTTTTTCCACGCCATGCTGGCGCGCGGCGTCTATCTCGCCCCCTCCGCATTCGAGGCCGGATTCGTCTCCATCACCCACGAAAAACCTCACATCCAGGCGACCCTGGATGCGGCGGAACAGGCGTTCGCCCAAGTCGCCGGCTGAGCGGCGCAGCCGATCGACCCCCATGGAAGAGCTCTTCCACAACCTCCACGCCTGGGTGGGCAGCCACCCAGGCTGGGCCTATGTAACCGTGTTCCTGATCGCCATGGGCGAATCCATGGCGGTGATCGGGGTGGTGGTGCCGGGAGTCATCTCACTGATCGGCACCGGCGCCCTGATCGCCACTGGTGCCATCGCCTTCTGGCCGGCCTTCATTGCCGCGACCGCGGGCGGCATCGCCGGCGACGGCCTGAGCTACTCGCTGGGGCGGCATTTCAACCAGCACATCCGCGAGCTCTGGCCGTTCTCGCGCTATCCGCAGCAACTCGAATGGGGTGTGGCTTTCTTCGACCGCTACGGCGGCTGGAGCGTCGCCCTCGGCCGCTTCGCCGGCCCCGGCCGCGCCATCATTCCCTTGGTCGCCGGCATGATGCGGATGCCGCCGCGCCGTTTTTATTTCGCCAACGTCACCTCGGCCGCCGCCCAGACGCTGGCGTTCTTCATTCCCGGCATGATCTTCGGGGCCTCACTCAAACTGGCCGCCGAGGCAGCCTTGCGGTTAGTGATCCTCGGGCTGCTCCTGGTGGGCGCACTCTGGTTCACCTTCCGGCTTGCGCACCTGACCTATCGGCTGCTCGCCCCCCGCGCCAGCACCTGGCTCCAGGCACTGCTGCGCTGGGCCGACCTGCACCCGAATATGGGGCGCGTTGCCCTGGCGCTGGCCGACCCCGGGCACCCGGACGCCCGCGCCCTGACCGGTTTCGCCTTCCTGCTGATGCTCGCCTCGCTGCTGGTCGGGGCCATCACCGGCCTGACCCTGTTCGGCTCGCCCGAATCGGCACTCAATCAGGCCGCGCTGGATCTGGCCCAGAGCCTGCACAACCCGCTTGGCGACCGCCTGATGGTCCGGCTCGCCGCCTTGGGCGAGCCCGCGGTCATCCTCCCCATGGTGGCACTGGTGTTCGTCTGGCTGCGCCGGCAGGACGCCGACCGCCATGGCAACTACTGGCTGGCCGCCGCGGCCTTTCCACTGGTCGCCACACCGGTCCTCGGCGCCCTGCTGGCGGTCCCGCGGCCCGATCTCGGCCTGCAGCTGCTCCTGCCCTGGTCATTTCCCAGCGGCACGGTCTTGTTGGCGACCTGTGTTTACGGCTTCCTCGCGGTCTCCATCGCCCGCGGTCTGGCCGAACGCCGGCGCTGGGCGCCCTACGCTCTGGCCACCACCACCGTCGCCGCGGTCGCCGCCGCGCGCATTTATCTGGGGGCCGAGTGGCTCACCGGGATCGTCGACAGCATCGCCCTGGGACTGGTGTGGGTCGCGGCCCTGGGGCTGGCATTCCATCGCCACAGCCGGGTCGCACTGCGCTCCGGCCTCTTCGGCGCCGTCGCTCTGAGCGGCCTGGCGGCGGGCTTCGTTTTCCACGGCTGGATCACCGAGGACCGCAATCTGGCCAACCTGACCCCCCAGCGGCCCATCGTGATCCTGGCGCACGACGCCTGGCGCGCCACCGACTGGGCCCGCCTCCCCGACCGTCGGGAGGACCTCAGCCAGCGTGACCAACACCCCCTGACCATCCAGTACGCGGGCAACCCCGCCGCGCTGGCCGAGGCGCTCGCCGGCGCCGGCTGGGCACCGGTCGAGCAGCTCGATTGGGGCAATGCGATGCGCCTGCTGTCGCCCTCGCTCACCCTGGCTGAACTGCCCGTGATCCCGCAGGTCCACGATGCCCGTCACGAGGCCCTGGTGCTCGGCCGACCCGCGGGCGCCGATAGCCGCGAGATCCTGCGCCTGTGGCCCACGCAGTTCAAACTGGACGATGGCGTACCCCTGTGGGTCGGCAACGTCACCCAGCAGCGCAAGAAGGTATTGCTCGACCTGATCGTCTTCCCGGCCACCTCACCGGAGGAATTCGCGCTGCCGACTGAACTCGTCGGCGGGGCGGACAACCTGACGATCAATACCGTACCGGGTGCGCGGACCGTGCTGATCGAAGCGCTGCCGACCGTGGCGGACCCTTGAGCCGATCTTCAACAGCGGATCGAAAAACGCTGGTGCCAGGGGATCATCTGTTCTAAGATTTAAACAGATTTGTTCCAACTTAAAGGCAGCCATGTCCGCCCGGCACTCATTCACGGTGAAGGATGTCTGCGCAGCCCTTGATGGGGTGAACCGTTCCCGTGTCCACGGTTGGGTGCAGCTTCCTCCGTTCTCCGCCATTCCCTCTCAAGAGCGTAGCGCCCGCCGTTTCAGCCGGGCTGACCTCCTGACCTTTGCGGTACTGCGCACGCTGGAGGACCAATTTGGTGCGCGCGGCGCCCCACTCGCACGGGCCTCGGCTGCCATCCACGCGTATCTCTCGACCCCGCAGCCGGCCGGCTCGGACGACTGGCTGTTCGTTCCCCTGACCGACGGTCCTGCCCGTCCCTTAACGGGCCGGGCCATCGTCGAGGCGGGTTGGGTCGTCGATTTGGCGCGGGAGCGGGAACGGATCGACCGCTATCTGGGAGTCGTTCCGCCCCAACGGGAGTTGCCCTTGATGGGTGGCATGGGCCGGGCGGGTCCATGACCGCGCTTCATGAAGCGCTGCGCGGTTACGGTGCGCCGCAGCACGACTGCATCGACCTGCGCGTCCAAACCGATTCACGTGTGCTGCGGTACGCGGACCTGATCCGCAACGCGAAACGGCCCCTGGTCGACGGGGTGGTCGAGCAGCAGTCCTTCGCCCTGCTCTATGTCATCGACCGCACCCGGATGGCCGGTCACGACCAGACTGACATCCACGGGTTACGCCGGATCCTCGCCATGCGTGCCGATCCGGCCTGGCTGGGTGTGTTGCGTCCCGGCCGCCTGGATATCTATGCCACCGACCTCGAACCCGACCCCGAGACGGCGCCCAAGACCTACTCCCTGGAGTCAGGGGAGGCGCACGCGCTGCTACCCCGACTGGCTCAGGGCGAAGACCTGGCGCCGCCCGCCAGCCTCCTGCTGCGGGACGAACTGCTACGACTGATGACGGACGCCGCCTTGGAGTTGAAGGGATACGGCCTCTCCACCGACGAAGTCATCGCCTTGACCGGGCGGGCGCTCTTCTTCCATTACCTGATCGGTCGCGGGATCATTGGGGAAGGGCAACGGCCTGCCATTGCGCCGTCGGCGCTATCGCTGCGCGAGAGCTTCAGCACCGCCGCCAGTCTGGCGGAGACCAACCGGTGGCTGGACGAGACCTTCAACGGCGACCTGTTACGCCTGCCGGATCAGGATTACAGCGCCTATTTTGCCCGGCTAATTCAAGACCGCGGCGAGCGGGTCACGCGCCCGCTGGCGGCCATCATGGACCTGGACAAGCCAGTCGCACCCGGGGTGTCGCAACGGCGGCTGGCCCGATGGGGGCTGGACTTCAACCATCTGCCCATCGGTCTGCTCAGCGAGACCTACGAGCGGCTGATGGAGCAGCTTGACCAGGATGCCCGGCGGGACACCAGCGTCTACTACACCCCTGCCCATATCGCCGACTACATGGTGCAGGAGGCCCTGCACGAGCACCCCGCCGGCGCGGCAGCCCGGGTGCTGGACCCGGCCTGCGGTGCGGGCGTGTTTCTGGTGGCCTGTTTCCGCAAGCTCGCCGAACTGCGCTTTCAGGAGACCGGGCAACGCCCCACGCGAGACGACCTGCGCGGCATTCTCGACAACCAACTGATCGGGTTCGACACCAACGCCCATGCCCGCACACTCGCGGGCCTCGCCCTTTATCTGACGGCCCTGGATCTGGACCCGGACCCCACGCCGTTGAAGGCGCTCAGGTTCGGTAAGCTGGAAGGGCGCGTGTTGATCGACGTGTCTGATCCGGGCAGCGATCCCGCCGTCATCGTACCCATGGTCGGCAGTCTGGGAGACCATGTGTCCGAGGCTTACCGGGGAGCCTTCGACCTGGTCATCGGCAACCCGCCTTGGACCAGTCTCAAACCGCGATACGCCGCCATCGACGATCACTTCACCTTGCGTTGTCGGGCCATTGCCGAACGGCGCGGCCTCGCAGAGATCGCGCGCATTTATACGAACCCCGACAAGGTGCCCGATCTACCGTTCCTCTGGGGGGGCATGGAGTGGGCAAGACCGGATGGACGGATTGCCCTTGCCTTGCATGGCCGTTGGCTGTTCAAGATGACGGGTCCGGGATTCGCCGCTCGTAGCGCCGTATTCCGCTCGCTCGCTGTTACCGGTGTCCTCAATGGTGCCTCCCTGCGGGGAACTAAGGTTTGGCCCAACATGAACCAGCCCTTCTGCCTGCTCTTTGCGGACAATCGGTTGCCGACCGAAGACGATCGTTTCGTGCTGGTCAGCCCGGAGTGGGAAAGCAAACTGAACGATAAGGGACGCATGCGCATTGCTGCCTGCGACGCGGTGCCGGTGAGTCTTGATTTGATAACCCAGAAACCCGCTGCGCTAAAGACCCTGTATCTCGGAACAGCTTTAGACGTTGCCATCCTGGAGCGTATCCTAGCCAAGACGCCATCCACGATCGCGGCCTACTGGGACGAGCAGCAAGGACTGACTTCCGGCCAGGGGTTTCAAGAGGCTGGTCGCTCGGGAGACGATGCCTTTTTGCGAGGGTTGCCGACCCTTGAAGCAGGTTATTCCGAGCACCCATTTTGCGTGCTTGATCATGCCCTTGTTCCCTATCGGGCGCATGGTCTGCATCGACCTAGGGATCCGGAGATATACAAGGCCCCGCTTCTACTAATCCGGGAGGGCAGCCGCGCTGAAAGAGAACGTGGGCGTGCCTTGGTGAGCACCGTAGATGTGGCCTACTGCGAGTCGTACTACGGTTACTCCGCTGCGCGGCATCCGGAGGGGGAGTTCCTCGTCCGTTATCTCTTGGTATTGGTCCACAGCCTGCTTTTTGAATACGTAACCCTGATGTGCAGTGGAAAATTTGGCATTGAGCGCAGGGCATTCCAGTTGCTGGACGTCGCGCAGTTCCCCTTGGTCGTCCCCGAGTTTCTCGACCCGGAGCAACGTCGTGACATTGATGCGTGCGCCGACGCGTTGTTGGCCGATGAACCCAACTGGCCCGAACTGGACCGTACCGTAGCCAGTCTTTATGGCCTGGCTGGGCGCGATCAGCAGACCATGGCCGACGCTGTCGCAACCCGCGCCCCTTTTGCGCGCGTTAGGAAACGCGCTGCGGCACCGGCGAAGTGGCCGGAGAAGGAGGTATTCCGCGCCCGGCTGGAGTCCGAGCTGGGTAGTGTACTGGCCGCCAGCGGCCACCGGGTGCGGGTCGATCTGATCGACTCAACCGACACGCCCTTGCCCTGGAACCTCCTCGGCGTGACCGTGAATGACCGACCTTTGCCCCCCGGGCTACCAGCCCGCTGGATCGAGGCCGCCGACGATCTTGCGGCCAGTCGTATCACAGTGCTGGACGCCCGGGAGCCCTGCCTGGTCGTGGGTCTGCTGGATCGCTATCGCTACTGGACCCAGACGCAGGCCCGGCTGTTGGCCTCGGATCTCCTTTGGCAGTATGGCGCCGTTCTGGAGGGGCGTGCCCAGCCATGAGTGGCCTGATGACGGGGAGGTGGCAAAGGCCCGGCCCTCAGTATCGAGTCAACCCTGTCCCCCTCTCGGTAATGATCGTAGTTGAGAATGCCCTGAGCTACGCATGGCATGTATTGCTGAGCGATGTCGCCGACGGAAAATTCTCCCTATGCTCGGCCAAGGAGGACGAGATCACCGAGCAGCTCCAGGATATCCTGGGCGAACTGCACGCGGCGGAGCCCGCACCAGTCGACGGTTTCTCACAGCTTAGCTTCGGCGGTCGCGATGGCGCAATGCGCAGCTACGACCGTCGGCACCTGGACCTCCAGCCCGATCTGACCTTCTACCCCTTGCGGGAGAGCATCCCGACGACCAATACGATCTTCGCGGGCATCTTCGTCGAATGTAAGCCTGTCGATTCAAACCACACGGTCAGCGGCACCTATTGCAAGGAGGGCCTGGCTCGCTTCATCCGGGGCGACTACGCCTGGGCGGTCGATCGTGCCCTCATGGTGGGCTATGTCCGCAATCGCTGCTGGCTTCCGAATGGACTGTTGGCCTGCGCCACGGGAGCGGCGACGCAGGAATACGGGTTCTCCGGAGGAATCGAAGAAGCGGCGAAAACCTGTCTTGGCGACAAGGTGTTCCGGTCCGTCCATCGGCGTTCGTTCGTGCTTGGCGAGTGTTTGGCGGAGCCGATTGCGCTGGATCACCTGTGGCTCTATCCAACTTCTCCGTGCGAAGTCACGCGATGTCGGGGTACTGGTGCGGGAGCCTGATCCGGAAGCTGGCAATCGTGACAAACGGGGCATAGCGCACCAGCCGTTTGGGGTGCAGGTTGTCGTGCAAAGTTCTCTCGACGCCGGATTTTCGTCACCGCGGCAAGGTGCGGGAAATAGGGGACGCACCATCAATAAAATCGGAGTACCCTCAGCCGTGGCCCATCTACCGACGCCGCGGCCTTGACACGGTTCCGGCCACCGGACATCGTAGGGCGGACAAACGCAGCGCAGTCCACCAGCGGCGCAGGGTTCGGTGGACTGCGCTATCGCTTGTCCACCCGGCCGGAACGATGGTCAAGGCCGACGCCGCCCATGAAGGTCCGGCGGCGTCCCATGCAACAATTCCCCATGTTCCATGACATACCGAACCGGTATCTTGGGATTGTTGATGTCCTTGCCCCCGTCCGCCCGCCACTTCTCGTCCCATTTGGTGAAGTAGAAATCCAAATCGGCCGACCCGAGCCGATAGACGCATAGCAGGGTGATGTGTTGGTAAATCGCGAAGATCCACGGGACCTGCCGATACTTCGCGACGATGGTCGGGTTCATGTGGTGATGCGTCGAGAACCCCTTGGTCAGTTCGATGTTGACCGACTTCAACTCGTATTCCTGTCCGGTCGCATCCACCGCGTCGTTGCCCTCGCGTCCGGGCAATATCTTCAGACCCGTCAGCAGCAGGACCTGTAGGAGTTTCCCGCCGTTGTCCTGGAAGATGTCCTCAATCCCGTGCCGAGCGGCAAGCGCTAGTCTTGGATCGCCGGCCAGAGTTCGACCAGCCGGGCGTAATCACAATGCGGGCGCAGGATCACTGGCGCGGTCCTTCGAGGAGCGACGACGCTGTCACCCCAAGCGCCGCGGCCAGCCGGGCGATGTTGTCGATGGAGATGTTGCGCTCGCCGCGCTCGACCGACCCGACGTAGGTCCGATGCAGCCCCGCCACGTCGGCCAGCGCCTCCTGGGACAGCCCGAGCCGCTCGCGAGCGTGGCGCAGGTTGAGGGCAAATTGCCGCCTGGTCTCCGAAGGACTGGTAAATCTCGCCATGTGCGCGATAATGTGCGCATGATGACTATGAGTCTACAGACTATGAGTAGCAGCCCATGCTGACGAAGACCAAGACCAGTCCAGCCTAGTATACGGCCAAGGGCGCGATATTCATCGGCGATTCACGGTTGCTGATGGAGGATCTGGCCGATGACAGCGTTAACCTGGTCGTCACCAGCCCCCCCTTCGCACTCCAGCGCCAGAAGGAATACGGCAATCTCGACCAGCACGAGTACATCGACTGGTTTCTGGACTTCGCCCGAATCGTCCGGCGCAAGCTGAAGGACGACGGCAGCTTTGTGGTGGACTTCGGCGGAGCCTATATGAAAGGCGTCCCCGTACGCAGCCTGTACAACTTCCGCGTGCTGATCCGCATGGTCGACGAGTTGGGCTTCTTCCTCGCCGAGGACTGCTATTGGTTCAACCCGTCGAAGCTCCCGAGTCCCATCGAGTGGGTCAACAAGCGCAAGCTCCGCACAAAAGACTCGGTGAATACCGTCTGGTGGCTCAGCAAGACCGAGTGGCCCAAGGCGGACATCTCAAAGGTACTGGTCCCGTACAGCGATCGGATGAAAAAGCTGATCGAAGACCCCGAGAAATTCTACACCCCCAAGGCGCGTCCCTCCGGTCACGACATCAGCGCGGGTTTCGGCAAGGACAATGGCGGGGCCATCCCGTCGAATCTCCTGCAGATCCCCAACTCGGAGTCGAACGGCCAATACCTCTCCGGCTGTAAGACCGTCGGCGTGAAAGGCCACCCGGCGCGCTTCCCCGCCAAGCTGCCCGAGTTCTTCATCCGCATGCTGACGGACCCGAACGACCTGGTGGTCGACATCTTCGCCGGCTCCAACATCACCGGTCAGATCGCCGAAGCCGAAGGCCGCCGCTGGACTGCCTTCGAACAAGTGCCGGAATACGTCGCGGCATCCTGCTTCCGCTTCCTGGACAAAGACGCATCGCCGCACCTGATACTGTCCCTCTACAACGACATCCTGGCCGGCTGCTCCGTAAACATCGACAGATACCTGCGCCAAACACGCCTCGATCTGCGCGAGGATGCGCACGGCTACGCGGCGCAGTAAGCGCGTAGGTTAGGCAGAGCGAAAGCGAGACCCTCACCTCGGATAATATGTTGCATTCGTTACTCACGGCGACTCGTTAACCCGGCCCGGCGGTGCTCGATCAATTTTCGGTTTTTTCGCAACAACAAGAACGCCGTCAGATCGAGGACCCAGGGCTCAGCGGTCGCTGCTGTCCGGCGACCTGCTCCAGTTGCCCATTTCCGTCTCGACCGCCGACGGCTGGTCCGGGCTGGCCGCCGCGCTCGTCTCCGAGAGCCAGGTCAACAGGGTGGCATAGAGAATCGCGGGGTCGACCGGCTTGGCGATAAAGTCGTTCATACCCGCCGTCAAACACCGGTTGCGGTCCTCGGCGAAGGCGTTGGCGGTCATGGCCAGGATCGGCCGCCGCGCCCAGTGCGGCAGGGTCCGGATCTCCCGCGTCGCCTCCAGCCCGTCCAGCCGCGGCATCTGCATGTCCATCAGGATCAGGGCATAGTCCCCCGCGCGCGCTTTCTCGACCGCCTCGCGTCCGTCGCGCGCGGTGTCCGCGTAAAGTCCGACATCGCGCAGCAACTCCAGGGCAACCTCGCGGTTGATTGGCTCGTCCTCGGCCAGCAGCAGGCGCTTGCCAGCATGCAGTCGACGCAGGGTCGCTTCCACATCCTGCTCCCGCCGCGTGTCGCCACCGGCGGGTAGGGGTCGCACACCGCGGCCGAGGCGCGCCGTGAACCAGAACAAACTGCCGCGCCCGGGTTCGCTTTCCGCGCCGGTCTCCCCGCCCATCAGGCGGGCTAACCTGGCGGTCAGGGCGAGTCCCAGCCCGGTCCCGCCGAAGCGCCGGGCGGTGGAGTCATCGGCCTGCTCGAAGGCACCGAAGAGTCGGGCCAAGGCGTCCGGGGCAATACCGATCCCCGTGTCCTGGACCTCGAAGCGCACGAGCAGCCCGTGCACATCCTCGGCCAGCAACCCGCAACGCAGGGCAATCGTACCGCGCTCGGTAAACTTGACCGCGTTGCCCGCGAGGTTGAGCAACGCCTGGCGCAGCCGGGTGGCGTCCCCGCGCAGCCACTGGAGGACACCTCCGCGGTCCACGGTCAGCGCAATTCCCTTGGCTTCCGCCGCGGCCGAAACGATCGAACGCACATGGTCGAGCAGCTCATCCAAGGCAAAATCGCTCTGCGCCAGCGCGATCTTACCGGCTTCGATCTTGGAGAGGTCGAGGATGTCGTTGAGCAGCGCAAGCAGGTGGTGAGCGGCGGTGTCGACCTTGGCGAGCCGCTCGGCCTGCATCGCGGTGGTGCGGTCCTGGCGCATCAGGTAGGTCAGTCCGATGATGGCGTTCATCGGCGTGCGAATCTCGTGGCTCATGTTGGCCAGGAAGGCGCTCTTGGAGCGGTTGGCGGCCTCCGCTTGCTCGCGCGCCTGCACGAGCTGCCCGGTGCGCTCATCGACGAGTTGCTCCAAATGATTGCGGTAGCGGTTCAGCTCATCCTCGGTCCGCTTGCGCTCGGTGATGTCGCGCCCCGTCACCACCGCGCCGACGATGCGGCCGTCGTTGTCCAGGATGGGCGCGAAGCTGTAGCTGCCCACCCAGGCCGCCTCCGTGTCGGTGCGCCGCAGCGCATATTCGACATTGCTGGCCGTTTCGCCCCGCAGTGCCCTGGAGACCGGCCAACCGGTCAAAGGCGCGCGTTCGCCATTGTCCATGAAGACCTCCAGGATCTTGGCAGACTCGGTCAGGGTGTGGAAACACTCCGTCTTATCCGCGAACTTATGAAAGGTGGCGAAGGCGTCGTTGAGATCGATAAACCGCCCCTCGGGATCGGCAATGACCACGGCATCATTCATGCTTGCCAGGGCCGCCTCCAGGCGCTCTTTGGCCAGATCGAGCCGCTCCAGCGCCAGGCGCAGACGCGTCTCGCTCTCGCGCAGTGCCGCCTCGGCGCGCCGGGCGCGCAACACGGCGATCGTCAGCACCACCACCACGGCCAACAAGAGCGCGAGGGCGGCCAGCACGCCATGTACCAACGGACGGTGGAGACTGTAGAGTGTTTCCGGGCGATTGATGATCCTGCTGTCGGCGGGCAAGGTGCCGGGATCCACCCCAAAGCGACGCAGTTGGATGTCGTCCAGCTCCGGGCGGGCCGTGCTTTGCTCCACCGGGATCCGGGCCGGATCCTCCCCGACCAGGACCCGCAACGCCAGCGCCGCCGCCTGCCCGCCGTGCTCGCGACCATCGAGCAGCAGACCGCCGACGATGCCCTGACCAAGACGGGTCCCGTGCATCGCATAGACCGGTGCCGGACTGGCGGCGGCGATGCGCCGGGTGCTCTGCGCCCGGGGAAAAACATGGCCGGCCGCGTCAGTCACATAGGTGAGGATCAGCACCAGGGTATCGGGCGGCAGGGCGGCGAGTTGTCGTTCCAACTCCGGCAAGGGGACATCGGGGACAAAATCGATCTGGAGGCGCTGACGCAGGTCGGGCAGGACGCGGTCCATGTCCTGCCGCAGCGCCAGCCCGGAGGCGGTATAGTCGTGCACCACCAGCACCCGGCGAGCCGCGGGATGCAGGCGCAGCGCCAGGTCCAGCGTCCCGGCGATGTCCTGGATCTCCGCCACCCCGGTCATGCCGGGCCTGTCTTCCAGCATCTCGGAGCGAAATCCGTTGATCCCGGCGAAGACCACCGGAACCCCGGGGAAGAGTTCCGCGGGGTAGGCGCGCAGCAGGTCGAGTGCCGGATTGTCCAGCGCAATCACCAGGTCCACCGGCTGACCCCGATACTTGTGCACCAGCGTTTCCTTCAGGAAGGCGAGATGCTCGGGTCCGGGGAAGCGCTTGGCGTCGAGGTACTCGACTGCCGGGACCTGGTCCGGATAGGCGGTCTTCAACCCCGCCAACAGACCGGTCAGCTCGTCGTCTGCCCACGCGTCTCCGGGGTGATATGCGCTCAAAATCACAATGTGTGGGGCAGGCTGCGGGACCCCGGCAGACGCGCCGGGTTCAGTCGCCGCGGCGCGGGTGCCGGGCCCGGTATCTGAGCCGATGTCTGAACCAGCGGCGAGCGCGGCCCCGGCGGCACCCCCGATCACGACCAAAGGGCAGCACGGGCCGAGGACCCAGAGCAGAAAAACCGCCGCGATGAGTCGCCACGACACCTTATGAAGTCTCCCGAAGGCCGGCGGCGTACGCCACCAGCCGGTCGGCCGCGCCAAGTCGCAGTATGACATGACAGCTTGCGATAAGGCGATTGCCGGAAGACCCGGTACCCAGCAGGCCGGTCAGAGGTCGGACTGCCGACCAACCCATGAACCATGGATGCCGGGATGTGACGGCCATCACAACCCCATCACAGGGCCGCGTTAAGATTAAATGCATAGTTATGGCACATGCCAGAGCATCCGATGAACGACACCACTGACAGCACTGAGCGCACGCGCACCGCCATGATTGCAGAGGCGCTGGCGCTGCTCCGCATCATCGACGCGGAGCAGGGCAATGAAGACATCAACGAGAGTCCGCAGGCCCGCGAGACCCGCTTGCTGCTGCAAGCCAAGGCCCGGCAGTTGGTCATCACGATGATCGCGGAACTGCGGGCGCCGACCAGGGAACCGACGCCGGCCGTGCGTTTCGCGGCGGCGGCCTGAGGCGATTTCCGTCCGATTTTAGCGCATGACTTTCCGGCCATCGCCTGGACCCTTGGAGGCTTGCCCATCGTGACGACGAAAGAGGCGCAACTGCGGGCCAACCAGGCCTGGCGCGAACGCACCGGATTACAACTGGTGCAAGCCTGGCTCCCGAAGCACGTGGTCCAGCGTTTGGACCAACTGGTCACGGTGACCGGCGCGCGCGGACGCGCCGGCGTGTTGACCAGGCTGATCGAGGACGCGCCGACAGCGCCGGAGTGAAGACGTCATTGCGGGTGCCGGCCCGCTCGCGCATCGGGTGGATGTTGATCGGCCGGTCTCCCGATGCCGTGACGGCAGCGCCAGCGCCCTTGCGCGCGCTAACCCGAGCCGATGAGCGCCGGACACGGCCTTAGCGCCATGACGGACTTAACACCTTCCCCCGGCATCCGGTGATCGCCTGGGACGCCGAAATTACTGATCCTCCGCAAACCAGGCGGCCAGTCGTTCTTTGACCTCCCGGAACCCCGGCCGCGCAAAGATGAAATGTCCACCGGGGAAAATGACCTGGTCAAACGATGCGAACTGTTTGGGAACCGAGGAGCCCCATTCCACGATCGATGCCGAGGGCATGACCAGGAAATCATGTTCGCCCACCAGATTGAAGAAATGGATGTTGGTCACGTCACCGTTGAAGTGAAATGCTTCTTCTGTTGCGTCGGCCTTTTGCGCGAACCCCTCCTCCAGAATGTCCATGAAGGCGGCGAACGGCACCAACCGGTCATCACAGGTGAACGTGAGCGCCTTCGTAAAGGTTTCAGGCCCGGCTTCCCAGAAGCGTTGCCAGAACCACTCGATCATCGAAATGCCGGTGCTTTGCATGATGACCATATCCATGGCATACAAAGAGATGCCGGTCTTTTCCAATGCCTGGCGATAAGGCTTCATGGCTTGATAGAATTGCAGGAAGCTTCTGGCCATGCCTAGATCACGGGCCCCAAGGATCGGCGACCCATAATAGGAAATCCGGTGAAAGCGTTTGCCGTAATCCTTGTTTTTCTTCAACTCCCGATTGATGAGATGCGAGGTGATCAAACCACCGATACAAATGGCGAACACATTGAGACTATCGACATCGTATTCTTTCAGCAGCGGCGTCAGGGCCTTCTCATCAAAGGCATCGGCCAGGTCGTTCAAGGTCCAGCCACTGAGCGTAAACAGCGACTCCTTGCCCCAATCCATCAGGAACACATCAAAACCATGCCGATTGAAGAAATCGATGAAATTTTCTTTGTTAAAACAAGTACCATAGGCCCTGGTCATTATCGAGTAATTCAAGATGATAGGCCGCTTCTGCCGCTTGCCGGCGGTCGCCTCCGCGGCGAATTTCCAGATGTTGAAATTCGCATCTTCGTAATAGATCTCGGCCTTGGTGTCCGCGAAATATAAACGGTCTAGCATATCAGCCCCGGCTGTGACAGATGAGGGTCTTGTCGGCAACGCGCCGCTCAGCATTCCGCCATCGTGACGCCCAAACCACCGGTGCCCATGTCCCTTAACCGCGCGGGCATGGCGCAACCAGCGCCAACCATCGCCGCAATGACCCGCTCGAGGTCTTCCCGGTGCTGGGACGCGATTTCATTCGTGGCAATCAGCCAGGCGTTATACGCCTTGGCGGCGCCGAAGGCGTTTGCGCGAACGCACGACCACGCGCCCGATGGATCGATTGCCAGCAGTCTAGTCGGGCGTCGTCTCAACCTGACGAGCAGGCGGTCACAAACCACAAACTTTCGAACAGATCCTTGCCGTACGAGCGCGCCCCCTCATCCGCACCCCGCCCGACGTTCCTGGCCGGGTGGATGGCCCAACGCGACAGCCTTGCGGACTGCACGGTCGCTGTGCGGACCGAACGCCGCTGGCCGGAACGATGATCATTCGCTCGGGGTTACAGCACCGACCCCGCGTCGCGCACCAGCACGATCAACTCCTTGGGTCCATGCACACCATAGGTGAGGGTCTGCTCGATATCGGCGGATTTGGACGGGCCGGTAATCAGCAGGACGTTGGTCGGCAGCCCCTGCGCCCAGCCTTGGATGTGCAGCAATTCGGCAAAGGTGGTGAAGACGGCACCGGCATCCAGCAAGACGACATGGATCGGCGGCACCAGTGAAAGCAGCCGGGGCTCATGGATATCAGGCCACAGCACCAGGGTTCCGGTCTCGGCAATCGCGCCGCGGCATCCGGTGAAGCCCGCCTGGACCTGATCGAACAGTTCACCCCGCCAGCGCTCGATCGGCTCCTCGTAGGCTTGCAGCCGGATGGCGGCCGGCACGGGCCAGGCACCTTGCAGTTCGGCCACGACGGGCCCGCCGGCGCCGCACAGCAGGTTCGTCACCCCGCGCCGCCGCAACAGGTCGTGCAGCACCAGCGGCCAGTCCGCGCCAACCCGCTGCACTTGGCCGTGGACCGCCTCGAGCCGCGCCTGGAAACGTGCCAGCCGTTCTTCCGAGTCCCAATCGAAACGGCGGACCGCAACCACGGCTGCCGCACTGACCGCAAGCGGCACCGCCGCCCGCAGGCGCGTGAGAATTCCTGCCTTTGCATCGGTCATGATCACCATCCTCCGGATAAGAGCGATTCCCGTCAATCACCTAAGCCACCGCCAGTGAACGCGGCAGTTCCACGAATTCGGCCTGGGGCGCCGGACGGCCGAGATAATAGCCCTGCGCACAGTCGACCCCAAGCTCGCTCAGAACGGCGTAGATCTCGGCGTTCTCCACATATTCCGCAATCACCCGCTTCCCCATGCCATGCGCCATGTCGGTGATCGCCTTGACGAAGATCCGGTCCTCCCGGTTGGTTGCGAGGTCACGGACAAAGGCGCCGTCGATCTTGACGTCGTCGACCGGGAGCTTGCGCAAATAGGCATAGGAGGCGTAACCGGTACCGAAATCATCCAGAGCGAAGCGGCAACCGAGTTGCCGGATGCCCTGCATCAGCTCGGTCGCCCTGGCGATACTCCCCACCGCGGCGGTTTCAGTCACCTCGAAGGCCAGGCGCGTCGGCATTACCCGGCGCCCCGCAAGCAAGCGCTCGACATCAGGCAGCAGCGAATCGTCGTCCATCGCGCTCCCGGACAGATTGATCGCCAGCCGCAGGCGCGGGTCCAGGCCAAGCAGCGTAACGGCTTGCGCCAGCACCCAATGATCGATGGCCCGAATTTGACCGGTTTTCTCCGCGATCGGGATGAAGCGATCCGGATAAACCAACTCGCCGCGCGGGTCGCGCAGCCGCAGCAGGGCTTCCCAGTGTTGCACGACCCCGCTCGTGATATCCACGATCGGCTGGAAATGCAACTCAAAGCGGTTCTCGCGCAGGCCCTCGGCGATCTTGTCCCGCCAGGTCACGCGGGCATCCGCCTGCTCGCGCGCGCGGTCGTCGGCGGAGAACAGATGCCAGCGTCCGCGACCCTTCTCCTTCGCCTGAAACATGGCGAGATCCGCGTTCGCCAGGAGTTCATGCGCCTCCTGGCCCTGATCGGGGAATAGGGCAATCCCGATACTGGCGGTGACCCGGTGGACGCGGACATGCTCCCGCACAATGATGGAGCGCACCGCGGCCTGGATGCGTTCGGCGTACTCCAGGGCGGTGTCCACGTTGCATTCCGGAAGCACCAAGGCAAACTCGTCGCCCCCCAGACGGGCCAGGATGTCGCTCGGATGCGCCAATTTGCCCAACTGGTCGCCGACGCGCTGCAACATCAGATCGCCGACCTGGTGCCCGCTCAGATCATTCACATCCTTGAAGTGATCCAGATCGAGAAACAGCAGGGCACCGCGGTGACCGAAGCGCAGTGCCGCATCCAGTACACGGCCGAAGTCATCGTTGAAACGCCGCCGGTTGAACAAGCGCGTCAAGGGATCGTGGTCGGCCAACCACACCAACCGCGCTTCCGCCTCTTCCCGATCACGTTGCAGCACTTCCATCCGATCGGTCAGCGCCTGGGCGGTCTCGCTGAGTTGATCCAGTTCGTCCTTCGGAGCCAGCCTGCCGCCGACCGGGGGTAAACGTGCCCGCAACTCCCGATAGCGATTGTCGGCCAGGAGCGGCAAGGCGACCGCGATCCGCTGCAGCCGTCCTACCGAGGATTGGGCGACCCAGAAGAGCAGCGAGGCGGACAAAATCAGCCCACCCAAACCGAGCAGGATACTGATGCGGGTCGCCGCCTGGATCGCCTGTCGCTCGGCCGTCACCTCGTTCACCAGGAGGGCGCTGATGCCGGGGGCCAAAGCATCGACACGGAAGACCTCGAACCATTGGCCGCCAAGCGCACCGAGCACGGGCTGGCCCTCACCCGCGACACCGCCCGGTGCGGTGACGAGGTCGGCGGCGATGGTGCGAATGATCGGTTCGGTGCGGCCCGGGTGGGTCATCGCCGGATAGCGGACCGCGTGACTGTCCCCCGGGTCCGTTGCCGCGCCGGTGAAGACGGCGACCTCGGCCCCGGTCAGGGCATTGAAGGCAAGCAAGGCATCGGCCAGCGAGCGTCCAAGGACCAGTGTCCCCCCGGTCTCGCCTTCCCAGAGAATCGGCGCGGCCAGGAACTGGAGGCACTCGGGCCGACACGTGAACAGGCGGGCGACACCCTCGTCAGCATCGCGCAGTCCGGCAAACAGCGCGGCGTCCGGTGTCTGAACATCCGCCGGCCAGACCAGCACGGGCACGCCGACCGGGTTGATCCAGAGCACTAAACGAATGTCCCATTCCAGGCCCAGCAAGGCCCCTTCGCTCTCGAGTCCGCGCGCCAGGCGGGCACCGAAGTCCCGGCCGCCCGACGTATCGGCCGGAGCATTCTGACCCAGGGTCCGCACCACGCTCACCAGCCGGGTCATCTCCTCGTAGTTGTTCTCCAACAACCCGCGCAATTGGCGCACCTGATTCGCCCGCACACCCGATTGCTGGAGTTCAAACTGAGCGAGCGATTGGTGGTAGGCCATGAGCGCGAGCGCGCCATTGACCAACAAGAGGATCAGCGACAATGCGATCAACGCCTGCCAGCGCAGGCTCAGGAACCCCGACCTCGCTCTGTCCCACCGCGGGCTGCCCACGATTGAGGTCAGTTGGCAGCGGGCGGCGACGGGCGACGCCAAGCCGTCCCCAAGCTGGACGCGGCATCCGCACGGTTGCGCGGCGAATCGAAACTTGGATGTCGTTCGTGGTCGGGTCTAGACATGACGTGTTGACCGATGTCCCCGCGGACCCTTGGGTCCAACTGTTGACGAAGTCGTCGAACGCGGCCAGCCACCCGCCGCGGACCGCGGGTGCCGACGGCCGCCGCAGGCCGGCAACGCCCACGGATTCTTGTTGGTGACCGCCGCCGGCGGACCGCCCAAGTTCCCCGGCGCATCCGCACGGCAGCGACGCAGGGGTGTTCAGGATAGCCGGGAATGGCTCGCGCGAGTAGTGGATCCAGGTGACGCCATGAATGACGGAACCATTGCAAGCGCCGTCGGAAGCAGCTAGGGTTGCGACGCGCAAAACAAAGACGCCTCGCACCACGCCGAGGCCATGTTCTGACCACCGGAGGAAAAAACGATGGGTTACCAAGCTATCTATGACCGCTCCATCAACGACCCCAACGGCTTCTGGGCGGAAGCCGCCGGCCTGATCGACTGGGTCCGGCCCTGGGACCGCGTACTGGACGACTCCCGCCCGCCCTTCTACCGCTGGTTCAGCGGGGCGGAACTCAACACCTGCTACAACGCCGTCGATCGCCACGTGGCGACCCGCGGCGACCAGCCGGCGATCATCCACGACAGCCCGGTGACCAACTCCAAGGAAATCATCACCTACCGTCAGCTCCAGGACCGGGTATCCCACTTTGCCGGGGCCTTGCGTGACCTCGGGGTCACCAAGGGCGACCGGGTCATCATCTACATGCCGATGGTCCCCGAAGCCCTGGTCGCCATGCTCGGCTGCGCCCGTATCGGCGCCATCCACTCCGTGGTGTTCGGCGGTTTCTCCTCCCTGGAACTCGCCACCCGCATCAACGACGCCAAGCCGAAGGTCATGGTGGCCGGCTCCTGCGGCATCGAAACCACCCGCGTCATCCAGTACAAGCCGCTGCTCGACGAAGCGATCAACCTGGCCACGCACAAGCCCGATCACTGCATCATCTACCAGCGCCCGCAAGGACCCGGGACCCTGATCGCAGGCCGCGACATCGGCTGGGCCGAGGCAGTGGCGGCGGCGCAACCCGCCGACTGTGTCCCGGTGGCGGCGACCGACCCGCTGTACATCCTCTACACCTCGGGAACGACCGGGGTGCCCAAGGGGGTGGTGCGCGACAACGGCGGACACGCGGTGGCGCTGGCCTGGAGCATGGGCAATGTCTACGGTGTGAAACCCGGTGAGGTCTACTGGGCGGCCTCCGACGTGGGCTGGGTGGTGGGCCACTCCTACATCGTCTACGCCCCCTTGCTGATGGGCTGCACCACCATCGTCTACGAGGGCAAACCGGTCGGCACCCCGGACGCCGGCGCCTTCTGGCGCGTGGTCGAAGAACACAAGGTTTCGGTGCTGTTCACCGCGCCCACCGCGTTTCGTGCCATCAAGCGCGACGACCCCAACGCGGAATTTGTCAAGAAATACGACATCAGCAGCCTGCGCACACTGTTCCTGGCCGGCGAGCGTTGCGATCCCGACACCCTGGGCTGGGCCGAGCGGATTCTGAAGGTTCCGGTGATCGACCACTGGTGGCAAACCGAGACCGGTTGGGCCATCGCCGCCAACTGCATGGGGATCGAGCAACTGCCGGTGAAGCCGGGCTCGCCCACCCGGGCTGTTCCCGGCTATGCCGTCGAGGTGCTGGATGAGAACGGAGAACCGGTCAAGCCCGGTGACATCGGCCGGATCATGATCAAACTGCCGCTGCCGCCCGCCTGTCTGCCCACCCTGTGGGGCAACGAGGAGCGCTACTTCCAGTCCTATCTGGCCATCCAGCCGGGGTATTACCTGTCCGGTGACGCGGGCTATATCGACGAGGACGGGTACATCTTCGTGATGAGCCGCATCGACGACATCATCAATGTCGCCGGCCACCGTCTGTCCACCGGCGGCATGGAAGCCGTCCTGGCCGGGCATCAGGATGTCGCCGAGTGCGCGGTGATCGGTGCCGCGGACCAACTCAAGGGCGAGTTGCCGCTCGGTCTGGTCGTGCTCAAGTCCGGGGTGACGCGGGATCACGCGCTCATCCAGAAGGAACTGGTGACCAAGGTCCGTGACGAGATCGGTCCAGTGGCCGCCTTCAAGACCGTGGTCATCGTGCCGCGCCTGCCCAAGACCCGCTCCGGCAAAACCCTGCGCGGCACCATGAAGAGCATCGCCGACGGCAAGGAGTACAAAGCGCCGGCCACCATCGACGATCCGGCCATTCTCGGCGAGATCGAGGCCGCGCTGGCGGCCATCGGCTACGCCAAGCACGGCTGATCCGTCCCGCCTGCATCGCCTTCATACCTGATATCCGGACAGACACTCGTGTGGGGCGGGCTTAAAACCCGCCCCTCTGTCAGATTATCACGCTCGAGGGCGATCACAGCTCACCGGCGGGATTTCCCCGCTGGTGACTTGCCTCAACCGCCCCGCCGCTAGCACAAACGCATGAAGCAAGACGCTGTTGCCCTTTGCGGTGGTCGCAGACGCGCATAGGATAGACAGATCCAGCACGGTAGACCCGTAGGATGCGGTGAGGAACGAACCGCATCGCAGGTCGCACGGTCTGTGCTGCAGTTCAATTCTCACCCAGCTGACACACTTCCGATCACACCCGAGGGGCGGGGACGTGCGGGTTAGGGGGTTGGGTGATGCGGTTCGAGTACTCACCGCATCCTACGCGCTGGTCGAGATCCCGCGCGGCCCCATCGCGGCCGGAGGCCGCTCCCACGGGAGACTTTGCGCTGAGACGATGAGTCGTCGTCATCAATGCTCTGCATTGTCGACAAACAGGCTTGACAGCCTGAATATTTCAGCTATCTTTGCATGAAATCGCATAAAAGTGTCGACACTTTAAATGGAAGCTCACGCGGACGTTCAACCTGACGAGGCGTCCACCATCGCCGACCGCGTCTTCGGGCAACTCCGTCAGGCGATTGTCGAGGGGAACATCCCCCCCGGCAGCAAAATCAGTGAACCGGAAATGGCCGCGCGCTACGGGATCAGCCGCGGACCGCTGCGCGAAGCGATGCGGCGCCTGGAGTCAGCCAATCTGGTGGAGCGGCGCCCGAACCTGGGTGCGCGAGTCATTACGCTGTCCAGCGAACAGTTGCTGGAAATCTACGTGATCCGCGAGGCGCTGGAAGGTCTGGCCGCCCGCCTCGCCGCGGAACGGATGTCGGCGGCTGCCATCGCCGACCTCAAAGCCTTGCTGGAACAGCACCGCGCAGAGATCGCCCGCGAATACTGGCAGGCGTATTTCCAGAAGGAAGGGGACATGGATTTCCACTACCGCATCGTTCAGGGCAGCGGCAACCAGCGCCTGATCGGCATCCTGTGCGACGACCTCTACCACCTGGCGCGCATGTACCGCTGCCAGTTCGGAATGGTCAGCAGCCGGGCGCGCGATGCCTTGAAGGAGCACGAACTGATCGTCGATGCCATCGCCGAGCGGGACGGCGAACTGGCCGAACTCATGATGCGTCGACACATCCGCGCCTCGCGGCGCAACGTCGAGCGCCGTCTTGCTACTGAGACCACCACCCAACAACGGATCGACCCATGACTCAAGCGAATACTCCCGGCGCCCGTCTGCGCCAGGCCGTCAAAGACGAGCAGCCACTCCAAGTCGTCGGCGCCATCAACGCCTACCACGCCATGATGGTGGAACGCACCGGCTATCGCGCCGTCTACCTCTCCGGCGGCGGAGTCGCGGCGGGCTCCTTCGGGGTGCCGGACTTGGGGATCACCAGCCTCAACGACGTGCTGGAGGATGTGCGCCGCATCACTTTCGCCACGCAACTCCCGCTGCTGGTCGACGCGGACACCGGCTGGGGCGGCGCCTTCAACATCGCCCGCACCGTGCGTGAGATGGCGCGCGCCGGAGCGGCCGGCATCCATATCGAGGATCAGGTCGCGGCCAAGCGCTGCGGACACCGCCCGAACAAGGCCATCGTCTCCAAGGAGGAAATGGTCGACCGCATCAAGGCCGCTGTCGACGCCCGCACCGATGATCTGGTCATCATGGCGCGCACCGACGCCCTGGCCGTCGAGGGCATGGAATCCGCCATCGAGCGCGGCATCGCCTGCGTCGAAGCCGGCGCCGACATGATCTTCCCCGAGGCCATCGTGGAATTGGAGCAGTACCGCCGCTTCGTCGCCGCCGTCGGCGTGCCGGTCCTCGCCAACATCACCGAGTTCGGCGCCACCCCGTTGTTCACTACCCAGGAACTGGGCGAGGCCGGCTGCGCGCTGGTCCTCTATCCACTCTCCGCCTTCCGCGCCATGAACAAGGCCGCGCTCAACGTCTACCAGGCGATTCGCCGGGACGGCACCCAGGCCAAGGTGGTGGAAACCATGCAGACCCGCATGGAACTCTATGACTATCTGAATTATCACAGCTTCGAGCAGAAGCTCGACGCGCTGTTCGCGACGGACAAGGACTAGACAACTCCGGTGCGCCGGTGCACGCACTGCTGTTCACCGGTCGACCAACCCCTCCTACATCACTGAACCAAGAGAGAGATCCGCATGGCCGAGCAAGAGAGTCCATTGCCGAAGGCGAAGAAGTCCGTCGCACTCTCCGGCACCGCCGCCGGCAACACCGCCGTCTGCACCGTCGGGCGCACCGGCAACGATCTGCACTATCGGGGCTACGACATCCTCGATTTCGCCGATCACGCCGACTTCGAGGAGATCGCCCATCTGCTGATTCACGGACACCTGCCCAGCCGGGCGGAACTCGTCTCCTACAAGCACCGGCTGCGCACCATGCGCGGCCTGCCCGCCGCGATGAAGACCGCGCTGGAGCAACTCCCGCCCTCGTCCCATCCGATGGACGTGCTGCGCACCGGGACCTCCCTGCTCGGCACCCTGGAGCCCGAAAAGGAGTCGATGCCCTTCGCCGGCGCCCGCGCCATCGGTGACCGGCTGATCGCCTGCGCCGGCTCCATGCTGCTGTATTGGCACCACTATGCCCATCACGGCCGGCGCATCGAGGTACAGACCGAAGACGACTCCATCGGCGGACACTTCCTGCACCTGCTGCACCAGCACACCCCGTCGACGGCCTGGGTGCGCGCCATGCACACCTCGCTCAACCTGTACGCCGAGCACGAGTTCAACGCCTCCACCTTCACCTCACGGGTGATCGCCGGCACCAACTCCGACATCTACTCCGCCATCACCGGCGCCATCGGCGCCCTGCGCGGACCCAAGCACGGCGGCGCCAACGAGGTCGCCTGCGAAATCCAGCAGCGCTATACCGACCCGGACGATGCCGAGACCGACATCAAGGCGCGCATGGAGCGCAAGGAAATCGTCATCGGCTTCGGCCACCCGGTCTACACGGTCGGCGACCCGCGCAACGAGGTCATCAAGGCCGTCGCCCGGCGACTGTCCGAGGCCAACCAGGACACCCGCATGTTCGAAGTCGCGGAGCGGCTGGAAACCGTGATGTGGGATCTCAAGAAAATGTTCCCCAACCTGGACTGGTTCTCCGCCGTCGCCTACTCGCAGATGGGCATCCCCACCGCGATGTTCACGCCCATCTTCGTCATGGCGCGCATCGCCGGCTGGACCGCCCACATCATCGAGCAGCGTCAGGACAACAAGATCATCCGTCCGAGTGCCAATTACATCGGGCCGGAGAATCGTAGGTGGGTGCCGCTCGACCGGCGTTAAACCGCGCCCGGCGCGGTATGCGATGCTTTTGGATTGGATCGGCCCCGGCAGACTCGATGATTGCTCAAGCTGGCGCGGTTTAAGTGATTTCCGGGAAATGACCGACCGACATGTAGGGGCGACTTTAGTCACCCCTACAGCCGCTTTGGCGCCTGCTGACCAAGGCTGAAGCCTTGGACTCCAGCGGGCGTCTGCCGACGCTCTGCCCGATCGCCGCGCGGTGTGATAGCGTTCGCACCTGATATTCAGACAGACCTTCGTGTAGGGGCGGGTTTGAAACCCGCCCCTACGTCCGGTTATCACGTCCGAAGGCTATATGCAAAACGGGGCGCTCTGCCCCGTGAACGCCGACGACCGGAATCATGGTCATGGCCGGCTGGCGACCTCGTAAAGCCCTCCGCATTCAATCAGTCAGCACCATCGCCAAGGGTCCGCAGCCGTTCCCGCAGCATGTCCGCCCAGCCACCCTGACTGCCGGGCAGCCTCCCCGCCGCTTCCAACCCCTCCAGAATCGTCAGTCCGCGCTGCAGATAGCCCCGGGCCAGGTCCGGTGCGGCAAGTCCTGGACCGCTCAGCGTCCAGAGCGAGACAACGACATCGCTCTGCCACTGCACGTTGCTCGGGTCGCTCCCGGCCAGACGCTCGGCAATCGCCACCCGACAGGTCGCCGAGTGCGCTTGCCAAGTCACCGGAATTCGACAGATTGACCGCGCGCCGCCGCATCGCAACAGGGCCACCGCTCGGCTCCCCCTGCTGCGCATAGTACCTGTCGATGCGCGTTTGAGTGTCGCGCAGGAGCTCAAGCCGACCGATGGGTTGAAGCTTCTCGTGCAGTTCGAAGGTCATGAAGCTGACTAGATCCTCAGCGGAGCTGAGTGCCATCTCGGCACGCCGTGCCTCGGCCGCGGCCCGTTGCCACTGCCACCCGGCGACACCCGCGACGGCGGCGAGACCAAGGATGACGGCAACGACCGCCGCCCGCCCGCGTCGACGGCCGCGCTCCGCGTGCCCGCGGCTCTCGCGAATATAGGCGCGATCCGCCTGGCTCAGCCCCTCCGGGTAGACCGCCAGCCGACCCTCGGCTTCAGCGAGCGGGGTACCGGCGAGCAGATAGCCGGGGTGCCGGCCGCGCGTCTCCCAGTCGGCGAGTCGGCTGCGCAACCCCTCCTGCCAGAGCCGGAAGACGCGGTCCTCGCCGACCCAGGTCCGCAGACGATCCCACTCGCGAATCAGCGCCTCGTGCGCGATCTCGGCCTGGGGTTCGGCGTCGGTGCCGCCGGAGGTGACGACCAGCCGGCTCGCCGCAAGCCGCGGCAGCAAATCCTGATCCTGGTCGGCGATCCGCCGGAGGCTGGCGACCTGCCGGGTGCCGACGTCCGCGGCGCGCTCGGCCGGGCGCACCAGTTGAATCAGGATGCGGCGGGCGCGGGTGCGGTCCGCCTCGCTCAACGCATTGATGACGCCATCCGCGTAGGCCGAGAGCGCGCGCCGCACCCCGCCCAGGCGCTCCAGTGCCGCGGCGTCGATGCAGCGGGCCTGCTGCTGGTCCCAGAGTTGGGTGAGCGCGAACTGGAGCAGCGGCAGCCGGCCGGGCTGATCCTCCAGATCGGCGACCATGGCGTCGACCAGACCGGGGCCGAAACGCACGCCCCAGGCCGCCGCCGGACCCAAGATGGCGGCCTTGAGCTCAGCCGTGTCCAGGGGGCCGACCTGACACTGGCGCGCCGGGGCGATGAAGGGAGCCGTGGGTCCGTCCATCGCGCGGCCCATGAAATCCGCCCGCAGGGCGAGCAGCAGGCGCACCGACCCCTGCGGCGGGGTCGGCGGCGGCCAGCGCGCCAAGTGCGACGGCAAAGGCGCGGGCGCGCGCCGGGTCGCCGGCCTGCGCATTGGTGAAGAGTTCTTCGCACTGATCGACGATGAGCAGCAGACGCGTACCGGGGGCGTCCGCCGACCACTCGCGCAGCACCGCCATGACACCGGCCGAACCCTCGATCAACAGGGCGTTCAGGCGACGCCGCTCCTCGACCCGCTGGGCGGTGGTGAGACCAGGCGGGAGCAACGCTCCGGCCAGGGCATCAAACGGATCGACACCGAGGCGGATACGAATGAACCGCCAGCCGCCCCGATCAGCGAGCACGGGCAGGAGTCCGGCCCCGATCAGCGACGACTTGCCGCCGCCGGAAGGACCGATGAGGGTGACGAGACGCTCGCGCTCCACGGTCGGCGAGTTGCCGGATCAGCGCGGTGCGCCCCGAACTCCAGATCGATCTGCTCGGGCGTGTTCAAGCCGCGCAGACTGTCCAGCAGGGCCTGGGCAGCCGGACGGATGCGGGCTACGGCGTCCTCGAAACGGGTCTCGGCCTCCTCGGCGCCGGATGGCCCGCGGCTGACACGCTGCGGGCCGGAACCGGCGGCACGGTCACCCGTGCTCTCGACGAAGACGGAGGTTCCATCGGCCAGCTTCAACTCGATCAGACCAGGCTCACTCATCCTATCGCGCCTTCTTGACCCGCGGTGTTTACAGGCATCAGCCTGCGCTTTCCGGGAACTATGCCAACAATCGCGCGGGCAGTTCACCAAGCGATTATACTGCCGCGCGATCATGCGTATGCTGTGCGCGAAATTCCACATCCTTCAACCCGAGGAGAGTTGCGATGCCTGTACCAACGTCTTTGATCGCCGAACGGCAAGGTTTCGCCCTGATTGCCGGTGCGCTGTCGTTTGCCGTCACCCTGCTTCCGTTGTCGGCGACAGCGGGACAGGCCGACACCAAACGCAAGCTGTCCGGAACCTATTTGTTGTCCGATACGGGTCTCGATCTCGCCGGTGGGGCCGTGCTGTACAGTGATTGCACGCATGAAGGCAGTCTGATCGGCGCCCTCCCGGTACGCGGTGACCCTCATGTCCGGAGTGTGATGAAATTCATCCCCACGACCTGGGTAAACAACCCTGATCCCAGCCAGCTTCCCTATTCCAACTGGGCCGTTCCGGCCGAGTTGCTCGACATGCCGCGTCTCTTCCTTTGCTATGACGTCGAATGGCTCTCCGGAGTCGATTTGAATTTGACTGAATTCTGCGATTGGGTGCCCCGTGACCTGAAGACCCCACTTGAAATCGATTTCAACGCAGACGGCATCCGCGATCTTCTCGTCGCTGTCGATTATCATGACAAACGCCATGGCGCGGGTCGACGGTGCGCGGACCAATAGCGCCTTGGTCAGGCTTCCGGCCGCGTGGCACCCTCCGGCCGGAACCATGACCAAGGCCGCGCCGCCGGTCGCTGAGAAGCCTTATCCGTCGCGCCGCAGGCTAGCCCCATTGGTGGCAATGACCTCCGCGTACCAGTCGAAGGACTTCTTCTTGTAACGTTCGAGGGTCCCGGTGCCGTCGTCGTTACGGTCGACATAGATGAAGCCGTAACGCTTGCTCATCTGCGCGGTGGTGAAGCTGACCAGGTCGATGCAGCCCCAGGCGGTGTAGCCGAGCACCTGGACGCCGTCGGTGATCGCCTCGCCGAGCGCGACCAGGTGGTCGTTCAGGTACGCGATCCGCGCATCGTCGAGCACGGTCCTGACGCCCTCGACCTCGACCAACCGATCCTTGGCACCCAGGCCATTTTCCACGACGAACAGGGGTTTGCCCCAGCGGTCCCAGAACTGGTTGCAAACGATCCGCAGGCCGGCCGGGTCGATCTGCCAGCCCCACTCGCTGGCCTGCAGGGTGGGGTTGTTCTTGCCGCCGAGGATGTTGGTCTCGGCCGTGCGCCGCGACCCGGGGTCGGCGGTTTCGCAGACGCTCATGTAGTAGCTGAACGACACGAAGTCGACGGTGTTGGTCAGGCATTCGCGGTCCTCGTCCGTGATATCCAGTGCGATGCCGTGCTCCCGGAAGTAGCGCAGCGCATAGCCGGGGTAGCAGCCGCGCGTGTGCACATCGCCGAACATCAGGTTCAGGTGGTCCGCCTGCAGCGCGGCCAGCACGTCCGCCGGATGCGGTGTGAGCGGATAGATGGGCATCGCCAGGATCATGCAGCCGATCTTGGCGTCGGGGATCAGGTCATGCGCGATCCGGGTGGCCAGCGCGCTGGCCACCAGTTCGTGGTGGACGGCCTGATACAGGTCGGACTGCGACAGTTGATCCTTGGGGGTGCTGATCGCCCCACTCAGGAAGGGCGCGTGCAGCACCGAGTTGATCTCGTTGAACGTCAGCCAATACTTCACCTTGGACCCATAGCGGTCGAACAGGACCCGGACATAGCGTTCGTAGAAGCCGATCAGGTCGCGGCTGATCCAGCCGTTGTACTGCTCGGCCAGGTGCAGCGGGGTCTCGTAATGCGAGAGCGTCACCAACGGCGCGATGCCGTGCCGGGCACAGGCGTCGAACACCCGGTCGTAGAAGGCCAGCCCTTTGGCGTTGGGGGTCGCGTCATCGCCGTGCGGGAAGATCCGGCTCCAGGCGATCGACAGACGCAGGACCTTGAAGCCCATCTCGGCGAACAGGGCGATGTCTTGTTCGTAGCGGTGGTAGAAGTCGATGCCGACCAGTTTGAGGTTGTCCGGTGTCGGCACCGGCGTGCGCGGACCCGTGATGCCCTGGGGGGCCACGTCCTGGATCGACAAACCCTTGCCGTCCGCGTCATAGGCGCCCTCCAGTTGGTTGGCGGCCGTGGCGCCGCCCCAGAGGAAACCGGGCGGGAAGGGGGTGATGGCTGATGCGGTCATGGGTGCTGGTCCTCGTTCACACGGAGGCCGTCGGAGCGCGGCATCCAACTCGCAAGTGATGTCGGCACACAGTGCTCGTTCCAACCGCGGTCAGGCTGGACGATCGCCCAGCGCTGGAGCCGCATCCGCGGTGTGGGGTGTCGCGCCAGGCGGCCGTGCTCAGGCTCACGCCAAACCGAGGATTCGCGGCTACACTGAAGCCGTGGTGGCCATCCTACAGGGTATCGATCGTGATCGACCGGCTTGATCTCGCGGAACGGGTCCGATTAGCGTGCGTGCAAGCCGCGCTGGACGGCTATGAGCGGGCGGGCGTGGGCGGCCTGTGCGGCGAGGGCCGCTGGGAGATCGCGGTGAAAGCGTTAGCCGGACCAGGGCCGCGCAGACGCGATGTCGACCGGTTAAAGCCTCGACCTCCGGTTTTCTGGTGGCGGGAACGATGATCAAGGCCGCGTTGGCGGCAGGGTTCGGTATCTGTGCATCCGGTACAATGTCTGCCGATGCCGGCCGCTCTATGCGGCTGGCCGAGCCCGCCAAGCGCAGGATCCACTCTATGAGCGCCCCAGTCTTTCTCACCCGAGTCGTCCTGCGCAATTACAAGAGCATCGGCGACTGCGATTGCAGGCTGCAACCGCTCACCTACCTAGTGGGTGCCAACGGCTCGGGCAAGAGTAATTTTCTGGACGCCCTGCATCTGGTGCGCGATGCGGTCGCCGGATCGCTCGAAAATGCACTAAACGAGCGCGGCGGACTGTCCGAGGTACGGCGGCGCTCCAGCGGACATCCCACTCATTTCGGCATTCGGCTGGAATTCGTCCTGCCGAGCGGCGAAGCCGGACACTATGCCTTCACTATCGGCGCACTGTCCGGTCGCGGCTCCGAGGTTCAGACCGAGCAGTGTGCAATCGGCGGTCGCGGTAAGGGGCCTTACTATCGGATCGAAAGCGGTAGCCTCAGAGACTGCAGCGAGACGACCTTCCCGGCAGTGACCGCGGACCGTTTGGCTCTGGTGGCGGTGTCCGGCCTGACCGCCTTTCGCCCGCTGTTCGACGCGCTCACTGCAATGGGCTTTTACAATCTTAATCCCAAGCTGATGCGAGAGCTGCAAAAGCCTCAGGACGGCCGTTTGCTCAAACCGGTCGGCGAGAATATCGCGAGCGTGATCGGGCATCTGGAACGGGTGGCCCCGGAGCGGATGGAAACGATCCAGGGTTATCTGCATAGCGTCGTGCCCATGGTGCATGGCTTGGAGCGCAAGCAGATCGGTCCGATGGAAACCCTGGAGTTTCGGCAAGAGATGGCCGCGGCCAAGCATCCCTGGCGTTTTCTGGCACAGAATATGTCTGACGGCACCCTACGTGCGCTCGGGGTATTGACCGCGCTGTTCCAAGGTAACCGCGACTATGCGCCGTCCCTGGTCGGAATCGAAGAACCCGAGACGGCTTTGCATCCGGCTGCGAGCGCCGCGTTGCGCGAAGCGCTGACCCGTGCCTCAACGCATACCCAAGTCATTGTGACGAGCCATAGCCCGGATCTGCTCGACGACCCCGATCTAAGCGCGGATTCGTTGCTGGCCGTGATTTCGGAGGGAGGCGAGACGCGTATCGCACCCTTGGACGAGGCGTCGCGATCGATGATGCGCGAGCACTTGTTTTCGGCCGGCGAGTTGCTTCGGTTGAATCAACTGGCGCCCGATGCGACTGTGCTGGCGCTACAGTCACAGAGTCAGGGTGATCTGTTCGGCGAGTCCCAATCATGAGCGCGGTCGCGGCCATCGTCGAGGGTGACGGCGAGGTCGCCGCATTACCCGTCCTGCTGCGGCGCTTGCGCGCATGGCAGACACCGGAGTTGCCTGTACATCTGCTGCCGCCCATTCGCGTGCGTCGGGAGCGATTCTTGAATCGCGAGGACGAACTGCACCGACATTTGTTGCTGGCCGCGGGAAAATGCGGAGACGAATACCGATGTCCCTGTCACCAACCTGTGCCAGTCGATCGCGTCGACGGTCGCCGTGTTCGGGCTCGGCGGTATCGGCCTGTCCGTGGTGCAGGGCGCGGTGATGGCCCAGGCGGCGCGGATCATCGCCATCGACATTCGCTTACTGCACAGCGGGCCGCATCAGAGTGACTCAAGGATCGTCTAGCGCTTCGGGGCAACGGATGATACGCGACGAGGCGCCTGGGATCGCTGTTCGGTCGAAACAGGTCCAAGCCGGCGCTGTTGGGGCCGGCGGCGCAACCAGGAATAGAGTCCGGTGACGGTCAATCCGATCAGCGCCAAGGCGGCGACCAGATTGAGCACACCGGACCAGGCGCCGGCCCAGGTGCCTTCGTGTACCGCGTTCACCCAGCCCGGCGTCCCGGTAAGCGCGACCTGGCCGTTGGACTGGACCACATGGACCCGCTCGCCGGCGGACGAGGTCGTCTTGACCATGACACTGCCCGCCTGAAAGCGCCGCGCCATGAGCAGCGCGCCGTCCGCCGGCAGCGGTACGGTCTGGATCGCCTGCGCCAAGGCGATGGGCTTACCGGGTTCGAGAGCGGGTAATGCCGGCTTGCCGACGTGCAGCGTCATCAGCAGTCCGGTCACCGGCAGCAGCGCGACCAGCGGGAACGCGAACCAGCCGATACCGCGGTGCCAACCACCCAGGGTGTTGCGCAGCCTGGGCGCGCCAAACACCAGTCCGGCGACCAGCAGGGCGACCATGGCATAAGTGGCGATTTCGACCAGCACGCCGGCGCCGATCAGCAGATCCTTGTGCAGCCGCAGCGCGACGCCAAACAGGTCAACGGCTTGACTTGCGGCAGCAGTCCGTGTCGTGACATCAAAAATGCCGGCCACGGCGGGGTCGCTGGACTTAATGTCGATCAATCGGCCATCGGCCGAGAGACTGACCGCGGCCGCCCGACCGGCCGGATCGATGGCGGCGAGCGCCGCGGCCACCTCACCGATGCTGGCCCGGGCGGACGGATCGCTGCTGCTGTCGGCGCCCAGGATCGGCTTGAAGGCAAGGATGGCCCCGGACAGCAGGATGAGCAGAACGACGGGGGCCAGACCCAGGGCCAGCCAGCGATGCGCGATCAGGAGCGGGCGTTTGAGTTGTTTCGGAAACATGGAAAGGTTCTCGGTCGAGTTGAACAAACATCCCCCCTAATGCAGCGGGATGCGGTTACCTTAGCCAGGATCTCCGTTAACCAGGGTTAGCCTTGTGTAAAGACAGGTAAAGATTGGCAAGAACAGGTGAACGCCCTTGGTTTTCAAGCGCAGATCGCGATGATGATCGTCTCCGATTCTCCTATGGCAAGTGCAGCGGGTGGCGCTGATGACGCGGGTCCTATTAGTCGATGACGACCTGGAACTGGGCGAGATGCTGAAGGAATATCTCGACCGGGAGGGTTTCGCGGCCACGGCCGTGCAGGACGGTGAGACCGGCGTGCGTCATGCCCTGGCGGGCGAGTACGGGATCCTGGTGCTGGATGTGATGATGCCGGGCTTGAACGGTATCGACGTGCTGCGCCGCATCCGCGCGCAGGACAGCCGCCTCCCGGTGCTGATGCTCACGGCCAGAGGCGACGACGTGGACCGCATCGTTGGCCTCGAACTCGGCGCGGACGACTATGTGCCAAAACCCTGCAACCCGCGTGAACTGGTCGCGCGCATCCGGGCCATTTTGCGGCGTACCCAGGTGCCGGAAGCGGCCGGTCCGTCCTCCGGACCCTTGACGGCCGGGGCACTGACGTTATGGCCGGAACGGCGGGCCTTGGAGTGGCATGGCGAACCGCTGGAACTCACCAGTACCGAGTTCAATCTGTTGGAAGTGCTGGTGCGCCAGGCCGGCCGGGTCGTGAGCAAACAGGACCTCTCGCAGCAGGCGCTGGGCCGCCCGCTGGCCCGTTACGACCGCGGCATCGACGTTCACCTGAGCAGTATCCGGCACAAGCTCGGCCTGGACGGGGAAGGCCGTTCGCCGATTCAGACGGTGCGCGGCGTCGGTTACCAGTTGATCCGCGAATAGCAGCCATGGGCCGCTTGTTCTGGAAATTCTTCCTCGCCTTCTGGCTGGCGCTGTTCGCGGCCAGCCTGGGGGTAGGCACCGCCGTCTGGCTCCATCAGCAGGCGCTCAACCAGAGTGGACAGGAATTGGCGGGCGGACCGCGCGCGGCCTTTCTGGTGTCGGCGGCGGCGAATGTCTTTGCGCATGGCGGCAGCGCGGCGCTGCGCGACTACCTGGAGGAATCACGTGCACTGCATCGCGGTGCGCATGTCTATGTCGTCGATGATGCCGGCCATGAACTGTTGGGACGCGCGGTCCCCGTGGACATGGTGGCCCAGGCCCGCCGACTCGCGCAAGCGGATCGGGAACCGCGCATTGCCCGACTGGTACGGGTCGCTGAGCGCGACTATCTGTTTTTCCTGCCGGCCGCCGGCCCCGAGCCGCTCCATCATCTGCCGCCCAGCCTGCCGATCGGGATCGGCATCCTGGCCAGCCTCGCCTTCAGCGCCTGGCTCGCCTGGTATCTGTCGACACCGATCCGCCACCTGCGCGCGGCCTTCGACGCAACGGCGGCGGGCCGGCTCGACACGCGCATCGGTGCGCGTATGGGGCGACGGCGCGACGAAATCGCCGATCTCGGCCGTCATTTCGACCGGATGGCTGGGCAGCTACAGACCTTGGTCAGATCCCAGCAGCGGCTGCTACACGATGTCTCCCACGAACTGCGCTCGCCCTTGGCGCGGTTGGAAGCCGCCATCGGCCTGGCGCGGCAGCGGCCCGAGCAGCGCAATGACACGCTCGATCGCATCGAACGCGAAGCGGGACGGCTCGATCAACTGGTCGGCGAACTCTTGACCCTGTCACGGATGCAAGCGGGGATGGCAAGGCCCGCGGACGAGGAGATCGATTTGGTCGAACTGATACGAGAAGTCGCGCTCGATGCCGGGTTCGAGGCGGAGGCGACGGGGCGCCATGTCGCATTCGTTGGGGCGGGCGAGGCGCTGGTCATCGCGAACGCCGAACTGTTGCACCGCGCCCTGGAGAACGTCGTCCGCAATGCGGTCAAGTTTACCAACGAAGGCACCGCGGTCGAGGTGGAGATCACCCGACACAGCGATTCCAACCAGTTGGTGGTGACTGTTGCAGATCGGGGACCCGGTGTTCCCGAGGAGGAGCTGCAGACGATTTTCGAACCCTTCTTCCGCAGCGAAACCAGGACCAAGACTGCCGGCTTTGGTCTGGGGCTGGCCATCGCCCGGCGGGCCATCGAAACACATGGCGGAAGTATTCGCGCCGGCAACCGCCCAGGTGGTGGATTGAAGATCGAGATCGTGCTGCCGGCGGTCGCTGGCGGCTGAATACTGACCACGCCCGCCCGGTTCTTCCGCCTGAGCAAGCGCATCCCCGCCGGGGGCGTCGGCGGCCTTGATCAGAAACCCGGCCGCCGCGCGATCTGCACGGTCGTCGGTTCGCACAGCGGACCCTACAGGGCACGGTGGTTACGGTGGGTGCCCGGTGGGGCACGCCGCCCGGGGAGGAGATGCAGGCGGC
>CAYYAY010000048.1:6621-43271 GCA_964470155.1 uncultured Lamprocystis sp. | reverse complement strand
TCGCCAGAGTGCTCGGCGGCGCCCCGCAGCTGTCTACCGCGGCCCCGGCAGTGCCCATGACCAAGCCATCGGCACCAACCACCACCCCAGTAAGCAACAGCAGTTTCATCGCATGAAAAAGCCGTGTGTGCCGACGTACCGGCTGTAATTGCGCGGTGGAAATGGCGATCGTCTGCTGGGTTTTCATCTTGGTGCCCCATGGGCATTTGAGTTGCGCTTCGTTTGCCAAACAATGTCAGCAAAGTTCCCTTTCTTGCTAAGTCGGTGAACTACCATTCACCGTTTGCGAAACTATAGCGAAGCACTCCCACCGGGGTCGTGACGCTGTTCTCGTTACTCACGACTCTCGTTTTTCCCTGCGGTATCGCGAAGTGTGATCGCGTTCGCACTATTTTTACCAATCTCTCACATGACCCCATTGATTATCACCCTCAATGGGCGTTTAACTATTCCGAGTGTTTGGACGGCCGGGTGCGGCAGTTTACCCTGCTCAACTTGGGCCGTCGTTTCGCGCTACCCCAACAGGAGTGGCCGGCACGCGGTGCGCGGCTGGACCAGCCGCGCAGCGGCCAGGGAACCTTGCTGGCCGGGGTCGGCTCCGAGCGGGTCGAACCCGAGACCCAGCGATGGTTCGCCCCGCTTGTTGACGCGCCACGGCCGCGCCCCACCCACCGCCCGCGCGGTCGGGGGTGGTGCAGGCGGTCGAACTCGACTCGCTGGAACTGCTCCGCCCGTGCCGCCGGGGCCTGGAGTCCGGTGGCGCTGGGGGCGATGGTCAAGGCGCGGTTGGTCGGACTGCTCCAGGGGGGCTGAGCGGCCCGCTACGGGCGCTGATCGTCGGCACCCTCGGGACGACCTATGGCCGCCGCCGTAGACGCTTCGTCGCACAGCGAGCGCAGCACTGCAAAACGACAGCTAGCACCGACTGGAAGGTTCGTGGCCCATGCGCCAGAGCGCGAACTACCGCACCGATGCGCAAGACGGCGCGGCATGCTAGGCTTACGCTAACTTCGCCGTGTTGGTCACGTACGCATGACCAAAGGTGCGGCCAACGGCATGCCGACTGTCTCACATCGGTTCCGAGCGCTCCGCCGCGCCCTGGTCGGTCACCGGCTGCTGCTTGATGCGCGCCTGTCCGGAGGCGCACCTGTGGCAGTTTCACATGACCAAGACTCAGCTAAATTCCGGATGATGGAAATCAGATCGTGAAAAGACCGTTGTTCGTAGGTATCGGTGTCCAGAAATGTGCGACGACCTGGCTTTACGATATCCTGCTCGACCACCCGAACGTTGCATTGAGTAAACGCAAAGAGCTCGATTTCTTCTCCTATCATTTTGGTAAAGGATATCAATGGTATGAGGAGCAGTTTCCGGCAGACCGTCCAGGGTGCTTGGTCGGCGAGATCTCGCCGTCTTACTTTATCGACGCCAACGTGCCGGAGCGCCTGCAAGCCTATGCACCGGAAGCCAAGACAATCGTGTCTATGCGTGATCCGATCGAACGGGCAGTTTCCAACCACCGTCACGAAGTACGCCTCGGTAATTTCCACGGTGACGACCTTTCGTTTGAGGCCGGCCTCGCGAACAACCCGCTTTACCTCGAACAGAGTCGATATGGAACCTACCTTCAGCGCTGGCTTAGACACATACCGGCATCACGTATGCTCTTCCTTTTTCAGGAGGATATCGATCGCGACCCACGGGTGAGCGCACAGCAGGTCTATCGGTTTCTCGAGGTCGATGATAGTCACGTCTCGAATGCACTTGAGGGGCGCTCGAACGAAAGTCATGTTTATCGGTCCCGCGTGCTTGAACATGCGCGGCGGTCGGCTCGCGACCTGGGTCGCCTCATGGGTATCGATGGCGTCTGGCGCGCGGCACAGAAGACTGGACTGCAAGCACTTTACCGGCAGTTGAATCGTCGTCCGCCCGAGGCACGTATTCCGCCGGTGTCGGCCGAAACGCGTCAACGATTACGACTACTCTTGGAGGACGAAATCCGCCTGGTCGAGGAGATCACCGGTAGGCAGCTGCCTCACTGGCGCAACCAAACCTCGCAGTAAGACGACATACAAATGGCGAGGGTCGACCGACAGGTTAGTCCGGGCTCCGGGTTTATCGGCCCACATCAGCAACGCACCATGTCGCCGGAACCCGCGGGCGATCCGGTGGAGATCGCTGCGCCACTCTATGTCGCTCACACCAACACCCGCGCCGCCCGTTCGCGCGGTGAGGTGGTATCGTAAAGACTGCTTGAGATCACGAGAAAGCCATGACGATCAGTTCCCTGATAGAGATCCTGAAGAGCCGTCTGTGGCTTATGTTGCTGCTTCCACTAGGTGCGGCCACTGCAGCCTTCTTTTTGAGTACACTGAATCCAGTCACCTACGCATCACACGCCACCGTCCTGCTCGATTACCGCAAACCACTGGAGGGAGAACTCGCCGGTGAATTACTGCCGGCTGGCATGCAGCCCAGTTACCTGACCACGCAGATTGACATCATCAAGAGTCGTCCGGTGGCTGAGAGAGTTTCAGCGTTACTTGACTTACCCGGCTCATCACTTTGGCGGGAACGCTTCGACAGCACTGACGCTGACGCTGACGCTGACGCTGAAGCATTTTCAAACTGGATCATCGGCACGCTGTTGGAGCAACTGGAGGTTACTCTCGGTACCGAGACTCGACTGATCGATGTCTGGTACAAAGACCCCGATCCCGCGACCGCAGCCAGCGTTGCCAACGCCTTCGTTGACGCTTACCGCGCAACGGTCAAACAGTTGGGTGGCATGCCCGCGCTGGAGACGGCCGAATCAGTTGACAAGTTACTTTCCAGACTCCGGGATAATCTCGAACAGGCCGAAAATAGAGTCAGCGCCTATCAGGCGCGCATGGGTATCCTCGCGACCGACGAGCGACTCGATGTCGAGACCGAGCACTTGAATGAACTGATGCGTGAAAAGCTGGCAGCGGACACCGGTCATCGGGTGGCGGCGAGCCGGCTTGACATAACCGCTCAGGCGGGTAGTCTTGAAGGAGCGGACGATATCGCTTCGGAAGTTATCGGCAACGACCTGATCAATAGCCTACAAATCGACTTGTCCCGAAAAGAAGGGGAGCTCGCCGATCTATCCACTTCACTGGGTGAGCGACACCCGCAGCTAGTCAAACTCAAAGCGGAAGTCGCAAGCTTACGCCAGAAGATGGCGGCCGAGACTGAAAGAATCCTCGCGGCGACTCGCGCGGAGGCCGTGCGGACCCTGCGCTTGGCCGAAGCAGCACAGCAAGCCGAGGAAGCCCAGCGAAAAAAGGTTCTTGAACTGAAGCAACTGCGCGACGGGTTACAGCCGTTGCTGCGCGAACTGGAGAGTGCCAGAACCAGCTATGACCGTGCTCTTCAAGTGTACAGCGATTATGCGATGCATAGTGAACTCGGCCAAACCAACATTTCCGTGCTCAGTCCGGCGGCTGTTCCAACCCAGCCATCACCTTCCAACCGGGCGCTCAAGGTCGCGAGTGCCTTTGTCGGGGGATTGGTGTTTGCCGTTGGATTGGCGATGCTTTGGGAATTCGTGGATCGCCGGGTACGCGGGAAAGAAGGCATCGCCGCGTTGGGGGATATCGGCTACCTTGGCGGACTGCCGAAAGCGTGAATGCAGCAGCAGGTTGCCGGGATAGGCCAAGTCGTTTAAGGTTTTGTCGTCTGCGGATACAGGAGAAGACGATGCGGCGCAACAGCATTATTTCGTTGCTCACTGTTCTTTTTTTTGGCTGGTCGCTGGGTGCTCTTGCCGACCAGTCCTATCGCCTGGGCGCTAACGATGTCGTCCGCGTGACTGTCTACGGACATCCCGACCTGAGCACGGTCGCCCGCGTCGCGGAAAGCGGCGGGGTGACCATTCCGATCATCGGTGAAGTGTCCTTAGGCGGGCTGACCGGCAGAGAAGCCGAACTTAGGATCGAGTCGCTGTTGAAAGAACAGAAGATCGTCAAGTCTCCGCAAGTGACGCTCATCGTCGACAAATATGAAAGTCAGCGCGTGTCGGTCTTAGGGGAGGTGGTGAGACCGGGTGTGTACACCATCACACGCGGGAGTTCTCTTATGGACCTGATCTCGGAGGCCGGCGGACTCGGCGAGGACGCCGGGGAGGTGGCCATCGTGACACGCAAGAACGAGGGCGCGAGCCTTGGACGGGTCATTGATCTCGTCTCCCTGCTGGACGGTTCGGCAGGAACGCCGGAGCCCACGGTCACGGATGGCGATAGGATTTTCGTCCCAAGGATGGAGCGTTTCTACATTTACGGACAGGTCAACAAGCCTGGCGTCTATCGCCTGGAGCGGGGAATGACCGTGATGCAGGCGTTATCGGTCGCGAGCGGACTCACCGATAAAGGAACGGAACGTGGAATCAAGGTCAGGCGTAAGACCAGCGACGGCGCCGAACAAGAGTTTTCCGCAAAGTTGACGCAGCGAATTCAGGCTAATGATGTCATTTACGTCAATGAAAGCATCTTCTAGTTTTCCGTCAAGCGATATCACCGCGGTGAATCGTCGCGCGGCGACGCGAGGAACACCGGTGGATACGGAGAACGAGTTCCAGTGGCTGACCGAGATGCAATTGCAGAGTCGGAATCACGACTTGATGGCCGGGCGCTTTTCGCAGCGGAAGCTTGGCGAAATCATGGTCATGCTGGAACTGCTTAGTGTCGAAAACAGAGATTTGGCGCTAGAACAGCAAGCAACGCTGCAGTTACCGTTTGGAGAGTGCTGTATACACCTTAATCTGATCGATGCGGAAGGCCTGTCCCAAGCGCTGGCATGGCAGTTCGGACTGCTGAGCCCGACCTCCAAGTCATTCACCCTGAACGAAAATCTCGTGATGCTTGCACGTCCGCTTGGAAGCTATGCCGAGGCGCTCCGGAAACTCAGCAGCAGGCTCACCTCACACTGGATACCAACGGAACGAAATGTTTTGGCGATTACCAGTCCGGAGCCAGGTGAAGGGCGCAGTCACCTGGCCGCGAATCTGGCAATCAGTTTGGATCAGGCGGGCTGGAAAACGCTTCTGGTCGACGCTGACTTTCGAAATCCAAAACAACACGTCTATTTCAATGTGCCACAACATCCAGGGCTGAGTCGGCTCTTGTGCGGATTCGCTCCGGACGAAGTCGTGAGGCAAATTCCGTATCTGAATCACATGTCGCTTATCACCTCGGGGCCAACGCCGCCGAATCCTTCTGAACTATTGACTCGCAATGATTTGGCCGTATTCCTGGCAAAGGCTCGGGAGTACCACGACATCATTCTTGTCGATACGCCGGCAAGTATCGCGTTTGCCGACGCAGAGATGATCGCTTCGGCTTCAGGTAGCGCATTGATCGTCGCCCGCAAGAACCGAACGCGCGAGCGCAACGTGCGGAGACTCGCCGACCGGTTCAGCAAAAGCGGGGTCCACGTTGTTGGCACTGTATTAAATAGTTACTGATACAACCGCCACCCGCCACGGCGCCGATCAACGCTACAGACCGACGGTGATAGCTAACTGCACATTCTGAAAGTTATAGTCCTTGAGTAATCGTGTGGACTCACGTGACCCCAGACTATAACCGACTGATATTGAAACATTCGTTTTCCATTGCCAGTCGTACCATAGTCCCACGGTGGTTACATCGTCGACTCGGGGCTCAACTTCTGAGACGTCGTCGGAACCCTGAAAGCTCTGATAGTCCTGTCGCTGAAAACTTGCGAGAGCGCGCAGGGTCGTTTTCGTGGTGATCCGCCAAGTGGGCTCCAGGCTAATTCCATCGACAATGGCGAAACTGACACTCTCATCCTCCAGATTGCTGAAGTCGCGCCAGACCACGGCGTCGATGGAGGTTTTCCCGGTGATCCGCCAAGTTGCTTTGATGCGACCAACCAAACCCTCGAAATCACGTTCGGAAAGCACTTCGTGTCGGAAGGTCTCGTACTCGATGTTCCCCTTGATCAGCGTCTTGGCTGTCGGTTTCCATTCCGCGGTCGGGCCAATGTTCACTTGCGCGTAGTCGCGATCCTCCACATTCCAGTAATGCCCCTCGGAGTATCGCGTCTCAACGCCGAACACACTCCCGGCAAGACTGACATAGCTGAGATTGACACCAACGCCGAAAAGCGTCTGATTTAGGGCGACATTCTCGTCGAAAGAGGTGGTGTTCAGGTTTGCAAGCCCGCCGAGACGCCAGCGGGGAGAGAGCAGCCGACGCACGGTCGCATAAACCCTGTTGCGATCGATCATGTCGTTGATCGGAATGTTCTCGTTGGCGAAGTCGCGCTGCCGCCGGAGAAATGTGTAGCCAAGATTGCCCTCCCAGAGGCTTCCTGCGACCCACTGCCAGCGGATCGCGGCAGCTCCCCCGGTGTTGTCATACTCGGCGAGCCGGTTGTAAAGCACCTGATAGACTTGAGCGTTCAGAAAGAGGTTTTGGCGCCTGAGTTTAATCTGGGTGTCAAATCCAGCGGTAAGCGTCGTGTAGGTATCTGCCTCGGGTTGGTAGAGCGCTGACGGTACTGCCGCAAGGCCCCCCCCAACGCCGGTCTGCTCGCTCGCAAGCACTTGAGACCCGTCATCAGAACGACGCAGGGGATTGGTATCGTAAGCAACAGCGACGGTTGCGTAGGGATGCAGGGCTTTGAGTGTCTCCAGCGGTAACTCCGCCATCGTTGGCGATGCGTATGCCTCGAACCAGACGAGCGATAACACGGCCAACTGCGCGCGACGGCATCTGGCCGGCGCGCGGAACAAGCACGAAGGAGCGTTCATAAGGAAACTTAAAACACTGAAAGTTATCGCAAATCACCACTCGGCAACGACCAGATGCAGCGCCGACACTGCTCGGGAGTTTGAACCGCGATGGAGCGCGAGTCCAAGTATAACTGTACCTCTTAAACGGCAAGGATGTCACTGAAGATCGGCCGTAAACAGTATTTTCGCCCTTGCGGTGATTGCGATCGGCTGACCTGTTTTAACGATTGCATGGGCCAGTTCGCCGCAGGTGACACATCGCTGCCGGCCGCTCGACCGCCCGGACCTGGACCCTGGCCGAAGATCTGTCGGCGTCGGTCACGGACACCGCTCTATAGTGATCTAAGTCACCGTCGAGCGAACTCGATAGATCAGCTACTTACCGTCGATTTACTCGTACCGACTCAGTCACCGCGTGCTGCCACGGCGATTGAAGCGGATCGGTCGGTGACGTGCGCGACGGACGTTCCCGGCTATCGCACCAACGCCGCCGGTCTCGTGATGCCGATGCGCAACCTTTGCGGTCTTGCCCGTCACCCGCATCGGCGCTATCATCCCCGAATAGGCTTCGCGGCTGCTATGGTTCAGCGAATATCCCGATCCAGGATTCAGAGACTTGAGAGCACTTCTCGCAAACAAGTTCTTTTATCGCAAAGGTGGCGCTGAAGTCGTGATGCTTCAGGAGCGTGCCTTCCTGATCGAAGCAGGATTCGATGTCATTGATTTTGCGATGCAGGATCAGCGTAATCTGCCGAGTGTTTATGCTGAGTATTTTAGTCGGAATCGACTGTATGACCAACCGCTGGGCGCGATCAGCAGGATCGGGACGGCATTCAGTCTGATTCACTCGCCGGAGGCGGTGAGTAAGTTCGAACAACTCGTCGAAAGAACACGGCCGGACATCGTTCACTGCCACAATATTTACCATCAACTGACGCCATCGATTATTCGCGTGGCAAAGCGCCGGAACATACCCGTCGTACTCACGTTACACGACTATAAACCGGTCTGCCCCACCTATACGCGCCTGCGGAGCGGTCAGGTTTGCTCGGACTGTCTCGATAACCGCTACTCGAACGTCGTCAAGCATCGTTGTGCCGACGGCTCGCTGAGCAAGAGTTTGCTCTTGTATGCGGAGGCCCAGGTCCAGCGCCTGCTTGGAAGTTACGAACAGGTCGACCGATTTATCGCACCCAGCGAGTTTATGCGGTCCTCCGTCACCCGGCACCGTTTTCCGAAAGACCGGGTCGAAGTGATTTATAACGGTGTGGATTGCAGTGAGATTTCGGCGTCACGCCATGACCGGGGATATGCGCTTTACATTGGGCGGTTGACGCCGGAGAAAGGGGTGGCGACGCTGCTTGCCGCTCATGCCGGGATTGCCGAGCAGGTTCCGCTGATCGTCGCCGGGACTGGACCGATGGAGAACGACTTGCGGGCGCGCTATCCCAAGGCCAGGTACCTTGGACACCTGGCAGGCACCACGTTGGAAAACACTATTCGTGACGCATCGCTGATTGTGGTCCCTTCGGAATGGTACGAAAACTGCCCGATGTCGATCCTGGAAGCCATGGCACATGGAAAAGCGGTGGTCGCCGGCAATATCGGGGGCATTCCCGAACTGGTGCTGCACGAGACGACCGGCCTCTTATTCCCGCCGGGCGACCAGGCAGCACTGAAGGAGTGCTTGACACGTGTGATGGCTGATCCGGACCTCCGACGTGCCTATGGCACCGCCGCGCGCAGCCGACTGGAAGCAAAGTTCGCACTGACACAACACAATAGCGAACTCTTGAAGCTTTACCTCAGCGTGATCGAGCCGTACGCAAGGCGTGCCTCGGCGGACACCGCGGAGCAATTCATCACCCATCGATCCTGACCCGGTGTCGAATGTTCGTTGTGACGCGTCCGGTCAGGGTGCCGGCGGCACCCGTGGAGCAGCGGTCATTCGATCTTGCCCAGAACCCTCCAACTAACGAGTGTGAATATGAAAAAGAAGATTTATATCGCAGGATGCGGCGGGATGCTCGGCGAGGCATTCTACGCCCAGTTCAGAGACGAGTTTGATTTGAAATGCACGGACAAAGACGTCAACGAAACATGGCTGTCGTTCCTGGATTTCCGGGATTTCGAGGCATACAAACGCGACGTGAAGGCATTTGCGCCCGATTATCTCTTCCATCTGGGCGCTTACACCGACCTTGAATTCTGCGAGCTCAATGCCGACGACACCTACAATACCAACACACTCGCCGTCGAGAACGCGGTTTCGTTGGCCAACAGTCTGAATATTCCAATACTTTATATTAGTACCGCCGGCATCTTCGACGGCAAAAAGGACCTGTATGACGACTGGGATACCCCGAATCCACTGGGTGTCTATGCGCGCTCCAAGTACATGGGGGAACGGTTTGTCGTCGAGAACGCGCAACGCTACCTGGTCTGCCGTGCGGGATGGATGATGGGCGCAGGCCCCGCCAAAGATAAGAAGTTCATTCAGAAGTTGATGAAACAAATCAAGGAAGGGAGGAAGGAGCTGTTCATCGTAAACGATAAAGACGGCACTCCCACCTATACTCACGACTTCGCGAAGACAGTGAAGGAGCTGATCGCCAAAGAGTATTGGGGTCTGTACAACTGCGTCTGCGGCGGACAAACCAGTCGCCTCGAAGTCGCACAGGATCTGGTGAAGCTGCTCGGCAAGGAAGCGGACATCAAGATTACTCCGGTCGGATCCGATCACTTCAAAGACATCTATTTCGCCGAGCGGCCGCCGTCAGAGCGACTGCTCACGAAAAAGCTTGATCTTCGGGGCGTGAATCAGATGAAGGAATGGCGGCAGGCCTTGGCTATCTACCTGAAAGACTATTATGCCGGATACCTCTAAGCCGCTCTCGCGGAAACCGCGAGTCCACATCGTGGGAACGCATGGCGTTCCCGCAAGGTATGGCGGATTCGAAACCTTGGCCGACTTTCTCTGCCAGTATCTGGCCGATGAGTTCGACATCACCGTCTATTGCAATGCCTACAAATATCCGGAACAGCCGAAGGAATACCATGGGGCAAAGCTTGTTTACATTAAGATGGAGGCGAACGGCTTCAAAGGCATCTTCTATGACTTGATCACGTATGTCATGGCTCTGGCCAGGTCGGACATTATCCTCTATCTAAGTCCGGTGGGCTCCGGCTACATGACGCCTCTCAAGTTTCTCGGCAAGACGAAAGTGCTGGTGAATCATGGTGGGCTGAATGAATGGGAGCGAGAGAAGCTCACCTGGTTCCAGAAAAAATGGGCGAAATTCAACCATCGGGTTGCGGCACGGTTTTCCGACGTCAATATCGTTGACAACGAGTTGTACCGGGGCAGTTTGAAAGACAACTTCGCTGCCGATTCGATCGTGATTCGGTATGGCGGAGATCACGCGACCAAGATCGCCGCAGACCATGCTGCACTGGCGTCCAAGTATCCGTTCGTCAAGGAACGGTATGCCGTCAGCGTGGTTCGTGCACAACTCGACAACAACATTCATCTCTTGCTCGAAGCCTTTGAGGATTTCGATCAGTTTAAGCTCGTTGTCGTATCCAACTGGGATGTATCGAGCTATGGCAAGGAATTGAAGAAGCGCTACAGCAACCGCGACAATATGATCTTGCTCGATGCAATCTATGCGAAAGACGAGCTTGATTTCGTCCGCGGCAACGGTTACCTGTACATTCATTCGCATTCCAGATGCGGCACGGCGCCGTCGCTGGTTGAAGCGATGAGTCTCGGGCAAGCCATTCTCTCATTTGACGTCGCCACCAATCGCGAGACGACTGAAGGCAAAGCTTTCTTTTTTAAAGATGCGGCCTCGCTGAAGAGGATACTTCGCGGTCTCAGTGACGAGGCGATTGCAGGCAATCGAGCAGAGATGAAGCGCATCGCCGGCAGCAAATACCGATGGGAAGTCATATCCAGGCAGTACCGTGAGCTGATTAATCAATTCCGGTAAGGCTGCGCGGCAACGGCGACCATCGCGCGGCACCGTCCGGCGGAGCAATCCGCCGGATGTGCTGGCTCGTCGTCACTGATGATTGTTCCCGCCGGGACAAGCGTCGGCGCAACCTGGCGGGTTCCTCGTTCCCCCAGCCGGACCCCGCGGCGCTTGCGCAGCCATGATGACGCGCGGCCGGAACCCTGACTGACCAAGGCCGTTGCGCCTGCCGGCACACCCGCTTGCCGGAATCCGAAATTCAGCCTCCAGGCTGTTTATCTGCGGCACTGCCGGCCCGCGACGGTTCCGGGCGTCACCACAGGTGCTCGCCTCGGGTGGAGCGCAGTGGCCACCCAGGGAAATCCCGCTAGTGATAATTATCTAAAAAACAAAGACGTTGCAGCATCTTCCATTCAGGACTTGATAAAGTTCCGGGAAAACCCTAAGCTTGTCTCAGGCCCGAGTCTGCTCGGGCGTCACTTAGGGTGCTACGCCGAGGTCGGCGCAGCCTTTTGCGGTCTTGGGACGAGGGGGGCCGAACGATGGTCAAGCAACGCACGCTGAAGAACGTGATCCGCGCAACCGGCGTGGGCCTGCACACTGGCGACAAGGTTTACCTTACATTGCGTCCGGCTGCCCCTGATACCGGGATCATCTTCCGACGGGTCGACCTCGACCAGCCGGTCGAGATTCGCGCCTGTCCGCACAACGTCGGGGACACCCGGCTCTCGACGACGCTCACCAACGGCGATGTCCGAATCTCCACGGTCGAGCACTTGTTGTCGGCGTTTGCCGGCTTGGGGATCGATAACGCTTATGTCGACGTCAGCGCGCCGGAGGTACCGATCATGGACGGCAGCGCCGGTCCCTTCGTGTTCCTGATCCAGTCCGCCGGGGTGGAGGAGCAGAATCGCGCCAAACGCTTTATCCGCATCAAGCGTCCGATTGAGGTGCGTGATGGCGACAAGTACGCACGGTTTGAGCCCTATGACGGCTTCAGCGTGGAATTCACGATCGATTTTGACCACCCGGCCTTCAACGCCAGGGCCAAGCGCGCCAACATCGATTTTTCGACCTCATCCTTTGTCAAGGAAGTCAGTCGGGCCCGCACTTTCGGGTTCCTGCGCGACATCGAGGCGTTGCGGGCGCAAAACCTCGCGCTGGGCGGCAGTCTCGACAACGCCGTCGTCGTCGACGAGTTCCGGGTCCTGAACGAGGAGGGCTTGCGTTACGAGGACGAGTTCGTCAAGCACAAGATCCTGGACGCCATTGGCGACCTGTATCTCCTGGGTCACACCCTGATCGGCGCCTTTAAGGGCTACAAATCCGGACATGCCCTGAACAACGAACTCTTGCGTGCGCTGGTCGCAGACGCGGAGGCTTGGGAAGAGGCGGTGTTCAAAGACGGGGCACGGGCTCCGATCAGCTACGCCCAGCCGCTGGCACTCGCCTAGCGGTCCGGCTCGCCCGTGACCGGATCGATCGGGGGTACGCCCTGGCGGGACGCCAGGCGCCGAAAGGCCTCCGCAAGCCCCGCATCGGTCATATGCTCGGCGCTCGTCGTCAGGTGAGCAACGACCGCGGGGGTCAGCCTGGCAACCCGCCGCGTGGTTTGTCGCACCCTCCGTTGGTCGCTCGGGCGCGCCCGAATCTTCACCCTGGTGATCCCCGCGGATGCCAAGCCCTGCGCCAACTCAGGCGCCAGATAGCGAAGACGGGTCGCCCACACGGCCGCATCCACGGTCACGGTCAGCGTGTCCTCGCTGGCAGTCGCCTGGAGGCAATGGGGCCGTGCCCCAGGGTTGAGCAGGTCACGCACCCGCGCCAGCAAACCGTCCTCCCGGCGCTGGCACTCCAGGGCGTGCATGACCGCCGGACTGCCGGTGAGCAGATCCCGAACATGCACGGAACGAATTCGAACAGGGCGTCTAGCAGCCATAGCAGTCCAGAGTATTACTCTACTCAATAATTTAAATGATTGATCCAGCGCAACCATCAAGCGCATCCCGACGGTCGCCCCGTCAGTGCATCTGTAGTATAAACCCGGCTCTATGCCGATTCACCACTCAGCAGAGGTCAATTGATGTATCACCTCGATCGTAGAAAAACCGTACGCGGCCAAACAGTTGTCGCACTCCTGGCGGTCCTGTTGTTCGCTGTCGCCGGGGGTGGCGTCGGTTTCTGGCTCGGCCGATACGCCACCATCCCAGCCCTGACCAGCGATCCGGCCGTCGGCTCCCGGACCTTGCCAACGTCGGCGAACCAAGACATTGCGAATGGTGACACGGACGCACCGGACGTCGACGCCATCACCTCCAGCCTGGGGAACATGCAGGCCGAACTCATGCGGCTCGATGCGCTGGGGGAACGTCTGGTCGAGATGGCCGGCCTGAGCGCCGAAGAGTTCGATTTCCAGAATCCACCACCCCAGGGCGGGCCTGAAGAAGGGCTGGCCAGGGACTACACCATCAAGGAGATCGCAAGCGAGTTGGGAAGCGTGGTCGGCCTGCTCAAGGATCGCAAGCGCAAGCTGGAGATCCTCGAAGAGGCGATCATGGAGCGGGATCTCACCGCCAAGTCCGTGCCGTCGGGCTGGCCGGTTCGGGCGGGATATATCACGTCGAGCTATGGCTTTCGTATCCATCCGATCAAGGGCCGCCGTCTGTTTCACCAGGGCGTCGACTTCGCCGCGCCCGCTGGTTCGCCGGTCGTGGCCGTGGCCGACGGACTCGTCACCTTCAGTGGGCGGCGCAGCGGCTACGGAAACATGATCGAACTGCGTCATGTGGACGGATACGCGACCCGCTATGCCCACAATCAGGCCAATCTGGTGCAGGAAGGCCAGCACGTGCGCCAGGGACAGAAAATCGGCGCCGTTGGAGCGACCGGCACCGCGACCGGCCCCCATGTCCACTTCGAGGTCATGAAGAACGGCGAGCATCTGAACCCGATCCAGTTTGTCGGCAGACAATCACCATCGGTGCTCGTCGCGGCCAATCCGGATAATCCCAGCTAAACCCGTTCGCCCCAGGCCCGGCGGCCACGCGCAGGGGCCGCCGGCGCGACAGGCCGCCGGCCTGTCGCGTCCGGCGCCTCGAACCGCGGATTCGACAACGACCTTGGGCTGACCCCGGCGCAGCGGGCGTCGCCGAATTCCGGTATCATTCCGGCACTTTCCTCACGGCATCTCTTCCCATCGATGGTCAGTCACCTGCTCAAGAAGCTCTTCGGCAGCCGCAATGAGCGGCTGGTCAAGAAGCTGCTCAAGTCCGTCAGCCGGATCAATGCGCTGGAGCCCGAGGTCCAGACACTCTCCGATGCGGCGCTCGCGGCCAAGACCCAAGAATTCCGCGGGCGGCTCGCGGCCGGCGAAGACTTGGAAAGCTTGCTCCCCGAGGCCTTCGCCGTAGTCCGCGAAACCGGTCGGCGGGTGCTCGGGATGCGCCACTTCGATGTCCAGATGGTCGGCGGCATGGTGCTGCATCAGGGCAAGATTGCCGAGATGCGCACCGGCGAGGGCAAGACCCTGGTCGCCACCCTGGCTGCCTATCTCAATGCCCTGCCGGGCAAGGGCGTCCATGTCATCACCGTCAACGATTACCTGGCCCGCCGCGACGCTACCTGGATGGGCCGCATCTACCACGCGTTGGGTCTCTCCGTCGGGGTGATCAACTCCTCGGGCGGGATGGGGCCGGATACGGCATCCTATCTCTATGATCCCGGGTTCGAGGCACCAGCGGGCGGCGGCTACCGCCACCTGCGCCCGGTGAGCCGCAAAGCGACCTATGCCGCGGACATCACCTACGGAACCAACAACGAGTATGGTTTCGACTATTTACGCGACAACATGGCCTTCACTGCCGAACAGCGCACGCAGCGCGTGCCGTTCTACGCCATCGTCGACGAGGTGGACTCGATCCTCATCGACGAGGCGCGCACGCCGCTGATCATCTCCGGCCCCTCGGAGGGCAATACCGACCTATATCGCCAGATCGATGCCCTGATCCCGCGGCTGACCCGCCAAGACCCGATCACCAACGAGGAAGGCAAACCCGACTTCGGCCCCGGCGACTTCTCGGTCGATGAGAAAGCCCGCCAGGTCTTCCTGAGTGAGGACGGCCACCAAAAAGTCGAGGACATGCTGGTGGAGATCGGGGTGTTACGGGAAGGCGACAGCCTCTACGACCCCGGCAACATCGTGCTGATGCACCATGTCTACGCGGCCCTGCGTGCCCATGCCCTGTTCCAGAAAAATGTCGAGTACATCGTGCGCGACGGTCAGATCATCATCGTCGATGAGTTCACCGGACGCACCATGCCCGGCCGGCGCTGGTCCGAGGGTCTGCATCAGGCGGTCGAGGCCAAGGAGCGGGTGCCGATCCAGCCGGAAAACCAGACGATGGCCTCCATCACCTTCCAGAACCTGTTCCGGCTTTACCCGAAACTGGCGGGTATGACCGGCACGGCGGATACCGAGGCTTACGAATTCCAGCAGATCTACGGGCTCGAGGTCGCGGTCATCCCCACCAACCAGCCGATGATCCGCAAGGATCACGGCGACCTGGTCTACCTGACCCAAAAGGAAAAATACGACGCGGTCACCGAGGACATCCGCGACTGCGTGACCCGCGGTCAGCCGGTCCTGGTCGGCACGGCCTCCATCGAGACCTCGGAACTGGTCTCCAAGCTCTTAACCGAGGCCAAGATCCCGCACGAGGTGCTGAACGCCAAGCAGCACGAACGCGAGGCCGGCATCATCGCGCAGGCCGGCCGCCCCGCCGCCGTCACCATCGCCACCAACATGGCCGGCCGCGGCACCGACATCGTGCTGGGCGGCAACCTCGATGCCGAATTGGAGCAGGCCGGCCCGCACGCCGACCAGGAAGCCATCCGCACCGCCTGGAAACTGCGCCACGAGGCCGTCATCGCCGCCGGCGGACTCCATGTGGTCGGCACTGAACGCCACGAGTCCCGACGCATCGACAATCAGTTGCGCGGCCGCTCCGGGCGCCAGGGCGATCCCGGTTCCAGCCGCTTCTATCTGTCGCTGGAAGACAACCTGATGCGCATCTTCGCCTCCGACCGGGTGGCGGGCATGATGCAGAAACTCGGCATGCAACAGGGCGAGGCAATCGAACACCCCTGGGTCACCAAGGCCATCGCGAACGCCCAGCGTAAGGTCGAGGGCCGCAACTTCGACATCCGCAAGCAACTTCTGGAATACGACGACGTCGCCAACGACCAGCGCAAGGTCACCTACGGCCAGCGCCGCGAGTTGATGGACACCACCGACGTCTCCGCGACCATCGCGGCAATGCGCGCGGATATTCTGGAGCGCGTGATCGACAGCTGCATCCCGCCGCAGAGCCTGGAAGAGCAGTGGGATACCGCCGGACTGGAAATCGCCCTGGCGGACACCTTCGGCGGTGACTGGCCCATCCGCCGCTGGCTCGAGTCCGATGACCAGTTGCACGAGGAAACCTTGCGTGAGCGGATCGCTGCCACCCTGGCCGAACGCTACGCGGAAAAAGAACAGCGCATCGGCGCCCCAACCCTGCGCCAGATCGAAAAGGCAGTCATGCTCCAGACCCTGGACACCCACTGGAAGGACCACCTGGCGGCCATGGACTACCTGCGCCAGGGCATTCATCTGCGCGGCTATGCGCAAAAGAACCCCAAGCAGGAGTACAAACGCGAAGCCTTCGAGATGTTCTCCAGCATGTTGGAGGAGATCAAACAGGAAGTCATCGGCACCCTGGCGAAGCTTCGGGTAGAACCCGAGGAGGAGTCGCTCGCCCTGGCCCCACATCCGGCGCCGGCGCACGAGTTCGCGTTCACGCACGAAGAATTCCGGGGCTTCAACGGCGATACGACGCCGGATGGCGCTGCCGAGCGGGAGGACAGAACCGCCGCGCCGGCTCAGCCCTTCGTGCGCGATGGCCATAAGACCGGCCGCAACGAGCCCTGTCCCTGCGGATCGGGCAAGAAGTTCAAGCACTGCCATGGCAAGGTCGGTTGAGGGCGCGCCATGAGCGAGCAAGCCGAACTGCATTTCCTCCCGGTACCCGGGGTCCGCCTGGCCGCAACCGCGGCCGGCATCCGCTATCGCGACCGCAATGATCTGGTTCTCTTCGAGTTGGCGGAAGGATCACAGTGTGCCGCGGTGTTCACCCGCAATGCATTTTGCGCCGCGCCAGTCACGCTGGCACGCACTCACTTGCACGCGGGTGCACCACGCTGGTGGCTCATCAATGCCGGTAACGCCAACGCCGGCACCGGCGCACGCGGCCTGTTGGACGCTGCCGCCACCTGTCAGTCACTCGCTGCACTGACCGGGACGCCCGCCGAGCGGGTGCTGCCCTTTTCCACCGGGGTCATCGGCGAACACCTGCCGGTCGACCGCGTCGCCGCCGCCCTGCCGGGGCTCTTGGGACGGCTGGACGGCGCCGACTGGCCCGCCGCCGCCCGCGCCATCATGACCACGGATACAGTGCCCAAGCTCGTCTCCCGGCAGTTCGACCTTGCCGGACGCACCGCGACCTTGACCGGCATCGCCAAAGGGGCGGGCATGATCTGCCCCAACATGGCGACCATGCTGGCCTTTCTGGCCACCGATGCGGCGCTCACACCCGACCTGCTCGATCGCTGCCTGCACGCCGCGGTCGAACGCTCGTTCAACGCCATCACCGTGGACGGCGACACCTCCACCAACGACGCCTGCGTCCTGGCCGCCACCGGCGTCCTGGGCAACGCCCCCATCGCCGCGGCCGACAGCCCGGACTTCGCCGCGTTCCAGAGCGCCCTGGAGTCGGTCTGCGTGGACCTGGCCACGGCCATCGTGCGCGACGCGGAGGGCGCCACCAAGCTGGTGACGGTCCGTATCGAAGGTGCCGCCAGTCACGCCGAGGCGCGCCAGGTCGGTTACACCATCGCCCACTCGCCGCTGGTCAAGACCGCGCTTTTCGCCTCCGACCCCAACTGGGGCCGTATCCTCGCCGCGGTGGGGCGCGCCGGGCTCCAGGACCTGGACATCAGCGGCGTGCGCGTCTGGCTCGGCGACGTGCTGATCGTCGACAGCGGGGGCCGCGCCCTCTGCTACACCGAGAACGCGGGCGCTGCCGTCATGCGGACGCCGGAGATCCTGATCCGCGTGGCGCTGGGTCGTGGCACGGCCGCCGCAGACATCCTGACCTGCGACCTGTCCTACGACTATGTGCGGATCAATGCGGAGTATCGGTCTTAGTAACGACAACGACCGAACGTGACCCGGCAACAGATCCACGTCATGGCGGGAGCCATTCTCGACGATCAGGGCCGGGTGCTGGTCACGCGCCGCCCCGATCATGTTCACCAGGGCGGATGCTGGGAGTTTCCCGGCGGCAAACTGGAGCCCGGCGAAACCCCCGAGCAGGGACTCGCCCGCGAACTGGCGGAGGAACTGGGCATCAGTATCGGCGCCAGCCGACCGCTGATTCGCGTCCACCACGACTATGGTGACCGCCATATTCTGCTCGACGTGCACCGGATCGACGCCTACTCCGGGCTCCCCGTCGGCATGGAAGGCCAACCCCTGGCCTGGCTGACACCGGAGGCCATGGACCCCGCGCGCTTCCCGGCCGCCGACCGGCCCATCATCAGCGCCCTGCGCCTGCCCCCGCTCCTGCTGATCACCGGGGACCCGCGGGACCCGGTAACCTTCTTGGCACGACTGTGCCGCGCCATCCAAGACGGCATCCGCCTGATCCAACTGCGCGCCCATGCACTGGATGACCAAGCCTACCGTGAACTCGCCACCCAAGCCTATCCGCTCTGTGCCGCGGCGGGCGCACGGCTCATCCTGAATCGCGACCCGGCGGCCGTCGCCTCCTGTCCGCGTCACGGGCTGCATCTGCGCGCCCGGGACCTGGCCGCCCTGGATCAACGTCCCGGCGTCAGCGGCGAGTGGGTAAGCGCCTCCTGTCACACGGCCGCGGAACTGACAGGCGCCGCCGCCTTGGGGCTGGACTATGCGCTGCTCTCCCCGGTCAAGCCCACCGCGACCCATCCGGAGGCGCGACCATTGGGCTGGGCAGGTTTCCAGGAACTGATCGAGCCGATCCCCCTACCCGTCTACGCCCTGGGCGGACTCGGCCCCGCGGATCTGACGACGGCGATCCGCCATGGTGCCCAAGGCATCGCCGCCATCAGCGGATTGTGGCCGGTAGTAGCGGAAGGCGGCTGAGGAACTGTTTACTTTGCTTTCTTCTCGTTCCCACGCTCCAGCGTGGGTCTGCCGTCCGGCCGCTCCAGCGGCCGGTGGCCCCAAGTGACGCGGGAGCGTGGGAGCCAGAAGCGTGGGAGCCAGACCAAATTCTTGGCGGTTTACTCCCAAGCGACGCAGCAAAGCGATCGGCAGCGGGCTGCTCATGCCCGACTTGAATCGCTTCTCCGATTACGACAACGACAACGATCGTATTCGATGTTTAACTAAATTCCGACTCGTTCCTACCGCTCTTTTCAGAATCACCACCACGCCTCAGCCGGTAAGCAATACTCTCGCGCAACCCGTGATAGAGAAACTGCGGGCCATCGATGAGATCGCGCCGCCACACCTTGCGCGGCTCCATGGCCAAGCGCCAGAGCCATTCAAAACCCGCGTCCCCCAGCCAGGACGGCACCCGTGTCACTTGTCCGCTCAGGAACCCGAAGGCGGCACCGACGCCGATCACCACCGGCACCCGCAGACGCTCGCGATACGCATCGATCCAGCGTTCCTGCCGCGGCAGACCCAGTCCGATCCATAGCAGATCGGCCCCCGACGCATTGATACGGTCCAGATCGGCGTCAACCTCCGCGGGGCTCAGGGGTCGGAACGGCGGTGATCGGACCCCGACAATGCGATGGCCCGGATAGTCGTTGACGAGGCGCCGACTCAGCGCGTCCAGGGTCGCCTCGGTATCGCCGTAGAAGAAGCTGGAATAGCCACGGGCATCGGCAGCCAGCAGCATCCGCCGCATCAACTCGGCACCCGGCACCCGCTCCGGCAAGGGCTGCCCGCGCAGATGCGCCAGCCAGATGGGCGCGATGCCATCCGGACAGAACAGATCAGCCCGATTCAGGATGGTGCGAAAGGCGGGGTCCCGATAACCGGTCCAGATGCCGTGGAAACCGGTCACCACCACATGGTGCGGCCGTGGGGGACGTTCGGCGATCCACCCCTCGATGCGGGCGACCGCATCGTCGGTCCCCACGCGATCGATCTGCGCACCCAGGATCGTCACCTGCGCGCGCGGTCTGACCTGCGGCAGTCCGCAACCGGCGCTTGCGGTGCCGCTCATCGCGCGGCCTCCGCCGCCGCGACCTGGCCCGCGATCCAGGTATAGGTCGCCGCCAACCCCTCGCGCAGGGGCCGGCTCGGTGCCCAGCCAAGCCGGGCGCGGATCAGCCGGTTGTCCGAGTTGCGCCCGCGCACGCCTAATGGACCGGCAATATGCTCGATGGTCAGCGGCTTGTCGGCAATCTCCATGATCATCCGCGCGAACTGGTTGATCGAGACCATCTCGGTCGAACCGATATTCACTGGGCCGGGGAAGTCCGACGCCATGAAACGCAGGACCCCCTCCAGACATTCATCAATGGCCAGGAAGGAGCGCGTCTGTTCCCCATCACCCCAGATCTCGAGACGGCCGCCCGGCGGCGCCGCGGCCACCTTGCGGCAGAGCGCCGCGGGAGCCTTCTCACGGCCATCGTTCCAGCTGCCCTCAGGGCCGAAGACATTGTGGAAGCGCGCGACCCGCACCCGCAGCCCGTGGTTCCTGGCGTAGGCGAAGTACAGTCGCTCGCTGAAGAGCTTTTCCCAGCCATAGTCGCTGTCCGGGTCGGCGGGATAGACCGAGTCTTCGACCGTGGTCGGCGCCTCGGGGTCGCACTGGTTGTGGCGTGGATAGACGCAGGCCGACGAGGAGTAGAACACCCGCTCGACACCGGCCCGCCGGCAGGCTTCCACCACGTTGAGATTGATCAGGGCCGAATTGTGCATGATCTCGGCATCGTGCTCGCCGGTGAAGGTGAAGCCGGCGCCCCCCATGTCGGCGGCGAGTTGATAGACCTCGGCGCTGCCGGCCACCACACGGGCCACCAGGCCGGGGTCGCGCAGGTCACCGAGAACAAATTCGTCCGCCGCGCTGGGCGCGAAGGGCGGCGGCTTCAGATCCACGCCGCGCACCTGCCGACCCTCGGCCTTGAGGCGTCGCACCAGGTGCGCGCCGATAAAACCGCCGGCACCGCAGACCAGCGCCAGATGATTGCTCATACCACGACCTCCGGCATCCCCGCGACCGCTGGGGCGCTAGCGACACTGCAAACCAGAACGAAACGCTTGCTCATGCTCTTTCTCGCTGAAACGTCACACCGTTAGACCCGCGCAACTGCCGCGCTCCCAGCGCGCCGCGCTGACCGAGGTCAACGACGGACTGCACCAGCCGGGCACGCCGCCAGACCGGCCCGCGCACCCGTTCGAGCGTACCGAGATAGGCGAGCAACGGGACATGCAACAGCAGATCGACACTGTACAGGGCGGCAGTATTTTCGGGGATGTTGCGGATCGTCAGATACGCCATGATACCGCCAACCTGGAGCAGGAACAGCCACTGTGCATGATCGCGCGCATAGCCGCGCAGCACCGCTCGGGCGAACAACACCCAGCCCCACACGAGCCCGCCGAGATAGAGTGCGGCGCCCGGATAGCCGGCGGCCAGCGCGGCGTACAACAGTCCGTTCTGCGCATTCAAACCGAGCAGACGGCGATCCGCCTGGGGGCCGAAACCGAGCCACGGCGACTGCTCCACCACCCGCCAGCCAAGACGCCAGATCAGGTCACGACCGGTCATCGATTGCAAATCAGCCAACCCCTCACCGCGGGTTGCATACGCGGTCAAGTCGCGTAACCAGTCCTGGGGAAACAGCCCACCGAACAACGCCAGGCCGGCCACCAGCATCGTCAGGATGCCCACCAGCCGCGTCCGGCCGCCGAACAGCCAGACGACGAGGCCCAGCGCAAAAGCGGCCCCGACGAGACCCTGGCGGGACTGAAACAACCAGATCGCCAGCAGCGACCCCAGACTAAGTGCCGCCCACAGCAGGCGCCGGAAGCCATGCCCGCCCAGCGCCATGACCAAACCAATCACCGCGGGGAGTATCGCCAGACGGGCCATGCCGGTAGAACGTGAGATCGGCCCCAAGGAGCCGAGATCCGCGCGTTGAACTAACCCATAGGCGGTCAACCCTCCCTCCCCCTGCACCAGCAGGACATCGCGCGCGGCGAACAGCATCCAGACGAACAACAGGGTCGCCATCAACCACACGAGGCGGTTGGTCGCGATGGCCCGCGGTAATGAATCGCAATCACCGATGGACCAGTCAACGACCACGAAGACGCCAAGATAGGCGAGCGCCCAGTACCAGACTGAAAAGTCCGCGCCCGTCAGCAGCGCGGCATTGAGCGAGAGGACGGCATAGCCGATCCATAGTCCCTCGGACAACGTCGGCGCCCGGGTGAGCCGTCGGCGCAGGGGTAACAAGAGTGGCCACAGGACCAGCGGCAGCAGGCAGCCAAAGGCGCGCAACGCGTTGATCCATTCAATGAAGGTCTGCGGCTCCTGTTCCAGATACCAGGGGCCGGCGTTGATGGCCGCCCAGCACCCCAGCCAGGAAAGCAGCGCGAGCCATCCCACCCAGCCACGCAAACCACGCGATTGCGCATCAGCCATGGCGAATCCGGGCATGCTCACCGACGCCTTGTCCCACCCCCGCGGGCGCCAGCACCCGCGCGTAGATGGCTTGCAGCGCCAGCGCCTTGGCCTCGATCCGGAACGCGCGGGCACGGCGGCGAGCGCCGACACTCAAACAGCGTCGGCGGGCCTCGTCTTGATAGAGCAGCAGGAGCGCATCGCGCAAAGCGGCGATAAAGATTGGCGGCGCGGTGATCGGCAACGGGATACCGGATGCGGGAGTCAGCGCATCGGCAAACCCACAATGGTCAGGACAGAGCACCGGCACCCCGCGACTCAGGGCCTCCACCAGGACTGTGGAGGTGAGATCTTTAAGGCTGGTGATGACGAACAGATGGCTCTCGTCGAGCGCCGTGAGCATCTCCTCCCGCGACACCTGACCTCGCCAGCAACAGCACGCCGCCAAGCCGAGCTGCCGGGACAGCCGACGCCACCGTTTCGTACACGATCCGCTTCCGAAGATCGTCAGTCGCCAGACCACCGCCGCGGGTAACCGAGCCAATGCACGGAGCAATAACGGCAACGCTTTGCCGGGCGTATGCTCGCCGCTCCAGGCAATTTGCAATGGCTCACCCGCCGCCCGCCGGGTCAGGGCACCCGGCCGCAGCGGCGGCGCGGTCACCTCGCTGATGATGGTGCTTGGAGTGCCGTAGCAGCGCTGCAGCGCCCGGGCGATGCCGCTGGTGGCGGCGATCAGGCCGGGACCGGCACGCACCGCCGCGTGCCGCGGTGCCCGCAACAACCGCCGATGGAGTCCATTGATCAGATTACGTCCGCCGAAATACAGCATGCCGCCAGGACTCAGCGCACCAAACAGGCGCCACGGCGTATCCTCCAAGCCCCCGATGGGACCCCAAACAAAGGGCGGACTGAGCCGCCAGAGCCCGCCGGGAAAGCGAAATCCGACATAGGTGAGTTGATGGGTCAAATCGAATGGCCGCTGCGCAACGAGCCGCGCCGCGATCCGCGTCGCGGCGCGCAGCCAACCGCGATAGGCCCAATTCATCAGTGGCTTGAGCACCGAGCCTTCAATCCAGCACCAAGCCGGGGTTGGCCGGTAATGCCAAGGGCGGGACGGTGGATAGATGAAATCGACATGTCTTGCCCAAGCAGCCTCGTTCGTCCGCAACCAGGCATCGATCGCATCGCGATGAAAAACCGCCGTGATGACAGTAACTTCGCAAAATGAGGCCATCGCCCGCACCCAATTCCAGCCCACTGCTTCCTCGGAACCACGGGCGGGGTGACAGGCGTAGGCACACACCAGAATACGCGGGCGGGGCGGCACCGCGCCATCCGCCGCGCCGGGGCCTGCATCGCGCATCGCACCCACGGGCATCGTCGTCTACCTCAACTCGGTGCCCGCTGCATGCGCGCAGCGGCAATCGCCCGCGACAGGCTCGGTGCCAAGACCTGCCAATCGTAACGGCTGGCGACCTGCTGCTGACCGCGAGCGCCCAGTTGCCGGCCGCGGTCACGGTCTCCCAGCAGCGCCGCCAGCGCGGCAGAAAACTCCGCTTCGTGCTCCGCCAACAGGATTTCCACGCCCGGCTCCAGTGCCAGGCCCTCGGCGCCTTTGCGGCTGGCCACCACCGGAACGCCGGCCGCCAGGGATTCCAGGATTTTCAGCCGCGTCCCGGAACCGGAAAAAATCGGCGCGACGCTGACTGCACAACAGCGGATAAACGGCGGGACCTCCGCGTCGGGCAGCAGCCCGGCAGCACACAGCCATGGTCGCTGATACGGGATCGGGCCACCAATGATGGCCAGTTGCGCGGTCGGGCAGTGCGTCAAGACGCGGGGCATCACGGCGTTCACCAGAAAATCGATCGCCTCCCGATTCGGAGCATAGGCATAGGCGCCCATGAACAAGATCACGCAGTCTCCGAGTCGATGCAGCCGTCGGCAGGACGTGATCGCATCGTCGTTGACCGCGGCGAAGCGCCGTGTCTCGACGCCGTTTGGCAGCAGCAGCGGCAGCACGCCGTAGAGCCGCCGGAACGCATCGCGGTCCCGCTCCGAGACTGCAAAAGACTGTGCCACGTCGCGCAACACCCGCCCCTCGGCCCACCGGGTGAGCCGCTGCGCGAGCCATCCGTGGCGCTGTTGCCGCAGTTCGGACTCAACGTTGTGAGCATGATAGAACACCGTCAGCGTCGGCCACCGGTGCCGCAGCCGACGCAGCAACCACCAGTGGTACAGCACCCAGGACGCGCCTTCCAACACGACGACCTCGGGCCCCTCCCGCTGCACCAACGCGACGACCCGCCGCACATAGCCCGGGATTCCCAGCAACTTGCGCCAACCCCGATCGCCAAGCAAACGCAGCTCCCTGACCGGCACTCCCCCGGACGTCAGAAAATGCCGCTGCGCACCACCGGGCTGCACCAGCAGCCGCTCGCCGGCAATGGTCTCGGCGAGCGCACAGGTGACGCTGCCAGCCCCCCCCGTAGGCGGGGCCGCCGCAAAAAAGCAGACGAATACAATCGGCATCGCCACTTCACTCAGGTCCGAGTAGGGTCGGGCAGCAACCGCGCAAGCGTGCCAGGTGCTCAGGTTGCAGGAACCAGTGGTTGACGCCGCCGGCACGCTCGGACCAGGGATGCAGTTGGCCATCTTCCAGCATCAGAACCCGGTAGCCCTGCCCAGCCAGCAATGTGAATACGGCGGCCCGCTCCGCCGGCGAGGGGCCCGCCGTCGGCCCGCCGATCTCCACCAACAAGGCCGGCCGGCAGCGACGGATGGTCTCCATGCTGCCCTGCAAACAGGCAAGCTCATGGCCTTCCACATCGACCTTCAACAAAGCCACCGACAGCGTTCGCAGCAGCCCGTCGAGCGCCACGGCCGACACCCGCCGACTGCGGGGCTCGGGTCGTGCAATGACCTGAGCCAGATAATGATTGGCAAGCCCGTACCGATCGCGCGGCACCGACATCCACCGCGGGCCATCCGCATCGCTCGCCGCGACCCGCAGCAACGTCAGGTTATTGCAGCCTGACTCGGCGCCCAGCCGCAGCAACACGGCGTAGGTCCAAGGCATCGGCTCCAGGGCGAGAACCTGACCGCGCGGCCCGACCCGACGGGCGCAGGCCAGACTATAGAGCCCGACATGGGCACCGACGTCAACCACTCGATCACCCGGCTGCAGCAGCGCCAGGCACACCTGGAGATCCGGTTCCGCGTCCGGACCCAGCGTGGCGAGTAAACGACGATAATGCCCGGCCGCCAGCCGGGCGGCCAGCGGCAACGGCAGATGATCGCTGACCCAGTGCCCGAAGTGGCGCGAGAACTCCCTGGTCATTTGGCGCAGGCGGTGGATCAAAGATATCATGGGATCATCTCCTGCTCGGGACGGGCTGATCCGAGCCCCGCGGAACGACCACCAAGGTGGTGGATATAAGCACCCTGGCAGACACCCACCCAACCCCCGTTGGCAGTGAGCTTTTGGCATAGGTCAACATCGTTGCCGATATGCTGCCGACAACCCGTAAAACCGCCGATCCAATCCCAATCCTGTTTGCGTATGAACAACGCGGCCCCCGTCACAAACGGACTGATCGATCGCGGCCTTCGCGCGGCATTGCGCAGATACAAACGTTCGGCATACCAAAATATTTGCTCGTCGCTCCAGCTAAAGCGACAACGCCGTGCCCGGATATCGGTTTGACTCATCCAACCATCGCTGGTCACGGGTCCCACCGCCATCAGGTCGGGATATTGGAGCAGCGCTTGCACGCACGCCGACCAGGAATGCTGAGTTACAACGGTATCCGAGTTCAGCAGGCATAGCATGGGTCGGGTCGCCAGCGCGGCACCCGCCATGCACGCTCCGCTGTGGAAACTGCTTTGCGCATTGCGCCGACTCTTCCAGTTGTTTCGGGAAGCAAATTGCGTCACGATGCTGCTCGCTCGCAAGTCAGTCGACCCGTCGTCGACCACCACGATTTCGGCCTCGCCGGCAAAGCGCTCAAGACTACGCAGGCAACGCCGCGTTTCATCGGCGGCATTGTGTACCGGAACGATGACCGATAGGTGTCGACTGGCGGCGATCTCATCATCCATCATGAGCGGTGTATGCAACTCCTCGACGCCGAATGACAGCAGCCCGACATAGGCCTGCTCGATCCTGCATTGCCAGTCTTTCGGCAGGCGCCGGAAGACGCTGGCCAGACGGCGCTCTAGGGGGGCGAACATACCCTTGCCCCGACCACGTAGACGCCGATTCCAAACCCTTGCTGATCGGCATCCTCAATCACTTCGACGCCACCCACCGCAGGACGCAGCTCACGCCAGTATCTTGGGACCTCAGTGACACCATCAGCAATAGGATGAATGTCATGGAAGGCCACCAAGCCACCATGGCGAACCAAGGGAGAAAATAACTCGTGATCGCTCCTGACACCCGCGTAGGAGTGATCGCCGTCAAGAAAGAGGAGGTCGATAGATCGGCCGTTCAGCACCCGCTCAAGGGCGTTGATCATGACCTGGCTATGGGAATCGCCGCGGAGTAAATAAAGGCTTTGCCGCGGCAATGCGAACCGCCGGTAGAGCGGTGCTCGCCAACGCGGATAGCCCCCACCAAAGGCGCCGCCCGGCAGATCGATACTAATGAGTATGGCATCCTCGGCGGCCACCCGCGTAAACATGAACAAGGTTCCGCCATTCGCCGTCCCGATTTCCACCACAACTTTCGGTTGAAGACGTCGCACGCGATCCAGCAAAGCGCAGATCTCGCTATCAACTTGACATGGACTAAACCAGCCAGCTCCTAAGGCGCGCGCGTATGCCAGGAGTGCTCCCGATTGGTCAAAAGAGCGATGCACACCCAACTCACGATAGGCTTGGATCCAGCGACCGGGACGCTCAAACGTGGCGGTGACAACACCACGCAGTCCCGCACGAGCAAACTCACCACGAACCTTGTTCAGCGTAACCGATACCATCGCTTGAGGTTCCTTGACCAGGGTTTCTCAATACTTTTGGAGCCCGAGAAAAATGGAAATACCAAATGCAACGCACCTGGCGCCTGGCGGCCTACCCATAACACCATTGCTCCAAACAAAACGGCAAACAGCATCCACCGCATCACCGACGACCCTAAGCTGCATACGATGATGGTTGAGCCGAGAATCATGCTCAGCGGCACCACCAAACGCAAATAGTCGCTGATCGCGGCGCCGCTGAGCAGGAGCAACAACAGCGCATCGACCGCCACGCGCGTCGTCCAGGCAACGGCCGCCCCAAAGATACCCCAAACCCACAGCAGCGCCCAGAGCAAAAGCGCATAAGGCACCAACTCCGCAAGATGAATCACGGCAACGGCGCGCGCATTTCCCTCCCCTTGCAGGCGCGCGTGGGGCACGTAGGCGAGCGAATTGAACCACAGACCAAGGAGCAGCACCTGCGCAACCGGCACCGACCGGGAGGCAATGTCAGGCCCCAGCCAGAGGCCAAAAAACGGATCCACGCACCAGAGCGCCATAAAAACGACGGGCGTCATGATGACGGCAAGTGCCTCCAGCGCGCTGCCCATCAGCGCGTCGCGATCAGACCGGGTGCGGGCGGCGAAACGCGGAAAGATCGCGCCGGCCAGGCTGCCGGCAAGCATCGTCCCACGCGAGACCAGCCCCTGGGGGATAGTGTAGAAGGCAACCGCGCTCGCCCCAAGGACTGCGCCGATAATCAGCCGATCAGCCACCGCAAGCAAGGGTCCTACCACCGCCGTCACGGTGATCCAACCCCCATACCCCAACAGCGAGCGCAAACGCCCGGCATCGAACACCGGCTGTCGGGTGAGCGGAACATGGCGTCGGCAGAGACCGAAGAGGAGCATGGTCCCAAGAACGCGCGGTGCCAAAGTCGCCGGGATCAGCCAGTCCAAACCCGTATATCCAGCTGCCGCGACCACCAGCGGCAGCACCAGCGCAAGGCTTGTCACCACGACCTGAACGACGTTGAGCGCGAGGAACTGCTCTCTGCCTTGTAGCGCACCCATCAGCGCGCTTGCACCCATGGTGACGGGAAGCGCGAGCGCGAGCCACGGGAGGGCGGCATGCAACTCGACCTGGAGGCCGTCAACCGGTGTCGGCTTGCTCAACACGAGATGGCCGACGGTCCACATCGAAACCCCGCCGACCAACCCCACGGCAGTGATGGCAATCAGTGCCGTCCACACCACCGCCGACCGTTCAGTCGGCGAAGCCGGGTCCAGTTGCGCGACACGCTGGGCGGTCGCTCGTGACATGCCAAGATCGAACAGCCCCAGATAGCCGAGCAATACCCATACTATCGCCAGCATACCGTAGCGGCTCTCGCCGATCAGCGCCAGAAACGTCGGGAGCGTGATCAGCGTGATCGCCAACGGAATCAACTGGCCCGAAAGGTTATAGCAGGTATCGCGGCGGATCGACATGCGCGTGGCGATTGCGCCTCAAGCCCACGCCGATGGCCGGGGTGCCGACGCGACTGGGCGCCCAGGCGCAATCATCCGGCTGCTTGCGGCGCCGATCACAACCGAATGATCCCCGTATCATCGTCGTCATCGACCAGCTTGATCCCCTCGATCGAACGATCCATCGCCGCGCGCTGCGCGCTGCCGCCCTGAAGTTTGATCATGAGCCGGACCTCATTGGCCGAGTCGGCCAGGCGCAGGGCGTCTTCGAAGCTGATCTCGCCCTCCTGGTAAAGGTCGAACAACGCCTGATCGAAGGTGATCATCCCCTGCTCTTGCGACTTTTTCATCAGTTCCTTGAGCTTGTAGACCTCGCCCTTGCGAATCATATCGGCGGCCAGCGGCGTATTGATGAGAATCTCCACCACGGCGCGCCGTCCATGACCCGACTTGCGCGCGATCAACTGCTGGGCAACCACGGCCTTGAGATTCAGCGACAGATCCAGCAGAAGCTGGTTGCGCGCATCCTCCGGGAAAAAATTGATGATGCGATCCAAGGCCTGATTGGCATTGTTGGCATGTAAGGTCGCCAGCACCAGGTGTCCGGTCTCGGAGAAGGTCATGGCATATTCCATGGTCTGGCGGGTGCGAATCTCGCCGATGAGGATCACGTCCGGCGCCTGCCGCAGCGTATTCTTCAACGCCACATCGAACGATTCGGTGTCGACCCCCACCTCACGCTGGGTGATGATGCAGCCGTCATGATCGTGCACATATTCGATCGGGTCTTCGATCGTGATGATATGACCCGTACTGTGGCGGTTGCGATAGCCCACCAAAGCGGCCAGCGAGGTCGACTTGCCGGTGCCGGTACCGCCGACCAGGATCACCAGGCCGCGCTTATACATTGCAAAATCACGCAGCGCGGAGGGCAGCCTGAGCTCCTCGATGGTGGGGATCTTGGTCTCGATACGACGCAGCACCATGGCGGCGGCATCCCGCTGGACCAGGGCGCTGACGCGGAAGCGGCCGAGCTTGGGCCGATCGATCGCGAACTGACACTCGTTGGTCGCCAGAAACTCCGCGCGCTGACGCTCATTCATCAGCGAATGCACCATGTCGCGGGCCTGTTCCACACTCAACGACTGCTTGCCGACCGGACCAATCATCCCGTCGACCTTCACGCTCGGCGGCCAGCCCGCGGTGATGAACAGGTCCGAGCCTTTCTTATCCACCAGCATCGCCAGCAATTGCTCCAGCGTTTGTCTCAGGTCCATGGAGAAAATACCTCAGTCGTGGGTTGGCAACCTGAACGTCAGTTCGGATCTCCCGGTCTACCGCCGGGATCCGATTCGCACGCAACGCTCGCGGTCAAATAAAGTCGTCCTTGTTCTGCGCCTTGCTGCGGGCATCCTTGCGCGAGATCAGACCCTTTTGCATCAGGTCCTTGAGGTTCTGATCCAGGGTCTGCATCCCATGTGCCTGGCCGGTCTGAATGGCCGAGTACATTTGTGCGACCTTGGCCTCGCGGATCAGGTTGCGGATCGCCGGCGTGCCGATCATGATCTCGTGGGCGGCAATCCGCCCGCCGCCGACCTTCTTCAGCAGTGTCTGGGCGATAACCGAGCGCAGCGACTCCGAGAGCATGGAGCGCACCATCTCCTTCTCCGCCGCCGGGAACACATCAATGATGCGGTCGATGGTCTTGGCCGCGGAAGTCGTATGCAGGGTGCCGAACACCAGATGACCAGTCTCGGCGGCGGTCATCGCCAGGCGGATGGTCTCCAGATCGCGCATCTCACCCACCAGGATGATATCGGGGTCCTGGCGCAGGGCGGAGCGCAGCGCCTCGCTGAAACCCAGGGTATCTTTGTGCACCTCGCGCTGATTGACCAGGCACTTCTTGCTGGTGTGCACGAACTCGATCGGATCCTCGATGGTCAGGATGTGGGCATACTCGTTGTCGTTCAGGTAGTCCACCATGGCCGCCAGGGTGGTCGACTTGCCCGAACCCGTAGGCCCGGTCACCAGCACCAGACCGCGCGGGACATTGACGATATCCTTGAAGATCTTCGGGGCGTTCAGGTCCTCCAGACTCAAGACCTTGGACGGGATCGTCCGAAACACCGCCCCGGCCCCGCGTTTCTGGTTGAAGGCGTTGACGCGGAAACGCGCCACGCCGGGAATCTCGAACGAAAAGTCGGTCTCCAGAAACTCCTCGTAATCCTTACGCTGCTTGTCGTTCATGATGTCGTACACCAGCGAGTGCACGGTGCGGTGCTCCAGCGCCGCCACATTGATCCGGCGCATATCTCCGTCCACCCGGATCATCGGCGGCAGGCCGGCCGACAGATGCAGGTCGGAAGCATTGTTCTTGACGCTGAAGGCAAGCAGTTCGGCAATGTCCAAGGCGTAACTCCCGTTGGATGCGAGGACCAGGGGAGCGCGCGGTCGCCACCGTCTGGAGCCCGCCGCGCGCGTCAGTGCGCCAAGCATAGCGCGAAATGGACGAGGATTACGGACCAGCCGAGCGATTGCCTGACGCGGCAAGCTTGTCGGGTAGTGATCGGGAAACCATCCAATCAGTCACCCGCCGCCTTGAGCGGCTGGAGCGGCGCCTGGAGTTGAGCGATACCGCCGGTTAATTCCGGCCCGCCGATCAGCCTGACCCGACCCCACACGGGTTGATAAATGGCTGAACGACCGCATCCGCACCAACACCGGCTCATCGACCGGATCTGCCCCGGCAAGTCCGGTGCGGCGATATCGCCGCCGGACGTGATAACCGCACGTAGAGGCGGGTTTCAAACCCGCCCCTGCACCAAGAGTCTGTCAGGATATCAGGTACTAAGGCTCTATCGAGCCATGGTCAGCCACCAGACCGCGGCCCGCGGCGGCCGGACGGCATGGTGTGCGCAGCCCAGCCCCCGCGCAACCCCTCCTGTATCTGTTGCGCGATGCTGCGCCCCCGCGACGTCTCGGCCGAATCGCCGATCCACAGGAACACGCCTTGCCCGTTCATTGCCCGCTGCCAGGCCAGGGCCCATCTGTCGCTTGCGGCTGTCGAAGGGCTCCAGATAGCCGCCCTTGTACTCCATCACCAACAGGCGCGTGTCCGTCAGACGCCCCAGGAAGTCGGGATAGAACCAGTCCCCGTGCGCGGACGGGCACGGCAGCCGGAAACTGCGCGGATGCCGATCCAGGTTCCGCAGCCAGTAGACCAGCCAATCCCGATCCCATTGCTCGCCCAAGGCGCGTTGGGACAACTGGCGAATCCTGGCATCGGAAATGCCCAGATGCCCGGCCGCGTCCGCGTCGATCTCGCTCGTGGTGGCCTGGCGGTCGTTGCTCCAGTCGCAGTCATGGGGCGGGCAGTCGCGTGCCGAGAAGCGCCCGTGGTGGCGCAGTTCCTCGGCGGTCGCCTCGCCCAGGATCAATTCGCCCTGGCGCCAGGCAAGCAACGGCAGGGTCAGGGTCTCACCCCGCTCCGCCGGGCAACGCAGGGCCACGGCCTGCCGGTAGGCATCCCGCACGGGCTGGCGTTGATTCGCGGGCAGGCGCTCGCACAGGCGGTCGATCGCCGCGGGCGGGGCGTCGGGCTGGATGCACAAGGTCGTGCTCTGCGCGCTCTGTCGCGTAATGGCGATCCCGGCCAAGTCGCTGCCCGGCAGCCCGTCGAGATTAGGCGGAGCGCCGGGCAGGACCACCGATGTGCCGCGCCGCCACGAGGTCGTCGTCCTCATCGAAATGAAAGGGCGTTTGCACCGCCTCCTGCGCCTGCTCCCGGTCGAAGCCCAGGGTCACCAGGGCATCGCGCAGTTGCTTGGCGGTCGTCTGAAAGGCGCCATGGGTGACATGAGCATAGGCCCGGTTGAGCGGGTCGAAGCGGCTGGCCCGCGCGTTGGGCATCCGCAGCACCCGCCCGAGCAGTTGTTCAATGTCCTTAGGCGAGCGGATATTGGCGACCGAGCACAGCACATAGGCCCAAGCGCAATCCCACCCCTCCTTGAGTGCCTGCACCGTGATGATGTGGCGGATCTTGCACTCGGGCAGGAACAGGTCCACCCCGTCGATGCCCCGTTGGGTGCCGGTGGCAATGGCAATCTCGCTCTCGGCAATGCCCTCGTGCTTGATCAGGTGCGCGCGGATCGTCTCGGACGTCACGGCGCCGTCCTTGCGCTCGGCCTGATACAGGGCGATGGGGCGGATGCCGCGCCCGTCCTGGCGCGCCAGATCTTCCAGCATGGCCCGTTCGCGCACCGCACCGGCCACCGTGGCAGTCCAGTCGCCCCCGTACTCTGTCACCACGACGGGCAACTTGATCATGGTCGCGTCGCGCAGTTCGCGGGCGGACATCCGCACCAGGACATTGCTGCCGCTCTTGGGGTCGGTGGCGGGGGTGGCGGTCAGTTCCAGAATGAAGGCCGGTGCAAAGCGCTTCAGCGTGTCGAATGACAGGGGCGTGCGGGCGTTGTGCGCCTCGTCCACGATCACCAGCGGGGGCCAGGCCCGGCAGAGGTTCACGAAAGATGCCGGCACCCGGCCCTGTTCGTCCGTGTCCAGGTCCGGGACGGCGGTCAGGCGCTCGAAGGCGGCGTCCAACCCCTCATGGCCGGCGTAAACCTTGCGGGTGTCCATCTTGTCCACCCGCAACGCCTGGGTGGTGCTGACGACGATCAGGGCCTTCTGGCGCACCTCCTGGGGCAGAATGCCGGTCGCGTCCTCCAGGCTCAGGACCCGCACCCGGTCGATGCCGAACTGGGCATTGAGCCGCTCCCGATACGGGTGTTGCGGATCGCGCAGGGTGGCGGCGGTCTGGTCCAGGATCGCCTTGCTGGGAACCAGCCACAGGGTCAAGGGGTAATCCTGGCCGGCGCATTGGCGCAGCACCGGGATGGCGTCGGCCGCCAGCACGGTCTTGCCGCCGCCGGTCGGCAGGCGCAAACACAGATAAGGGGTCGCGCCGAAGCCTTGGTCCCGATAGGCCGGCTCGTGGCGCGCTTCTTCCGCGAAGGCGCGATGCGGGCCGATCTCCGCGGCGCGTCGGGCAAAACGGGTCAGGGTGTCCAGGGCGGCGATCTGGTAGGGCTTACGGTCCATCATGCGTTCGCCTGATAGGGGAGCTGACGAAAGCGCAGGTTGAGTGCGGTCAGCTTGGATTCATGCAGGCGGCACGCCTCGCCGAACACCACGCGAGGGCCGTCGTGGGGCGCCAGGACATCCAGCAACGGCGCGGTCAGAACATTTCCTCCCTCGGGCCGGCAGTCGCCCAGAATGCCGTTGAACAGCAAATAATACGCGGTGCCTTGATGGACCCCCAGGAGCGGTGTCGCGGGCACCTCGGCCAAGGGTTGGCGGGTCTCCCGATACCAAACCCAGCGCGCCAGATCGGCGAAACCGACGCCTGGCCTGATGCTGCCGTGTCCGTCGAAGACCGGCTCGCCCAGTCGGCAATACCGGAAACCGCCCCCGCCCTGCCAGTTCACGTCGGCGCTGATACCACCCTGCTCGCCGTCGATGACCTTGCGCAGCCGCGCGGCGCAATGGGTCTCGGCGTGGTCGCCCATCTCCACACCGATCCAGCGGCGGTTCATCTTGTGGGCGACGGCCGCAGTCGTGTCGGAGCCTAAGAAGCTATCGAGAACAAGATCGTCGGGGTTAGTGGCAACCCGCAACACTCGGTCTATCAAACGTTCCGGCTTCGGAGTGCCGAAGCGTCTTTCAGAAAACAACGCAAGGCCCTCAATCATTGCCTCCTGCGTGTGCCCTGCTTCATCATAGTTCCAAACCGATCTTGGTACTACATCGCCAGACCCAGAAAGGAACTTCTTTAAGCGTGGCGTTCGTTCACCACCATCGACACCCCAATAGAGCATACCGTCTCGGATGTGCTGCTCGTATGCGTCTCGGGAATATGCCCAGACGCGAGTGCGCTTGGGCCACACTTCTTCGCCGGTCTTTGGATGGATCAACGGATAATAGAGGTTGGGCCGTTCGTCTGCGGTCTTTGCGCAGGTATAGGCAGCCGAATTCCACGTCCCTCGATCATCGTGATCCGGATTGGTATAGTATTTCTTTTGCGCATCCGTCTTAGGTAATTTGTTCGGGACCCAGCTCTGCCTGTTCTTCGCCGCAACCAACAAATGGTCATGATCCGAGCTGAAATAATGTGCGTCATTTGCGGGGCTTACTCGCTTTCTCCATACAAGACTTGCCAGGAAATTCGCACGCCCAAACACCTCGTCCATTATGACTTTTAAATAATGCCCTTCATTATCGTCGATCGTCACCCAAATCGAACCGTCCTCGCTCAACAGCTCGCGCAGCAACTCCAGCCGCGGATACATCATCGACAACCAGATAGAGTGCTCGCAGTTGTCGTCGTAGTGCTCGAAGGCGGAGCGGGTGTTATAGGGCGGGTCGATGAACACACACTTGACCCGTCCGGCATAGACCGGCAGCAGGCTCTTGAGGGCATCCAGGTTGTCGCCCTGGATCAGCAGGTTCTCGGTCTCGGGCTCGCCGTAGCTCAGGCGCGGCACCGCCACCAGGGGCCGGTAGGGTACGTCCCGGATGGCCACCCCGGCGGCGTCTTTTCCTGTCCAGTGCAGAGAAGACATGAAGGGCGGATGTCAGGTTGAAAAGGGAGCCTAGGATGGGTGAATCAGCGCGGACTGTAAACGCCGGTGCCGTGTCCCGTGATCACCGCGGACGCAGGCCTTTGTTCCGTCGCGTCAAGTCGCCAGATTTCCCTGCTATTTAACAACGCCTTAGACCGCCTGGCTATGCTATTCTTGGTGACATGGTGCGCCCTGATGCGGCTCTTTCCGCTGACTCAAACCCAGGGAGAGCGGCACCCGCGCAACACGGCGCCCGGCGGCGCCCGGCGGATGGATACGGTCGGACTGACCCCCACGGCAGCGGTTACCGCGCTACCGACCCGCGCCCGGACCGCCGCCACGTGGTCCAACCCCCTTCACCCGGAGCCCGCACCCATGGCCAGCTTCATTCTTGACACCTTGGCCTATGCCGACACGCTCAAGGCCGGTGGATTCAGCCCCCAGCAAGCCGAGACCCAAGCCCGCGCACTGGCCGAAATCCTTGATCGACAAATGGCGAGCAAGGCCGAAGTCGCCGAACACGAGAACAACCTGCAACACGCCATCGAAGTCTTGCGGCTTGAAATGAAGCGCGACATTGCCGAGACGAAAGCCGACCTGACCCGCTGGGTGATTGGCGCGGGCGTCCTGCAAACGACCATCGTTGTGGGCGTTTTGTTGAAGGTCGCGAAACTGGTTTAGGCGATTTCCGGAAATCGCCGAATTCCGCACCGGCCCCCCCCTGTAGGCAAATGGTCCGCGCAGCGAACCCTACCCGGTTCGGGACGTTCGCGGTCACCGTCCCGCGCGCCCTGGTGCCGGCGCGGAAACGCGCGCTATGTGCAATTTCCATTATCACAGCGCCTCCCCCCCTTCGTTGAGTATCCCCAGATAGGCATCGTAGACGAAGACCCGGTTGCGGCGCTGGCCGGTCAGTTCGCGTGCGATGCCTAGATCGACCAGCACGAGCATGGCCTTGGAGGCGGTGGGAAAGCTGATGTCGGCGGACTGGGCCAGTTGGCCGAGGTTGCACAGTGGCCGCTGCCGCAATGCGTCGAGCACGCGCAGGGTATTGGCCGCGCCGCGCCCGCCGGTTTGGACGCGCCGGGTGTCCTGCTGGAACAGATCGACCAGCCG
>CAYYAY010000048.1:0-6521 GCA_964470155.1 uncultured Lamprocystis sp. | reverse complement strand
CAGAAAGAAGTCGATCCAGGCCTCCCAGTCGCCGTCGGTCCGCGCCCGGTCCAGCAGGTCGTAATAGACCTGACGGTGCTGCTTGAAATAGAGGCTGAGATAGAGCAACGGCTGGGTGAGCGCCCCGCCCTCATGCAGGATCATCGCGATCAGCAGTCGCCCGAGGCGGCCGTTGCCGTCGAAAAAGGGGTGGATGGTCTCGAACTGGACATGCACCAAGGCCGCCTTGAGGATCACGGGAAGCGAAGCGGACGCGTCGTGGATGAAGGCCTCCAGCGCGCCCCTGCAGGGCTCGACTTCTTGGGCCGGCGGTGGGACGAAGCGGGCGTTACCGGGTCTGGTGCCGCCGATCCAGTTCTGGGTGCGGCGAAACTCGCCGGGGGCCTGGTCGCTGCCGCGTCCGCGCGCCATGAGGCGGGCATGCATCTCGCGCAGGAGCCGATTGCAGAGCGGGAGGCCCTCGCGAAGGCGCACCATGCCGTGTTCCAGCGCGGCAACGTAGTTGGAGACTTCCACTACGTCGTCGAAGGGGACCCCGGGTTGTTCCTCGAGTTCAAAGAGCAGCAGATCGGAAAGGGATGACTGGGTTCCCTCGATCTGAGAGGACAACACCGCTTCCCTGCGCACATAGGCGTACAGGAAGCGCTGCGGATCGGGTAGCAGCAAGCCGATGCTGTCGAGGCGACCCAATGCCAGGGTAGCCCGCTCCAGGTCCGCTTGGCGACTGCCGCCCAGATCGAGCGGCGGCGTCGGGGGCAGGGGCGCAGGGACAAAGGCGCGCACGGCCTCACCCCCGGCGAGGCTGGCGGCATAGCGCCCGGTACTGTCACGGTGCATGGCCCAGCATCCTTTAATAAGGCGCGGCGCTGTTAAAAAAACCAAGAATATTTTAATAAGTTACCGACAACCAGTCACTTCCAAGCGAATCTCGCTGAGCGAGCCGACGACGGGCATCGCGCCCCCGAACAGCGCGCGACGCGACCCGTCTGTTACTCTCAGCGTTAACCCGGCGGGATTTTCGGACTTTTGACGGGTTTGGCGTTGCGCCTAACCACTTGGTTATATTGGAGCCGATGGGCGGATTCGAACCGCCGACCTACTGATTACGAATCAGTTGCTCTACCAACTGAGCTACATCGGCGCATCGGACCGCTGATTATAAGGGAAGCAGTCGTCTACCTCAACGCAAACCGAAAAATCGAAAAATCTCACACCGCGGTTCAGCGCGGGGCTTCCAGCGCGTAGGGCGCGGGGTCGATGCTGGGCACGCGCCCCAGCAGCAAGTCGGCCGCCAGCCGGGCGGAGGCTGGGGCGGTGACCACGCCGTTGCGATAATGGCCGGCGTTGACATAGAGCCCGGTGGTGCCGGGGTAGGCGCCGATGTAGGGGATGCCGCTCGGAGCGCCGGGGCGTAACCCGGACCAGTGCGTTTCCATGGGCGCTTGTTCGAGCAGGGGAAACAGTTCGATGGCGCTGCGGTGGAGCGCGTCTCTGGCCTCGGCGGTAGTCGCCTTGACGAAGCCCGTATGCTCCAGGGTGCTGCCGACCAGGACGCGCCCGTCCCGACGCGGGATGACGTACCGATCACGGTAGAGTGTGGTGTGACGCACTTGGCCCGGCCGCGCCTGGAAGAGGATCATTTGCCCGCGCACCGGCGCGATGGCCGGCGGCCGGCGGAATTGGCTCAGGAGCCGCCCGGTCCAGGCCCCGGCACAGACGATGACGTGATCGGCATGGATCACGCCCCGCGTCGTGCGCACACCCTGAATGTGTCCGTGCGCGACCAGGATGTCGAGCACCGCTTCCTGCTCACGCAGCAGCAGACACCCATCCAGGGCCCGCCGGGCGGCCTTGGCCAGACGCGGATTGCGGACATTGGCGACCGCCGGGAAGCGCAGGGCCTGGGCGGAGTCGAGGCCCAGTTCAGGTTCGAGCGCGCGCACCGCCGGGCCGTCGATGACCTGGACTTCGTCGCCCTGGCGGGCGGCCCAGGCGAGCGCCTGCTCGCGTTCTTCGGTGTCCAGGATCAGGAGCCCGTTCGGCGTGAACTCGGGGTCGATGCCGGATGCCTCATGGAGCGCCGCGCACAGGTCGGGGTAGACCTGCTGACTCCAGCGCGCGAGCGCGGTGACCGCATCCGGGTAGCGCCAGGGATAGAGCGGAGACACGATGCCGCCGCCGGCCCAGGAGGACTCGCGGCCGGTCCGGCCCATTTCGATCAGGGTGACCGCGGCCCCGCCCTGCATCAGCTCGCGGGCGGTCAGCAGACCGATGATGCCGCCGCCGATGACCAAAACATCGCTCATCGCTCAGTGTCCAACGCCCAGGTCAGGCACGCGCACGGTGTCAGTCTCCGCGCCCGTCCGCGCCGGCGGCCGCCAGTTCGCGCGGCAGGCTGAAGACCACCTGTTCACGAATCCCTGATTGTTCTTCAACGCTCCCGGCGCCCCACTCACGCAGGCGGGCGATCACCTGCTCCACCAGGATTTCGGGAGCGGATGCGCCGGCGGTGAGGCCCACCCGCGGCGCCTGTTCGAGCCAGTCCCGGCGGATGTCGTCCGGACCGTCGATCAGATAGGCCGCGCAGCCCTGCTTGTGCGCCAGTTCCCGCAGGCGATTCGAATTGGAGCTGTTGGCTGAACCGACCACCAGCAACAGGTCGCACCGCGCCGCCAGCGTCTTCACCGCGTCCTGGCGGTTCTGGGTGGCGTAGCAGATGTCGCTGCGCTTAGGACCCTCGATCTTGGGGAAGCGCTCGCGCAGCGCCGCGATGATTCCCGCCGTGTCGTCGACCGAGAGCGTGGTTTGCGTCACGTAAGCCAGGTGCTGCGGGTCGCGCACCGGCAGGCCGGCGACATCCTCCACCGACTCCACCAGGTGGATGAGCCCGCCGTCCGTCTGGCATTGACCCATGGTGCCCTCGACCTCCGGGTGGCCGCGGTGACCGATCAGGACCAGTTCATCGCCGGCCTTGCAGTGCCGCGCCACTTCCAGATGGACCTTGGTCACCAGCGGGCAGGTGGCATCGAAGACCCGGAACCCGCGCGCCTGCGCCTGCGCCCGCACCTGCTGGGCGACCCCGTGGGCGCTGAAGATGACCGTGGCCCCGTCCGGAATCTGCTCCAGTTCCTCGACGAAGATGGCGCCGCGCTGCTTCAGCCCGTCCACGACGAAGCGGTTGTGAACCACTTCGTGTCGCACATAGATCGGGGCACCATAGAGATCGAGCACGCGCTCGACGATGGCGATGGCGCGGTCGACACCGGCACAGAAACCGCGGGGATTGGCGAGGAGTATATCCATGGCATCAGAAGATAAGCGAAGATTGGGTGATAGAAGAAGTCAGACATTATGGGGCAATCCGGCCGCCGCGGGCGGCCGCATCGCTCAGTCTCTGACTGACCGCGGTCAGGCGACCGACAGGATACGCACCCGCAAGGTCAGCGAACGGCCGGCAAAGGGGTGGTTGAAGTCGACCCGCACCCGCCCGGCCGCACCCTCACCCTCGCGTTCAAGCACCAGGCCGCAGGTCTCATGCCCGGCCGGAGTCGTGAAGGCGACCACCTGGCCCGGTGCAGGGTCCGGATCCGACGGAAAGTCGCTCAGGGGCAACCAGTGAAGATTGTCCGGGTCATACTCGGCGAACAACTCGGAACCGCCGGCCAGGATCAGGTGGTCCTCACCCGGCGCGAGACCCAGCAGCGCAGTCTCCATCCCCGGCGCCAGGGTGCCATCGCCCAGACGACAGGTGATCGGCTCCTGATCGAAGGTGGAAAAACCAACGAAGCCATCGTGAAAACGCACTTCCAGGTGCATCACCAGGGTACAGCCGGGGACGATCTGCGCAGGTGTCGGCATGGGCTCAGGGTCCAACGGCAGGGTCGGCGACGCGGTGTCCGGATGAACCGGACACCGCGCGGCGACCCCATAGCTGCTACATCAGTTCCTGGGTGACGAACAGATAGCCCAACGACACGACCACGACCGTGATCGCCAGGTAGGGCAGGAGAATACAAACACCGGGCAAGTCATTACAGACCTTGCTGTATTTACAGAGATTGCAGTTTTTCATTATGGTGACCGTACGCCGAGTGAACTTCCGAGGCCGGCCCCGTGGCGCGAGGGCAGGTCCTCTTTCGGTGACAGGATCAGGCGCCGTTATCGTCCGGCACCCACGCGCCCCGTCCTTGGGGGTGTCCTCCCGCGATACCGCTGTACCACGACCCGGTGTCAAGCGTAGCCCACGGGCGAGCGCTATGCTTACCGAATCAGCGTGCGAGGGCAAGCCGGGCGGCCAAATATTTCGCGCTCGGGCCTTTGTTTCCGCTGCCTCCTACCGATACCATAGACAATTGCCCGACGATCAGGGCACTTTCGACCACCCTGCCGGGAGCTCCCGTGACCCCTCTTGATTCCAGCGCGGCCCCTACCCGCCCGCCCCGCATCGGGTTCGTCAGCCTGGGATGTCCCAAGGCGACCGTGGACTCAGAACACATCCTCACCCAACTGCGCGCCGAGGGCTACGGCATCACCCCGAGCTACGACGGGGCCGATCTGGTGATCATCAACACCTGCGGCTTCATCGACGCCGCGGTGGAAGAGTCGCTGGAAGCGATCGGCGAGGCCCTGAGCGAACACGGCCAGGTGATCGTCACCGGCTGTCTGGGCGCGCGCGCCGAGCTGATCCGCGACACCTACCCGCGGGTGCTCGCCATCACCGGGCCACATGATTTGGACGCCGTCATGACCGCGGTCCATCGGGAACTGCCGGCCCCGCATGACCCCTTCCAGAGCCTGGTACCACCCCAGGGAGTGCGACTCACCCCGCGCCATTACGCCTATCTCAAGATCTCCGAGGGCTGCAACCACCGCTGTACCTTCTGCATCATCCCCAGCCTGCGCGGTGACCTGGTCAGCCGCCCCATCGGCGCGATCCTCACCGAAGCCGAACGGCTGGTGGAGGCCGGCGTGCGCGAACTGCTGGTCATCGCCCAGGACACCAGCGCCTATGGCCTGGACCTGCGCTATCGGCCGGACTTCTGGAAGGGCCGGCCGCTGACCACCGACCTGGTGACCCTGGCACGCACCCTGGGTGAACTGCCCGCCTGGGTGCGGATGCACTACGTCTACCCCTACCCTCATGTCGACGACCTGATCCCGCTGATGGCGGACGGCGTGATCCTGCCCTATCTGGACATGCCGCTGCAGCACGGGTCGGAACGCGTGCTCAAGGCAATGCGCCGGCCCGCCGCTGCCGAGCGCGTCCTGGAGCGTCTCGCCCGCTGGCGCACCCAGTGCCCGGACCTGGTCCTGCGCAGCACCTTCATCGTCGGCTTCCCCGGCGAAACCGACGCCGAATTCGACACCCTGCTCGACTTCATCCGCGCGGCGCGGCTCGACCGGGTTGGCTGCTTCCTCTATTCGGCGGTCGCCGGGGCGGCGGCCAACGCCTTACCCGACCCGGTGCCGGAGGACGTCAAACTGGAGCGCCTGGGCCGGTTCATGGACGTCCAGGCCGAGATCAGCCGCGACAAACTCGCCGCGCGGATCGGCCAGCGCCTCACGGTCCTGGTGGATACGGTGGACGACGACGAGGTCATCGCCCGCGGTCCCGGCGACGCCCCCGAGATCGACGGCGTGGTCATCATCCCCGGCGCCTGGGAACTGGACCCGGGCGACTTCATCGAAGTCATCGTCACCGACTCCGGGGACCATGATTTGTGGGCTGAGCCGGTGGAGGATTGACCGGCGTGCGCAAGCCGGGCTCGCGTCACGCAATCGATGCGCCCTTCCTCCACTGATTCACTGCATCCATCTGATGGCGGTTGAACACCGATCCGCCGTCGCGCGAGGGTCCACCCGCCCCATTTAACCATCCAAGATAAATACTTATGTGTTTCGAACGATTCCGACCTGATCCGGGGCCGCGCGGCCAGCACGCGGCGCTTGTTCTCTTGGGTTTACTACTGGCACTGGGTCTGGGCCAGGCCGCGGCCGGGCCGACGACGCCCGACGCCGCGGCGACGACCACTGCCGACGCCCTGCGCGCGCAGGTGGCCGCCGCGGGCTGGCTGACCGTGCGGGTGGAACTGCGCGCGCCGGCGGCGGTCGCGGCGGCGGACGACCTGGAGCAGACGGCCCAGGACTTGTTGTTCGCCTTGCCGGCCGGGTCCTATGACGGGGTGCAGCGAACCGCCGATTCGGCCAGCCTGACGCTGCGGATCGATGCCGCCGGGTTGGATGCGCTGCTGCTTTCGCCTTGGGCGGCGAGCGTTGCCGTGGCCGACACTCCGGAAATGCAGCGGCTAGCAGCCGGCTGGTTTAAAAGCCTGGCCCTCAAGACCGACGGCAGCCTGTGGGCCTGGGGAAGCAACTACCGCGGCTGGCTCGGCGACGGCACCACCACCGATCGCTTGACGCCGGTCCAGGTCCTGACCGGGGTCGCGGCCGTGTCAACTGGCAGTGAGCACACCCTGGCCCTCAAGACCGACGGCAGCCTCTGGGCCTGGGGAGGCAACTGG
>CAYYAY010000047.1:0-44710 GCA_964470155.1 uncultured Lamprocystis sp. | reverse complement strand
CGAACATCGGGTTACGAAAAACGAGAAACGAAAAACCAACAACGACGGGTATATATCAGGTACGAAGGCGATCAATGCGGTCGATGTCACCAACTGCGCTGTGGCGCCGGCGCTCCTGGTTGCGGTTTTTCGGTGTGCCAACTCTTCGCGTTGGCTCGCTGTTCTTCGATTTGCGCTTGCTTTTTTGCTTCCTGGGAACGCAATTGCGCCTCCCGCTGCGCCTGCTCGGTCCTTGCTTGCGCCGCGCGCGTAACGGATTCAGCCTCCAAGGCATCTTTCCTGGCGCGGCGCTCGATGTCGGTGGTCCGGGGGCGGCGTCCGCTCAGGAGGTCGCGTTCCCGACGCAGTTGCGCTTGCTCTTCGAGTAGCGTGGCGAGTTCTTCGCGTGCCCATCGCTTACGCATCGGTGATGCGTTGCCCCCCAGGTCGTCGCGCAGATTCCGTTCACCGCGCGCCAAGGTGCGCAATTGTTCCTTGATGTCCTGCAGCCTGGCGTGATGATCCGGGTTTGCCGTATCGCGCCGCGGTGTCGTAGATCGGCCCCGGCCGGCCCGTTCCTGCTCCAGCCGTTTGACCTGCTCGATGGCGGAGTAGGGGTTGTCGTCGCTTCTCCGGCCGGAGGTGCCCCCAGACGGTCGGCTCTGGATATCCAGCGCGTCCGTGGCGAAGCCGGCGGGGCAGGGTTCGTCCGAGAATCCGATCTCACCCGCCGCGTTGGTGCAGCGGTAGATCGCGGCGATGGCCGGGCTGGGGCTGCTCAAGGCGGCGATGCCGATGCCGAGTGTCACTACCAGAGACATTGAGGAAAGGGGCTTTGCCATGATCCAGGTCCTTGTTGCGTTGTGACATTGCCAATCGCATTAACGATAGCAGGCCGCCGTGAGACCGGCGTCGCAGGATCGGCAATCGGTCCGGCTGCCGGATCCCTTGGATCTTGACCGTCGTCAGGTGTGACCGGGCTTGCCCGCCGTTTGCATCCGGGCTACATTCGAACCCTTATCGTACCTGGGGCGGTCGATTTTCCCGCTTTGTCGCAGCCGGCGGCCGCACCGCCCGCGGCTGCATACGCAGCCCCCGCCGGGTCTCACCGAAATATGATGCGTACAGCATGTCCACCACTGACACCATTCCAGAAACACAGAAGATCCGGGGCGACGCCCTGGCCAAAGACGTTCGCCGGGCGGTGGCCGCGCGCGCCGCGGTGCTGACGGCAACCGGTTGCAAGCCGAAGATGGCGGTGATCCTTGCCTCCGAGGACCCGGCGTCGCTCAGCTATTCGCAAGCGAAGCAGCGCACCGCCGCCCAACTGGGTATCGCGCTCGATATCCATGACCTGGGCAGCGACACCACACAGGAGCGGCTGGAGGAGACCTGTCGGGCGCTGTCGCGGGATGTGACGGTGCACGGCATTCTGTTGGAGCTGCCGCTCGCTCCGCACCTTCACGGCGACCGGGCACTGGACCTGATCGCGCCGGCCAAAGACATCGACGGCATGACCGCCTACAGCATGGGTCTGATCACCACCGGACGGGAGGACGAGGCGCTGACCTCGGCGACGGCGCAGGCCTGCATCATGCTCGCGGAGACGCGCGGCTCGGTGGCCGGCAAGCAGGTGGCCGTCATCGGGCGCGGGCGCACCGTCGGCCGGCCCCTGGCCAGTATGTTGGTGAATCGCCATGCCACGGTGACCGTGTGCCACAGCCGCACCCGCGATCTCGCGGCGGTGCTGGCGGATTGTGAGCTGGTGTTCGTGGCCATCGGCCGGGCCCATCAGATCGGGCGCGCGCAGGTGCGGGCGGGCCAGATCCTCATCGATGCGGGCATCAATTATCTGAACGGCAAGCTGGTCGGAGACCTGGACGCGGCCGCGGTGGAGGGCCTCGCCGCGGCGCTGACGCCGGTCCCCGGCGGCGTCGGGCCGCTGACCTCCGCGCTGATCTTTCAGAATCTGATCCGCGCGGCCGAGAGACAACAGACTGATCCGACGACGCGATGAACACTCCAATCACCGATTCGACCGCCATGACCGACACCCTCTGGACGCAGTCGCTGCAGGACTTTTTATCCGCCACCGCGAGTGCCCAGCCCACGCCCGGCGGCGGCAGTGTCGCCGGTGTGACCGCGGCCTGCGGCCTGGGTCTGGTGGTGATGGCCCTGGAGATCTCCGGCAAGCGCAAGGACGCGGCACGGCCCGCGGAGATCACTGCACTGCTGGCCGAAGCACGCCAGGTGCTGGCGCAGATCGCCGCCGCGGCGGATGCGGATATCGCGGCCTTCCGGGCCTACATGGCGGCACTCAAGCTGCCGAAGGACACGGATGATCAGAAACGGCAGCGCGCCGAGTCCCTGCAGGCCGCGGTGATCTGCGCGACTGAATCGCCGTTGCAGGCGGCGCGGTTGATGGTCGCGGCGCTGCATCTGGCGACCCGTGCCCTGCCGCTCACGCATTCCCATGTGCTGAGTGATGTCGGGGCCGGCGCCGGCATCCTGGAGGGCGCGCTCAAGGCCGTGCTGTTGAATGTGGACATCAATCTTCCCGGCTTGCGGGATGCCGCATTCCAAGCGGCTTGCGGCACGGCCCGTGTCCAGCTGGCCGAGGAAGGTTCCCGGCTCGCGGCGGAGGTGCTGGCAACCGTTTCGCGCGGTCTGGGCAGTCCGGTCTGAGTCCTACCCATGCCCACCGTCATCGGCCCACCGGCCGCCGCGGACAACGCGGTGCAGCGCATCCTGCTCGAAGGTGTCTCCTGGCAGCGCTTCGAGCAGTTGTCAGCCTGCTTCGAGGACAGCCGCGCGGTCCGCCTCACGTATCTGGATGGGAGTCTGGAGATCATGTCGCCGATCGGGCCAGAGTACGAAACGCGTAGGATGAGCATCGGCTATCTCCTCGCGGCCTATCTGACCGCGCACGGGATCCGCTTCTATGGCCGCGGCGGCTTCACCCTGATGCAGCCCGGCCGGGCCGCCGGGGAGCCGGACCAGTCCTTAGGCGAGATACTCCGCCTTGGCGAAGTCGTAACTGAGTTCCGCGCTCGGTAGCTGCAGATAATTGCCCTGCAGGAAATCCGGCCGGCAGTGCCAGACGCGCGCGATGGTTTCCGGGTCTTCAATGCCGGCGGCGATGACGGCGGACCCCTGGTCGCGCAGGTCACGGATGATCCCGGCCAGCACGCCCTGTTCGGAGTTCGTCAGGGTATGGGTGGAGAGTTTGACCAGGGACACCGCGAGTTCAGCCAGGATCGTCCGTTCGGCGGGGCTGCCGGAGCAGTCGGCGATACAGACCTGGACCCCGTAGTCGCGCAGGTTGGCCATCAAGGGCCTGGCCGTGTCCAGGTCGCGCAGGATCTCGCCCATCCGCAGCACTAGCAGCGGCCGTAAGCGGATCAGGTTGCGCTGGACGATCTGGTCGCGGAACCACTGGAGCCACTGGGGCGCGGCGACCGCGGTCAGCGTCTGATGGACGAGCAGCCGCAGCCGCGGGTGCGCGACCCGCTGGATGTCCATCACGTCCATCGCGTGTTGCATCACCCAGCGGTCGATCGCCGGCATGAGTCCGGTCCGTTCGGCCACGGGCAGGAAGTCGTGGGGCGGTATGTGCTCGCCGTCCGGGGCGCGCAGTCGCAACTGGACTTCGTAGAGTTCACCGGCGTCCCGGCCCAGCGACAGGATGGGTTGGAATAGCAGCAGCAGCCCCTGGCGGGCCATGGCGCCTTCGATCAGGGTGCGGATTTGGGCATCCGCCTGCGCGGGTTGCACCGATGTGACCGCCGGCTCCCAGAACTGCACCCGATTCCCGCCGGCCGCCCGCGCGGCCATGGCGGCCTTCTGGCCGCGCGAGAGCATGGTGAGCGCATCGTCCGCCGCGGGCGCAAAGCGTCCGATGCCGATGCTGATCGTTGTCTGGTGTTCCGCGGTCTCCACCGGCGATCCGGTGCGACCCGCCGACCCGGAGTCGGCGAGCAGGTGGCGCAACCGTTCGGCCAGGTCCACCAGCGCGCGCGCATCGTCGCGCTTGGCCAGCAAGGCATAGCTGAAGTCCCCCAGCCGCGTGGCACACTCCTCGGGGGTCATGCGGTTGCTGAGTTCGACCTCCAGGCGGCGCGACAGTCGGTCCGTCCCGTCGAAGCCGAGCCGGTCCAGGGTCTCTTGCGGCGAGTCGATTTCGATCAGCATGAGTCCGCCCTCACCCGTGGTCCCGTAGGAGCGGACACAACGATCCAGGTGCCGCATGAATTGGTCGGGCTGGAGCAGCCCGGCGGCGGCATCCCGGCGACTGACCGCCAGTCGGCGCTCGCGCAGCCAGCGGGCCATGCGGATGCGGTGTTCGATCGAGTCGATCAGCAGTTTGCGCTGGATCGGCTTGGCGAGAAAGCTGTCGCCGCCCACGCGCAAGGCATCCATCTGCCGGTCCAGGTCCAGTTCCGAAGACAGAAAGATAATGGGCAGATCCAGGAATTCGTCCTGATCACGAATGATCGCCGTGAGCTCGTCGCCGTTGGCGTCCGGCATGTAGAGATCCATCAACACCAGATCCGGCCGGAAGGAGCGGATCGCGTCAAGGACCTTGAGCGGCTCGCCGACCACTTGCGATTCGATATTGGCGTTGGTGAGCAGCAGGGCGACATACTTGGCCTGGGCCGGGTCATCCTCGACCACCAGCACACGGTAACGGCCGGTGTCGCCGATGCCGCTGAGTTGAAGCACCCGCTGAGCCAGATCCCCGGCGGCGACCGGGGCCAGGTAGACGCCCTGGGCGCCGGCCCGCATGGCCTGCAGGCGGGTCTCGATGGCCTCCCGCGCGGCGATACACAGGAGTTCGGGGCGTTGCGCCGCGTTGGCCAGCAGGCCGTTGAGGAAAGGCTCCAGGGTCGTGCCGGTCGGCACCTTGCCCATCTCCAGGATCAGCACCGCCGGGGCGGTCCGCGCGGTGGCCGCGGCCAGGGCGTCCGGGGCGGCGAAGATCCGCAGCGTCAGTCCCTTCTGGTTGAGGAGCGAACCCAGGTCGAGGCACAGGGCCGTATCGTCACCCAGGTAGTAAACGTGGTTGTTGGGTACCCGGTGCGTGATGGGAGTCAGCATCTCGTGAACCTCGATGCAGTCTGCTTGGTTGCCCTCGGCCGAAACGTGCATGCACGCCGACCTCCCTGCTGTCGCCGACCGACGCGCCGCGGGTCCTCCGCTGTGTCTGCGGGCGCGCGGCGGCTGTCGGCGCGTGCTTAAGGTAGCACGTCCGGGCCTTTGACTTGCGTTCCGGTCGCGGCCGCGGGCTTGCCCGGCCATGTCTACCGGTCGGTGTTGGTTTTTCGTTTCTCGTTATTCGTAACCCGATGCTTGATAAACGCTAACGAAAAACGCAAAACCGAAAACTGAAATCCGTTCCGGATATCAGCATCACGGTGGTTGAAATCCGCCGACGATTTCTATAGGTTTCCCGATTGAAACCTGCTGGGGGTGTCCGAACCGAGTGTCGGGCTGAGAGAGTCCCTTCGAACCTGATCCGGATCATGCCGGCGCAGGAAAGCAGGCGAACCCTCGCCGGAACCCCGCGTCGCCGCGGTCCCGCCGCCGCCTGTTCGCTGCCGCTTTCCGTCCCGCCGGCCCCTGGTCGATCGATCAGCCCCGACGCTGGTTCCCGGAATTTGAACAACCAGCGCCCCAGCGCGCCCGCTTGCATCGCGAGGACACCACATGAGCGCCATCCCGAAAACATTCGTCCAGAAAACCGCGCAGTTATCGGACGAGGTCACCCAGCCCTTCCCAGGGTCCCGCAAAGTGTATGTCCAGGGTTCGCGGCCGGACCTGCGTGTGCCCCTGCGCGAGGTCAGCCTCACCCCCACCCAGACCAGCCAGGGGATCGAAGAAAACCCGCCGGTGTTCATCTATGACACCTCCGGGCCCTATACGGACCCGACCGTCCACATCGACCTGATGGCCGGTTTGCCGGACCTGCGCTCGGCCTGGATCGAGGAGCGCGGCGACACCCAGCGCCTGGCCGGCCCCAGTTCTGAGTTCGGGCGCCGCCGTCAGGGGGACGCGGGTCTGGCGCATCTGCGTTTCGCGCATCTGCGCACGCCGCGCCGCGCCAAGCCGGGTGGGAATGTCTCCCAGATGCATTATGCGCGCGCTGGGATCATCACCCCCGAGATGGAATACGTCGCGATTCGCGAGAACATGCGCCTGGATACATTGCGCGGCGATCCGCGTTATGCCAAGGTGTTGCGCCAGCACCGCGGTCACTCGTTCGGCGCCGGCCTGCCGGAGACCATCACCCCGGAATTCGTGCGTGCCGAGGTCGCCCGCGGTCGCGCCATCATCCCGGCCAACATCAATCATCCGGAACTGGAGCCCATGATCATCGGGCGCAACTTCCGGGTGAAGATCAATACCAATATCGGCAACTCCGCGGTCACCTCCGGAATCGCGGAAGAAGTCGAAAAGATGGTCTGGTCCGCCCGCTGGGGCGGCGACACTCTGATGGACCTTTCGACGGGTAAGAACATCCACGAAACCCGCGAATGGATTCTGCGCAATGCCCCCATGCCGATCGGCACGGTACCCATCTATCAGGCGCTGGAGAAGGTCGACGGCAAGGCCGAAGAACTCACCTGGGAGATGTTCCGCGACACCCTCATCGAACAGGCCGAGCAGGGCGTGGATTATTTCACCATTCATGCCGGAGTCCTGCTGCGCTATGTGCCGCTGACCGCGGATCGGGTGACCGGCATCGTCTCGCGCGGCGGGTCCATTCTGGCCAAGTGGTGTCTGGCGCACCATCGGGAGAACTTCCTCTACACCCATTTCGAAGACATCTGCGAGATCATGAAAGCCTATGATGTCGCCTTCAGTCTGGGTGACGGACTGCGTCCGGGCTCCATTGCCGATGCCAATGACGCCGCCCAATTTGCCGAACTGGAAACCCTGGGCGAATTGACCAAGGTCGCCTGGAGTCATGATGTCCAGGTCATGATCGAAGGCCCAGGCCATGTGCCGTTGCAGATGATCCAGGAGAACATGGAAAAAGAGTTGATCGACTGCTTTGAGGCCCCCTTCTATACCCTCGGGCCCCTGATCACCGACATCGCCCCCGCCTACGATCACATCACCTCCGGCATCGGCGCCGCCAACATCGGCTGGTATGGCACCGCCATGCTCTGCTATGTCACGCCTAAAGAACACCTGGGGCTGCCCACCAAGCAGGACGTGCGCGACGGCATCGTCACCTACAAGATCGCCGCCCATGGCGCGGATCTCGCCAAGGGTCTGCCGGGCGCCCAGATTCGCGACAATGCGCTGTCCAAGGCGCGCTTCGAATTCCGCTGGGACGATCAATTCAATCTCTCGCTCGACCCCGAGCGGGCGCGCGAGTACCACGATCAGACCATGCCTCATGACTCCCACAAGGTCGCCCATTTCTGCTCCATGTGCGGCCCGCACTTCTGCTCCATGAAGATCACCCAGGACGTGCGCGACTATGCCCAGGCGCACCGGCTCGACAATGTGGAGATCGCGATCGAGGAAGGCATGAAGGAAAAGGCGGAGGAGTTCCGCAAGGAGGGGGCGCGGATCTACCAGGCGGTTTGACGAGGCAGACGGGTTTTCCTTCGCTTGGGATCAACCGACCATAGGCAGCAGCCCATGTCCAGCACCGCCGAAGACCTGATCCACCGTCACCGCTATACGGTGGAGGATTATTACCGTATGAGTGAGGTCGGCATCCTCGCACCGGATGCGCGGGTCGAACTGATTGACGGGGAGGTGATCGAGATGCCGCCGATTGGAGCGCCGCATGCGAGTATCGTGACCGATCTGCAGACGGCACTGGTGCGGGCGGTGGGGGATGCCGCGGTCGTGCGCGTACAGAACCCCATTCAGTTGGGCCGACACGACGAGCCCCAACCCGACATCGCCCTCGTCAGGCCGCCGGCCTCCAAGTACCGTCGGCGCCACCCGGCGCCCGCGGATATCTTGCTACTGATCGAGGTTGCCGACACCACGTTGCGCTACGATCGCGACGTGAAAATTCAGCTCTATGGCCGGGCCGGTATTCCCGAGACGTGGCTGTTGGACGTTAATGCCCGCGCCATCAGGCGTTACCGCGCACCAAGTCACACCGGATACCTGGAGTCCGAGCCCTTGATCGATGTGACAGTGGTAAGGGTTCCCGGCTTGGAGTCAGTCCATCTCGATCTGTCGCGTTTGCTGTAGGGTGCGGTGAGGAACGAACCGCACCGCGGACAGATGCTATGGTTTGCAAGCTCACCGTACCCTACAAGAGACCTGGTGGCCGGAGCGATGATCAAGGCCCGCGTGCGCGACCGGGTTATTGTCGTTCATTGACGCGCCCCGAGGTCCAGCCGATACTCGCGCGAAGTGAGTGTATCCCACTCGAATCGGAAGACGCACCATGGCACTCGCGCGCAAACTCCAACCCCTGGCCGATGCCTGTCCCGATGGCTACGAAAGCGATCTGGTGGCCTGGGCCGAGGCGAACGCGGCATTGCTCCGCCAGCGGCGGCTCGCGGAGATCGATGTAGACCATATTGCCGAGGAGTTGGAAGACTTGGGCAAGAGCGAACGGCGCGCCTTGGGCAGTCATCTGCGTAACCTCCTGCTGCATCTCTTGAAGTGGGAGTTTCAGCCCAGTCGCCGCGGTACCAGTTGGCAGCGATCCATCATCAGCGCCCGGCGCGAAATCGCCGTCATCCTCGAAGACAGCCCGAGTCTGGTTGGCAGTGTCCCGACCCTGATCCTGCGGGAATACCCCACGGCTAGACGGCTCGCGGCCACCGAGACCAAACTCCAGGCGGATCGCTTTCCCTCCGCGTGTCCTTACACCACGGAGCAGATCATCGCTGACGTTTATTGGCCGGGTACCGCCTAGCGGCACGCGACGGCGGGCGTTGATCATCGTTCCGGCCAGCGATGCTCCTTTGGAGTCCAAGGCTTCCGCCTTGGCCTGCCGATCCAAGGCGGAAGCCTTGGACTCCAGTCGACTTCCCGGAACCGGGCTCACGGGGCGGCTTCGTGGACAGGGGCAGCCGCGGTAGATTAGTCTTTGCCAACCGACGCTCGATTGATAATGTCCGACCTGACAATTGAAGGAAATCAGTCCGCCGGTGCAAATTTAAGCGGACCCGAGGCAATTGATGGACTCAAGAGCAATTCCCTGTCTTCACAGCTACTTGGAAGCGGCTTCAGCATCCGCCGATCCCGCGGAACAGGCGTGTGCCCAGAACGTCTTGCTTGACGAACGTCCACCCGTGGCCGCGCTGGCCCTGTATCAGCCCTATTTCCTTACTGGCTCCATCAGCGGATTGGACGACTGGTACGGTCGACATCGCGGCTACGCAACGGAGCACCTGTTCATTGATCAGGACGAGCCCCTGATTCCCTACACTTTCCGCGACATCAACTGCGCGGACATTCTTTTGAGGAAATCAAGACCCAGATCGAGACGTTTCAGTCTGGTGACGCGTCAGCGAGAGCCTACCTTCAGGGTCTTTGCGACGCCTGGAACCCGGAGCGCGACCAACGCCCGGCCTATGTCACCACTGAGATCCAGGTCGAGGACTGCCTGGCCGACGGCGTCGTCGACTGGGCACTGCAGTTGCGCGACCGTCTGGGGTTAGGCCACTACGACCCTGGCCGTTCCGGACGGCCGGTCGAGATCTTCCTCATGCGCTACCCGGTCGCCGAGGTCATTGCCGCGACCGCCGACCAGGGTCACCCGACGATCCCGACGGTGCTGGATGGTGACATCAACCCATTCTTTTTCCCAAGCCCGCTTCCTGAGCCGGACGCGACCGAAGCGCTGCGCTACGGCAGAACAGTCAACCTTACTCCGGTGGAAACGGAGAATGATTACCAGATGGGTTGTGAGCTGCTGCACGCGCGCATCCCTTACCGTCCCGAGCATTTCTATCGCGCCGGCATCATTACCGAACCGGTGACCATGCCGCTTGCCCGCGCGCGTGGTTTTCACCTGCCCTGGGTCCGGCTCTATGCCGAGCGGGATGACTTCGGGGCGGACTTCTGCGCCGGTGCCGTGCGATGAAGGTATCTGTCGCCAGCCCGGCGATCGAGCGTTGGAGCGCCCGGCTCACCACCGATCCGGTCCAGGCCATCGGCGACCTGCTGGCCGGCCGCATCTTCCTCGGCTCCTTCGCGCGGGCACGCCCCTCCGAGGCCCTGATCCAGATCCTCGCGCTTGACCAGATCCACCCGGTGGATTTGGCAATGCGCGAGTGGCTCGGACAGGTGATTGGCGCCCCGGCACGCGCCGACCTGCCGGGCAAGCGTTTTGCCGACGCACTTGTCGACGCGTTCCGCGCCATCCTGCTGGTGCCGCTGCCCGAGTCGCGCGCCTGGTGCGCGCAGCAGCAGGGCCGGCTGAGGTCCTGGCTGCGCAGTTTTTATTTCGGCCGCTCCCGCGACCCGGAGGCCGCTCTGCTGGTCGCCCTGACCCAGGGCCAGCCGGACCGCCGGCTGCTTGGGCTGTGGCTCGGGCTCGCCCGACTCTCCGGTGGGGTGTCAGCGGACTATGCCCGGCTCGCCATCACCGGCCTGCGTCTGATGCCGGCGGACGATGAGGGCAAGGTGGAGCGTTCGGTGCCGACGGCCATGCTGCGTGGGGTGCTGGATTACGGCGAGGCGCTGGCGCGGCGCGGCGATATCAAGGGCAAGACCTGGTTCGCCGAATTGGACTACCTGGCTGCCGTCTATCCGATGAGTGTCGATCAGTGGGGTCGGCGTTTTCGTGATCTGGTGCAGATGCGGGATGTCTCCGCGCCGGTGCGAAAGTGGTTGGATCAGCGCTATCCGGCAGCGTTGCAGGCGCGCGAGGCGAGAACGGTGAGGATCATCCTTGCGCCGCCCGATCCTGACGAACGGCAGACGCTCCTGAGACAGCTTCCGGGACGGCTGAGTGCCATTCGCCCGGAGCTTGAAGCGTTTCTCGACAAGCATCGCCAGTACTGTCGCGAGAGCGGTGACAGCCACTACCTGATCCGGACCTTCTGTAACCTGGGGGATCGGCTGCTTGGGCCAGACCCAGCCTGGGCGCGCGACTTGGCCCATGAGGCTGCCCGCTGGAATCCGCAGGACCCAGTTCCTTGGTCGCTTCTTGCCCGCGCACTGGATGCGGAGGGCGATTGGCACCGTGCCCAGGCAGTTTACTGGCACGCCCGCCGCCGTTTCCCTCACGACGATAAACGCCACAATCAGTTGGCCCACGCGTTGATCGTCCATGGAGAGGTCGAACTCGGAGAAGCTGTCTACCGCGCGGCCATGCAGCTATTTCCAAACGACCCCTATAGTCGCAATGACCTCGCTCACACCCTGCGCATCACCAACCACCGCGAACGGGCGGTGACGGTGTACCGGGAGGCTCAGCAGCACTTCCCCCGCGACCCGGCAATCGTCAACGGACTCGCGGATACCCTGATAGACCTGGAACGACTCGATGAGGCTGAAGATGTCATGCGCTGGGCCGATCAGCTCGACATGGACGAGCGGAGCGCGGCCAAGCGCGGCCAAACCCGCGGTCGCTTGCACCAAGCATTGAGCGGCCAGCGGGTGCGGCTCAAGCAGACGCACACCCCCGACGAAGGTCCCGGCGGTGACCTCGATGCCCTGACCGATATTACCGGAGAGGATGTGTCGCATGACCCTGCTATCGGCCGCGCCATCCTGCTGCGCCGGGTTGGCGGCGATCACCTGGAGCGGGCCTGGACAGAAATCGCGACCCTGCCCCCCGGCACCACTCAACTCATCGAGACCGGTCTCTGGCATGCCCGATCCCAGGGCTGGCGAGCCGCCGCCGATTGGTTCGACCATCACTGGGAGCGCTACGCGGGCGATGGGGTGCTGCGCGTGCACCGCAACCGTGCCCACGCCCGAGCCGGCGACGCGGTGGACTGGTCCCTGGAGCGGGAGCGTTACCCCTATCTCGCTACCGTGATCGAGACCGAGATCAGCGGTGAACCACCGGCCCGCATCCGTCATATCGATCCCGCAGACGAAGATCTGACCGTGGAACAACGCCAGGACGCCTGGTTCCTGGGTTTGATACGACAGGACAACCCCGTTCTGCGTGACACCGCCGAGGAGGATCTGTTGTCCGCAAGGCATCTTCTGGGCTAGACGTGCTGGTACAAGATGTTCCGGCAAGCGCCTTAACATGTCCGAACGACCCCAACGCGGCATCTTCCTCGACCTTGCCAGCACCGATCGCAGCGACCTTGATCTGGGCCGGCTGAGTGCGGCCTGCGCCGTTTGGGCCTTCCGCGAGGCGACCCGGCCCGACCAGGTGTTGGAGCGGCTGAGCGCAGCCGAGGTGGTGGTGACGAACAAGGTGGTCCTGGGCGCGGATCTGCTGCGGTCGCTGCCCCGCCTGCGGCTGATCTGCGTGGCCGCCACCGGAACCAAATAATGTGGACCTGGAGGCCGCCGCCGCGCTCGGGATCGCGGTGCGCAGTTGGACGTGCTGTCCGTTGAACCGCCCCCGCCGGATCACCCGCTGCTCGCCCCGGATATTCCGAACCTGGTCCTGACGCCTCATGTGGCCTGGGCCAGCCGCGCGGCCCGCCAGCGACTGATCGACGCGGTGGCCGCCAATATCCAGGACTTCGCGACGCGCTAACGTTTACGCGCCGGCGGCCGCACCGGCCGCATCGCGGTGGTTCCGCCCACGCCGGTGACGGCCGTCGGCCGCCGCCGGCCCTCGGGGCGCAGACCTGTCCCCGCGGGCTGGAAGGCCGGTACCAGGTGACGCTTGCCGTTGCCGATCAGATCCGCGCGGCCCATCGACTTGAGTGCCTCACGCAGCAGCGGCCAGTTCTCTGGGTCGTGATAGCGCAGGAAGGCCTTGTGCAGGCGCCGCTGCCGCGCGCCCCGCACCACCGTCATCTGCTCCCCGCCGCGCGTCACCCGCTTCAGGGGGTTGAGACCGGTGTGGTACATGGCCGAGGCGGTGGCCATGGGGGTGGGCAGGAAGGCCTGGACCTGGTCCGGCCGGAAGTCATTCTTCTTGAGCCAGAGCGCGAGGTGCATCATGTCCTCGTCGGTGGTGCCGGGGTGGGCCGAGATGAAATAGGGGATCAGATACTGCTCCTTGCCGGCCTCCTTCGAGAACTTGTCGAACAGCGCCTTGAAGCGGTCATAGGCGCCGATGCCGGGCTTCATCATCTTGGAGAGCGGTCCCGCCTCGGTGTGCTCCGGCGCGATCTTGAGATAGCCGCCCACGTGGTGGCTGACCAGTTCGCGGACATACTCGGGGGAGCGGACCGCCAGGTCGTAGCGCAGTCCGGAGGCGATCAGCACCCGCTTGATGCCGGGCACCTGGCGCGCCCGGCGATAAAGTTGGATCAGCGGGCCGTGATCGGTGTTGAGATTGGGGCAGATGTCGGGATAGACGCAGGACGGCTTGCGGCAGGCCGATTGGACTGCCGGGTCCTTGCAGGCGAGCCGCCACATGTTGGCGGTCGGCCCGCCCAGATCCGAGATGGTCCCGGTGAAGCCGGGGGTGCGGTCGCGGATCTCCTCCATCTCGCGCAGGATGGAGTCCGCGGAGCGGTTCTGGATGATGCGCCCCTCATGCTCGGTGATGGAGCAGAAGGTGCAGCCGCCGAAACAGCCGCGCAGGATGTTCACCGAGAAGCGGATCATCTCCCAGGCCGGGATGGGTGAGGCGCCGTAGCCGGCGTGCGGCCGGCGGCTGTAGGGGAGTTCGTAGACCCGGTCGAATTCCGCGCTGGTCAGCGGAATGGGCGGCGGGTTGAGCCAGACGGCGCGGTCCCCATGGTTCTGGATCAGGGCGCGGGCGTTGCCGGGGTTGGTTTCCTGGTGGAAGACGCGCGAGGCATGGGCGTAGAGTACCGGGTCATCACGCACCTGCTCATAGGAGGGCAGACGCACGACGGTCCGGCCGCGGTCCAGGTGCCGCGGGCGACGGTGAAACTGGATGGGAACGGCCGCGGTCGCCGCGTCCGTCGATGCCGCCGCGTCGGCTTTGACGGCCGCGCACCCCGCGGGTTCGGACGCATAGGGGTCCGGATGCGCCGTCACCGGTCCGGGCCGGTCCACCTGGCCGGCATCGATCTCGGTCCACCCGTCCGGCACCCCGTGCACCAGAAAGCCGGTGCCGCGCAGGTCGCGGATGGCGCCGATGGGCTCGCCGCGGGCCAGCCGGTGGGCGACCTCCACCACCGCCCGTTCGGCATTGCCGAAGATCAGCAGATCCGCCTTGGCGTCGACCAGGGCGGCGCGCTTGACCTTCTCGGACCAATGGTCGTAATGGGCGATGCGCCGCAGGCTGGCCTCAATGCCGCCGATGATGATCGGCACATCGCGATAGGCCTCCCGCGCCCGCTGGGCATAGACGGTAACCGAATGGTCGGGCCGCTGGCCGGGGGCGCCGTCCGGGGTATAGGCATCGGTGGAGCGCAGCCGCCGGTCCGAGGTGTAGCGGTTGACCATGCTGTCCATGTTCCCGGCGGTGACGCCGAAGAACAGGGTCGGGCGGCCCAGTCGGGTGAAGTCCTGCGCCGAACGCCAGTCGGGCTGGCTGATGATGCCGACGCGAAACCCCTGGGCTTCCAGCAGCCGCCCGATGATCGCCATCCCGAACGAGGGATGGTCCACATAGGCGTCCCCGGTGACGATGATCACGTCACAGGCATCCCAGCCGAGCAGATCCATCTCCGCGCGGGACATGGGCAGTTCAGGGGCGGTCCCGAGCTTATGCGCCCAGTGTTTGCGATAGGAGAAAAGGTCGGGTGCTTGGTCCATGGTGGCCGTGTCGCGGTCCGCAAAGACGGCATTGTAGACCCATCAGGAAGATGGCTCTCACAAAGAAGCCAAGAACACGAAGAAGAACAGCGCAATGATGAAGAAAAGTCGGCGTGCCGGTTTCGAACCACCAAGTGCGAAACTCGCGCGCATCGAACAGCAGCAGCAGGTCGAAGGGGTTGTACACTGCCGCGCCGGTCCAGTTATAGCCGTTGTACCAGCGGCGGATCGCGTCCCGGTCGAGCCCAGTCAGCTCGGGGGCGAAGACGGTCTCGACATCCTGCTCGGTATAGCCGCAGTCCTCCCGAGCGGGCCGGGAGCGCCAACCAAGGTCGGTGACAGGGTGGAGGAATTCAGCGGTTCCTTATCTCTCCCCCGGCGCCAGTCCTCCAAAAATCTGCTGCAACGCAATGACAGCGCCGATACTGGTCAGATCCAGCGTTGCGGTATCGACCAGGATTTCCGGCGCCCACTGGTCGCGGCGCCGCCGGACCTCGATACGCGGCGCGTCAGGAGCGACTAGGACCAACTCCTCGAGCGCGGCCATGCGGCAATAGGCCGGCGCCTTTTCCTCGCGGTCGCGGCGCGCGCTCGCCGCGGACAAGACCTCGATGATCAGATTGGGCGCATCGAGATAGTCCGGGTGCTCGGCGGCTTCTCCACAGGCGACCTGCAGATCGGGGTAATAGAAGCGCTCATCGGCCGGGCCCTGGAGATGGACCTTGACCGTGGGGCGGAACAGGCGATAGGCCGAGCCGGTGAGGTGATCCGCCAGGAGCTGGGCAAGGCGCATACAGATCTGGTCGTGCCGCCGGCTGGCACCGACTACGGGCAGGCAGCGGCCATTGACGTACTCACTGCGCAGGTCAGCGACTTTCTCGTTTTCCAGGTAGGCGGCGACCGAGATCATGCAAATCGATCCTGGTCATCGGTCGACACCGGCGTAATCACCCCGCGAGCCAGGTAAAGCTCCAGGGCAGCGGGTTCCAATGGCGGAACGAACAACCGCCCCTGGGCGCAGTGGCATCCCAAGGATGCAAGCCGCGCGGCCTGCGCCGCGGTCTCGACGCCCTCGGCGACGGTGTCCAGGTCCAGGGCCGCGGCGACGGCGAGGACGGCACGCATAATCTCGACGGCGTCCTGATCGTCGAAGATGTCGTGGACGAGCTTGCGGTCGATCTTGAGCGTGCTGACTCCGCCGCGGCGCAGATGGGTCAGCGACGACAGGCCGGTGCCGAAGTCATCCACGGTCAGGTGGACACCGGCGTCGCGCAGGGCGGCCACCTGGATGCGATGGTGCTCGCCGTACTCCAGGAGTGCGGTCTCGGTGAACTCCAGCCCCAGCAGGGCGGGCGCGATGCCGTGCTCCTGGGTGGTCGAGATCAGGTCATCCGCCAGGCTGCCGCTGCGTACCTGCTGGGGCGAGACATTGATGGTGATCCGGCCGAAGGCGAATCCGGCGTCGTGCCAGCGCCGCGCCTGCGCGGCGGCAGTCGAGAGCACCCAGGCGCCGAGCAAATGAAACAGCCCGCGACGCTCGGCCAGGTGCACGAAATCCCCGGGCGGGATGACACCCTCGTGCGGATGGTGCCAGCGCACCAGGGCTTCCACCGCGGTGATGCGCCCCGATGCCAGTTCGACCTGGGGTTGGAAGTGCAGGAAGAGTTCGCCGTTGCGCACCGCTTGATCCAGGGCGTCCATCAGCGCGGTGTCCCGGCACACCTGACGGGTCATCTCATCGGTGTGGAAGGCGTAACGCCCACGTCCGTTGCGCTTGGCCTTGTAGAGTGCCACGTCCGCGCGTCCCAGCAGGGTTTCCAGGTCGAGTTCAGTTCTCGCAACGTGCACGACACCGACACTGGCACCGCACTGGACCTCCCGGTCGGCGACCCAATAGGGCGCGGCCAGGCTGGTGACGATCTTCTCGGCGAGCGTGGCGGCATCCGTCAGTGCGCGGACGTCCGGTTGGATGACGGCGAACTCATCGCCGCCGAAACGCGCGACCGTGTCGGTTGCCCGGACTAAAGCGCGCAGGCGCTCGGCCACCTCTTTGAGCAGGCTGTCACCGGCCGGGTGTCCCAGCGTGTCGTTGACGTCCTTGAAGCGATCCAAGTCCAGAAAGTGCAGGGCGAATCCTTGATCACCCTGGCGGGCGGAACTCAGGCGTTTTTGCAGGCGGGCCTTGAACAGTTCCCGGTTCGGCAGATGGGTCAGTCCATCGAAGTAGGCGAGCCGGTGGATGCGCTGCTCCTGCCGATCCCGCTCGGTGCTGTCGTTGAAGATGACGACCGCGCCGACGATCGATCCATGGCTGTGGATGGGGGCGGCCCGGTATTCGACCGGAAAGGACGTTCCGTCCCGCCGCCACAAGACCTCGTGCGCGACGCGAACGGGCTCGCCGGTGCGCATGACCGCGAGTATGGAACAGTCGGTGGCCGCGATAGGGCTGCCGTTGCCGGCCCGATAGTGAATCAGTTCATGGCTGTCGTGGCCCACCAGGTCGGCGACGGCATAGCCGAGCAAGCGTGCCCCAATGGGGTTGATGAAGGTGATCACGCCGTCCAGGTCGAGGCCGAACACCCCCTCGTTGGCCGATTCGAGCAGCAGGCTGGCGCGTTCCTCGGCCAATTGGCGGGCGTTGCGATCCTGGTCGTGCTGCAGGGCCAGTGCCACCAGCGAGACCGCGTGATCAATGAAGGCCCGCTGCTGCGCGTCCGGTTTCTCCGGGACCCGCGAGTAGACATCGACGTAACCGAGCATCCGGCCCTTGGCGTCACGGATCGGCTCGCACCAGCAGCTGCGCACTCCGGCGGCTTCGACCACCCCGGCGATCGACTCCCAGTAAGGGTGAAACAGGATGTCCGCGACGACCAGGCGCTCACCCAGTGGACGCAGGGCGGCCGGATCGGGGGGCGCGGCGCCGGCGTCGGCGCACGCGGCCGAGCGGCCGTCGAGCGCGGCGATCAGGCTGTCGGGTAGCCGCGGCGCTGCCCCGACGCGTAAATGATGGGTTTGCGGGTCGACCAACATGATCGAACAGACGAGTCCAGGATCCAGTGACTCGATCGAGGAAGCCACTGCCTCCAGCAGGTCGGTTAAGGGTGCCCCATCGGCGATCAGGGCCATCAAGCGGTCCTGCGCCTTCTGCTGCACGGACGCGTAGCGACGTTCGCTGCGCTCGCTCTGTGCGGCCTGGCGCTGCGCCGCCGCGCACTCGGCTTCGCGGCGGCGCAAGGTCTCGGCAAGTCCGCGCGCCCGGCGCATCGCAAACAGACCGACCACACTGAGCGCGAGCAGCAGCAACCCCACGGCAGCGGCCAGCAGGGAGGGCCAATGATCGGTGCCCAATGCCGCCCCGGCCCAGGCCGCGGGCGCACCCGCGAGCAGGGCCAGTCCCGCGAGGGTCCGCGCACGGATGATCGGATGCGCGCGGGCATGAGCGATCGGCCCCAGCCTGCGCTGTGGCGACGGGGCCGGTTTGGCGACTGCATGGGGCCTCACGGTTGACCGTCTCGCGTCGACAACGACCGGGTCAGCGCGGCGACCGACCGCGCGACACGATGGGCAAGTGCGCCAGACTCACGGTGCCGTACTGACTGGTGAAGGTAATGGACGAGCCGCCCCCCTGCTGCTGTGAGAAACCGCCGATCTGATGATCGAGTGTGTCGTAGACCCAGCACTCCCCGCCGGCCTCCACCGCCAGGCGCCGGGCGTTGGCGAAGTAGGCATATTTCACATTGTTCTGCGCGCCGGTGGCGTTGGGCGAGCCAAGTTCGGCCGGCCACCAGTGCGTGGCCGGGTCCGGTACAAAGAGGCTGGATTGACCGGGATAGCCGCCGGCGGTCTGGGTCTGGTAACCGCTGCCGCCCTGGCTCTGGGATTGGAAGCTGCCGGTCTGGAGCAGCCCCGGCTGACGGGCCAGGATGCCCGAAAGCTCGTTGCAAAGCGCATCTACGCGGCCCTTGAGCATAGTGTTGAACATGTCGCCCAGCATGATCATGCCGCCCTGCATCCATTGGCCCCCGCCGCCGAACTCCGGGTGGCTGAATTGGGCCATGGACCCGTTGCCGTTACGCACGGCGACCAGCATGTGGGTGACGGCATCGGTGCTGAAACCGTGGCGGTTCGCCAGGTCCGCGACCAGGTGCTGGCCTTCGGGTGTGAGTTGCTGCATGGAAATGCTCCACTGGGGTTGCTAGGGGCGAGAGGCTACCATGGCTCGGTGATTAATGGGTGATCGGAGGCCGCTGTCGCGGCGGCTGTGGTTCCGGCCAGCCGAGGCACTGGCCGGCTGGAATCCAAGGCTTCAGCCGCGGATCGGCGGGCCAAGGCTAACGCGTTGGACTCCAAATGCGCAGCGCCGGCAGGAGCGATGATCAAGGCCGTCGCGGGCAACCGTATTCACTTGCGGTCAGGTTCTCATCTACAGTGCATCAGCCTCCAGCCCACCGGCTGCCGCCACGGCCTCGACGAGGCGCTGCCGCAGCTTGGTCAACCGCTGGTTGGAGCCGACCCGCGTGACGGCCATCGCCAACGCCTTGGGTTCGGCGATCAGCACCACCAGGCGTCGGCCGCGGGTGACCGCGGTGTACAGCAGGTTGCGCTCCAGCAGGGTATAGTGCTGCACCGCCAGCGGGATCACCACCGCCGGGTATTCGGACCCCTGGGCCTTGTGCACCGTGGTCGCATAGGCGAGTGACAGTTCGTCGAGTTCGTCCAGCGCGTACTGCACCCGTCGCCCGTCGACCTCCACCTGCACCAGCCCCTCCTGCGCGTCGATGGCGGCAATCCGTCCGATGTCGCCGTTGAAGACCTCCTTATCATAATTGTTCACCAGTTGAATCACTTTGTCCCCCGGCGCATAGGTCCAGCCGAAGCGGGTGATGCGCGGGGTGGCGTCCGGGTTGAGGCGCTGTTGCAGCAAGACATTCAGTGCGCGGGCGCCCAGCCCACCCCGGTTCATGGGGGTGAGCACCTGCACGTCGGCCACCGGATCCAGACCAAAGCGTTGCGGGATACGCTCCAGCACCACGCGCAGCAGCCGGTCCTGGATTTCCTCGGGTGACTGACAGTGGATGAGATAGAAATCGGTCGCGGGCGGCCCGTCGTCCGGCCGCTCGGGCAGCCGCCCGGCATTGATGCGATGGGCATTGACGATGATCCGCGAGGCGGCGGCCTGGCGGAAGACCTCGGTCAGCCGGCAGGTGGGCACGGCGCCGGAGTTGATCAGGTCGGCGAGCACCGACCCCGGCCCGACCGACGGCAACTGATCGACATCACCCACCAGCAACACCGCCGCCGGGGTCGGCACCGCGCGCAGCAGTTGGTTCATCAGGGCGACGTCGACCATGGAGCACTCGTCCACCACCACCAACTGCGCCTTGAGCGGCGAGTACTGATCGCGCTTGAAAGCCATGGCCTTGGGGTCGAACTCCAATAGCCGGTGGATGGTGCGCGCCTCACGGCCGGTGGACTCGCTCAGGCGCTTGGCGGCCCGCCCGGTCGGGGCGCACAGCAGCATCTCCACGCCCTTGGCGGCGAGGATATCCAGGATGCCGCGCACCACCGTGGTCTTGCCCACCCCGGGGCCGCCGGTGATCAGCGTCACCTTGCCGTTGACGGCGGCCGCGACCGCGGTCCGCTGGGATGCCGACAAAGCCAGCCCGGTACGCCCCTCGACCCAGGGGATGGCCCGCCCGGCGTCGATGAAGCCCCACACCGGCAGGCGCAGCAGCAGCCGGCGAATGCCGACGGCGATGCCCTGCTCGGCGCGCTGGAGCGGGGTGAGGAAGAGCGCCGGGCGGGCGTCGATCGGTTCCTCGATCAGGTGCTCCTCGCGTACCTCGGCGCGGATCGCCTGCTCAATGATGGGCGCCGGGATCTCCAGCAGGGCGACCGCCTGCGCGGCCAGGACCTCACGATAGGCGGCGCAGTGACCCTGGCCGGCGATCTCCTGGAGACAGTGGCGCACGCCGGCCTGGGCGCGGATCAAGGAGTCCGCGGCGATCCCGAGCCGCTGGGCGATGGCGTCCGCGGTCTTGAAGCCGACCCCGTGGATGTCGAGCGCCAGCCGGTAGGGATTCTCGGTGACCCGGGCGATGGCGTCGTCCCCATAGGTCTTATAGATGCGGACCGCTCGTGCGGTGCCGACCCCATGGGACTGGAGAAAGACCATGATCTCGCGGATCACCTTCTGCTCGGCCCAGGCGCCGGTCACGTGCGCTTGACGCTTGGGGCCGATGCCGGGCAGTTCGAGCAGCCGCTCCGGGTTGTCCTCGATCACGTCGAATACCCGCTCACCGAAAGCGCGGACCAGCTTGCGGGCGAAATGCGGACCGATACCCTTCACCATGCCGGAACCCAAATAGCGCTCGATCCCCTCCACCGTGCTCGGCGGCACGCAGCGCAGGTCGGCGGCCTTGAATTGCAGCCCGTGCTGACGGTCGTTGATCCACTGCCCCTGGCATTCGATATATTCGCCGGGGGTCACGCAAGCCGCCGCGCCGATCACGGTCACCAGATCCCGCTGACCGCGCACCTTCACCCGCAGCACGCAGAATCCGCTCTGCTCACTGTGAAAGGTCACGCGCTCGATCGAGCCCGAGAGGTGCTCGGCGGGCGGGTCGGTGTGATAGCGGGGGCTCGGTTCGGTCATCCGCGGGGGTTCGCATGGCGCTGGCTGGGTCGGTTCGCCCTTGCGATGCGGCGCGCCGGTCGTGGCTTCGATCTTAGGCGATTTCAGTCAAATCCTGTACCACCACGCTTGTCTTTTCGCCCGCCTTTGGTGGCATGATCAGCGTCCATCCCGTCCCCCGGAGTCCTTGAGGTGTCCTCAACATTGGAATGGTCGTTACTGGCGGGTGCCGGACTGGTCTTGCTCAGCGTGCTGGTCAGCCCCTTGGCCAACCGCACCGGGGCGCCGATCCTGCTGATCTTTTTGGGGATCGGCATGCTCGCCGGCCAGGATGGACCGGGCGGGTTCGAGTTCAACGACTTCGTCCTCGCCTATGACGTCGGCAGTGTCGCGCTCACGGTGATCCTCTTTGCCGGGGGGCTGGGTACCCGGTTGACCGATATCCGCGTGTGCTGGGGGCCGGCCCTGGCCCTGGCGACCCTGGGCGTTTTCATCACCATGGGGGTGGTGGGCATCGCCGTCTGGCTGTTCGGCGTACCGTTCTGGTTGGCGTTGCTGCTCGGTGCCGTCATCGGCTCGACGGACGCGGCGGCCACCTTTCTGCTGCTGCAAGGCCGTGGTATCCGGCTGCGCGGGCGGGTCACCGAGACCATCGTGGTGGAGTCCGGGCTCAACGATCCGATGGCGATCTTCCTGACCATCGCCCTAGTCGGCTTCGTGAGTGCCGGGGGCGGCACCTTGTCCTGGACCTTGGCGCAGACCTTCATCCTGCAACTGGGGGTGGGCATCCTGGCCGGCATTCTGGGCGGACTGGCGCTGGCGGCAACCATCAACCGACTGCCGTTGGCCAGTGGACTGTCCGCCGTGCTGGCATTGGCCGGAGCCCTGGCCTTGTTCGGCGGGACCCAGTTGCTCGGCGGCAGCGGTTATCTGGCGGTCTATCTGTGCGGTGTCTTGCTGATGGAGCGCGCCGCCGCGTCCCATCGGCAGGAGCTGCAAGTCACTCACGACAGCCTGGCCTGGCTCAGCCAGATCGTCATGTTCCTGTTGCTGGGCGTGCTGGTTACACCCAGCGAACTGACCGGCGAAGTCCTGGCCGCGGCCGGGGTGGCGGGGGTGCTGCTGTTTATTGCGCGGCCCCTTGCCGTGGCGCTCTGTCTCGCCCCGTTCGCTTTCAGCCGCAACGAACGACTTTTCATTGCCTGGGTCGGCCTGCGCGGCGCCGTGCCCATCTTTCTGGCGATCATTCCGGTGGTCAGTCTTCGTTCGGTCGATGACAATTTTTTCAATGTCGTCTTTATGGTCGTGATCGCGTCGCTGGTGCTTCAGGGCTGGACCATCCCCTGGCTGGCGCGGCGTTTGGACCTGGAGGTGCGGAGTGCGGGCTGAGGTGGTGCCGGGGCTGCCCGGTTGAGCAGCCGGCGGACGCGCAGGATCGCCCCCGCGACCGCGTAGGTCATGCACCAACGAGTATGCGCCAACACGCGTGGATGAGATTGAGGATCGCCGTAACGAGCTATCCGGTAACCTGTCGCTTAACCAGGAGCTCGATTTCATCAGAAAGGTGAACGAGTGGCTGGTTGACGGAACGCTAAACAGTCCGAACAAAAAGCCCATCGCAATTCGAATGATCACGATGAGCGCGGGGCCGAGCAAGACGCTGGACTACGCCTCGAAGCTAAACCGCGCCCCGGCGTTTATCGCCAAGCTGATGGCTGATGGCGAGAGGCAAGCCGAGGCGTTTTTGGCGAGCTGGCCGGCCTTGGTCAAGAACCCGGTGTCGCCCCCATACCCAAGGCCCACAGCCCCAGATTTAGCGTCAGGAATGACAGCAGTCTCGACGCCTTCCGCGACCACTTTGAGTTTGAGGTTGTGGGCCATGGCGATGATGGCGGCGGCAATCTCCATGTCGTTGGTGTCGGCTGGGATATCGCGCACGAAGCTGCGGTCGATCTTGAGTTCGTCGACCGGGAAGCGTTTGAGGTAGGCGAGCGATGAGTAGCCGGTGCCGAAGTCGTCGATGGCAAGTGAGATGCCCAGTGCCTTGAGCGCCTGCAAGACGGCCGGCCCCTGCTCGCCCTGGCCCATGACCGCGCTCTCGGTCAGTTCCAGCTTGAGCTGACCGGGCGGCAGGCCGGTTTCAGTCAGGATGGCGGCGATGCGCTCGACCAGATCGCGCTGCTGCAACTGGCGGCCGGACAGGTTGACCGCCATGATGATCGGCGGCAGGCCGGCAGCGCTCCAGGCGCAAGCCTGCACGCAGGCGGTGCGCAGCACCCACTCGCCCAGCGGCAGGATCAGGCCGGTGTCTTCCGTCAGGGGGATGAAACGGTCCGGCGGGATCAGGCCGCGTACCGGGTCGAGCCAGCGCACCAGGGCCTCGACCCCGACCGGTGCCCCATCCGGTACGGCTAGCAGCGGCTGGTAATAAACGCGAAAATCGCCGTTGGCCAGCGCCCGCCGCAGGTTGGCCTCCAGATCGAGCCGTTCGCCCGCCGTGCGGGTCAAAGCCGGGGTATAGAAACGGAACGTGTTACGGCCTTGCTCTTTGGCCTGGTACATGGCCACGTCGGCATGTTGGATCAGTTCGGTGCCCTGCTCGCCGTCGGTGGGGAACAGGCTGATGCCGATACTCGCGCCGACATAGACCTCATGGCCGCTCGGCAGCATGAAGGGCTGCTCCAGGAGTGTGATGACGGCTTGGGCGACCGTGGCCGCGTGTTCCGGGTGCGGCAGGTCCTCCAGCACGATCATGAACTCGTCTCCACCCAAGCGGGCCAGCGTCTCGTCCGCTCGCAGTCCACCGCGCAGGCGTTGCGCCAGCGCCTGGAGTAATTCATCGCCCACCGGGTGGCCGAGGCTGTCGTTGACGGTCTTGAAGCGGTCCAGGTCGAGCGACAGCAAGGCGATACACTGGCCCTGGTGACGCGCCCGGGCGATGGCGTGGTCCAGCCGCGACAAGACCAGCAACCGGTTGGGCAGGTCGGTCAGGGGGTCGAAATGGGCCAGGTGCTCCAGGCGCTCCTCCGAGCGTTTGAGTTGACTGATGTCCGTGGTGACTCCGACATAGTGGCCGGGTTGGTTTTGGTCGTCGTACACCGTGCTGATGGTGAGCAGTTGCGGATAGACCTCGCCGTCCTTGCGGCGGTTCCACAGTTCCCCCTGCCAGTGGCCGGTGGTGCGCACGCTTGCCCAGAGGGCCTGGTAAAAACTGGTGTCGTGGCGGCCGGACTGGAGCAGCCGGGGATTTTGACCCAATACCTCGGCCTCGCTGTAGCCGGTGATCTCGGTGAAAGCACGGTTGACGGCGAGGATGCGCGTGGCGAGATCCGTGATGACCACGCCCTCGCGGGTGCTGGCGAAGACCGCTGCCGCCTGGCGCTGCGCGGCGGCGGTGCGCGCGCGCTGCACCGCGAGTCCGGTGAGGCTGGCGAACTCGTCGATCAGGTCAAGATCGGTCGGGTTAGGGGCGCAGTGTGTGTCGCTGTAGACACCGAAGGCGCCCAGAATCCGCCCGGCGTCGTCCTTGAAGGCCACTGACCTGCAGGCGCGCAGACCGGCTCGGGTGCCCAGGTTTCCGAGCGCCGCCTTCAGCGGGTCCGGTACCCCGTCAAGGACACCATCAGGGACTCCTGCGGTCGCGATCACCGTTTGTGCCAGGGTGCCCGCGTCGGCCGCGGACGCGGGGCTCAGCGTCTCCTCGGCCGGCTCGGGCGGTGCCGGCAGGCGTGGTGCGGCGCCGGTCGAGATCCGCCCGGAGTGGGGATCGTGCAGCAGGATGGCGACCCGCAGTTCCGGGCGCAGCGACTCCAGGCGGGTGGCGATGTCCGTCAAGATGGCGGCCAGCGGATCCGGGTCGGTTAGCCGGTCGAGCACGGCCAGACGCGCCTCGCGCATTAGGGCGACCTGGTGCATTTGGGTCACGTCCTGCCAGGCGCCGATCGCCTCCCGCGGGCGGCCCTGGTCGTCGCGGATCAGCCGCAGCGCGTCATGCAGCCAACGCACCCGTCCGGCGGCGTCCAGGAAGCGGTAATCCTGTTCCAGGAAGTCCTGGGCGAGCAGGGTCTCCACGGCGGTGCAGGCGCCCGCCCGATCGTCCGGATGAAGGTGTTCGGACCACCAGCCGGGGGCCAGAGCCTGCTCGGCGGTAAAGCCCAGGATCGTTTCACAATTGCCGCTGACCCAGGTCGCCGCGGCGCTGGTGCCGACCAGCCGCAAGGCGTAGAGGATGACCGGGCTGGCGGCCAGCAAGTGGGTCAGACGTTGCGAGGTGGCGCGCAACTGACCGCGCTCGTGCTCCAGTTCGGCCTGCCGATGAACCTTTTCCAGCGTGGCCGGCAGCGCGTGGAGATAGCCCTCGTGCTTGCTCAAGTAGTCGTCCACGCCCAGGTGCAGGGCGCAGGCCGCGACTTCCTCGCTGCCATGTCCGGTAACCAGGACGATCGGGATCTTGAGCCCGCGCCCCTGACGCAAGACTTTGGTGACTTCCAGGGCGTCCAGACCGGGCAGCCGATAGTCCAGCAGAACCACGTCAAAGTCGGCTGGCTGATCCGCCGCGGCGGGCAGGAGTGCCAGGACCTGGTCGGCGTCGGTGACCGTGGTCAGACGGATATGCGGGGCATGGCGGGCGAGGTGGCGACTGGTCAGGTCGATATCGGCGGCGTTGTGCTCGGCATAGATCACGCGTAGGGTTCGTGACTGCCGGGACTTGGCCGCCAGGAAGCGGCGGTGCGCCTCTTGCAATGTGGTCGGCAGGCGATTCAGGGACTCCACGCCTTTGGCCAGATAGTCGTCGGCTCCGGCCTTGAGCGCGGCGATCGCGGCATCCTGATCCCCGGAGCCGGTGAGCAGGACGACCGCCAGCGGCAGGCGGCGTTCGCGGATGCGCGCCAGTAGCTCCAATCCGCTGCCGTCGGGAAGCTTGAGGTCCACCAGCGCCAGGTCGTAGGGGCAGGCCGCACCGCTGGCGTCCGCCAGACGTGCCGTCGCCGCCGCGAGGGTGGGGGCGAGGTCCAGCTCCACCTCCGGGGCCAGGCGGGCCAGGATGCGCCTGGTCAGGTCGGCATCCATGGGGTTGTCTTCGATGTGCAGGACGCGCATGGGATCAGGTTCGCCAAAAATAAGGGTGTTCGTTCTACTGAATCGCTGAATCGCTATTCTTCGCGCTGCCAGGGTCCTCTTAATCCCTCCGGCGGCGGCTGGTTCAGCAGACACCAGTAGAGATCGATCTGCGCCGCCACTTCCATGAACTTGTCGAAGTCCACCGGTTTGACGATGTAGGAATTGGCGTGCAGCCGGTAGGCTTCCTGGATGTCGCGGTCCTCCGCCGACGAGGTCAGGACGACCACCGGCAGGGCCTGACTCACCGGGTCGGCGCGCAGCAGCCGCAGCACCTCCAGCCCGTCGATCCGGGGCAGCTTGAGGTCCAGCAGGACGACCAGCGGCAGGGGTTCGCCGGCCCGCCAGCGCGGCAGCCAGTCCAATGCCTCCTCGCCGTCGCGGGCCACCTGGATCGGGTTGCTGATCCGGCGGCGGGCGAAGGCGCGCAGGGTCAGGTCCAAATCCAGCGGGTTGTCCTCCACCAACAGAATCGAGCGCTTGGCCGGCTCCGGGATCATTGGGGTAACTCCACGAAAAAGGTCGCACCCTCGGGTTGAGCGGAGATGACGGCATTGAGCCCGTGCACCAGGAGTCGGTTGGCGGTGATGACCCCTTCCAAACGTGCGCGCAGGGTAGAGAGTTTCGCCTGCACATCCGCGCGCTCCCGCTGCACCGCGGTCCGGCGCTCGAGATGCTCGACGACTTGCGCGGCGAGCAGGATCAGCGCGGCAGCGGCCCAGGGGCGCCAAGTCGGGGTCACGGACCGGGGTGAGGGGGACATGGCAAGGGTGCACCGAATGGCGGGCAATAGTAATCAGCGGTGATGGGCGTGTGCACCCGACGATAATCCTGGTTGGGGTCCCCGTCAAAATTTCCATTTAATTGGTAAAGAATTTTTAGGCTGCCTTCAAGGAGCGCCGGCTGGAGCATCGTCGGGCTCTGCGACTATCGGCGCGACGCTGAAGGCGGGCGAAAAGACGCGCGAAGTGGTATGGGGTTTGATAGGGTTTGAGATAGATTGCCCAAATCCGATCGACAGGAACCCCATGACCGACCAGACCCCCGTCCCGCTGACTGACTTCACCCGCCGCGCCGCGGCTGCCCGCGCCCTGATCGAAGCGCTGCTCACCGAGCTGATCGGGCCGGTGGCCTTGAAGTACGACTTTTTCCGCGAGTGGAGCGGGTGCTGGAAGGTGCTGGTGGAAATCACCGGTGCGGCGACCGGCAAGCTGGAGTTCACCCTGCTGGAGACGGCCGGCGGCGGACTGCTGGCCCTGCCCCGTCCGCTGCCGGAGCGCTGGCGGCTCCACACCGGCATCCCCGCCGACGACGGGACCCGTTGGACGCTCGATGCCAAGGGTCTGCTCGTGCCGTTTCCGCCGCCTGCTTGAGGCCGCACGTCGCTTCAGTTCGCGACAACGCGCTGCCTTTTCGTGAACCCTAGTTCGTAAGACTGATTGGTGAGGAATGATGATGGAAATTAAACCGTTTGGCGGCGATGACCACCCCGCCTGGGTCCTGTTGCCGACACTCTTGGTGCTTGTATTGACGGGTTGCGGCCCCGGCGGCTTTGCCCGTGATGCCTTGGTTGAAGACCCGGGCGCGGAGGCGTTTCTAAATCGGATCGAGCAGAACTGCGGCAAACTGTCGGTCGGCAATCAGCCATTGAATTGGCTGCTGAGCAGCACCAACAACGATGTGACCTTCGTCGATATGACCAGCAAGTATTTCCTCGGCCAGTTTTCGGCGAAAGACTACACCGACGGCATCAACGCCTTCTACGCGACCGGTACCAATCAGCCGGCACTGGATTGCATCTTCAAACAGCGCTGAGCAACGCGTCGGAAACACGCTGAGATTCGATATACTCGTTGTCGTTGTCGTTGTCGTTGTCGTAATCGGAGAAGCGATTCAAATTCGACTACGACAACGACGGAGGTGCCGAAAGCGTTCTCTTATGGACTTGTTCAGCCTATGACCGAACAGTTTCCAAGCGGGTTGGCCGCTGCACCCGCACGCCGCGGTTCAGGCGTTGGCTTCGGTCTTGGCGGCGGCGGCTTCCATCATGCTCTTGAGTTCGCCGCTGGCGTGCAGTTCCAGGGTAATGTCGCAGCCGCCGACCAACTCGCCGTCGATGTAGATTTGGGGAAAGGTCGGCCAGTCGGCATACCGCGGCAGGTTTTCGAAGATCTCCGGGTCTTGCAGTACGTTGACGTAGGCGAAGGGAACACCGCACTCCTGAAGCGCCGCCGAGGCCCTCATGGAGAAGCCGCATTGGGGAAACTGGGGCGTTCCCTTCATGTAAATGACGACGGCGTTACTCTTGACCTGCTCGCCGATTCGCTCCAAAACGTCCATTCGACACCTCTGGTGATGTAGTTGACTGACATCGGCTAAGTCGGGACCAGCCGAAGGTTTTCAACCGGCACGCGCGGCGGCCGGCGGCGGCCCACGCCTACCCGCGTCCATCCACGTTGCGCTGCAGCCAGAGTTCCAGCAAGGCCAGGTGCCAGAGCTTGTTACCCATGATGCGGGTGTGGTGCAGGTCCGGCGCGGCGAGCAGCATGTCCAGATACCCCTGGGCGTAGAGGCCGCGCCGACGGCTGGCGCCTGAACCGAGGACGTCACGCATCATCTCCAGAAAGGCGCCGCGGACGTATTTGAGGGCCGGCATGGGGAAGTACCCCTTGGGCCGGTCGATCACGGCGTCGGGCAGCAGGCCGCGGGCCATCGCTTTGAGCGGGTACTTGCCGCCCTCGCGCAGTTTCAGTTCCGGCGGGCAGCGGGCGGCCAGCTCGACGAGCTGATGATCGAGGAAGGGCACCCGCGCTTCCAGCCCCCAGGCCATGGTCATGTTGTCGACCCGCTTGACCGGATCGTCGACGATGAGCGTGGTCACATCGAGCCGCAGGATGGCGTCCAGCAGCTCGTCGGCGCCGTCCTCCTCCAGAAGCCCCGCGATCAGGGCCGAGGTGTGGTCCGCCCCGGCATAGGCGGGCTGTACCAGCCGCAGATACTCGTCATGATCGCGGTCGAAATAGTGCTTGGCCAGCCGTTCCACGCGCGCGCCGGTCGATTCGGCCGCAATGCGCGGATACCAGAAATAACCGCCGAACACCTCGTCCGCACCCTGGCCGGACTGCACCACCTTGATCTCGCGCGAGACCTGTTCGGCGAGCAGATAGAAGGCCACCGCGTCTTGACCGAACATGGGTTCGGTCATGGCATCGATCGCCTCCGGCAGGCGCTGCAGGACCTGGTCGTTGGGCACCCGGAACTTGCGGTGGCGGGTGCCGTAGCGCGCCACCACTTGGTCCGAGAACTCGAACTCGCTGCCGGCCTCTTCCGGGGTGTCATCGAAGCCCACCGAGAAGGTGCGCAGGTCCGACACTCCGGCCTCGGCCAGCAGGGCGACCAGCAGACTGGAGTCCAGACCGCCGGAGAGCAGCACGCCGACCGGTACATCGGCCACTTCGCTGCGTTTCTTGACTGCCTGGCGCAGGGAGTCATGGATGGCCGTCAGCCAGTCGGCATCGGTCAGCGGCTGCTCCGGACGGGTGGCGTCCAGGTGCCAGTAGCGCCCCTGGGTGGTGGTGCCGTCGGCCTCCACCTGCATCCACTGCGCCGGGGGCAGCTTGCGCACCCCGGTGAGGACGGTGCGCGGTGCCGGTACCACGGCATGCAGGGTAAACAGGTGGTGCAGAGCCACCGGGTCGATACGGGTGTCCACGCCGCCGGCGGCGAGCAGGGCCTGGGTGGTGGAGGCGAAGCGGAACACCTGTCCCTGCCGGTTCCAGTACAGCGGCTTGACGCCGAAGCGGTCGCGGGCCATGAACAGCACCCGCCGGTTCGCGTCCCAGAGCGCGAAGGCGAACATGCCGTGCAGCCGTTCCGGGCAGGCGTTGCCCCAGGCGTGATAGGCCTTGAGGATGACCTCGGTGTCGCCGTCGGAGAAAAAGTGATAGCCCTTGCCCTCCAACTCGGCGCGCAGCGCCCGGTAGTTATAGATGGTCCCGTTGAAGACCAGGGCGAGGCCCAGGTGTGCGTCCACCATGGGTTGGTTGGAGCGCACCGAGAGGTCGATGATCGCCAGCCGCCGATGACCGAAACCGAGCGCCCCGTCGCTATAGCTGCCGCCATGATCCGGCCCGCGCCGGGTCAGTTCAGCCATCATCCGCTGGATGACATCCAGGTTCGCCGGGGCGCCGTCGAGACGCAATTCACCACAGATACCGCACATTCGATCCTACTCCGAACACCTTGATGGGTTGCGTATTTTGCAGACAAGGAAGGAACATCAGCCACCCCGGACGAGAACTGTCCCCGGTGGGAGCGGCGTCCCGCCGCCATGCGGTGCCGCGGAGCGGTCGCGATGCGGGACCAGGAGTGTAAGCCCAGAGGCCCAGAAAATTCTGTTGATGGCCAACTTTCTGTTTTACGATGGTCGGCACCGCACGTTAGCGGCGGTGGAACCCGCAGCAGGTAGCCGTTTCCTCTTGGGACCTTCTGTATTTCATCCAAATTCAAATCCCAATACCTCGTCCCCAGGTTCCCGGGGCTGAGCTCGAATCACCAAAGCGCGTAGTCAACCAAGGATCTGCCTGATGAGCCTGATCGCCAATTTGTATGGTCGCCTGGGTGGCGACCCCGTGGCCCGCACCACCAAGAGCGGCAAGGACATGACCACGGTCCAAGTCGCCGTCGATGTCACGCCCCGGGATGCGTCGGCGCCCGAAACCCTGTGGGTTGGTCTCCTCGCGTTTGGCACTGCCGCGCAGACCTAAGGGCCAGATGGTCGCCGCCCTGGGGCGCATGACGCGCGGCATGTATACCCCCGTGGACGGCGCGCCGCGCGAGTCCTGGGCCATGCTGTGCGACTCGCTGGTGGTGACCACCTCCGCCAAGCCGACCGGTGGGGCGCGCGCGAAGAGCCAAGGCGAGCCGGCGCGGGACCCGGTGTCCCCCGTTGAGGCGGAGCCGGTGCCGTTCTATGATGATGACATCCCGTTTTGAGCGGGTGCGCCGCGCTGCGCAACAGGTGCGGATACCGCAGGCGGTGCCCCAGCTTTACAGGGTAGCCGCGCTGACGGTCGGCTGGTTGACCGAGCGCAGCCCGAGCAAACGAAGCGCAAACGCGCGTAGACGGCATGGGTGCTGCGAGCAAAGAGCCCACTCACTGGAACAATGCGGTTTTCCGGCCTATACTCACGGCGAACAAGGTCCAAGTCACGTAGCGTAGTCTATGTCTTCAGTCACTGGTTCCACACCTGCGACCGATTCTAGCCCTGCGCCGCGCGGCACCGCGGTATTGATCGTGCGTGGTTGGTCGGATCCCGTGCACCGATGGGGGCTGAACATACCCGGCGGAGCGATCTCGGATTCGTTCCGTGACCTCGTTCGCGAGGTCTTTCCGCAGGAAGAGGCCGGGGAACTGTTGGTGCCGGATCTCGATCTGGGCACATTCTCCACTGCGGACCCGAATGACCTCGTCGCAGGGCTGCTGCGGGTGGTGGACGAGCGCTGGAACAGCCAGCCCTTCGAGCGACTGATCATCATTGGTTTCAGCGCCGGTACCCTGCTGGTCCGCAACCTGTACGCGACGGCCTGTGGTGCGCGCGCCGAGCCCGACGGGACAGTGGATCAGTCGGCGGCGCGGCCTTGGGCGTCGCGGGTGGAGCGCCTGGTGCTGGTCGCCGGCATCACCCGTGGCTGGAGTATCTCCTCAGCCACGCCGGCCCTGGTGCGTTTTGTCGCACCCCTGGCGTTGTTCTTTCTGAATCAATGGGCGCGCTGGTTTTGCGGTCGGTCACCGGTACTCAAGCGCGGACCGCCGCCGTTGATCCAACAATTGAAGCGTGGCGCACCCTTCGTGATCGAGAGCCGGCTCAAGCTGTTGCAGGTGGAGCGCCACGTGCGGCAGAGCGCGGCGGGGCAGCTGCCCCATACCGTGCTGCTGTTGGGTTCCAAGGATGAGTACGTGTCGCCGGCGGATGCGATCGATCTGGGTCCTCGAGAGGGCTATACGTCCATCGAGGTGCCGGAGAGCAACCATATCGCCCTGTTGCATGTCCAGCACGCCCAAAGCACGGATGATCCGGACAAGCAGCGTCGGGCGGAGCAGCGCGCTCGGCTGTTGCTGCGGGCGCTGACCGAGTCACCGGCGCAGCTGGCCGACCTGGCGATGAAGCACGCCGACATCGACGACTGGCTGGACGAGATGGATCGGCCGGTGCTGCCGCCGGACCGGGCGCCGGAGGAGCCCGTCGATCACGTGGTGCGCTTGCGGATTGCCGGATGGTCGCCTTTCAGCGCATCGTCTTCGCCGGGAGTGTCGTGCGTACCGACTACCCGTGGTGGGACCTCGGCAGGCGGGTGGGCTCCGTGCTCAACCTGGTGGCAACCGCGGATTGGGTGGTCGCCTGCTTGCCTGGTGCCTTCGAGCGCCTCGGCTGGAACGGTGCCGGTGTCGGCGGTGCCGGCTTTGACGGGTTTCAAGAGGCCGCCGACAACCCGAACGCCGAGACCGCTGCCCCAAAGGTGCACAACTTCCGCTTTATCGCTGGCGGTCACGGTGCCGGGATCGGCGAGCCAGTATGGCCGGATATCGCCGCGTTTATCGTCGACGGTATCTTGCCGCAACAAACGTCGAATGATCTGGCGCGGCCCCGAAGGCGTTCGCCGTGGCAGCAGCGCTGGGCGCGCTGGGCCAAGTGGGCACCGCTTGCAATCGTCGCCGCTGTCGCCGGCGGGGCGGCGCTGCTGGTGGCCTTGACCGACGGTGTCTTGCTTGCGGTACTGGCCGCGGCTTACGTTCTGCTGATCAACAACATCGTCCGCTTCTACTGACCACGGACCGGGCTGGGGCGCCGACCAACGTTCGCACCTGATATCCAGACGGACATTCGTGTAGGGGCGGGTTTGAAACCCGCCCCTACATCCGGTTATAAAACGTCGGAGGGCTATACTGGGGCCGCACTCGCTCGGCTGATTATTCAAGAGTGTAGCGCCCTGGGTGTAGGGGTTAAACCAGGGTTCGTGTTCACACCGCTCGACTCTGGCACCAAGATCATCCACCTGGTCGAAGACCTGATCGCGGCCGAACGGATTTTGGTGGCGGGCGATGTCGATGGCGTCGGTGCCTGCGCGTGCACAGCACCCCGGCACAACCTGACACCGCCTGATAGGGCCTGGCTGCAGGCGGTCTCGGACAGCCAGAAGCCGTCGGTGAAGCGGACCAGGTGCTGCGGCCCCTCGTCGGCATAGCGCTCCGGTTCGTTCGGCGGCGTGGACTCAGTTCGCGTGCGACCTGATCCATCGACGCAAAGACGTGGTCCGGGCCATGGGCGCGCAGCGCCTGTGCACTGTTATAGCCCCAGAGGACCGCGCCGGCAGCCATGCCCACACCGCGCGCGGCCTCGATATCCCGGATGACGCAGGACCTGAGGTGACGACCATGAGCGAAGCAACTCTCCGTTCCAAGACCAACGTGGCACTTTGGCTGGCCCTTTCAATCATGCTGGTCCCGCTCGTTCCCTATGCCTTGAAGGGCAGCGGCCTGTAGTCGTCCGTCACACCGCCACGAAGTCAGCACAGGGCTCAGCCAACCGCTGTGCCCTGTGCTGTTACGAAATACACCAGGATGAGTCGTATTAGCGCCGGGTTCGGTCGCCCCCTCAGAGCCCCATGATCGCCCGCAGTTCAACGCTGGTGAGCACCTGACAATTGCTGGTGGTGCCGCAGGGCGAGCACGGGGTCTATCCGGCCTTTCAGTTCGATGCCGACGCTAACCGCAGCGTCACCGGACTCGACACCGTGCTGGCGCTGCTCGACACCGCAAGCGCACCGGCCAAGGTCCGTTTCTTCCTGACTCCGGATCGGGACCTGGACGCGGTGCCGGGAGCGACCCCGATCGCCGCTCTGCGTACTGGCGACCCGGCGGTCGGCGCCCTGGTGGCGCGCAAGGCGCGCCAGTTCGGTATCCAGGTGGCGCGATGAGCCAGCCGGTGGCGGCCCCGGCCGGCGCGCCGTCGGGGATGCGATGACCGTCGGCCCGCCGCCCGTTGACGGTCATGGGAAGCTGAAGTCGCGCCGCCTGGCGGCCGGCACCGTCTGGTACCGCATCGGCCATCGCCGTTATGGGACGGCCCTGCACATCTGCACCGGTGCCGCTGCCCGCTGGAACGATCCGCTCGACAGGTACGGCGTGCTCTACCTCGCCGACGCCCCCGCGACCGCCTTCGCCGAAACCTTCGGCCACGACCTGTCGGAACAGTATCCGCCGGCCACGGATAAATTCGTGACTGGACATCCTCGACGCGCAGGGTTGGGGTCTCGTTTAAGCCAAGGCCGACGTCGCCCATCCAGCCGGCGCCAACCGCCCCGCTTGGCCAGTGACCCTGAGGCGAATCCTGAAACCCCTGAAGGGGTACGACAACGATTCCTTCATTTCCTTCATTTTTGGGCCACAACGATGTGACTCGACGGTCGGAACTGCCCGACAGGCTCAACCCCTCAGCCTCACCAGCTATTTTCCGGATCGTCCGCCGAGCTGATGTCAGCTTCGATGAAGCAATGCCGAAGGTCCGCATACCGCTCCGCTTCAGCGCAGATTTCCTCGTAGATGGTGCGATCCAGCTCCTCATCGGATGTGTAAGGTACCGATAGGAGGTATTCACAACCCTTCTGGTCGGCCTTCTGCATGGCGAAGCGGCTGAGCACATACCGCTCGATCTCCTCCCGGACCTTGCCCTTCCCACGAACGAATTTGCTGTTGTTCTCTACCCGAAGCCGCAGCGTCACTTTCGCTACCTTGGGTCGGGGCGTGGACGGGCATTCCTTCGCTTTCGGTTCCCCCGGTCCTTCCGGTCTGCCCGAAGGTGGACGCTTGGCACGGAGATTTCGTAGACCAGTTTCTTGGTATGAAACAGTGTATCAGCACGGCGAAGATTCGGCTTTCTTGAGTCCGAAGGCGCTGAATTCGGAACTGGAAAGACCTGAAACTGTATCGTCCAGACCCACATGCGGTCTTCGATCATATTGATCCGCTGTTCTCCGATACGGTCGACTGGCCCCTGATCCAGACCCATTTGCCCGACATGCTGCGGGTCGTGCTCTCCATCAAGGCCGGCCGGATCACCGCCTCGACCCTGTTGCGCAAACTGGGCACCTACAGCCGAAAAAACCGGCTCTACCAGGCGTTTCGAGAGCTCGGTCGGGTCATCCGGACGGAGTTTCTGCTCAACTATATCGGCCACACCGAGCTGCGCACGCTGATCCGGGCGGCGACCAACAAGAGCGAGTCCTTCAACGGGTTCACGCAGTGGGTGGCTTTCGGCGGCGACCGGACGATCACGACCAACGACCGCGACGAGCAGCGCAAGTTCATCAAGTTCATCAAGTTCATCAAGTACAACCACTTGGTCGCCAACTGCCTAATCTTTCACAATGTCTTCTCGCTCAGCCGCGTCCTGCACGACCTGCAACGCGAGGGCTATCCACTGGAGCCCGGGCTGGTCGCCGCACTCAGTCCATACCTGACCCCACATATTCACCGGTTCGGGCGCTATGATCTGGACGTGGACAAGCCCCCGCCGGAACTAGTCTACGATCTCTGGTCATAAACGCCGGGAAGCCTTGTGGCCCGATAATTAAGGAATCGTTGTCGTACCCCATCAAGAGCCAACATGGCCCAAAAATAGCGGAATCCTGGGTCGAATAGTCGAAGTCGGGCTAGAGATGGCCAAGACCCTGCTCGCGAACCCGGACATCACCGTAGACGAAGTCGCCGCGTGCCTGAGCGTGGCTGACCGAGGACCTGTTCGGTGCCTGGACCCTGATCACGGTCTGGGACGGACTCGGCTCGCGCAGGGCAGGCGCTCGACGGCCGTGCCGTCCGATGAGGACGGTCTGGCGCAGACCGAAGGAATCGCCAAGCGCCGTCGACAGCATCGGGAGATGATCGCCGTCGTGGCAGGGGTTGCCGTCTTGATTACTGGATGAGCGTCTTCTGGTACACCCGGACGATCCGAGTGCCATCCCAGACGTAGGAAAGGTGAGGACCCTGGCGGGGGATGGTGACCGCCGGCGGTCGTAGCGCGGCAATGCACTCGCCTCCAGGATCCCTCACCGAGCCATAGACAACCCCCCAAGACCGCGCCGCGCGCATCTCCGTACCGAAGGCCTGCGACGGCCCCCAATCGTCCGGGTCATGCAGATGGCCGTACTCGGCTCCACGGACATCGTGCAAGGGTTTCGCCACCTCTCCCACGTACACCCGCAGATCGATCTCCCCGGCATCTTCCTGGGTGTAGCCAAGAAACCTGGCACGGTGAAACTTCGTCTCTTCGATGGCCGTTCTCAGGCTCTTGGCCGCGTAGTAAACGCCGAAGCGGCCGTCGCTGAATCGGCTTTCCGCGCCGACGTGTGTGAACGCAGCCATCACGGGCGACGACCCGGGACCGCTGACACGGTCCTCGGGATCGACCAGTGCGATATCCCCTGCCTCGTCTCGTAGTCGGTCGTTGGTCAACCCTTCGATATAGAACAGCTCCTCCATCAACCCCGGCTCCACCAAAGTCTCGAAGAAGTTGATGGGCGGAAACTCGGAGGAGACGATGCGGTACTGGTGCTCCCAGTCCAACTCGGAGACTGGCGGGCGATGCGGACTAGAGTCCCCGCTGGGCATCGAGATACCGCCGCACATCCGCTAGATCGACCAGGCTGCCACCGAGCATCCGGTCAAGCGCAGAGCGCCCATGAAATAGCGGTGCCGCATTGGGCTTCTTCACCCAATCGTCGGCCGCGCGCGGGGAGGGCAAGAGGATATTCAACGCCTTGGCGATGCCCAACAGATAGCTGATGCGCTCCAGCGCGTCCCGTCCCAGCCGCCGGGCGGTCCGCTCCGCCTTCCACTTGAAGAAGGTCGACTCGGGCGGACTCCCGAGCAGAATCCGCTCTTGGGCGGCCGCGAGCCCCCAACGCGCGGAAAGGTTGAAGAAGGCCTGCAGGGCGGCGCTGGATAGCTGCTCCGGATCGAAACTGGTCTGGGAATGGGGAAGTGCACTCATCTTACGCGCTCTACTAATGGGGTTATCTTCGTATTACTCTTAATATAGAGTTCCGTGCCGGAAAGAGCAAGTACGACAGAGACCCTCGCTGACGTCCGCAGCCCCGCGGTAAGTCATCGCCGGACAGGCAATGCGACAAGGGGAACTTCTTGGAGAGTCCAGCATGTGGCGCTGGAGCAACCCCGAGAAGTTCCGGTACTACCATGCTGATCTGGTCAAGGACGGGGTCTGACAATCATCGGAACGATTATCGAAAGCTTTCCATAATCGTTCCGAAGATTGTCAAAGCCCTACCAGGCCGATCTGGTCGAGGACCTGCTCGGCGGCTGGTCGGTGGTCACCGCCTGGGGCGGGCTTGGCTCACGGCGCGGCCGGATGCGGACGGCCTGGGTGGCGACGCGGGAGGAGGGGTTGGCGCGGCTGGCGGCGATCGCGAAGCGACGGCGGCAGCGGGGTTATCACAGCATCGACACCGAATACCTGGTGTGAGCACGCAACAGCATTTCGCGAAGCGCCGCAACCCCGAGCGCGCAGACACTCCCAAACCCTGACGCTCGTATAGGAATTCGAGGCCAGCCTTGCCCGTCTTCCCGAAGCCGCCAACATCAGCCATGGTGTGTTATGCTCTGCGACGCCTATCTGATAGAAAACAGCACGATGAGAGACGCTCGATGCACCAGACTGTCTACCTCGCCCTTGCCCCGGAGATGCAACTCCAGCTGCCGAGGTCGCTACGCGACCTACTGAAGGGTCAGGGGGTCGGGGTCCCCGCTGGAATCGAATTGGCCGAGGGACCCATGCCTGACGAGGGCGAAGGCGTCCGGGACAAGGACTGGGGCATCGTCATCCAGGTTTCCCTGGACCCGCAGACGATCGGCGTTCTTGGGGCATCGGTTGTGGCCATCATCTTCGCCCTCTCGCAGTTCCTAAAGGACCGTGCGCATGAGCCCAAGGTCGCACTGCTTGATGAGTTTGAGGTGTTCACCGATGCGAACGGGGGGAAGACGCGACGGTTGACCAGGAAGCCGGTCTTGGTCGAGCCCGGGCCGCAATTCAAGGCAGAGCTTGAGGCACGCATGAAGAAGGGCAACGACTTGGTCGTGCGCTTCAAGCTCGAAGATTGAAGATTGAAGCGACAATCACTACGCCGGGACTCCGAGACCAGCCGTGCCGCGCAAAGCCCTCCTCCTCGGGCGTAACGACGACCACTCGCTACGCTGGTGTTGCAATTATGACGACAGTGGCGCGGACAGGCACGGCCTGAGCCCTTGCGATGTACGCAAGATCCGCAACGCCTTGGAGCATCACGGCTACAAGGTCACCGTCGTCGGTCCGGACTGCCGTACCGAGGGGCAGATCATTGATGCCGTCAAGGACGCCGTGCGCGACTGCGCCGAGGAGGATCACTTCCTGTTCTATTTCAGCGGTCATTCACTATTCCGCGACGGCGAGCTGGAGATGGTGCTCGCGCGCGGCGGCAGGTACACCGAGAGCTTGCGCTCGTCGCGATTGATCGGCTTGCTCAAAGATGACTGCTGCGCCGCCGCCAAGCTCCTGATTCTCGATACCTGCTATGCCCAGGGCGTCACCGAGGTCTGGCAGCCGAAACGCTACGATAAATTGCGCATCCTGGTCTCCACCAAGACCCTCGTTCGCGGCAAAGAGGTGGATGGCCTCGATGGCGGCATCTTTACCCACTGCTTGTGCGAAGCCCTCACGGAATCGGATTACTGGCGCCTGCATAGCAGCCCCGAACCACTCGTCGATGACCAGGGGCATATCTATTCCGACAAATTACTGCGATGGCTCAAGTGGCGCATTGCGCAGGTTGCCCAACAGTATTGTCCCGGCGAGGCCGCTCCGGAGCCCACTGGCGATGGGGGCCAAGACGAGCCTTTCCTGGTTGCGCAGGTTGCAATCCCAGTCCGCTACGCGGTCGTTACCGGCTATCCGCCCGAGGTGTTACAGTCGTTGAACGCGGCGCTTGGTGCACTCGGCGTTGGCCGTGATCTGGCCGCTGTCGGCTACGCCTACTGTCGGTCGCTTGCGGACTCAGACCTATTGCCATTACTGACCCCGATCGACAGTCTGCATCAGGTCCTCGGCGAATTGATTGATCCGGGCCGGTACTATTTCGCCGGCAATCGCCTGAAGCTTCCTTTGATGAGCTTCGTTGCACACCTGTCCAAGGATCTAAGTCATCCTGAGGTATTAGAGCGCTGGCTTGCTGACACGAGCAGTTGGCTGATCGAGCGGGGGGCGATCGCCGCGACCCATGTGAAGGATGCCGCGGCAGTCGTGGAACGACCAGCCACAGCGCCGCCGCAGAGTTTCCTGATGGTTCAGGTCGCGCCGGACCTCGCTGCCCCGCCAGGCAGCTACAGTGTGGCCTGGGACTACATCGACGAGTACGGCGAACCGAGAGACGCCTGCGATCCTCGCCCTGGTCTGCGTACCCATGAGGATATCGTAGCCCGAATCCTCGCTGCTGTTCGCGCCTTGCCGAGCCGGACCCCATGCAAACCTCAGATCGAGGTGCTGCTGCCGTTCCCACTATTAGCCGACGAAGCCTTTGTCGATACGCTGGAGCGGGCGTTGTTCCGCCCCGGCGAGCGCCCACCGACCGATCGACTCACCCCCGGCGACCTCGCCGTCGAGTTCCCTTTGGTCCTGCGCTGTTGGGAGCGCTGGTTCGAACCGCTCTTGGTCAACAGTCGCGGCGGTACGGACGCACGGACGTTCTGGCATGACAATGCCGACTGCCTGACTCAAGACTCCAAGCCCCCTGGCCTGAGTTGGCTCAAGGTACAGGCCAGGCATGAGATGCAGTGCGCCGCATTGCTGCATCTGCGTGACCCGGACCCCGGTCGGCGCGCGCTCGCGCTCGGGTGCTCGGGGCCGATTCAACGCCCCGAACTGGCCGCATTGCTGGACATCGGTGTGCCGATTCTCCTGTGGCCGCGCCGCCAGGCGCCGACCATGGCCGGGCTCAAAGCACTGAAAAAGAACCTGGTTTGCAGGCAAGCCGAGCGGGTGCTGCACGCCTTACCGCGGGCGCTGTACCAGTACCGCTGCCACGCGGCCGCGCACGCGGGCGCGTATCCAGGTGGTTTCTCCCTGCTCTGGGAGGATCCGAACCGCCCGATCTTCGACCAACCCGACTACGATAACGCCCTGATGGGCTAGGCGCTGCCATGGTCACGAACGAACAAGCCTCCTGGTACATCTTCGACGGCACCGACGCCGACCGGGTCGACCTCGCCTTAAACCTCGAGCGCCTCCAGTATCTTCCGGAACCGCCGCCATGGCGCCGCTTCGACGACTTGGATCGCGAGCGTGCAAGCAGCTTCCTGCCGGATCGCACTGACGTTGAGCGGATCAATGCCGCACTCTATCTGCGTCGCCCGTTGCTCGTTACCGGCAAACCCGGCACCGGCAAGACCACGCTCGTTTACGCCGTCGCGCGCGAGCTCGGCCTTGGTCCGGTGCTGCGTTGGTCCATCACCAGCCGCAGCACCCTGCAGGATGGCCTCTACCAATACGACGCCGTCGCGCGGCTCCAGGATGCCCACTTGGAGCCGCAGCCGAGGGTCCCGCGTGCTGCTGCGGAGTCGACGCCCCCCGGTGCGGTTGCCGCCGAGGTCAAGGACATTGGCCAATACCTGACCCTGGGCCCACTCGGTACCGCCTTCTTCGCCAACCCTGCCGGTGAGCGCGGCGGCCAGGCCCGTTACTTTCCGCGCGTGCTGCTGATCGATGAGATCGACAAGAGTGACATCGACCTGCCCAACGACCTGCTGCATGTCTTCGAAGAGGGGCGCTTCGAGATCCCCGAACTCGTGCGCCTCAAGCAGCGCCAGCCCCAGGTCGAGGTCCGTGCTTGGGGTAAGGAGGCTGGCACCTTGACAGTCAAAGACGGCGAGGTGCCCTGCCTGGAGTTTCCGCTGGTCGTTATGACCAGCAACGGCGAGCGCGAGTTTCCGCCGGCATTTCTGCGTCGCTGCCTGCAACTACGCGTGGAGCCTCCGGATGAAGATAAACTGCGCAAGATTGTACGCGCCCACCTGTTTCCGGTGCGCCGCGGTGCGGATACCGCCGATTGCGCGTCAGTCGAGCGTGCCTGGGCCGCCATCAAACCAGATGTCGACACGCTGATCGGGGCATTTCTGCGCCGTCGCGATACCGAGCACCGGGAGTTGGCAACGGATCAACTGCTCAACGCCGTCTCGCTCACCATGAGTGGTGTGGACCTGACCCAACTGATCGGGGCCGACGACGAGGGCATCCTGGCAACCCTTTTTGCGCCCCTCTCCGGGGACTGAGATGAGCCGTCTCGGCGCCCTGATCGACGCGATCTACGCGCAGGGCGTCTACTGCGACGAGCACCCGCCGTCGGGCCGGGAACTGGCCGATGCGCTGTGGCTCGCCCGCTACCTGACTCCGCGCTCCCTGATGGCCGGGCCGCGTGCGGCCGATTCGGGTGCTGTGGATGAGGCATTACAAACGGCACAACCCAAGGTCGACGCCGGTCTTACCCAAGCGCCTAGACCGGACCATCACGCAATGACCAGGCTCCGGCACCTGCCGCCCGACCAGAGCACTGGGTCGGTCCACATCCGCGAGCCGGCACGTCCCGGCGCCGGGGCATCGCAAGGGACGGGGTCGCAGACCATCCGCGTGGCGCGTCCGCGTCTGCTTGCCGACCCGCTGGGCATTGGCCGGGCGCTGCGTCCGTTACGCCAGCGCGTCCCATCACGCACCCGCCGCTTCATCGACGAGGCCGCTACGGTCCACAATTTTGCCGAGCTGGGCCTACCGATACCGGTGCTGCGCGGTATCCCGGAACGGCGCCTCGAGCTGGCGTTGGTCGTCGACGCCCTCCCGGTCTTTATCCTCTGGGAGCCGTTACTGCATGAGTTGGCGCGCCTATTCGCCCGTCACGGGGCTTTTCGAGATCTGCGCATCTGGCGTATCGGCGCTGACGCGGACCATACGACCCGGCTCTGGCCCGGTCTGCACGGTGGTAGCCCCCGTCCGCCGGGCATCCTGCACGACCCCCAGGGCCGCCGCGCCGTGCTGGTGCTCAGTGACTTCAGCGATCCTGCCTGGCGGCGGGGCTTCAGTCCTCATGCCGACCGCGCGCCCTGGCACCTTGACGCCCTGGCGGACTGGGAGCGGCGGCAACCGGTTGCGCTGCTGCAACTGCTGCCCCAAATCCAATGGCGTCGCACCGCCCTGGGCGAAGCCTTGCTGACCCGACTGCGCGGCGACCCTCGCGGCTCACCCGATGAAAAGGTGCGCCTGATTCCCGAACTGATCCCAGGCCGAGGCAAGGCCGCTCCCGGCATTTTGACCCTGCCCGTGATCACGCCGGACGCGGTGAGCTTAGCCGCCTGGTCGCGTCTGCTCTCGGGGCGAGCCGGGGCCTGGGTGCCCGGTGCCCAATTCCCCCGCACGCCGCTGCTGCGTCGGCGTCCCATCCGGCACCCCGAGCCGCCGGGACCCCGCGAGCGGCTGCAGCGCTTCATGGCCGGCGCCTCGGCGCCGGCGCGTGAACTGGCGCGGACTTGCGCCGCGATGCCATTGACGCTGCCGGTCGTGCGCCTGGTGCAGCAGACTTGCTGTGCCGATCAGAATCCAGCCTATCTGGCCGAACTGTTGCTGGGCGGGTTCTTGCAGCGTACCGAGGAACAACCAAGTGCATCTCCGCAGCCGCTGGAGACCGTCTACGATTATCCGGTCGGCGTGCGGCAACTGCTCATCGACACCTTGCACCCCGACGAGATCCAGACCAACCTCCGGCGCGTCAGCGACGCCGTGCGCAGCCAACTTGGTGCGCCTTACGACTTCCTCGCGCGCTATCTGGACCCGGCCCTGCCCGCCACCGCCGGTGACGGTGCCGGGCCCCGTTTCAAGCCCTTCGCCCGCATTCGACTTCAGGTACTCCGTCGGCTGGGTGGGCGCTTCGGCCCTGAGGCGAAGCGGCTCTCCGACTGGATCGATTCACCACCGCGGGCTGCCGCGTGCGATCTGCTCCTGATCGCTGAATCGGACCTGGTTTGCGATGCCTTGCTGCATCTGTACGCCGCACGGTACGGGCGGGTCGCGGATGCGTTTGATGCGGCGGGGCAGATCTGCCATGACCTCGGCAGCTTCCTGGTTTCTCAGGTTGTTCTTTATCGCTCGTCGCAAGGCCAGGGTCGCGACAGTGCCAACGCGTTACGCGGTTTGCTGCATGAGATCCAGCCTGGTGCCGTTGTCTCGGTTGGCCTTGCCATATTTCGCAATGAACCCGCTGTCGGACCCCGCGAGGTGCTGCTCGTGTCGGCCTTCAGCACCCGAACCGGGCTTGGCATCACCGCGGAGCAACCGAACGCATTCACGTTTAGCTCCTTGAGTCCAGCACCGCGCCTGACGCGCTGGCTTGCGTTGAGCAGCGAGATGATCACCGGCGCCGTTGCGCGGACCGGCGTCTTATTGGATCGCACCTTCGCATCGTCCGTGCAGAGCGAGTCCGCGGCGGCTCGACAAGGTTTTTCTTACGATTGGGGTGCCTGTGAGATAGACCGTTCGGGGGTGATTGCGCTCTGTCATGAGGACGGTGTCGATTGGGCCGCGGTGCGCGGCTGCGTCGGTACCGTCTCCACGCGGCCCACCGGCAATGAGGCTCAATTGGCCGCCGCCGGTGCCGAGACCCTCGCGGGTTTCGTCGTCAACCTGTTGGAGCAGGTGCCGCTAAGGCCCTGCGTCTTCCGAGACCCACAGGGTCCGGAGATGATCTGGCTCCCCGGCGGCACCTTCCGCATGGGCAGCCCCGCGGGCGTCGGTGGCGACGACGAGCGGCCGGTCCATGACGTGACCTTGAGCCACTACGCGGTCGGCAAGTATCCGGTCACGGTCGGGGAGTTTCGACGGTTCTGCGAATCGACCGGCTACCGCACGGAGGCGGAGCGGGGGGAGGGTGCCTGGGTGCGGGACAAAGGGAACTGGGGCAAAAGGAAGGACGCGAGCTGGCGCAACCCCTACTTAGACCAGGACGATCGCCACCCGGTGGTCTGCATCAGTTGGAAGGATGCCCAAGCCTATTGCGACTGGCTGAGCGGGGCGACCGGTCAGACCTGCGGAC